>JAYQAI010000029.1:17020-23842 GCA_038136715.1 Gammaproteobacteria bacterium | reverse complement strand
GCTTTTACATCATCAAGGCGTTTGACCGGCATGGTGTAAGGTGCGCCTTTAACCAACTCGGCGTCACTTCGCGCTTCCTCAAGAATTGCCGCCATGGCTGCAATAAACCCATCCATGGCTTCAAGGCTTTCGGTTTCCGTCGGCTCAATCAACAAGCATTCCGGGATCAGCAGCGGGAAATAAGTCGTCGGCGCGTGGTAGCCGTAGTCAAGCAGCCGCTTGGCAACATCCATCGCTGTTACACCGAACTCCTTCGCTTCATTAGCAAGGGTCAGGATGAATTCATGCGTTGCCCGGCGTTCAGGATACGCCAGTGTATAACCGGCTTTCTCGAGTTCCCGTGCCAGATAGTTGGCATTGAGCGTAGCGTAAGCACCTACCCGATGCATTCCCTGTTTACCAAGCAGGCGTGCATAAACATAGGCCCGCAGAAGGATGCCAGCATTGCCCATGAAGGCTGAAAGATTGCCGATAGAGTCCGGCAGATCTTCTTCAGTGAGCCAGCGGTAACTGTCGCCCGACTTGCCCACAATCGGCGTTGGCACAAAGGGCAGCAGTCTCTCGCCCACACCGACCGGCCCTGCACCAGGCCCACCCCCGCCATGTGGCGTGGCAAACGTCTTGTGCAGGTTCATGTGGAGCACATCAAATCCCATATCACCTGGCTTCACTTTGCCCAGAATCGCATTCAGGTTGGCACCATCGTAGTAGAGCAATCCACCCGCATCATGCACGGTCGTCGCAATCTCCTGGACCTGACGCTCGAAAACACCGCAGGTCGACGGGTTTGTCATCATCAAGCCTGCCGTTTGAGGGCCAACAGCCGCCTTCAGCGCTGCCAGGTCAACATCGCCGCTGTCGGTAACTGCAATCTCACGCACCTTGTAACCACACATGACGGCAGTCGCCGGGTTGGTGCCATGCGCGGCATTTGGCACCAGAATCTCAGACCGCGCTGTATCACCGCGTTTGTCATGGTAAGCGCGAATCATTGCAACGCCGGCAAACTCACCCTGAGCACCAGCCATTGGAGTCAGTGACACCGCCTGCATACCGGTCACGTCCTTCAGATACTCTTGCAGCTCATAGAGACAGGAAAGATGCCCCTGGCTGACCGCCTCAGGCGCAAGCGGGTGCCTGGCAAGAAACCCAGGAATGCTCGCCGCCCGATGAGCGCCACGGGGGTTGTACTTCATCGTGCAGGAACCGAGCGGGTAAAACTCACCATCGATGGAAAAGTTCTTCCTCGACAGATTGGTGAAATGGCGAACCACCTGCAGTTCAGAGACTTCAGGCAGACCAATTTCGCCTTCGCGAAGGTGTTCGACAGGCAGGCTGGCAGGGGCTTTCAGCGTTTCGGTGAACTGCGCCCTGGCACTGCGGCCAGGGCTCGAGTGATCATAAATCAGCATGACTGATCCTCCAGTGCAGCCGCCAGACTGCGAGCCCACACCTCGATATCTTCGACGGTCTTCGTTTCGGTCACGTTGACCAGCATGCAGTGATCAAGAGTCGCATCGACCTCGCCCAGGTCGTAGCCGCCGATAATGCCGTCTTGCAACATCACAGACAGGAGATCGGCCGCCTTTACCGGCAATTCGAGCACGGCCTCGTGAAACGCTGGTCCGGTGAAACGCTGGCTGACCTGCGGCAGCGCCAGTGCCTTGGCCAGCAAAGTCTGCAGTCCTTCGTGGCATTGCACAGCGACAGAACGCAAACCCTTATCACCCATCAAACTCAGGTAGATGCTCGCTGCGGTGACCAACAGACCCTGGTTGGTGCAGATGTTCGAGGTCGCTTTACCCCGCCTGATATGCTGCTCCCGGGCCTGCAGCGTGAGGGCAAAGCCCTCTTTATCATCGAGGTCCGTGGTCCGGCCAATAATGCGGCCCGGCATCTGGCGCACGATTGACTGCCGGCAGCACATGAAACCAAGATACGGCCCACCACTGGCAAGCGGAATACCCAGGGGCTGACCCTCACCCACCACAATATCAGCGCCAGTTTGACCCCAGGACCCTGGCGGCTGCAACAGCGCCATGGCGGTCGGATTGACCACACCAATAACCAGTGCAGCGGCGGCATGGGCCAAGTCCGTCAGGGCATTAACATCACAGAGGCCACCAAAGAAATTCGGGTAGCTCACGACCAGGGCAACCGCTTCATCTGCTGCCAGCCCATCGGGGTCGAGACAGCCCGTCTCAGGGTCGAACGGAAGGATCTCCAGATCGATACCCTGATTACCAACGATCGTACGACAGGCCTTGATATATCGGGGATGTATGTCGCCAGCGACCAGCACCCGTCGCGATTTCACTTTCTTATTGGCACGCACCGCCATCAGAATGGCCTCGGCCATTGCGGACGCACCGTCATAAACCGAGGCATTGGCAACGTCCATCTGCATGAGACGCGACATCATGGTCTGATATTCATAAATGAGCTGCAGCGTGCCCTGGCTTGCCTCGGCCTGGTAGGGGGTGTAAGCCGTCATGAACTCGCCCCGGCTGACCAGGTCCCAGACTGCAGCGGGGATATGATGCTCATAAGCGCCGGCGCCAAGAAAGGACAGCTGAACCCTGTCCAGTGCAGCCCGCTCTGTCATTAGTCGCATCAACTGCATTTCACTCAGGCCTTCCGGCGTCTGGTTCAGCTCTCCTGCTCTGAGTGCTGACGGTATCTCGTCGAAAAGGTCTTCGATGGTATCGACACCGATCGAAGCCAGCATCTTGCGCTCATCTTCGAGTGTGTGGGGGATGAATGGCATTTAGATCAATGGTCCTCGTCGTCACAAACTGCCTGGTAAGCGGCAGCAGACAGCAGGCCGTCGAGCGCTGCGCTGTCAGCCGGGGTGATTTTGAAAAACCAGCCTTCTTCATAGGGTGACTCGTTGACCAGTTCCGGGCTGTCCTCCAGCGCCTCATTGACAGCAACAACGCTACCCGCGATCGGTGCGTAGATATCTGAAGCCGCCTTGACAGATTCAACCACCGCTACCTCGTCGCCAGCGGCGACACTGGCACCCACTTCGGGCAATTCAACGTAAACCACGTCACCGAGTGCATCCTGAGCGTGATCTGAGATACCCACTACCACGATGTCGCCATCGAGTTTTGCCCACTCGTGAGTGGCAAGGTACTTAAGCTCAGTGGGAAATTCCGCCATCGACTTCTCTCCAGTGAAAATTTATTTGTGTTCCAGCGGTTTCCAGACCGCCTTACCGTTTCGCACGAATGAAGGCGTGACTGCCTCCACAGGCACCTGTTTGCCTCTGATCTCAACCGTCATCTGCGCGGATGTACGTGCGACACGCGCCAGCGCAATACCGAGTTGCAGAGTCGGGGAAAAAGCTCCCGAAGTGATTTCTCCCACGGGTTCACCCTCGCTGAATACGGGGTAATGCGCACGCAGGACACCCTTAACTTGCATAACAAGACCAATCAGACGCGGATACTCACCCGCTTCCTGCTGAGCCCTGATTGCGCTGGCACCGATGAAGTCCCTGCCATCAAGAAACACAGTGGACGCCATGTTGGATTCCAACGGCGTGACACTCTCATCCATGTCGTTGCCATAAAGGTTCATCCCGGCTTCCAGTCTAAGCGTGTCCCGTGCACCGAGACCTATCGGCTTCACGCCCGCTGCCAGCAGCGCCTGCCAAAATGGCACGGCAGCCTCTGCGGGCAGAATGACTTCAAGGCCCCTCTCACCGGTGTAGCCAGTTCGAGCGATAAACCATCCATCTGACCACGCACCCTGAAAGGCCTTCAACTCAGCGATGCACTGCCGCTGAGCATCGGACACCAGGCCAGACACTTTTTCAATCGCTGCCGGGCCCTGCACCGCAAGGATCGCGACGTCATTCCGCTCCCGGACATCGACATCAAAGGCGCCTGCCTGCTGATTCATCCAGGCGAGGTCTTTCTCTCGCGTGGCGCAGTTCACCACGACCAGGCAAGGATTGCCGGTCCGGTAAACGATCAGGTCATCGATGACACCACCGTCCTTATTCAGCATGCCCGAATACATGGCCTGCCCGGCTCGATTGAGTCGTTTAAAGTCGTTCGCGAGAAGCCGATCAAGGTAGGCTTCAACGTTCACCCCATGCAGCTCCACCACGGTCATGTGAGAAACATCAAAAACACCAGCGTCACAACGCACCGCGTGGTGTTCTTCGAGCTGCGAGCCATAGTGGATCGGCATGTCCCACCCACCAAAATCGACTACTTTGGCGCCGAGTCTGCTATGTTCATCAAATAAAGGGGTGCGTTGTCCCATGGGGTCGGTGTACTTCGCAAGAAGCGCCGTATTGTAACAGTTCGTGTACCTGCGTCGCAGGCTTTTGCAGCAAGAGCTTAATTCATTTCGTTACGTCAGCGACCGCTGGCCAGATCAGTCGCCAGCCGCTTCAGGCGTGCATTCTGGTCGACGAGATCAAGGCCGAGATTCCGCAGCAGGCCAAGCCCAGGCAACCTGCTGGTAAAGAGCCGATGAAAGCCTTCCATGCCGAGCGCCGCGACGCCGTTGTGACCTTTCCTTGCCCGTTCATAGCGCTGCAGTACCCGCAGGTCCCCCGGCGCCAGGCCCTCGAGGCGCGCAGCCGAGAGTTCTGTTGCCAGCGCCCGCGCATCGGCAAATCCGAGGTTGGCCCCCTGACCTGCCAGCGGGTGGATAGCATGGGCTGCGTCCCCGAGCAGGACAACGCCTTCAGCGCAGTATTCCAACGCATGCTGCTGCACCAGAGGGAAACTGAAGCGCCTGCTCGTTGCCAGCGGTGTGCCCAGCGCTCCCTCACTTGCTTCCAGCAAAGCTGACTTAAACGACGCTTCCGTCAGTTCAGCGAGATCGTCGAAAGACGACCAGACGACCGCAACATCGGCCTTTGAAGACAGCGGCAATAATGCCAGTGGCCCGGTCTCGTGGAACCACTGACGGGCGCAACGATCATGCGGCAATTCGAAAGTGGCAAGACAGACCGTCGCCAACTGGTCATAAGAGTAGTTGAGCTGCCTTAGGCCAAAGGCTTCCCTGATTTTTGAATGCCTGCCGTCAGCACCAACGACAAGCTGTGAATCAATCGCTGCTGGGTCCACGGACTGCTGCCATGCCAACTTAACGCCGTTCGCCTCGACCGCCCTCGCCGCCAGCGCAGCAAGCAACGCCCCCTGGTTCACAATGTAACCAAGTTCAGGCAGGCCAGCTTCAGCTGCCGTGAAGTTGATCTGCCCGGTGCCGGTGCCGTCGATAACCCGCATCGAATCGTAGGCCGGGCGAAATTTTCCGGGTACAAGGTCCCATACACCGAGCTGCTTTAGGAATTCGGCGGAGGACGGATTTACCGCTATCACGTTTGACGAATCCTGCTCCGGCATCACCGGTGCCGCTTTTTGATCGACGACCTCGACATTGAAACCGCGCTGTGCAGCCGCAATAGCCAGCGAGAGGCCGACAAAGCCGGCACCTACCACCGAGATATCTGCATCAGCCATGCGCTTGCGCCATCAGCGATTCAATCGCCTCGATCGTTTTCGGCACGCCAGCAGTCAGCACCTCCGGCCCCTTGCGCGTCACCAGCACGTCGTCTTCTATGCGAACCCCGATACCCCGATAAAGGGCAGGTGCAGCCTGCTGATCTGCACTGACGTAAATCCCCGGTTCAATCGTCGTGACCATGCCTTCTTCAAACACGCGCCAGGCTCCATTGACCTGATACTCGCCGACATCGTGTACGTCCAGGCCAAGCCAGTGACCGGTCTTGTGTGGATAGTATTCAAGGTATGCCTGGTCACTGATGAGCTGGTCCAGATCGCCGCTGAGAAAGCCAAGATCAATCAGGCCCGCTGTAATCTCCCTGACCGCAGCTGCATGGGGGGCGTTCCAGGTGTTTCCCACCCGCACTTCTTCAATGGCTGCCTCTTGCGCTCTTAGCACCACGTTGTAAATTTCAGCCTGGGCATCAGTAAATCTTCCGCTTACAGGGAAGGTTCGCGTCAGGTCACAGGCATAGTTCGCATACTCAGCACCGGCATCGACCAGCACAAGGTCACCCTCTTCCAGCAGCTCCTCATTGCGGAGGTAGTGCAGGGTACAGGCATTGTTGCCACCGCCAACGATCGCGGGGTAGGCAGGATAACGTGCCCCATGCATCGCAAACTCGTGGTAAAGCTCTGCCTCAACTTCATACTCTGGCATTCCAGGGACGGTAGTCTGAAGGATTCTGAGGTGACCCTGGACCGTGGCTGCTGCCGCCCGTCGCATTAACTGAATTTCCGCCGCGCTTTTGAAAAGCCTCAGCTCATGCAGGTACTGCTCAAGTTGGACAAACTCGCCAGGTGGTTCAGCACCAGACTGACCCCCTGCAGAAATCATCTTTACCCAATCAATGATCTGGTTGTCGAAATCACGATCGGCACCCATTGCATAGTAAAGCCTCGCTCGACCCTCAATCAGACCTGGCAGAATGTCATCAATGTCAGCAAGTGGAAAAGCATCATCCATGCCATAGAGCTGCATGGCACGCTCTGGCCCCGTAATATCACCGTGCCATTGTTCGCGCCGGTCATCGCGTTCCTGGCAAAACAGGATAGATTCGCCGTGATCGCGGCCCGGCACCAGCACGAAAACGCTGGCTGGCTCATCAAACCCGGTGAGGTAGTGAAAGTCACTATCCTGGCGAAAACGATACTCGACGTCGCTGTTTCGGAACCGCGCTGTTGCAGCAGGCACGATCGCAATGCTGTTTTCCTCCATCAACGCAGACAACTCCCGTCGACGCTGGACAAACTCAGCGAGCTCAATCTTTTTGCTCGACAACCGTTGCTT
>JAYQAI010000029.1:14648-16920 GCA_038136715.1 Gammaproteobacteria bacterium | reverse complement strand
TTGCTCGACAACCGTTGCTTTGTTCGCGGAGAACCCATCAATGTGGCCTGCCTGGCCGGGTCTCGGCAAAGACCAGCAGCGTACTGACCCGCACGAATTCCTCGATCTCAGTCAGGTCTTCCTCGTTATCTTCCCCCTCGGGCACCTCGTCAGTCATCGCGGCGATTCGGGCTATGACTCCGAGCGCCTCGGCGGCATCACCCTGCTCCTGGTCAATCTGGCGTCCGGACTCCCCCAGTCCTGAGAGAAAACCGCTGCACCACAGCGCGATTGACATGGCCCGCTCCTGGATAGGCTGATCATCCGCCGGTATCAGCAGTCTGAACTCGAAATCAGCAAACTCGTCAAGATTCTCTACCGCCTGGTCGTGGGCTGCATCCAACATTGTCAGCAGGTCATCCGGCACATCAGCATCGAGCCAGTTGGTATAAAGTGCCCGCCGTTGGTCGAGATTGAGCTCGCTGCCGGCTCCACAGACATAGCCGACCATCAGGCCATGCAGTTCTGAAGGATGCAGGTCGACATCGTGAGCAGTGAGTTCGTGTTTGAAGCTTAAGAATTTCGACATGTCAGAGATTTTACTCGAAGTCAGCTTGAACAACAGGATTGACCCGCTTTATAGTTGCTCAACGGTAACCGGTCGAGCACCTCCTTGGATCTTCAGACACTCGAACAGCGCATCGATGAACTGATCGCACTCTGCGATGAGCTTGAGCGACGGCATTCTTCAATGGAAACCGAGCGTGACAAGTGGATGCAGGAGCGCACCAAACTGCTCGAGAAGAATGAGCTGGCAAAATCCAAGATTGAGGCGATGATCATGCGCCTGAAGTCTTTGGAACAGGACTGAAGGAAATAACACGTGAGTGACGCAAAAACCGTCAGGGTCTCCATTCTCGACAAGGACTACCAGGTCAGCTGTAAAGCAGAAGAAGTCGAAGCACTGCAACGATCGGCCAACTACCTCGACGAGCAGATGCGAGAGATGAAAGAGAAGTCCAACGTCATCGGACTCGATCGGCTGGCGGTGATGGCTGCGCTGAATCTCACCAATGAACTGCTGACCCAGTCTGAAAGAGCCAGCGCGCTGGGCTCTCAGCAGGCCCAGGTGAGCAGCCGTCTAGACGCCCAGAATGCCGAAATCGCCTCGCTAAGCGCGAAAGTTGACGCTGCGATAAGTCGTCTCAAATCCTGAATTTCCCTAAAACCAATTGCATCCTGCGCACGCATTAAAGATATAATTAGCGCTGTTCCCTGGGTTGTTTGCCAGTCGATATGTCCTCGACCCTTTATGCGACACCCAGGAGGTCTTTTTTCATGTGCCATGTGCACGTCCACTCGCCGAGCGGAAAGCCTGAGGCCATAAGGAGACCACCGCCTTGAACCGCTGGGTTCAAGGGCCTATCCGAACAGCGGCAATTTGGGGAACTTATTTTTTGACCTTATGAACCTCCGGCAATTACTCCGTTCCAAACGCAGAGCCCTGAGTGCCAGTGAGCGCAGTAGAAAATCCGCCGCCATTGCACGAAACCTGGCGTCGCTGCTGCCGTTCCGACGGGCCAGTCACATCGCCTTCTACATGCCCACCCCGGAAGAAGTCGATACTCTGCCTGCTATAGAGCTCGCGAGCAACGAGGGTAAAGAGATTTACCTGCCTGTAATCGACCAGGCCTTGAGCCGCACATCGCCGCTTTCGTTCGAGGCCTTTGAGCCCGAGCAGACGCAGTTGGTCAAGAACCGCTACGGTATCCTGGAGCCGGCCCATCGATCAGAAACGCCGGTCAGAGCCATAGAGCTTGATGTGATCTGCGTGCCACTGGTTGGTTTTAACCAGCGCTGCGATCGTATCGGCATGGGGGCAGGCTATTACGACCGGAGCCTGGCCAGCCCGACGTATCGGCGAACCACGCTTGTCGGTGTCGCTTTCGACTGCCAGCAAGCGGACTTCGAACCTGCCGCTCATGACGTGCCCATGGATGTCATCGTCACCGAATCCCAGACCTACCGCCGACGCTGAATTTCAATCTGCTGATATCAATTGAATACTCACTCGTCCGGAAACCCCTTAAAATTAAAGGCTTTTTCCAGTTTTTACGCTTGATTCATGCGCATATCATCTATATCTTTTTCTTCCCTTATCACTTTTGACTCATCAGTCCAATCGACGAGACACATCCTCTGACATGAAAAAAAAGCCTGACCTCATGTTCTTACTCTTTCTTGTCTTCGGCATGGGCGTCGTCGTTAGCGCTGCTGGCCAGGTGATTTTCTA
>JAYQAI010000029.1:0-14548 GCA_038136715.1 Gammaproteobacteria bacterium | reverse complement strand
GAAATCGAACAGACTGCGACCCGCTATGGCGAGATCGAGCACACGCCTTTCAATGTGTATATCAATCCTGAGATTTCAGTTCTCGCGGACGAGGCTGCGGGCTACTGGGAGGGCTGCCTGTCAGTCCCGGGCATGATGGGATACGTTGAAAGGCCTCAGCACATCCGGGTGGACTACATTGACCGGGAGGGCAACCCGGCATCGCAGGAAGCCCATGGCTTTCTCGCGACCGTTTTCCAGCATGAATTCGATCACCTCGACGGGGTTCTCTACGTCGATCGGATCGAAGACATGTCACGCTTCTCGTTCGAAGAGGAATTCGTCCAGTTTCACTCACCCTGATGCGCCCCCAGGAACTGGTGATAAGCGGGATTGTCGGTCTCGTTCCAGAAGCGATAGTTGAGCCTCGTCAGCTTGCCAAGAAACGCCCCCATCTCGCTGTCCGGAATCTGAATTCCAACCAGCACACGACCGTAAGCGGCACCGTGATTGCGGTAATGAAACATGGAGATGTTGAACTGGTTGCCGAGCACGGTCAGAAACTTCAGGAGGGCACCGGGCTTTTCCGGAAACTCAAAACGGAACAGCTTTTCGTCGTCGATATCAGCGGCACCACCCACCATGTGCCTGACATGCAGCACAGCTACCTCATTGTTTGAAAGATCCTGCACTTCGTAACGCCGCCGCAGTTTTTCAATTAGCTCGCCCCGGTCTTCACCCGGCGTCGTCTGGATGCCAACCAGAACGTGGGCGGACCCCGGACGTATGAACCGGTAATTGAATTCTGTAATGCTGCGTTTGCCGATTGTCGAACAGAACCTTCTGAAACTCCCCGGCTTCTCCGGAATCGTCACGCCCAGGAGAATTTCCCGACGTTCTCCGATTTCGGTACGCTCAGAGATATGCCGGAGCCGATCAAAATTGACGTTGGCGCCACTGACCACAGCCACGCCTGTTGCGCCCGGCTCGAGGTGACTCTTCATGCCGGCAACAGCGAGGGCCCCGGCTGGCTCGGCAATGGTCCTGGTATCCTCAAAAATGTCCTTTACCGCAGCACAGATTTCATCGATGGTGACGGTAATGACCTCATCGACAACCTTGCGTGCCAGCCTGTAGGTCTCCTTTCCGACCTGCAGGACAGCAGTGCCGTCAGCAAACTGATCCAATTCTTCCGACTTGAGCCGAACCCTTCGGCCAGCTTCGAAAGAGCGATGCATGGCATCTGAACCCACACACTCAACACCCACCACGCGGATCTCTGGCTTCAGGTACTTGACGTAAGCACCGATGCCTGCGATCAGGCCGCCACCGCCGACGGGTACGTAGATCACATCGATATCACCGGTATGCTGCCGGAGAATTTCCATGCCAATGGTGCCCTGCCCGGCGATGACATCCGCGTCATCAAAGGGATGCACAAAGGTATAGCCCTTCTTTTCACAAAGCGCCTTTGCGTGTGCCGCCGCTTCGTCATAGGACTCCCCGTGGAGAATGACACTGCCACCGAGCGCCCTGACCGCCTCTACTTTGATGCTTGGCGTATTCTCACCCATGACAATGTAGGCAGTGAGACCCAGCTCCTGTGCAGCGAGTGCAACACCTTGCGCATGGTTGCCAGCGGAGGCCGTGATGACACCTCTGGCCTTTTCCTCAGCGCTGAGTTGTCTGATCCGGTTGAATGCACCGCGAATTTTGAAGCTGAAGACCGGCTGCATATCCTCACGCTTCAACAACACCGTCGCTCGCAGGCGTTCGGATAACTGTCGCGCAGGCTCGAGCGGTGTCTGCTCGGCGACGTCGTAGACGTTGGCCTCAAGAATTTTTTTCACGTACTTGTCCATTAATTGATCATATATAAAGCGGCAGCGCTTACCAATTTCAAAAAAGCGGTAACTCTCGATCGGTTATGTTGGTAACCTTTGATGTATGAATCAGGATGAACTCAAACAGGCTGTCGGCCGCCGAGCCGCGGCTTATATCGAACCTCTTTTGACGCGGGATGCCATCATCGGCGTTGGCACCGGCTCTACGGCCAACTGCTTCATCGATGCACTGGCAGAAATGAAGCACAAGTTCGAGGGTGCTGTCGCCAGCTCAGAAGCAACCGCAGAGCGCCTGCAAGGCCATGGCATTACTGTCTTTGATCTGAACGACGTCAATGAGATGTTGGTTTACGTTGATGGTGCAGATGAAGCCAATGGCAGGCTGGAGCTGATCAAGGGCGGCGGCGGCGCCCTGACACGAGAAAAGATTGTCGCCTCGGTAGCAAAAGAATTCGTCTGTATCGTCGATGAGTCAAAGCTGGTCGATACACTCGGCAGGTTTCCACTGCCTGTTGAGGTGATACCTATGGCGCGATCGGCTGTGGCTCGAAGCCTCGTTCCGCTTGGCGGCCAGCCGGTTTATCGGCAGGGCTTCGTCACTGACAACGGCAATGTGATACTCGATGTCCACGGCCTTGAGATTGAAGACGCCTGCGGCCTGGAAGATGCGATCAACAGCATCACAGGCGTCGTCACCCAGGGGCTGTTTGCCAGGCGACCGGCAAACCTGCTGCTGATCGCCCGGGCTTCGGGTGAGATCGACGAGATCCGCGTTTAGCTCGACACCGCGCTGTACTTTTCCGCCATCGCATCCAGCGAGACTGGTTTGATCTTGGAGGCATTACCCGCTGTGCCGAAGGCCTCGTAACGAGCGATGACGATATCCCGCATGGCCCGCTGCGACTCAGCGAGATACTTGCGTGGATCAAATTCAGCCTTGTTCTCGCTCATAAAACGGCGAATGGAGCCAGTCGAAGCCAGGCGAAGATCCGTGTCAATATTCACCTTGCGCACACCGTGCTTGATGCCTTCCTGGATTTCCTCAACCGGGACGCCATAGGTCTCCGGGATTTCGCCACCGTTCTCATTGATGACCTTAAGCCAGTCCTGGGGCACGCTGGAAGAACCGTGCATGACCAGGTGAGTATTCGGAATCGCTTCGTGGATTTCGCGGATGCGGTCGATAGCGAGGATATCGCCGGTCGGCGGGCGGGAAAACTTGTAGGCCCCGTGACTGGTACCGATAGCAATCGCCAGCGCGTCACAGCCAGTCTTCTCGATGAAGTCTTTTGCTTCGGCAGGGTCAGTGAGCAATTGATCCATACTCAATTTGCCCGCTGCTCCGACACCATCCTCTTCGCCAGCTTCCCCTGTTTCAAGGGACCCGAGGCAACCCAGTTCGCCCTCGACGGTGACACCGCAGGCGTGGGCCATATCCACAGTACGCTTGGTGACATTAACATTGTATTCGTAGCTGGCAGGGGTTTTCTGATCTTCCAATAGCGAACCGTCCATCATGACCGACGAAAATCCGAGCTGGATGCTGCGTTGACACACATCCGGCGACGCACCGTGATCCTGATGCATGACGACCGGAATATCCGGGAACTCTTCGATCGCTGCCAGAATCAGGTGGCGCAGAAAGTTCGGGCCCGCGTACTTGCGCGCACCAGCCGACGCCTGAACGATAACCGGGCTGTCGGTCTGCTGGGCACCTTCCATGATGGCGCGCATCTGTTCCAGATTGTTGACGTTGAAGGCGGGTACGCCGTAATCGTTTTCTGCTGCGTGATCGAGCAGCTGTCTCATGCTGACAAGTGCCATATCTGTCTCCTTAAAGTCTGTCTCTCGAGTCTGCGGCGCGCGCCTCAAGCGCGGCGACGGCTGGGAGCACTTTTCCTTCAACAAACTCAAGAAAAGCACCACCGCCAGTTGATATGTATGAAATTCTGTCCGTTACCTCGAACTGATCGATTGCGGCGAGCGTGTCACCACCCCCTGCCAGCGAAAAAGCCTCGCTCTCGGCTATGCTCAAGGATAGTGACCGAGTGCCGGCTGCGAACTGAGGGAACTCAAAAACACCCACTGGTCCATTCCAGAGGATGGTCTGCGATGCCCTGACAATCTCAGCGATACGGGCTGCCGAATCAGGGCCAATATCGAGAATCATGTCGTCTGAGGCAATCTCTGCCACCGTCTTGGTGACAGCTTCCGCGTCGGCGCTGAACGCCTTTGCCACCACAACGTCGGTAGGCAGGGGGATATCGACTCTATCCAGCAGCTTTCTCGCGGTATCGAGCAAATCCTCCTCACACAGCGATGCGCCAACCTCGACACCTGTTGCGGCGAGAAACGTATTGGCAATGCCGCCACCGACAATAAGGGAATCAACTTTATCGACAAGTGCATCGAGCACTTCCAGCTTGGTCGACACCTTACTGCCGCCGACAATAGCGGTCATTGGCTTCGCGGGGCTGGCGAGAGCGCGACCGAGCGCTTCAAGCTCAGCGGCGAGCAGCGGACCTGCACAGGCTACAGGTGCATACCGCGCAACGCCTTCGGTGCTCGCCTGAGCGCGATGCGCGGTACCGAACGCATCCATGACGTAGATGTCGGCAAGCGCTGCCAGCTTTCTCGAGAGCGCTTCGTCGTTCTTCTTTTCACCCGCGTTGATTCGAATGTTCTCGAAGAGGGCGATGTCTTCGTCACCCGGTTCATAACCATTGAGATAGTCTTCGACGAGACGGACCTTGAGGCCCGAGAGGGATTCGATACATTCTGCAACCGGCGCCAGGCTAGCGTCGGGCTGGGCGGAAATCGACTTGCCTTCTTCCGGTCGGCCCAGGTGAGACATGACCATCACTTGGGCGCCCGCGGCAACGGCGTGCTGCAACGTTGGCAAGGCCGCTCGGATGCGGGCATCGCTGGTCACTCTGCCGGCATCAACCGGAACGTTGAGATCCTCACGGATCAAGACGCGCTTGCCAGTGATCTCAAGGCTCGTCATCTCAACGACATTCACGCATTCATTCCCTTCACCGCGGCCACAACCTTCTCAACCGTGAAGCCGAAGTGTTCAAAGAGATCACCGCCTGGTGCACTGGCACCAAAACTCGCCATGCCAATGACATCACCATCGAGGCCAACCCATTTGCGCCAGTAATCGACATGGGCGGCTTCAACTGCCAATCGTTTGCGGGTACTGGCGGGCAGAACCTGCTCACGGTATTCAGCGTCCTGTTGTTCAAACACCTCTACCGACGGCATGGAGACAACTCGCACCGAGACGCTCTCGGCGGCCAGTCGCTGGGCTGCGTCGAGCGCAAGATTAACTTCTGAGCCGGTAGCAATGATGATGTTTTCGGGCGCTGCATCCGTTTCAAACAGGATGTAGGCACCCCGGGCAATCGCTGTCAGCTGTTCTTCGGAACGCGCCAACGTCGGCAGGCCCTGGCGGCTGAAGACAAGGGCGGTTGGGCCGTCGTTATTTTCTATCGCGCTTTTCCAGGCATACACCGTTTCAACCGCATCAGCCGGGCGCCAAACACGCATATTCGGTGTCCCACGCAGGTTTGCCAGTTGTTCGATCGGCTGGTGGGTGGGCCCGTCTTCCCCCTGGCCGATAGAATCATGGGTATAGACCAGGATATTCGACACACCCATGAGTGCGGCCATCCGCGCCGCATTACGGGCATATTCCATGAAGATCAGAAACGTGCCGGAAAATGGCCGCAGGCCACCGTGCAGAGCCATGCCGTTGCCTATGGCTGTCATGCCAAATTCTCGAACGCCATAGTAAATATAATTCGCATCCGGCGTGGCACCGCTCATCGCTGTTGCCGTCGGCCAGATAGTGCAGTTTGAGCCAGAGAGATCAGCAGAGCCACCGGTCAGCTCAGGCAGCATGGCCGCAACTTTGGCGATAACATCGCCGGAAGCACTGCGTGAGGCAACGGTTTTCGCGTCAGCCTGGAGTTCTTTGGCGAGGCTTTGCATTGCCAGGTCCCAGTCAACGGGCAGTTCGCGTCTGATCGTGCGTTCAAGTTCTTCTGCCAGATCAGTGTAGGTGGCCGCGTACTCGGCCAGCTGCTGGCGCCAGGTGTTCTCGCTTTCGGCACCCTTCTGCCGGCAGTCCCAGACCTGATATACGTCATCGGGTATCTCAAACGGTGCCTCGGTCCAGCCCAAAGCTTCACGGGTCAGCGTAATTTCATCGTCACCCAGCGGCGAGCCATGACTGGAAGCCGTACCTGCTTTGTTGGGCGAACCATAACCGATCGACGTCTTGCAGCAGATAATGCTGGGCTTGTCTGTCTGACGTGCCGATTCAATAGCAGCTTTGACTGCAGCCCGATCATGGCCATCAACCTCGTCGATGACATGCCAGCCGTAAGCTTGGAATCGGGCCGGCGTATTGTCGGTAAACCAGCCGTTGATCGGCCCGTCAATGCTGATGCCGTTGTCGTCATAGACACAAATCAGTTTGGCAAGCCCCAACGTGCCGGCGAGGGAAGCAGCCTCGTGAGAAACCCCTTCCATCAGACAACCATCGCCCGCGAAAACATAGGTAAAGTGGTCAACGATATCGAAGCCTGGCTGGTTGAAGCGGGCAGCGAGAATCTTTTCGGCAATCGCCATACCCACAGCGTTGGCAAACCCCTGCCCGAGGGGGCCAGTCGTGGTTTCAACGCCAGGCGTTTCGCCATACTCAGGGTGTCCTGCCGTTTTTGAATGAAGCTGGCGAAAGTTACGAATCTCATCCATCGACAGGTCATAGCCTGTCAGGTGCAGCAGCGAGTAAAGCAACATCGAGCCATGGCCGTTGGAGAGCACGAACCGATCACGATTGAACCACTCCGGGTTTGCCGGGTTATGTCGCATCAGATCGGTCCATAGAACCTCGGCAATATCCGCCATACCCATTGGTGCACCTGGATGACCGGACTTGGCCTTCTGCACAGCGTCCATCGTCAATGCCCGGATTGCGTTCGCGGCTCGTTTATCAGTACTCATGAGATTCCAGCTCGAAAAATTGCGCGTATTCTGGCCTACACCCGGTGAATCATCAACGCATATCGCCCGCTCGCGTCTCTGTGTACCGTAGAATCGAGCGAAATCAACCGGGCGCGGAAACAGCGCCAACGGATGAATGATTTTCGCCCGCAAGATGAACCGATCTCAGCCGAGTAAGCTGGGAAAGCAGCAGAACTGCTAGTAGAATTCGTGACCTTTGATAACGAGCCCCTGCGGGCAGGACAGTTATTGGTCATGACAGTAAACAGTACTTTCACCTCAGAATCAGTTTCCGAAGGTCATCCGGACAAAATGGCGGATCAGATTTCGGACGCAGTCCTTGATGCGATCATTGCCGAGGACAAAAATGCCAGGGTTGCCTGTGAAACCATGGTTAAGACCGGCATGGTGGTTGTCGCCGGCGAAATCACCACGGATGCCTGGATTGATCTTGAAGAACTCTGCCGCGAGGTGATCCTGGATATCGGTTATGACTCATCGGATGTTGGCTTCGACGGCGCCAGCTGCGCGATCCTGAATGCGATCGGCAAGCAGTCACCGGACATTGCCATGGGCGTCGATGAGGGCACCGACAAGGAGCAGGGCGCCGGTGACCAGGGCCTGATGTTCGGCTATGCCTCAGACGAAACTGATGTCCTGATGCCCGCCCCGATTACTTACTCGCACCGCCTCGTCGAAAAACAGGCAGAAGTCAGAAAATCAGGCCAGCTTGGATTCCTTCGTCCTGATGCGAAGAGCCAGATTTCCATGCGCTACGACGAAGCCGGCAACCCGGTCGCAATCGACGCCGTCGTGCTGTCGACACAGCATTCGCCGGATGTCTCACAGGAAGACCTGCACAAAGCGGTTATGGAAGAAATCATCAAGCCAGTGTTGCCCGATAACTGGTTGCATGCCGGCACCAAGTACTTCATCAATCCCACCGGCAACTTTGTCATCGGCGGCCCTGTCGGTGACTGTGGTCTGACCGGCAGGAAGATTATCGTCGATACGTATGGCGGCATGGCCAGGCATGGCGGCGGTGCCTTCTCAGGCAAGGATCCCTCGAAGGTAGACCGAAGTGCAGCCTATGCTGGACGTTATGTCGCCAAGAATATCGTCGCAGCCGGGCTGGCGCGACGCTGCGAGATCCAGGTGTCGTACGCCATCGGGGTGGCTGAGCCGACCTCCATCAGTATCAACACCTTTGGTACAGGCGCTATCCCAGAGGCAGAGATTGAAAAGCTGGTAGCAGAGCACTTTGACCTGCGGCCAAAAGGCCTGATAGAAATGCTCGACCTGAAGCGTCCGATCTACCGTAAAACTGCCGCCTACGGCCATTTCGGGCGCGAAGACGCAGACTTCACCTGGGAAGCCACTGACAAAAAAGACATTCTGGCCGCAGCGGCAAAATAGGCGCCATCATGTCTGATCAGAGGCTGTTCAGCTTCGAGTTTTCCGCACCGAAAACTGAAGAAGCAGTCGAAAAAGTCAAGCAGGTTCACTCGCGACTGGCTGAACTCGCGCCGCATTTCTTTTCCGTCACTTATGGTGCCGGTGGTTCAACGAAAGACGGCACCCGGCAAACCGTCCTCGATCTGTCTGCTACTGGCAGCACGGTCGCACCGCACCTCTCTTTCGGTGGCGACAAACCCGAGGCCATTGAGGCGCTCTTGCAGGCGTACAAGGCGGCCGGTATCTCGCGCCTGGTTGCACTACGCGGTGACCGTCCTTCCGGCATCGGGTCGACAACTCGAATGATGCACGCCAACGAGCTGGTGACTTTCGTGCGGGAGAAAACTGGCGACCATTTTCATATTGATGTCGCCGCCTACCCGGAGATACATCCCGAGTCAGATTCAGTCGAGAGCGAGATCCACTACTTTAAGATGAAAGTTGATGCCGGTGCCGACAGTGCCATCACCCAGTATTTTTACAACCCGGACGCCTACTTCCGCTTTCAGGATTCCTGCGCTGCAGCTGGTATCAATATTCCGATTGTGCCAGGCATCATGCCAATCACAAACTACAAGGGCATTGTGCGCTTTTCCGAGCTTTGTGGCGCCGAAATTCCGCGCTGGATCGAAAAACACCTGATTAGCTACCAAGACGACCCGGATACACTGAAGGCGTTTGGTGCCGATGTCGTTACGGCCATGTGTCAACGGCTGCTGGATGGCGGCGCGCCCGGACTACATTTCTATACACTGAACCAGTCCCTGCCCAGCCTGAAAATCTGGAACAACCTCGGTTTATCAATTCCGTGACGCAAAGAAAGGGTAGACTTACGCTATGACTCTACCCCGGTTCTTTGTTCCGATCGAATTGAAAGTCGGCGTCACAGCTTCACTCAACGAGGACGTCAGCCACTACCTGCGCCACGTCTTGCGTATCGGAACTGACGAGGAAGTCATCCTGTTCAATGGCAACGGCGGAGAATATCGCAGCCGCATTAACACCGTTACAAAGAAAGCGGTCAACGTCACACCTGAAACATTCGCCGAAACCAATCGTTCCGGTGAACTCAGCGTCCACCTCGGGCTGTCCGTCCTGAAGCGGGATGGCATGGACAATGCCATTGGCCGTGCTGTCGAGCTTGGCGCGACAACAATCACACCAGTTATCAGCGAACATGTCACAGTCGCCAGCAAAGTCATCACCCGTCGCACTGAGCACTGGCAGAAAGTGGTCTATTCGGCCTGCGAACAATGCGGGCTTAATCGGGTACCTCGGATTGAAGACCCGACCGAGGTGGCAGAATGGATCACTGCGCGAGATGAGGAAACCAAACTCCTCACCAGCATCGGTGCACCGCCACTGCCACTAACGGGAAAACCGGATGGAGCAATCGCTCTCCTGATCGGACCCGAAGGGGGGCTGACTGCAGCAGAAGTAAGTCATGCTGTTGGGAAGGGATTTACTCGGATGGGGCTGGGTGAAAGGATTCTTCGTGCCGAGACGGTCCCGCTGGTCGCCCTGTCAGTTCTGCAGCGGACCTGGGGCGACTACTCGCCCGACAGCTACTGAATCATGCCATTCAGAATTGCCGCCTCGACATAATCGAGGTTAGGCACAGAAACAACATCTTCATTAAACCGCACCCGCGTGAGCTCCGTGCGTTCCAGGGGTTCTCCCGTCTCAAACATCATCTCGTCAGAAACACTGAATCGATGAGGTTTGGTCTGGGAAACGATTGCGTAAAAAGGCAGGGAGGACTGATCAGCCGTGCCACGCAGAATGACGAGACTCGCTGACGCCACACTCACCAATGAGAAACTGGCACGCTCCACTGTGAGCATCTCAAAAGAAACAACAGGGACCTGCACTCCCCGCCAGGCCAGTAACCCCAGCAGCCAATCGGGCGTATCTTCGAGGCGTTGCAATGGCTCGTAGGGAATAATCTCAGCGATCGTTTCTGCAGGCAGGATCACGCCCTGCTTCTGCATTCTGATCATGTAAACATCAATCTGGTCAGCCAATTCTGACATCGCGCAGCAACAGTGCCTCAGGATTCCGGTGCGACTTTCGCCCTGGTGAAAACTTCTTCAATCGTGGAAAGCAAACTAGCCTCCTGGAAAGGTTTACCCAGGTATTCATTCACACCGAGTTCCATCGCTTGTTGCTTGTGTTTCTCACCCGTTCTTGAAGTAATCATGATTATCGGCAGGTCTTTCAGGTTTTCATCCCGACGCACGCTGCGCAGGACTTCAAACCCGTCCATCCGTGGCATCTCAATATCCAGCAGAACAACATCAGGGCGAATATCCTGCAACTGACCCATTGCATCGACACCATCTTTCGCGGTCGCAACCTCGTAACCGTTTCGTTCCATCAGGCGTGAGGTGACTTTTCTTACCGTCACCGAATCGTCGACGATCATGACGGTGCGGACCGAACTTTCAGGTTGCGCTTCGGTTGCCTGAATCTCTTCCTCGATCGAGAGTGGCAGTTCATTCACGCTGCGCACCAACGCCATGCAGTCGAGTATGATCACAACCCGACCATCGCCCAACAAAGTCGCACCGGAAATACCGCCAACGTCATCAAATTGGGAGCCCAGGGATTTCACCACGACTTCTCTGGAGCCGATCACACGGTCAACCTGAAGAGCAACGGATTCATCACCACTTCTGGCGAGAATTACCGGCAGCGGCGCTACCTGACCCGCAAGATCGGGGTCTTCCGTGCCCCGATCAAGTAGTTTCCACATGTAAGTGAGACGGTAGGGTTGACCTGCATACTCGAACATTGGCGCATCTGGCTGGTAGTAAGCCTCCAATTCGTATGGACTGACCCGGACGATACCCTCAATAGTATTCAGCGGTACCGCGTAGGTTTCTTCACGCACGACCACCATGAGGGCACGGTTGATAGACACCGTGAACGGTATTCGAATCTGGAATTCACTACCGACACCCAGTGTCGAATCGATCGTAATACTGCCACCGAGCGACCTGATTTCACTGACGACCACGTCCATACCAACACCGCGGCCTGAGATCTGGGTCAGTTTCTGAGCCGTCGAGAAACCAGCATGCAAAATAAACTGCATCACATCATGATCGCTCAGATTCTGGCCCTCGCTCATGAGGCCACGCTCGATCGCTTTTTTGCGCACGGCATCTACGTTAATGCCGCCACCATCATCACTGACGGTCAAGACAAAGTAGCCACCCTCGCGGGATAACCTGAGACTGATACGGCCCTGACTCGGTTTGCCTGCTGCTGCACGATCCTCTTTAGTTTCGATACCGTGGTCAACCGCATTCCGCAGCATATGCTCCAGCGGCGCAACAATTCTTTCAAGCACGTTACGGTCAAGTTCGCCTTCGACATTGTAGGCATCGAACCGGACTGATTTACCGATTTCGGTGCTGACTTGCCTGACAATTCTTCTCAGTCGCGGAATCAGGCGGGCGAAAGGTACAAGACTGGTTCGCGTGAGACCTTCCTGCAGTTCCCCACTGATGCGAGCCTGTTGGTGCAAGATGGTCTCTGCATCGCGACTTCGGTTCGCCAGTGTGTCCTTGAGATCCATCATGTCCGAGGTCGCTTCGTTAAGCGCCCGGGAGATGGTTTGAAGCATCGTGTAACGGTCCATCTCGAGGTCATCGAAGGAAGAATCCTGATCGGCACCCTGGCGGGTCCTGATGAGCGTTTCGCGGGACTCCGCTTCAATCTCTAGCCTTCTGACCTGATCTCGAATTCGGTTGATAGTTTCTTCCATCTCATCGAGCGACTCTCCGAAGTCCGATATCTGCTGCTCAACACGACCTCGTGTGATGCTCGACTCGCCCGCCAGGCTGATCAAATCTTCAAGCAGGTCCGCCGAGACCCGAACCATTTCCTGGACAGCGCTGGCAGCCGTTTTGTCGACTACTTCTGCCTGCAGAGCTCCCGCTACCAGCTGCGCCGGCTCATTGCTCTCTGGCGTCACTGGTTCTGTTTCCAGAGTGGGTTCCAGCGCCTGTTTCAGCGAAACGATCTCCTCTTCACTGGCTGCACCGACAGAAAGTTTTTTGTATATCTCGATCCGGCGAATGACTTCATCCTGCCGCTTGTTGAGCAGAGAGAAAAAGTCATCATCCAGTTCGACAGGATCTTGCTGAATACCGGTCAGGAAAGTTTCGAAATTGTGCGCATACTCACCCAGGCTATTGAGACCTGCCATTCTTGCCCCGCCCTTCAGCGTGTGCAAATTTCGCAGCAGCACATCGAGAGCCTCCATACTCCCAGGTGACTCACTCCAGGATTGGATACTGCTTTCCAGCTCTTCCACGAGGTCGTCAGATTCTTCGAGAAAAATCGGCAGAATATCTTCGTCGACCGTATCATCAGGCAAGTCAACGACCGCATCAGCAACCACTGCCGCTACAGCGACATGAGCAGCTTCAGGCTCAACTTCGGCAGACGCCGGTGCATCCAGTGACGGTAGGGCACCGGTGCCCATAGATTGCAGTTCAGCCTCAGTGGCAGATCCAGCGGCAAGCTTGTGATAAATCTCCACCCGCCGGGTGATTTCATCCTGCTGAGCATTGAGCAGCGCAAAGAAACGATCATCCCAGTCGACAGGATTAGATTGAACGCCAATCAGAAAAGTTTCGAAGTTGTGCGTAAATTCGCCAAGGCTGAGTAGACCCGCCATGCGCGATCCACCCTTGATGGTGTGCAGTTGTCTCAGCAGATTGTCGAGATGCTCGCCGGGTTCGCCAAGCTCGATCCAGCCTTGGATACTTTCGTCAACTTCTTCCAGCAGCTCTTCTGACTCTTCGAGGAAAATAGGAAGGATATCCTCGTCGATCTCATCCGCGGGCAACGCAACAGCGCCGGCTCCAGGTGTCGAAGCGGAAACTTCGGCACTGTTTGCCGATGGCTCTTCTGTGTTATCCGCTGGAGAGTCTCCAAAAGAGGCCGGGGCCAGCGTATCAAGCTCGGTAACAACAAGATCCGCCGGGCGCACATGCTGAGAAGATGCAAGGGCGTCAAACATCAACACGAGCTCATTGTGAGCTCTGAGCATCAGCGAGAGGATGTGTTCATCAGGTTTAGCCGAAGCTTCGACATAGACTCGCAACATGCTTTTGACGAGGGCAGCGAGATCTGGTTGATTCAGCTTTTCTGCCTGATCGAGCGTGTGCTCAAGCTCAGCAATCAGCGCATCAATGTACTGCCAGCCATCCGCTGAGATGTTCGGATCGCTGAGCAGCACAATCTTATCAAAATCAAAACCGGCATCGGCAGCGAAAGAAGTCTCGTTAGCGTCGATTCTTGCCACCAGTTCGGGGACACCTTCGATGTGCTGGCGATACCTGTCGAGATCTGTCAGGGCGAGCCTGATCATCATTGAGCTATCCTGTGCCAGCTGCAGGAAATGAGCATCTGCTTGGCGTTGCTGTATCAGATAGTCATTGGCGAGCTTTTCAAGTGGGCCAGCGATGTCGGCAATGACCGGTATCTCTGCCATCGCTGCCGACCCTTTAAGTGTGTGGAAAGCAGCCACCAAATCGCTGCTGACAGGGCCACCGGTATTGACGAAAGCGTCTATTTCAGCGAGCTTCTCTTCCGCCTCTATCGCAAAAATTTCTTCAAGCGACAGGTCATCAGCTTGACCCTGCGACTCCCCTGGGTTCATTGCCGGTACCGACAGGGTATCGAGATCGTATTCACCCGACTCAACGGCAAGCTCATCTTCAATGCCAGCTTCGGCGAGGCTCAACACCTCCTCGCTATCAATTGCCGGTGCTGTTTCTTCTTCCGGGAGGAAATCAGTGCCCTCTGCTGCCTCAATAGCATCGACTTCATTGGGGTCGAAACTCTCAGTAGCAGCGATCGGGATTGCATCACTGACTTCCTCAATCTCGGCGAGAGAAAAATTGTCGTCTTCAAAATCTTCAAGCTCGAAGGATTCTTCCACACCTTCTGCTGAGGGCTCTTCTATAAGATCAGCTGAGGGCTCTTCTACAAGATCAGCTGAGGGCTCTTCTACAACCTCCGCTGAGGGCTCTTCTACAAAATCCGCTGAAGGCTCTTCAACGGCTAAGGGCTCTTCAGAGTCTTCAAGCGATAACACTTCCAGATCCAGATCGGCTTCATCTTCCAACTCAACTGGTTCTTCGATTTCTTCCGCTGAGGGCTCTTCATCAGCTGAGGGCTCCTTATCAGCTGAGGGCTCCTTATCAGCTGAGGGCTCCTTATCAGCTGAGGGCTCCTTA
>JAYQAI010000028.1:38088-42689 GCA_038136715.1 Gammaproteobacteria bacterium | reverse complement strand
GGCTGCGGATGAATTTCATCGTCAATGATGACCGACTCCCAGTAGGCCAGTTGTTCCGCCGCACAGTCTTCCAGTCGCGGCACCGGCATCAGTTCTGCAAAATCCAGCGCCAGAGGGTCCTTCGCGGCGAGGCGGCCAAGGATCGCGTATTTCTCACGGCCCAGTTGATCACGCTGTTCTGCAGAGAGTCCGGCGACGTCCGTAAGACAGTTGTCAATGGCCGCCATGATGGAGAAAGGCTGCTGCATGACGGTGGTGTCGTTTTCGAGAAAGAGCGGTTCGGGCACCGGTATATCGGTCGGAAATATCCGGGCATACGCACCAAACTCGAGCTCACGCTCGGTATCAATCAAGCTAGAGGGAGGGTCGCGGCGCAGGATTAACCCACGCGATTCTCCGTCGACCGACACTTCCAGCCGATAGGTTTCTCTTGATGCGCCACCGAAAATTTTCCGGATGTCAGTGACTTGCACCGGTGACTGCCAGCGGTCACCGAGAAACTTTTCGGCGGCCTGCCTGACTTCCTGCAGACTGATCAAACTGGGACTCCTCGCCTGGATCGTAGGCCATTATGGCAAGACCTGACAGAGTGCAGCAATCGGGCTTGAAATCGGGTCACGCAAACTGGTTATATGACCTGCATCTGCAGTGAAGTTATTCGGAGGATCTCGTGACAGAAGCCAGGACCGTCGGGGAGTTGAAAGCCGCCAGCCACGAGATACTGCCGGTACGTGACGAAATGCGCCGTAACCTCATCGGCAAGCTGCAGGCGAAGGAAGATGTATTCCCGAACATCGTAGGCTATCAGGAAACCGTCGTACCCCAGATTCAGAACGCGATCCTGAGCGGCCAGGACATCCTGCTGCTGGGGGAACGGGGCCAGGCCAAGTCGAGAATTATCCGCTCGCTGACCAGCCTGCTGGACGAGTGGACGCCCGTCCTGGCTGATGTCGAGATTCCGGAAAACCCGTACGAACCGATCAGTGCCCAGGGCAGAAAAATCATTGCTGAGCAGGGGGATGATGCCGAGATCCGCTGGCTGCACCGCGACCAGCGCTACGGCGAAAAGCTCGCGACACCCGACATTACCATCGCTGATCTGATTGGCGAAGTCGACCCAATCAAAATCGCCGAGGGCCGCTACCTCTCCGACGAGGAAGCCCTGCACTTCGGTCTGATTCCCCATACTAATCGCGGCATCTTTGCCATTAACGAGCTGCCGGACCTGGCGGAACGTATCCAGGTAGGGCTGCTGAACGTGCTCGAGGAGCGCGATATCCAGATCCGCGGCCATAAGATTCGCCTTGATCTTGATGTGATCGTCGTCGCAACCGCCAACCCCGAGGACTACACTAACCGGGGCCGAATCATCACGCCACTGAAGGACCGCTACGGCTCACAGATTCGAACCCACTATCCTGAAACCATCCTTGAAGAAATTACCATCATGGAGCAGGAGCAGCGCCAACTGGACCTCGGCGAATACCACGAGGCAGTGCCGCCTTTCATGGCACAGATCGTGGCGGAGATCACCCAGCAGGCGCGGAGATCTCCCGACATCAATCAGCGCTCCGGGGTATCGGTAAGAGCCTCCGTTTCAAATTACGAGGCCCTGCTCGCCAATGCCCTGCGGCGTGCGATTGAAAACGGCGAACAGGAAGTCGTACCACGAATCTCTGACCTGCCTTTCGTCATGCCTTCGCTGCAGGGCAAGATTGAGTTCGAGGCCATGGAGGATGGCCGCGAAGAAAAGATCATGGAACGCCTTTTTCAGGATGCGGTGAGAGCGGTCTTTGCCCGGTTCGGCGAGAGCATCGACACTGAGGTACTTGCTCTGCAATTCTCTGACGGCATTCATGTCACAACCGGCGAGTCGCTGCCTTCTTCTGACTACGAACCCATTATCAAAAAGATCGATGGCCTCGAGACTGCCGTTGAGAAGCTGGTGCCGGACGGGTCCGCCGCCAGCCGGGCGTCAGCCATCGAGTTTATCCTTGAGGGTCTGCACCTTGGCGAGCTCCTCAACAAGGACCGCATGGGCGGTCGCGCTACCTACAGGGGATGAGCTGAACACATGAACGGAAACTACACTTCCCTCATCCGTTACTCCGAGTGGGATGGTTCGCAGAAGGAGGAACTGGACGCGGACGATATCCTCGAGGCTCTTTCCGAGGACCTGATGGAATTCGGGGATTTGCAGCAGGCCATGCGCTATCTGATGCAGCGCGGCATGGAGACCTCAGACGGCAATTACATCAAAGGGCTGCGTGATCTGCTCCGCCAGCTCAAGGAGGAGCGTCGCCAGCGCCTTGAGCGCTACGACATGGGCGGCATCATGGAGGACATCAAGCGCCAGCTGGATGACATCCTCGAGATGGAAAAGGAAACGATCAACGCGTGGATCGACAAGAAAAACGATCCCGATGATGCCAGCAAATTCATGAACGACCTGATGCAAGACCTGGAGGACAATCTCCAGACAGATCGCCCGACACCCGGCGCAGACGACGCTGATGACAACTTCTCCAACAAGCTGCTGGGCGATATTGGCGAGAAAAACAAGGAATTCATCAAGGACCTGCCGGATGACACGGCCGGCAGGGTCAAGGCGCTGCAGGAATACGAGTTCCTCAACACCGATGCCCAGAAGAAATTCCTCAAGCTGATCGAACAGCTGCGCAACGCCATGACCCAGTCCTTTTTCAAGGATGTGCAGCAGATGGTGGAACAGATGTCGGACGGTGACATCGAGCGCATGAAGAACATGGTCAAGGACCTGAACGACATGCTCGTCAAGAAGATTGCCGGCGAGGATCCAGGTTTCGATGAGTTCATGGACAAGTACGGCGACATGTTTGGTGACAACCCACCGCAGAGCCTGGATGAACTACTCGACCAGATGCAGCAGCAGATGGCAGCAACCCAGTCTCTGTTTAATTCCATGTCACCGGAGCAGCAGCAACAGCTGCAGGAAATGATGCAGGGCAAATTCGGCGACCCGGAACTTGAAGCTGAACTGGCCAAGCTGTCGAAAGAGCTCGACTTTTTGAACCCCCAGGGCAAACAGTACAACTTTACCGGCGACCAGGAAATTGACCTGCAGGCCGCCATGGAGCTGATGCGCGAGATGACTGAACTCGACCAGCTCGAACAGCAGATGCAGCGCGCCCAGTACGACGGCAAGGTCGACAACATCGACGCCGACAAGATTGAAGAACTGCTCGGCAAGGAAGCACTCGACAATCTTGAAGAAATGAAAAAGATGCTCGACGTGCTGGAAAAAGCCGGCTACGTCACCAAGGAAGGCAATAAGTACGAGCTGACACCACGCGGGACCCGCAGTCTCGGCCAGAAGGCGCTGACCGAAATTTACGCCAAGCTGAAAAAGCAGAGCCTCGGCAACCACGCCGTGCCAGAGGAAGGCCGCTTCGGCGAGCGTCTCGAGGACTCAAAACCGTACGAATTCGGTGACCCCTTCCATCTGCATATGTCACGCACCATCCGAAATGCCATCGACCGTGATGGCCCCGGCGCCCCGATCAAGCTGCAGACTGACGACTTCGAGATTTACCGCAGTGAGCTGATCACTTCGACAGCCACCGTTCTGATGGTGGACTTGTCCTGGTCCATGGCGCTGCGGGGTTCATTCCAGTCGGCGAAAAAAGTCGCCATGGCGCTGCACAACCTGATTTCTTCCGCTTACCCGCGCGATAGTCTGTACGTACTGGGCTTCTCTGCTTACGCTAAGGAGATCAAGCCCCACGACCTGCCCTACCTGCAGTACGATGATTATCTGCTGGGCACGAATATGCAGCATGCTCTGGTGCTGGCTGAGAAGATGCTGGCCAAACACCAGCAGGGCACCAAGCAGGTCATCATGATTACCGACGGGGAACCGACCGCTCACCTGGAGAATGGCCGCCCCGTGTTCGCCTACCCGCCCACCCCGCAGACGATCGGCAAAACGCTCCGCGCCGTGCGCAGCTGCACCAGCAAGAACATCACAATCAACACGTTCATGCTTGACGAGAGCTACTACCTGAAGGCGTTTGTGGAGCAGATGAGCAAGATCAACGGCGGTCGCATCTTCTATACGGAACCCCACAACCTGGGTGAATACATCCTGGTGGATTACGTCCAGAACAAGAAGAAACGGCTGGGGCGCCGATAGACTTTCTGCACTGACTTTCTGCACTGACTTTCTTCGCTGACTTGGTGCCAGACTCAATTAGCTCATTCCGTGAAAGGGTGTCGACTCTGAAAACTCACTGCTTCGCTGGTCAATGGGTGTGAGAAGCCGATCTTCGAAGCATGGAGGCACAGACGATCAGCAGCCGCGAATGCTGCTTTGGAAGCGTACAGGTCACAACCAAGAATGGGATGCCCGAGGCTGGCCAGGTGGACGCGCAACTGGTGACTGCGACCGGTTACCGGGTAAAGGGCCACCAGCGTGGTTGCATGCCTTCGGTCCAGCACCGTGAACTTCGTCAGCGCCGCCTTGCCAAGATCATGATCCACTACCTGTCGTGGTCGGTTAACAGGGTCCGGTCGCATCGGCAGATCTATCTCGCCTTCATCATCCGCTACCAGTCCCCATACCT
>JAYQAI010000028.1:33119-37988 GCA_038136715.1 Gammaproteobacteria bacterium | reverse complement strand
CGCTATCTGGGTATCACCGCGGCGGAGCGCCTGACGAAACAATGGTGTAATCTAGCCGCAGACCTGCAACAAGAATCGAGAATATGATCAGATCGACAGCCCTTTTCCTGCTCCTCAACTGCTTCTTAATCTGTCAGCCTCAGGCTGAGCCCGCCTCTGACCGGCTCGCCGTCCTTGTTCCCGGCAGCGGCGACTACTCCAGGCCCATTTCCACAAAATCCGCACAGGCCCAGGCGTTTTTCGACCAGGGTCTGCGACTTGCCTGGGGCTTTTACTTCCCCGAGGCCATTGCTTCTTATCAGCAGGCGAGCGCCTATGACCCCGATCACCCCATGCCCTACTGGGGCATGGCGCACGCCATGGGCCCCAACCCGAACAGTCGCTATATGCAGATGCCGGATGACCCCAAGGGCGAAGGCCTGAAAGCTATCAAACATGCCCTCGCAAGAATTGATAACGCATCTGAAGTCGAGGCGGAGATCATCAATGCCATGTGGGTGTTCTACAACGCGCCTGCGATCCCGGATCGGCTCGAGCGAGACCGGGCCTACCTGGCAGAAATGCGGGCACTGAATGCGAAACATCCGGACGATGCCGATATTGCCGCACTCTATGCGGCGGCCTATATGAACATTGGCCGCTGGGACTATTGGGACCCGGAAGGCAATCCACGAGACGAAACCCTGCCGGTGGCCGAAGCACTGGAGCGGATTCTCGCTAAAGACCTGACGAACCCTGGCGTCATGCACCTCCACATTCACCTGCTGGAAGCGTCGATGGAACCGCAGCGCGCGCTCATTTCCGCCGACAATCTCGAACGCTCAGTGCCTATTGCGGGCCATGTCGTGCATATGCCGGCACACATCTATGTCCGTGTCGGCGACTTCCAGAAAGCGATCGACAATAACGTGAGATCCCAGGCTGTAGACCAGCAGTTCGCGGCCATCTGGGGCGATACCCAGATGCCCGACATTGGCACCTATCCCCTTTCACACCGGATTCATGCAGGGCATGCAATCGACTTCATCCGCTATGCCGCCACTGTGCAGGGCAACTACAAAACCGCCATTGAGGCAGGCGAGCAGGCCAAAGCCATCGCCGTCGCCCGTGGCAATATCAATCGCTCGCAGAAAAGCATTGCCGCACCCTGGCTAATCCACAAAATTTTTGGCAAATGGGATCAACTGCTCGGCTCGACGCCTTCACACTCAGGCTTGCCTTATCTTGATGGTATCTGGGCTTATGCCCTGGGCAGCGCCTACCTCAACACGGGCGATGTAGCGAGTGCCGAGGCCCAGCTGGCTCGATTGCGCGAGATCATGAGTGCGCCCGGCGCTGACGACTATCGCGCCGGCCCGACGCCGGTCTCCTCGATCCTCAAACTCGCCAATCTCGGACTCGCGGGCGAGGTCAAACGAGCCCAGGGTGACCTCGAGGGCGCCATCAAAGATTTTGAAACCGCGGTTGCGCTGGAGGACCTCAACAACTACACAGAACCACCCGACTGGGCCCAGCCGATCCGACACTACCTGGGCGCCACCCTGCTCGAGGCAGGCAGGCCGGAGGAAGCCGAAGCTGTCTATCGCCGTGATCTGCGCTGGAACCACAACAATGGCTGGTCGCTGTTTGGCCTGCAACAGGCATTGGCGGCGCAGGACCGAACCGCTGAAGCGGAGCAGGTGAAGAACGAATTCATCAAGGCCTGGGGCTACGCCGACGTAACACTCACCAGCTCTCATTTCTAGCAATCGCGTGTAATACTGTTGTTACCAAAGGATGACTTTGCTCGATTAAACAGACAATGACAGAAACACGACTACAGAGCGCCGAGGAACTCGGCTTTGACCCGGACGCGCTGCGCGAAAAGTATCGCCAGGAGCGTGACAAGCGCTTGCGCGCGGATGCCAACGGACAGTACATCGAGATCGCCGGCGACTTCGAGGGTTACATTGACGACCCTTACGTCGAAGCGCCCGTCACGCGCAAACCGGTCGCTGACGATGTCGACATCGTCATTATCGGCGGTGGCTTCGGCGGCCTGATTACGGGCGCCCGTTTACGCGAAGCCGGCTTTGAAGATATTCGCCTCATCGAGAAAGGCAGTGACTTTGGCGGCACCTGGTACTGGAACCGTTATCCCGGCGCCGCCTGCGATACCGAATCCTATGTCTACCTGCCGTTGCTCGAGGAGATCGACTACGTTCCAAGCAAAAAGTATGCGTTCGGCGCAGAGATTCTTGCCCATGCCCAGAACATCGCACGCCACTATGACCTGTATCGCAATGCCTGCCTGCAGACCCAGGTCAAAGCTCTGACCTGGGATGCCTCGGCTTCGCGCTGGCTCATCACTACCGACAAAGGCGATGCCATGCGGGCCCGCTTTGTCATCATGTCGAACGGCCCGCTAAATCGGCCAAAGCTGCCGGGCATCCCTGGAATACTTGACTACCGCGGCCATACTTTCCACACCAGCCGCTGGGACTATGCGTACACGGGCGGCGGACCGGACGGCAACCTGACCGGGCTTAACGACAAAAAGGTCGGCATCATCGGCACCGGTGCGACGGCCGTTCAATGCATCCCGCACCTGGGAGCCTCGGCAGAAAAGCTCTATGTTTTCCAGCGAACGCCCTCATCGATCGATGTCCGTGGCAATCGACCGACAGACGCCGAGTGGCAGGAATCGCTCAGACCGGGCTGGCAGCGCGAGCGGATGGAAAACTTCAATACCCTGACCTCGGGCGGCATCGTCGAGGAAGACCTCGTCCAGGACGGCTGGACCGAGATCATCAGAAACCTGATCTCCATGGCGAATTACCGTGGCCTCGATATCCCTAGAGACCAGGTACCTAAACTGATGGAACTGGCCGACTTCAAAAAAATGCAGCAGATCCGGGCCCGAGTCGATGAATTCGTGGATGACCCGGAAACCGCAGAAAAGCTCAAACCCTGGTACCGGCAGTTCTGCAAGCGACCCTGCTTTCATGACGAATACCTGCCGACGTTCAACCGTGACAATGTTCACCTGATCGACACTGATGGCAAGGGCGTTTCGGCGATCACGGAGCAAGGCGTCATCGCGAACGGCCAGGAGTATGAGGTTGACTGCATTATTTTCGCCACAGGCTTTGAAGTCGGCACCGACTATACTCGCCGCGCCGGCTACGATGTCGTCGGTCGTGACGGTCTCAAGCTCAGTGAAAAGTGGGCCGATGGTGTCAGCACCCTGCATGGTCTGCATAGTCGCGGCTTCCCTAACCTGTTCATCATGAGTAATGCACAATCAGCCTTTACCACAGCATTCACTCACGCCATGGATGAAAGCGCCCGCCACATGGGCTACATCCTGAACCGGTGTTTTTCGGAGGACATCCTTGAGATCGAACCATCGGCGGCAGCAGAAGCCGCCTGGGTTGAAGAAATCGTTTCGCTGTCCCGATTTAATGAAGAGTTCCAGGCGTCCTGCACACCCGGTTACTACAATAATGAAGGTAAACCGAACCCACGCAGCATTCAGAACGGCAGCTACGGCCGGGGTCCGAACCCTTACTTCCGCAAAATGGCGGCCTGGCGAGAAGAAGGCAGCATGGCCGGGCTTGAACAGACCCGTCGATAGCTGATTATTCGCGCCTGACGGAGACAACCCCATCGATATGAACATCGCGCTGCGGGAACGCGATGACAATATCGTTTTCCGCAAACAGGCGATCGACCTCAAACCGGATCTCGCTGCGAATCTGGCGAGCACTCTTCTGCCCACCGGACTGGACCCAGAAATACACATCAAACACGAGTGCTGAATCACCGAAGTCTTCAAAGATGATGTCAGGTCCAGGGTCACTCAGGATAAATTCATGGGCCTCAACCGCTTCCTGCAAGACCTGTTCGACTTTCCGCACGTCTGATCCATACGCGACGCCGACCCGGACTATGCTGCGCAACAACTTGTCTACTAGCGTCCAGTTAACCACGGTATCTTCGAGCAGGCGGGAATTCGGTACCAGCATGTGAACACCATCGACTCGCCTGATTCGAGTCGACCGTGTATTGATTTTCTCAACTGTGCCCTGGGTATCGCCCAGCTCAATATAATCGCCAATTCTGATCGGGCGCTCCCACATCAAAATCCAACCGCTGATAAAGTTGTTAATGATGTTCTGGGCACCGAAACCAACACCGATGGCAACCGCGCCGGAAACGAATGCGAACGCAGTCAGCGGAATGCGGAGCAAATCCAGCGTGGTGATAAGTACAACGATAAGACCCAGAATCATGATCCCACGTTGCACCACCTGGATAAGATCAGGGTTGATGCCGCGCCGTTCCATCATCCCGCCAGTTATTCGCACAATCCAGCACACCAGCAGGTAACCGACAATAACGAATCCCGGAATAATCACGACCTGACCGAGCGTAATGTCGACACCCGCAATTGAAATCAGGTCCGTATCCAGTGCTTGCTGTATGGTTTCCATCACAGCCAGTTCTTCCTCTTAAAAAAGCACAACAACAAAAAACGTCAGCGTGATCATCGCGCCGTCGACAAGATTGAAAGCGTAAGGGTAATCAGTTCCCGGCAGGCCATCAAAAGGGGTCGTTGGTATCGAGCATTGTTGTCGTTCTCGACTCGTAAAACCTGATTTTCCCTGTAAGCAGGCAGGTGGCCAACAAATATTTTAACGCTCAGAAATCGAGCGGCAGCTCAAGATGATGTTTAAAGATCCAGTCTCGCGTCTCGATCAGGATTGGATCAGGCTCACCCAGCAACTGCGCCGCCAAAGAGTAGCTCTTGCGCAGAAAGTCGGGCATCGGATTCACTTCATGTGCCTGGGGTCGCACGAGGTTGGAAAAATAGGCCCAGTAGATATC
>JAYQAI010000028.1:31070-33019 GCA_038136715.1 Gammaproteobacteria bacterium | reverse complement strand
AGCGACGCCCCTTTGCCGAGTCTTTCAGCAAGATCCAGCAGTTCAAGCCAGCGCACCCGCGGTGCTTCATCCTCATAGACGGCAACCGGCGCATTGCGGTGACCGGTCCATGTTACAAGATCAGGGTTGTCGCCTCCCCCGACCTGGCGGACGGCGTGGAATGGCACCTGGTGATGCCGAAACAGAGCCTTGGCTGACTCGCTCCAGGGCCCTGGAACCCCCGCTGTCAGGGCAAGTCTCAGGCCAGGCAGACGACTCGCTTCTGCGACTTCAAGATAGTCCATGGTCGTACACTAATCTCCTTGCGACTGATGGCGACGGGGATGCACAAAGCACAATCCTGTATAGTGCCCGAAATCTCCACCCAGGACACCCGGACATGGCCTCGAGCGATGAAGCGCTACTCGAAGGAATCACTCAGCTGACACCGGCCCTGCTTACCACCATGGAAGCGTTCGAGCAGGTCCAGCGCAACATGCATCCGAGCCGCCTGGACCAGCTGGCCGATTTCATCAGGCCCTTTGCCGCTGAGCTTCAGAGCCTGTTTGATCAATACAGTACGCTCGAATTTCCGGCACATATCGAAAGATTCGGCAACCAGTTAATGGAAGCCTGCACCTATTCTCTGCGTGCCTGTCATGGCATCACTCAAAGCAGTGGCGACACCATGGCGGCTATGAAAGCGATGCGGGCACAGTGCCGGGCGCAGGAAAAACTCTACCCCGTCGCCACGGTGCTGCGGCCAATCAGCCAGTACTTCCTAGAGCTGCCTGCTCGGGAAAATACCACACTGCTGGAACGGCTGAACCAGGAATCCGAAGGTGACGTTGGCCTGCTGCACGCTAATAACGCGCGCGACACCCGGGGCGGATTTTCACTTTATATTCCCGAGTACCTGGACAGGACGACGCCCACATCACTCGTTATCGCCCTGCATGGCGGCACCGGTCATGGTGCCGACTTCATCTGGTCCTGGATGAGGGAAGCACGGACCCGGGGCTTTGTACTGATGGCGCCGACATCACAGGAAGACACCTGGTCATTGATGGGCGCGGACATCGATCTGCCCGTGCTGCTGCAAGAGATTGAATTCATCGCGGGTCAGCTAAACATTGATCGCGACCATATTCTGCTCACCGGCATGTCCGACGGTGGCACTTACACCCTGCTTGCAGGTCTCCGCGAGCAGTCGCCCTTTACCCATCTTGCGCCATTCTCGGGGGTACTCCACCCAGAGATATCCATGAACGGCAATATCCAGTACGCCAAAGACAAGCCGGTCTACCTGGTCCATGGCACGCTGGACTGGATGTTTCCGATAGAGACAGCCTACATGGCGCAGGCAGAGCTACAGGCAGCGGGCGCTGACCTTACCTTTCGCGCCATCGATGGCCTGTCGCACACCTATGCAAGGGACGAGAACGCGGCGCTACTGAACTGGTTCAACCCGGCACTGTAATCCTGCCCGCTGATCCGAAGCGGTCGACGTATCACATCTTGGTCGTGCTAACATCTGCCGACGGATCCAGGGTGTTACAAGAAACGGAATGACTGTCAACGCTCGTCAGTTAATCGACGCACTTCAACATCGGTATGCCAATATCCAGGGCGAGTCGAGCATCAGTGCAGACGAGCTGGTCTCTTTCATCCGCTCGATTCCCGAGACAGAGATACCAGCCGATGGCAACCTCATCAGCCTGATTCAAAAAGCAAATCCCGACTGGCAGCTGGGCGCTGCAGAGCAGACGGTTCTCGCCTCCAGCCGCGACTGCCTCACCCTGATCTTCAACCTGATCAATCTTGCACCCGAGATTCAACAACGCATCCTGACGACAACCCCCATTGTCGCAGCCGAACTCCTGTACAACCCGGCACTGCCGTTGCAGGACGACGCGATCAATATATTCACTGTGCTGGACCAGCTGCTCGACGCCACCATCGGCTGGTCG
>JAYQAI010000028.1:27710-30970 GCA_038136715.1 Gammaproteobacteria bacterium | reverse complement strand
ACGAAACTTACCGAGACCATTATCTGGACCTACCAGCCGATCAACGCAGACAGCTCCGAGCAGGCCAATGCTGAGAAACAGCGCCTCTATCGAATTCTTGAGCATCTGACAGATGAGATCCGAGACATGCTGCTCGCGCTGGAACACAGCGCAGACAATCTCGAAGCAGCCCTGGCAGACCTGGAAGAAGATCATCTGTTGATGGTTTCAGGTCAGGACCTGGATTACGTGGAATACGTACCTATCGATACACCAGAGTCCGAGAGCGGCAGTCGCCCGTCAGTCAGCCGCATCCTCTTGCGTAAAGTTAGCAGCCTGGAACCTGGCCAGTGGTTCATCTATACAGAAGGTGAAAAGTCAGCTCGCATTAAGCTGGCCCTGAAACTCGAGGATGTGCGCCAGATACTATTCACTAATCGCAACGGCATGAAGGCGCTCGACCGAAGCTATGATGAGATCGCCTACCTGATGTCTTCGGGCGTGCTGAGGCCACTCAATCACCAGGCCGTTTTCTCGGAGACTTTCAGGAATTTTTATCAGGGCCTGCTCGATGAGCTTGAGCGCAAGCAGAAGCTGGTAGCAGAGGCAGATCGCGAGGAGGCTGAGCGTGAAGCCGCGAGGCAGAAAGCGCTGCAGGAGGCCGCAGCCCTCGCCCGGGCGAACGAGGAGGCCGAGCACCAACGCCGCGAGGAAGCACGCCAGCAGCGGCTTGAAAAAGCCCAGGAAGCGGCAGCTCGCGCTGAAAACCAGGAGCGGGTTGCGCAGATTGCCGAACTCGTCGACAAGCTCCAGATCGGCGCCTGGCTAAAGCTACCAGCAGCTGACGGCACGCTCGAGGACTGCAAACTAGCCGTCAGGATCGCGTCGGCAGACAAGATGATTTTTGTCAGCCGGGCAGGCGTAAAGATCGGGGAGTATTCTGCAGAACAGCTGACCATGCTGCTGGTTGCCGGCGATGGCGAGATTGGCGATACGGGCGTTGAATTCGAAGACACACTGGCGCAGGTCGTATCAAAACTGCGTGCGGACAGGGAAAAGAGCTATGACGACCTCACAGGATCAGAATAGTCGGATCGAGACCCGGCTCGATCAGGAGGAGACCATCCTCCTCGAAATCATCGCCTCGGACACCAATTCCGCAGGCAGCGTCATCATGTGCCACTCGCTGGATCTTTCTGCCAACGGGTTGCAGGTGATTCTCGACGAAGAAATTTCCCTTGGCACCATCCTGCGACTCTGTATCGATCTTGCTCACACAGACCCGATCTTCCTGGTCGGCGAAGTCAAATGGAAACGACCGGACGAGGAATCCGGAGGCTGGCGGATCGGCTTTCTGCTGTTTGAAGCAGACGACACCGATATCCAACGCTGGAAGGCGTTTGTCGCCGACCAGTTGTCCCGCTGACGGCGACACAAGCCTGGTCGGTATCAGTCAGGCAGGCCCAGCACGCGCTTGGCGATAATGTTTAGCTGCACCTCAGACGTCCCCCCCTCAATCGAGTTCGCCTTTGTCCGCAACCAGGCACGAGTATGGGTGAGCTCATCATCGCCAAAGCCCTCACCTTCCCAACCCAGCATCTGTGTGCCCATGGCTTCCAGCATCAGCTCGTAACGTTTCTTGTTCTGTTCTGTGCCATACAGTTTGAACATTGAAGAGACGAAACTCGGCGCCTGAGTGGATTGACTTTCCTCAGCATGTCGTCTGACCGTCAGGCCAAAGGCCCGGTCATCCATTGAATGAACGAGGATGTCTTCACGCAGGCTGGCGTCCGCAATGCGACCATCGACAGTGCCAGCATAGTCTTTGGCAAATTCAGCCACCGCCTTAGGTCGCTGCCCGCCACCTGAGCCGATAGAGGTCCGCTCGTATTGCAGCAGCCGTTTGGCAACAGTCCAGCCCTCATTGACCCGACCTACCACATTGCTTTTTGACGCTCTCGCATCTTCGAAAAAGGTTTCGCAGAACGGCGACAGGCCGCTGATGAGCTTGATCGGCTTCACCGTGACGCCCGGCTGATCCATGTCGAACAAGACAAAAGTGATGCCATTATGCTTCGGCGCTTCAAAATCGGTTCGCACCAGGCAGAAAATCCAGTCGGCGTGGTTCGCACCTGAGGTCCAGACTTTCTGTCCGTTGATAACGTACTCGTCACCATCGGGGATGGCCTTGGTCTGCAGACTGGCGAGATCAGAACCTGAATTTGGTTCGCTGTAGCCCTGGCACCACCAGATTTCACCTCGCACAATCTTCGGCAGGTGTTCCGCTTTCTGCGCCTCGGTGCCAAATTCCAGCAGTGCCGGCCCGATCATCGAAATACCCATGCCCACGAGGGGACGACGGGCACCAATCCGGTTCAGTTCCTGCTGAAAGATTCCATTCTGCTCTGCATCGAAACCCGCCCCGCCGTATTCCTTCGGCCAGGTCGGCGTGGTGTAGCCCTGCTTAGCACAGCGATCCATCCAAAGCTTGGTATCAGGATTCTTGTACTGTGTCTTTTTGCCACCTGACGGCATTTCATCGGCTGGCATCGGTGTCCGCATTGAAGCCGGACAATTCTCTTCCAGCCATTCACGAATTTCCTGTCGGAATGCATTCATGTCAATTTACCTCTAATTCGAACAAAGTGATTTCTGAGCGTGTGCCAACTCGCAGTACAGGCCCCCAGGTACCGGTTCCAGGGGAAACATAGAGTCTGGCCTGCCCCTTTTCGTAAAGGCCACAGATCTGCCTGAAGACCCGCTGCACCAGCAGGTTGAACGGAATGATCTGGCCGTTGTGCGTGTGCCCGGCGATCATCAGATCGATGCCTGCCGCCTCTGCCGCATCCAGGCCTTGCGGCCTGTGGTAGAGCAAAACCTTGAAAGCCTCCGGCGCCAGGGAAATCTTGGGCAACTCGCGCGCGACTTGCAGTGCATCATCGCGATCATCAATGCCTATCACCTGAACGTCTGCTCTCGCCATCATCGCCTCACTGCGCAGCACATTCACGCCAAGATTGCGCAGGCGTTCGAGGATCGCATCGAAATCTTCATACCGTTCGTGATTACCGGTACAGAAATAAATCGGACATTCCAGCGAGCGCAGCGAGACCAGGTCAGATTCCGGTACCCCCCAGGCATCAATGAAGTCACCGGTAATACAGACGAATGCCGGCTCCAGGCGCTTGATCCGCGCAACGACACCGGCAAGAAACTGCGCACTACGGGAACCGATATGAACGTCCGTGATCTGCACGAACCGCAGTGGTGCCTGCAATCGC
>JAYQAI010000028.1:24318-27610 GCA_038136715.1 Gammaproteobacteria bacterium | reverse complement strand
CTAATGATCTGGCTGCCCGCAACCGGCACCAGGATCAACAAAGTGACCAGTGTCCCAAGCTCAAGCCAACTGGCGAGTCGCAGCACAGGGTAAACGAACAGGGGAAGATGCAGCAGCAGGAAGATGACAATGAAAATGCGCATGCCCGCGGGGCGTTGCCGCTGTGTCCGTGAGCGACCGATCGACCGCTTCGATACTGTTTGACTACTCATCTGCCGCAGTTGAGCTCTCTCTCGGGGATTCGACGAGACCGATGACCTGCCAGCCAGCCTCCGGCTGCAAGTCCTCATCATCAGTTACGAGGCGCAATCTACCAGATGTATCTACGGCGAACAAAAGAACACCTTTATCCTGATACTGCGCCATATACTCGGCAAATCCGAACGTCTCCGTAAGTCCGGTAGATCTCCATTGCCACCCTTTCTGGATCAGGCCCAGCATCTGATTGTAGGTCACTTCTTCACCAAACAGGCGGCGGCCGCGCAACCGACCGGCGACACGGTGCTTTTCCTGCTGCTGGCCCGCGGCCGAGGTTGGCAGCGCGTAAACATGGCGCTCACCAAACTCACTGCGGTAGTGCAGGATCGTCAGCGCATCCTGATTGGTGCGCCCCGACAGGCTGATGAGGTTGCCGATGCCCGACAGATCAAGGTAACGGTCCGCGTGATCCGAAATCGGGTTGCCATAATAGGTCTCGATACCTTCCATGCGGGCAAGGCGAATGTTGTCCCAGTCACTATCGGCAATCACGACCCGCAGGTCCTGTTCTGCCAGGGCGCGCGCCAGCATCCGTGAAACGATACCTCCGCCCAGCAACAGGAAGCCTGCCGGTGCAGGGTCACGCACATTCAGGAGCGTCGCCAGGCGGCGTGAGGTCAGGCTCTGCAAGACCACCGTCGAGATAATCACCAGAAAAGCCAGGGGTACCAGCAGTTCTGCACCAGCAGCACCTTCCTGCTCGAGCCGCAGCGCAAAGATTGCTGCGACAGCAGCGCAAACAATGCCGCGTGGCCCAATCCAGGCGATCAAGGCTTTTTCATTGAACGACAGTTCACTGCCAAGGGTTGAGCAGAATACAGACAGCGGCCGCGCAATGAAGATGATGATGGCCACCAGAAGCAGAGCTGGCCAGCCGATCGCCACCAGCGCCCCAATATCAATCCTTGCTGCCAGCAGGATGAAAAGACCGCTGATCAATAAGATCGTCAGACTCTCTTTAAAATCGAGAATGTCATGCACATCCACGCCCGGCCGATTCGCCAGCACTACACCAAATATCGTCACGGCCAGCAGCCCGGATTCATGCTCAATCATTTCTGCGGCGGCGAACGAGACGAAGACCATCAGCAGAGTGAATGGGCTGCGCAGGTACTCCGGCAGCCAGAATTTTTTCAGGATATAAGCCAGCCCGAAACCGAACACCAGACCGATGACCGAGCCAACTGCGACGACCAGCAGGAACAAAGTCACGATGTCACCTATGGCCTCAGTCTTTCTCGCCGCAAGGACGAAATCAAAAGCCAGTACCGCGAGCAGCGCACCGATCGGATCGATAACGATACCTTCCCAGCGAAGGATGTTCGCGACTCGCTTGACGGGCCGGACCGTGCGCAGCATCGGCACGATCACGGTGGGTCCGGTCACCACCACCATCGCACCAAACAACAAAGCCAGGTCGTAAGGCAGGCCAACCGTAAAATGGGCCGCTGTCGCAGCTATCAGCCAGGTGATCAACGCGCCGATAGTGACGAGGTTGCGAACCGACGTGCCGATGTCTTTCAGCTCGGCAAACTTCAGTGTCAGGCTGCCTTCAAACAAGATCACGGCGACCGAGAGTGAAACCACAGGAAACAGCAGATCACCGAACAGTTCGTCAGGATTCAACAGACCGGTGACAGGGCCCGCAATAATACCGAACACCAGCAGCAGCAGGATTGCCGGTAACTTTGCACGCCAGGCACCCCACTGTGCCAGGGCAGCAAGGAGACCAATACCGGCCAGCAACACTAAAGGATTAGACATGGTTACCTCAAACTGGCGCCCAGGATATCCCGGGCGATGATATGACGCTGTACTTCCGACGGACCCTCGCCGATTCGACGAATGCGCATCTCGCGATACCAACGCTCGAACGGAAAGTCCTTGGTTACGCCATAGCCACCATGAATCTGCATGCAGCGATCAACCACTCGAGAAGCGCCTTCTGAGGCGATCAACTTGGCCATGGCGGCCTGTTTGCGGAAGGGGTCACCACGATCTGCCAGAGAAGCTGCTTCCAGCGTCGCCCACCGGGCCTGCTGGATATCTATCTCGTTATCCACGAGCATCCACTGGATAGCCTGACGAGACGACAAGGGGGCACCAAAGGTTTCTCTCACCTTGGCATATTCGAGGGCAAGCTCATGCGCCTTAACGGCGACCCCGATACATCCTGCACTGTAGGGGATACGCTGGCGCGAGAGCCGGTCATTGGCAATGGCAAACCCTTTGTTGACCTCTCCCAGCACATTACCCGCAGGGACCCGCATATCCTCGAACTGCAGCTCTGTTGCGTAGTGCGCCGAGCGCAGGGTGTGCACGATACGACGGACGTGGAATCCCGGGGTCTCCGTATCAACGATAAAACAAGTTACGCCACCCCGCCCCTTGTCGGCTGATGTCCGGGCAAAAACCAGGCCGTAGTCAGCCCTATCTGCACCGGAGATAAAAATTTTACCGCCGTTAATAACCCAGTCATCCCCATCCTTGACGGCTTTGGTCTGGATCGCACGGGCCGGATCCGAGCCGCCCGACGGCTCCGTCAGACCAAAGAAGCCGCGTTTCTCACCCCGCAGCGTCGGGTACAGATATCGTTCTTTCTGGTCGTCATTGGCTTCAAACAACTGGGCCAGGCCAGCACCACCAAAAACGCCATAGCAAGGCGCGTAGAGTCCGGCTCGATGCTGCGACATCTCAATGGCTACCAGCGTGCGGGTGACCATATCGAGTGCCGGCCCGCCATAATCGGGTGGAATACCCATACCGTAGAGCCCCATACCTTTAACGATATCTGTCAGGCGGGCTTCATCATCCGGCTCGAGTCGATCGGCATCGGGGTCGAGGTTCATCTCCAGTGGCAGGATCTCTTCGCGGACGAAACGCCGTACCATCGCAACGATGAGAGACTGCTCTTCAGTTAATTCCAGCTGCATGGCTTACCTCAGGAAAATCGCCCCAGGCTGCCGGTTTCAGCCTGGGTATTCCTGACAGGATAGCACTGGTTCACGGCGAAGTAGTGCATCAGCAGTTCACG
>JAYQAI010000028.1:22705-24218 GCA_038136715.1 Gammaproteobacteria bacterium | reverse complement strand
AGAATGACGTCCAACTCGGCCTCATCTGTACCCCGAATGACCAGGTTAGTCCCGTAGCCGTCTTCGCGGAAAAAAGGATAACTGCCAATATCGACATCCGGGTGCTCGTCCTGGATCGCACTCAGGTCATTCGCCACGGTACTTTCGCCGAGGTAGGCGCCGATACTGCGAGATCGAACCGGGTCAGTACCACCGAGCCGCTCTTTCGTCAGGGTCCCCACCATCGCCTGCATGACCATGGGGACGCCTGCCATCACATAAACATTCTCGATCTGGAATCCAGGCGGACCACCCGTCGGATTCTCGACAAGAGTTGCCCCTTTTGGGATACGTGCCATTCTGAGCCGGGATTCCATGACCTCCGGCGGTGCTTCCCGTCGCTTGATCAGCTCAACCACCTCAGGGTGAAGTTCAAGTTCGGTGTTAAAAGCTGCGGCAATGCAGTCGGCTGTAATATCGTCATGGGTTGGCCCGATGCCTCCCGTCGTAAAGACATTGTCATACTGCGCACGGCATTCATTGACCGTGCTGATGATAATGTCTTCTATATCCGGGATGACACGGGCGTGCACCATCCTCACCCCCAGCTCATTCAGCGAATTCGACAGGTAAGCGAGGTTAGTATCCTGGGTTCGCCCTGAGAGGATTTCGTTGCCGATAATCAGCAAGCAGGCAGTGGTCACATTTTTCATAACGTCAACGGTATTTCGGGAAAGCAGATAATAGCCTTTGCCGCACAAACTTAGAAACCGGCCTGCAATGCGTCCGCTTGCCGGCACGCTATCGTCAGCCGGAATGGTTTATATCGTGCCGTTTTCGTTATCAATGTTGCGGCCAGTCAGATAACTGTATATACCTGCTCAGCTTCGTTGTTTGCGAATATGCAGGCTGCGCTTTCAGAGTTAGCTGGCAGTGCGCTGATGGGACGTTTACAACGTACACGGGATAAACGCGTAAGGTAGACGGCCATCAATATGAAGACAGCTGCAGAGGAACTTGACCACATCCTGATCAAGGGAGCCCGGGAACACAACCTGAAGTCGGTTGAGGTCAAGATCCCGAAACGGAAGCTGGTTGTCCTGACCGGCGTCTCCGGCTCCGGCAAGTCGTCGCTGGCATTCGACACCCTGTACGCAGAAGGCCAGCGCCGCTATGTCGAATCCCTCTCTGCCTATGCCCGCCAGTTTCTCGGCCAGATGGAGAAACCCAAATACGACATGATCCGCGGGTTGTCTCCGACCATTTCAATCGAGCAGAAAACCACCTCAAGAAACCCACGTTCCACGGTCGCGACTATCACTGAAATTGCGGACTACCTGCGCGTACTCTACGCCCGGGTCGGCACCCAGCATTGCCATGACTGTGGCCGCAAGGTTCAGGGACAGTCGGCTCAACGCATCGTGCATGAACTTATGCACAAGCCCGAGGGCACCAGGGTCTATCTGCTGGTGCCACTGCTCGTTAACCGCAAGGGCGAGCACCGCGAGATGCTGGCGGATGCGAGGATGCAGGG
>JAYQAI010000028.1:16584-22605 GCA_038136715.1 Gammaproteobacteria bacterium | reverse complement strand
TCCTTCAACAGCCCTCAGGGCATGTGTCATGACTGTAACGGGCTTGGTACCCAGGTGGCTTTTGACCCTGATCTATTGATTCCCGACCGGGCTCTGACCCTGCGCGAGGGTGCGCTCAAACCTATCGGTCGGATTGATAATGACCGCAATGGCATGGGCGCTGTGTTTCACCGCCAGGTATTCAGGCATCTGAAGATGCCCCTGGACAAGCCCTGGCACAAACTGACAAAAAAGCAGCAGAACACGATTCTCTATGGCACCGGCGAGAAACGCTACAAGATTGACTGGGGCAGCCATGGCACAACTAACTCGCGCTACGAAGGGCTGGTCAACCGCCTGATGCGGCGCTTCCGCAACACGCGGTCAGAGGGCATGAAACGCTGGTACTCCCAATTTCTTGCCAACACCCCCTGCACCAGCTGCAACGGCGTGCGCCTCCGACCTGAGAGCGCTGCCGTTAAAGTTGGTGGCGCCACCCTGGTGGAGGTGTCGTCCTGGACGATTGACCGCACCTATGCGTTTTTTGCCCACATTGATTTACCCGGCGCCGCCGGTGAGATCGCCACTGAGGTCCTGAAAGAGATTTGCAACCGCCTCGGGTTCCTCAATTCCGTCGGCCTCTCTTACCTTTCACTGGACCGCCTCGGCCCGTCACTGTCTGGCGGCGAATCCCAGCGCATCCGCCTCGCCAGCCAGGTCGGATCAGAATTGTCGGGCGTCATCTATATCCTGGATGAACCCAGCATTGGCCTGCACCAGCGCGATAACGAGAAGCTGCTGAATACCCTGTGCCGCATGCGCGACATTGGCAACTCCGTGATCGTGGTTGAGCATGACGAAGATACCATTCGTGCCGCTGACTATGTTATCGACTTCGGCCCCAGGGCAGGCGTACATGGTGGCGATATCGTCCACAGCGGCACGCCAAAGAGCCTGGCGAAGAATCGGCACTCGATCACCGGCAACTATCTGTCGGGCCGGACAGCCATCGAAGTTCCCGCTGCGCGCCGCGAACCCATCGGTCATGTCACCGTAGAGGGTGCGGCGGCCAATAATCTGAAGCACATAGATGTCGATTTCCCGCTGGGTGTCATGACAGCCGTCACAGGGGTCTCTGGCGCCGGCAAATCCACGCTCGTCAACGACATCCTCTACCCGGCGCTGGCACGTCAGTTTCACCAGTCGACCCAGCGTGTCGGCACCCACGAGCGCATCACCGGGCTTGAACAACTCGATAAAGTCGTGGCGATTGATCAAAAGCCTATCGGCAGAACACCGCGGAGCAATCCCGTTACCTATATCAAGGTTTTTGACGAGATCCGGACTTTTTTCTCACAGCTGCCCAGCGCCAGGATGCGCGGCTACAAGCCCGGCCGGTTTTCCTTCAACGTCAAGGGCGGGCGCTGCGAAGATTGCCAGGGTGACGGTGTCCGCAAGATCGAGATGCATTTTCTCTCTGATGTTTACGTCAAGTGCGATGAGTGCCACGGCCGCCGCTTCAATGACGCCACGCTGGACATCAAGTACAAGGGGAAATCCATTGCCGACGTGCTGGAACTGACCGTCGCCGAGGCTGTTGAACACTTCTCTGAGCATCCGAAGATCGTCTCAAAGCTGCAGCTGCTGGCCGATGTTGGTCTCGACTACCTGCACCTGGGCCAACCCTCATCGACCCTATCGGGCGGCGAGGCACAGCGTATCAAGCTGGCGCGGGAACTGTCGAAGATCGCAACGGGTCGCACCTTCTACATTTTGGACGAGCCAACAACCGGCCTTCACTTTGACGATGTCAGCAAACTGCTGTCTGTCTTGAACCGACTGGTTGAGGCCGGTAACTCCGTCACCGTAATTGAACATAACCTCGATGTCATCAAGACTGCGGACTGGATCATCGATCTTGGTCCAGATGGCGGCCCTGCCGGCGGTATGGTTCTGGCTGCCGGAACGCCAGAAGTCGTTGTGAAGGTCAAAGGCTCCGAGACCGGGCGATATCTGAAGCCGCTGCTGGCCCAGGGAAACAGCCGGCGCAAAACCGGTAAAGCGGCATAAAGCCGGCTCGCAATATCCGTGTATTAGAACGAGTTCTAATTATGCGTTGACCTGTTGATTATCCTCCATTAATGTTCGGTGGATCGTGGCGGCCGCGAAGAGCTGCTCGACACCGTTTTACAATTAAAGAGGGGGAATTCTTTAATGAATCTACTCAAGAAAACCGCGCTGGGTCTGGCGATAGCTGCAAGCAGCTCTGTCACGCTCGCGTCAGACGTTCTCGAAGAGGTCATCGTGACAGCACGTCAGCAGGCGGAGAGTCTACAGGACGTTCCTGTCACCATCGCCGCAATGACCGAAGAAGATCTCGACCGCTACAACATCACCAACCTGGTCGACGCGGCCAAGATGGTACCCAACATGGTGATTGCCCAGGGCGGCTCTGGTAACGGTTCCAGCCTGCGCCTGAGGGGCATTGGCTCCAGCTCAATCTCCGCAGCGTTCGACCACTCCGTTGCCATCAACCTTGACGGCGTCGTTGTTAACCGGGGAAGGTTCATACACAACTCCTATATGGACATGTCACAGCTGGAAGTGCTGAAGGGGCCACAGTCACTCTACTTCGGTAAGTCAGCAACCGCCGGTGTTGTGTCGATCATGACCAACGATCCCGGCGATGAGTTTGAGTTCCAGCTCAGCGGTGGCGTCGAGACAGAGTACGACGGCACTTTCTATGAAATGGTTGTTTCTGGCCCACTGACTGATACTTTGGGTGCCAGACTCGCCATTGGGGGTTCAAAAAATGACGAGTTGTTCGAAAACTACTCTGCTGAAAATGACCCCAATGCAGCTATCAACGGTGCAGAGAAGTATTACGGCGATGAGTCCACAAATATGCGCCTGACGCTGGTCTGGGAGCCGACCGATAACTTCAAGGCCAGACTGAAGTACAACTATTCTGAATTCGACAACGATGGCGCGGGCACAGCCTATACAGAAGAGGTTTGCCCTGAAGGCGCTCACCAACCCACGCTCGCTGTTGGTATGCTTTTCCAGGGTGTCGATGACTGTAAGATCAATGGTAATACGTCAAAGATTGGTCTTAACCCGGCGCTGAGAGCAGGCCTTCCACAGGGCTACGATGACGGCCAGCCCGGTCTGGAGCAGGAAACTGACTTCGTGTCCCTACAGATGGATTGGGACTTCCATGAAAACTATACCCTGACGGCAATCAGCGGTTTCGTCGATTTAAAGCATTGGGAACTAGACGACTATAGCTACGGCGCTGGCGTCTTCGGCGGTCTCCACAACAATCTGTACGAGAGCTTCTCCCAGGAAATTCGGGTTGCCAGTCATCATGATGGCGCGCTGAACTTCCAGGCCGGGTTATTCTGGCAGAATATCGAACAGGAGTTCGATGCATACCAGTATGCTGCGAATATCGGCTTGCTCGCGCCAGACCCGATCACCGGTTGGGGTTACGACTACAACAAGCACCATTTCCTCGACACCGACGTGTTCTCAGCTTTCGTCGCATTCTACTGGGATATCAATGAGAAGACAGAAATCACTTTCGGCGCTCGATACACCGATGAAGAAAAAGAGGGACGCATTGAGATTCCTTACGTTCACCTTTTCCTGCAGGGCGCTTTCAGCGCACCACCTGTCATCGATGGGCTGGAATTTGAGGACGACAATATCTCTCCTGAACTTGCCATTAACTACTACCTCACCGACGACATCAGTGTTTTCGCCGCGTACAAAGAGGGGTTCAAGTCAGGCGGTGTTGATAACAGCGCCCTGCCTACGGCAAGTTTGAGCCCACCCGATGGTGACTTCAGCTTCCTGGTTTACGAATCAGAGGAGTCTGACGGCTTCGAAGTCGGCATGAAAGCAAACTTGCTGAACGACGCCATGCGTCTGAACGCGACCGCCTTCAGCTATGAGTATTCTGACCTGCAGGTACAGCTGTTTAACTCTACAGCTATCCAGTTCAGCACTTTTAACGCTTCAGCGTTGGAAACCCAGGGTATCGAGTTTGACATGCTCTGGCAGACCGATGTTGAGGGCCTGAGCATAAGATCAGCCTGGGCCTGGACCGATACGACCTACTCCGAGGACTTCATCAACGCCACTGGGGAAAACCTGAAGGGTGAGGATGGTGCGGGTAGCGCAGACATTACCGGTTACCTGGGTTTCACCCTTGACCGTGGTCTGGGCGACAACTGGCGATACAGTCTGTCAGCAGATGCTCGCTACACGGGCGACTATGCCTGGACTGCGACATTAAACCCATTTGAGCAGGACGATTTCTGGGTATGGGATGCCGCTATCAGTATCTATAGCAGCGATGATCGGCATCAGATCAGTCTGATTGGCAGAAACATAGGCGACGAGTACTACATCGTCGGCGGTGGTGCTATTCCGGGCAGATTCCCGATCAATAACACCGGCGCCAACACGCTGGATCAGGCTGCGACAACACCACTTGGCCGAACTATTTCTCTACAGTACCGCTTTACGCTGTAAGAAACAGTTTCAGCTGAAACAAAAAAAGGCGACCTTCGGGTCGCCTTTTTTATGCCGGCCTGCTCGCTTAATTGACACTGTTAGTAATGTTTTTCACTTGCCGATTATTCATCAGTTTGCGGATTTTCGGATTATTCTGCAGCGCCTGAAGGTCAAAATTCTGCACTGCTCGCATCACTTCCGGATCCTGTAGTACTGCCTGCATATCCGGGTCTTTCTGAAGCATCTTAATGCTGCTCATGATGCCTGGGTCGTTCACCATGGTTGACTGCATAGACTGAATGGCCGCGCTGCCGGCCTGTTCCATTGGTTGCTGCTTCAAAGCCTGGGCTGACGGCGCAGCATCGGAAGATATCGATCGAATCTTGTTCTGCGGGATGGTCACGACGCCCATCGCGTCTGTCTGAATCCTGTAGCTGCCATTGCTCATCGAGATGACTTTACCGTTCAGCATACCGCCATCACTCAATTCGATCCTGTCGGCATGAGCCAGCGAGGCAGCCAGCAGGCCCGCAGCAAGAAATGACCCTTTCAGTCTCATTCTTTCAACTCCACGTGATGGATGCGCCCATTTTGCACACCAGGGCATGCAGAAGCCAATTCCCGCAGCAAAGCCGCTGTATGGGTTTGATGACGGGTGACAACCCGCGTACATTAGCCTTTTCAACGCAACACGCCCCAGATGTCTGATTTCGACCCTCATAGTGTACCGATCCGCCCTGCTGCAACCGTCATGCTGATCGATGATCGACCTGATCTGCAGGTCTTTATGATGGAGCGCCACGCCAATACGGTCTTTGCGGGCGGCATGTGGGTTTTCCCCGGTGGCGCCGTGGATCATCAGGACGATCCCGCTTACTACCAGGACATCGCTATTCATCGCACAGACGCCGAGGCGAGCAAACTGATGGGCCTCGAATCTGGCGGCCTTGCTTACTACATGGCGGCCATCCGCGAGACGTTTGAAGAAGCCGGCATCCTCCTGGCCCTGCATGCTGAGGATGAAGCCCCACTCTTGATCTCAGAACAGGACATGCCGCGTTTCAACGCCTACCGTGACCAGCTGAACGCAGGCGAAATTGATCTGAAGACGATACTCCAAGAGGAAAATCTGCTGGCGGACGTCGGCCAGATGCACTACATCGCGAACTGGATTACCCCACTGGGTTCCCCTCGAAGATTCAATGCCCGCTTTTTCATCGCCAGGATTCCGAGCAACCAGGTGCCGGAGCACGACGACGGCGAGCTGGTCAATTCAGAGTGGCTGTCTCCCCATGAAGTGCTGCAGAAGTCTGATGCCGGCGAGATGACCATGATCAGCGTTACCGAGCGCATGACCCGCAGTCTTGCCATGTTTAACTCCGCGGACGAGGCGATTCGTGCAGCCGCCATGAACCTGCCCGACGAACGCGCCCGGGTCGACCGAACCACCGGCAAAATCACCATGCCCGGTGAGCCCGGCTACGAAGATGGCAACGAAGATGTCGAGACCGGTTGGGTGCG
>JAYQAI010000028.1:0-16484 GCA_038136715.1 Gammaproteobacteria bacterium | reverse complement strand
GTCTTCTCCCCGCCCTGTCCAGAAGATCGGCCGCTGCCGACCGTGGTCCGCCGCCAGGTCGCTGGTGTCCCAGAGACGAACCTGACGCTGGGTGGGGCAGATACGGATCTTGAACATGTAGCGCAGGTGGTCCGATGTATTGGCGCCGCCGCCATGCCAGATCCCCATGTGCATGAACAGAAGCGTCCCCGCCGGGCACACCATGTGCTGCTGACCCAGAACATTCTGGTAACGACCAATGCTCGCCTCACTCACCACACGCAAATGAGTACCGGGAATGAAGCGGGTCCCCCCCATCTCCACCGTCACTTCATGGGGGAAGTACATGATCTGGATATCAAAGGCCTGGCGTGGATCAATGGTCGAATCCTGGTGGGTATGCTGCGCGACCGGCGCATTACCCTTGTAGTAGGAGGGCGGGAAAGTGACATGCAGGAAATGGTGGTCAAACACTGGCGCCCTGCCCACGAGGGACTGAATGGCACCAGCAACCTCAGGCAATGCCAACAAACGGGCAAGTGCTGACTCCTCAGGGTAGGCTTCAGCCAGGGAAACGCCAGCCGGCACCACCGGCAGCCCTCCCTCGGTCATCAGTTTCTGGTAATAACTATCCCAGGTTTCCTCGTCCTCGACTGCACCCACATCTGAGAGAAACTGCCGGTTAATCTCGGGCGGAACCAGGCCGTCAAAGCGGAGGAAACCGCGGGCCGCGAAGTGGGCCATCTGTTCGGAAGTGAGCAACATCAGTCCACCTCCACAAGTTTCTCGAAGAAGAACTCGTATTTCAGGTAGTCCGTCTTGAACTCATCACCGCTGACGTGGGACACCAGCGGGCTGGCCTGAATCAGGCGCCAGCCGTCCCGCAAAGCGTGGACACCGGTCCTGTAGGGTGGTTCTGATGTATCCCCTGCCATGGGTCTATGGCGGCCAGTGCCGTCGTAGTGGGCCCAGGCAACCACCTCTGTATCCAGTGCCGAGCTCTTCAGATAAAGCACCAGAACCTCTTGTTTTTGCACGACTTTTTAAACCTTTCCGGGCAATGCCTGAACGGCAGCATAGCATTTACAGGGCGATAAAATATTCAGTTTCGAGTTGAAAGTGGAGAAATAATGAATAGAATGGAAATAATTCCATTTTTGTGCGGCGCAACAAACGCCTGGACAGAGCATGAATTTGACACGAATTGACATTATTTTTCTGGGTCTGCTGGCAACTGCTGCCCTCGTGGCACTGTTACTGCCGACATCTGAGGCCACCGTCAACACGCGCACCGCCAGCCCCGTTGTAGAGACGGTCGCAGCGGAAGTCGTTGCCAACGAGGTCGAGACAGCCGAACCTGACGCGTCCAACATCCTGCCGAGGAAGACACCAAAGGTTTCAGGTGCACTGCCTGATTTCGCCGCCATCAGCGACGTGCGCGAGAAAAAGCAGGCGTTCTTTAGCTTCATGCTGCCGATGATCCGGGAGAGCAACCGCGCCATCCGCCAGGATAGACGCTTCCTGCTGACGATCCGTGACGACCTGCGCAGCGGTGTGTCTCTCGGTGAAAGCGACCTTTCCCGCCTTGCCAGCCTGGGCAAACACTACCGCGTAAAACCTGCCGAGAGCTTGCTGAGCCAGGTCGATGCGACGCTCCTCAAGGTTGATGTCGTGCCGGAGTCACTGGTCCTGGCGCAATCAGCGAACGAATCTGGCTGGGGTACCTCACGCTTCGCACGTCAGGCGAACAATATGTTCGGCGTCTGGTGCTTCCGAGAAGGCTGCGGGCTGAAACCGCTGCAGCGGGATGCAGGCCTGACCCACGAAGTGGCACGGTACGCGACGATCCAGGACAGCGTTAACGCCTACATCCACACCATCAATACGAATCCCGCCTACACTGACCTGCGGGATATCAGGGCAGCGCACCGCGCTGGCAATGCCATCATGAGTGGACTTGCGCTGGCTGAGGGTCTGCTCCGCTACTCCGAGCGTGGTGTGGATTATGTGCGCGAGATTCAGCAGATGATTCGCGTCAACAACCTGCACGAGTACAACTTCTCCTGATTGGGTTCTAAACCCTATAACCTCTGCTCGCGTCATATTGATGATTGCCGACGTGGAATACCAATGAGACTTCTCCTGCCCCTACTGTTTGCCTTGCAGGCACTGCCTGCTTTTGCCGTCTACTGCGCTGAGTCCAAGATCATTGAACATGAGTTCAGTGCAGCCGAGTACAAAGAAGTCGAGCTGAAAGCCCTGGCGGGCGAACTGGAGGTCAGGTCAGGCGATACAGGCATCATCACCTTCTGGGGCAAGGTCTGCACTGACACAGAGCGCCACCTCAACATGATGGACCTGGATATCCTGAAAGACAGCGAGAAGCTTACCCTGATCGCTGTGATTCCCTATCACCAGGATGATTTCGATCCTTCCATTGCCCTTTTGGACATCGAGCTCACTCTGCCCGCAGAGATGCCGCTTAAACTGCGGGACTCTAGCGGCGATATGATAGTCAGCGACGTCTCTGTCACTTCAATTGAAGACTCTTCCGGCGATATACGGGTGCGTAGTGGCCACGCCGACCTATCCATCAGGGATTCTTCAGGCCAGATCGACGTCCGAGGTAACCGTGGTTCGGTCAAGGTCTCAGACAGCTCCGGCGATATTGATATCAGAGATGTCGACGGCAACGTCGAGGTTCCCGGCGACAGCTCAGGCGATATCGAGATTTCAGAGGTCAAAGGCACGGTCATTGTCGGCAGGGACGGTTCCGGCGACATCGACATCGAGCATGTCGGTAAGGATATACTGATCGGCAGCGACGGCTCAGGCGACATCAGCATCGATGACGTCAGCGGTATGGTGCGGATAGAAGCCGATGGGTCCGGCAGTGTGCGGGTTGATGACGTTGCCGGTGATTTTGAGCTCAGCAACAAAGGCGACGGCGATGTTCGAACGTCCGATATCGGCGGGCGAATCAATACCCCACGCTAATAATCTGGCTGGTAATATCATGCTCTCTGACAGGGAGCGCACACATGCTTTACCAGATACTCGAACTTGAGGACACCTCACGACCGGGACCGCCAGGCCTTATTGACTTCGCTGCGGAAGTCCGCGCTGAAGTCGAAGCCCGGGGCGGCCAGCTCTGGGGACTCTTCGGCAACCTGCTCGGCCTGCCAACCAATCGTGTTTATCTCGTCGTCTGCGCCAGCGAGCCCATCAACATCGACGTGACAGCACCGATTGACCTGGTCAGCGAGCGCCGGTTCAGAGCCACCAGCCGACCACAAACCGCGGAAGCTCAATCGACACCCGGCGTTTACGTGTTCCGGTGGTTCCAGATAAGACCCGACAGCGTCGATGAAATCGTGCAGCTGTCCGGCCAGGCCTGGCCAGCCTTCGAAGGCGAATTTGCAACGGAGGTCAAAGGCCTGTTCGTCGAAGACACCCCTGGCCCAACCACCATGCTGCTGATCACCTGGTACCAGGATCTATCTGTCTGGGAGGCCTCGCGCCAGCCAGCACCCGAGGCCCGGCAGAACTTCCAGCGCCGGCACCAGCTCACCCGCAGTGCACTGCCCATTGCAACGACTCTGCTGAGCGGTGGTTCCAGGCTGGTCTCGCATAGCTGATCATCGAGAGTTCCTAACGTTGCTCCAGGTAGAGCAGGCGCCAGAGGGTTGCAACCACCAGGGCATGATCAATTTCACCGCTTTGCATCAGATCCGGCAGCTCATCCAGCCCTATTAACACCACCTCAGTATGTTCAGTCGACGTATTAGCAATGTCCGTGACCTGACGGCAGTCGCGCGCCACGAAGGTATGCAGGCTGTTAGGGAAAACCGCAGGGTTTGGACTGAGCACCCCGAGTGACTCAACCTTGCCTGCCTCGTATCCGGATTCCTCCAGGCACTCCCGCACAGCGGCGACTTGCGGGTCCTCCCCCGGGTCCACCATTCCACCAGGGATTTCCAGCGTAATTGCCTCATTGCCGTGGCGAAACTGGCGGATGAAAACTACTTCACCGGCAGCCGTGATGGGGACAATATTGACCCAGTCAGCGGTCTCGATGAAATAGAAGTTATGCTCGTTGTCCGTCCTGGGACAGACAGAGGTGGATTCGCTTACCGTGAATATCCGGCAATCGGCCAGTTGTCGCGTTGACCGACGAACCCAGGGTTGGATTTCGCTCATGACAGGCCATCCACAGGTATCGCGGCTCCGTGAACCGCTACCGCCGCTTCCGAGGCCAGAAACCCGACAACGCTGGCAAGCTGGGCTGGGGGCACCCAGGTCGCGTGATCAGCATCCGGCATGTCTAGGCGGTTTCTCGGCGTGTCAATCGTTCCGGGCATGATGCAGTTCACATTGATATTTGACGTCCTGAGCTCCGCCGCCATGGCCTCAGTCAGGCGCATCACCGCTGCCTTCGAGGCCGTGTAAACGCCCATGTGCGCGAAACCCTGAGTTGCAGCCCGGGCTGCGACATTGATGATCTTGCCGCCTCCGGTTGCGAGCATCGCCGGCACAATCACGCTGCTGGTATTAATAATGGACCGGGTATTCAGATTCATCAGAAACTCCCAGGTCTGATCGGAGGTTTCGTGCACGGACTCCCCCATCATGAAACCGCCAGCAATATTGCAGAGGATGTTGACCTCGTGGCCGTCTCTGACCAGCCCCGTCAGGACCTGCTCGCAGCTGGCACGCGAGGTCAGATCGACCGCGAAACACCGGTGGGGTGCCGCAAGATCAGGGAATGCGTCAGCCAGCAGCTCATCACTGTAATCCAGCGCAACAACGCTGGCACCTTGTCCGGCAAAATGGTCGAAAACCGCCCTGCCCAGCGCACCGGCCGCACCGGTGACAACAACTGTCCTGCCCTCAAACATCCTAGGCTCCTTTTTTGTGTAGCGAGAATGATTCGCGGGCAGTATACCGAATTTGACCCAGCCCAGATCAGCCAGTACCTTGGTTCTTTTTTCGACAGAGACCGAGAGAGAGAGCGACAGTGAAAGAAGTCAAAACATTTTGCCGGGTCTGTGAGCCTTCCTGTGGCCTCGTTGCCGAGATCACCGACGACGGGATCTCAAAACTGCGGCCCGACAAATCACACCCGGTCACCCAGGGCTTTGCCTGCCATAAGGGCCTCGCGACCCTGGATATCCACAGGGATGAAGACCGCCTTAACCACCCCTTGCGGCGCAACGCTGACAACTCTCTCACGCGGATCTCCTGGGACGACGCAGCGGCAGAGATCGCCACGAGGATCGCCGACCTCAAACTACGCTATGGCGACGATGCCATCGCATCCTACACCGGCAATCCACTCGCCTTTAACTCACTCGCCGGCCCGGCAATTGGCTCATTTATCCTCAACAACGGTATCCGTCGGAACTTTTCTTCCGGCACCCAGGACTGTACCAACAAGTTCGCCGCCGGCGAGGCAATTTTCGGTTCCAGCACCATTCATCCGATTCCGGATATTGACCACACTGACTTCCTGCTGATCTTCGGCGCCAATCCGCGAATCTCCCACATGAGTTTCATCTCTATCGCCGACCCGATGGAACGTCTGCGCGCCGCCGCAAAGCGAGGTGCCGACATCCGATTCGTTGACCCGCGCAAAAATGAATCAATCAATGGCATCGGCCAGCACGTTCCGGTCAGGCCAGACACCGACGTATACCTGATGGCTGCATTGCTGCAGCATCTCTTTGAGCACGACAAAGTCGATTCTGAGATGCTGGCCGACCACGCAGAGAACGTCACTGAGCTGCAGGCATTCATCGCGCAGTACCCGGCTGAGCGAGTGGCAGGCATCGTCGGCCTGAGTGCAGATTCGATTCGCAGCCTGGCGGACGATATTGCTGCAGCACCTCGCGCCGCGTTCTACATGTCGACAGGCCTGAATATGGGCCGCCAGGGCTCTACGGCCTATTGGCTGCTGTTCATGCTGAGCCTGGCCACCGGCAACCTCGACCAGCGCGGCGGCAATATCTACTCCAATGGTTTCTATCCTGCAGCGAAAGCCGGCCGTACCCGGGGCGAGGTGAACTACGAGGAGACGGCATTCGGCGATATCCGCAGGATTCGCGGCTCGCTGCCTGGCAACCTCATGGCTGACATGATCCTTGCTGAAGAAAACCCGATTCGCGGCCTGGTGGTAATCAGCGGCAATCCACTGTTGTCCATCGGGGGCGGCGACAAACTGGCGCAGGCTTTTGAGCAACTGGAGTTCATGATCGTGATCGACATCTACCCCAGCGCAACCTCGGACTACGCCGACTACCTGTTGCCCGCCACCGACATGTTCGAGCGCGCAGACATCAACGTCTGTGGACTCGGCATGCAGAGCGAACCCTTTATCCAGTACACGGATTTCATCGTGCCCCCGGCAGCGGAACGCAAACCGGAATGGTGGATCCTGCGCAAGTTGGAAACAGCCCAGGGCTTTGATACAGACATCGAGTCGCTCGATGATTATCAGGCTGCCATCGACAATCTCGGGGTTTTCAATCGCTTCGATCACATGCTGCGACAGAGTGATCTGGATATTGACCAGGTGAAACAGGCAGGCACCGTGGTACTGCCAAGAATAAAGGCAGGGCGTTTTTTTGATGTCATCGTGCAGACGGACACCGGCCGGGTCGACTGCTGCCCAGCCTCCATGACAGAGGCGAGGGATCTCTGTGAGGCCCTCTTCAACGAACTGGCCAGCGAGGATGCAGGCCAGCTGAAGATGATTTCGCGCCGCACCAACTACATGATCAACAGCTGGTTCCACAACGTGCGGTCACTGAAGCGACCCACGCACCAGGACAATCCCTTGTACATGCATCCAGATGATGCGCGCAAGCATAACCTCGGTGATGGTTCCGCGGTCAAGGTCTTCAACGATTATGGCGAAGTCAGGACGCAGGTTTCGCTGGACGACTCACTAACGCCGGGCTCCGTTGCCATGACCCATGGCTGGGGATACACCGGATCAGCCATGAAAGTCGCCGGCCAGTACCGAGGCAGCAACGCCAATAGTCTGCTGCCCAGTGGCGTCGGATCCTACGAAAAATTCAGCAACCAGGCCTTCATGACCGGCGTACCGATCGACGTCGAGGCGGTCTAGCCGAAGATCGCCTTGAACATGTAGAAGAAAATAATGGCGAGGCCAGCGCCTGCTGGCAGCGTCACCAGCCACGAGACGAATATCGTGCCAACGACCCTCAGGTTCAGCGCAGCGATACCGCGGGCCAGGCCGACACCCAGCACACCGCCGACAAGCGTGTGGGTAGTGCTCACCGGGAGGCTGTAACCCGACGCGAGCACCACCGTTGTTGCAGCCGCCAGCTCTGCGGCAAATCCGCTACTCGGTGTCAGTTCAGTAATATGCGTACCGATCGTCCGCATGACGCGGTAACCATAGAGTGCGAGGCCAGCGACAATACCGCCGCCACCCAGCAGCAAAATCCAGTTGGGCATCATCGCTTTCTGCGCCACTTCACCGCCACTGGAGATAATGCTGTTGACCGCAGCGAGCGGCCCAATAGCGTTAGCCACATCATTTGAACCGTGCGCAAATGCCATGGAACAGGCCGTGAATATCATCAGTACACCGAACAGGCGCTCAATGTTAATGACATCGTGATGCACCGACTCACTGACTCGTTTCACACGACTGACAGCGATGGCACCAATCACACAGATCACACCGGCCATGGCCAGAGAGTAAAGTATGGACTCTTCAAAACTCAGATCGAGACCAATGTGCTTCAGCCCCTTCACCATGGTGACCATGGAAATGACGAAGCCCACCATAAAGATATAAACCGGCACCGCCCGTTTTGCTGACTTGAACGGATCTTCAGTATCGAAGACGAACTTGCGCACACTCATGTAGATGAAAAATGAGAATGTGCCAGCGAGTACGGGTGAAACTACCCAGCTGGAGACAATATTGCCCACTTTGCCCCAGTTGACTGCATCAACGGAAATACCGACAGAGGCGAAACCAACAATGGCGCCGACGATACTATGTGTGGTTGACACCGGCCAGCCAAACGTCGATGCAACCAGCAACCAGATCGCAGCGGCAAGCAGCGCCGACATCATGCCGTAAACCAGGAGTTCCGGATCTGCGGACAGCGTCTCGGGGTCGATGATGCCTTTCCTGATCGTCGAGGTCACTTCACCGCCAGCAAGATAGGCACCTGCAAACTCAAATACCATGGCAATAATGATCGCCTGTTTCAGGGTAATGGCCTTCGCTCCTACAGACGTACCCATGGCGTTCGCAACGTCGTTGGCACCGACCCCCCAGGCCATGAAGAATCCGAACAGAATGGTAAGCAGCAGCAGCGTACTGCCGTAGTCTTCAATCACGCCCATGGGTACAACTCTCTAAATTTTTCTTGTTGTTCTCGCGTCAATGCTAGTGCGCAATGAGCGACATCATTCTATTGCCAATTTTCTGTGCATCGTCTGCAATCTCGCCAATCAGCTCAACAATCTTGTAGACGAACATCGCATCGACCGGGTTCATCGCGGCTTCAATCCTGTAGAGGTTGTGACGCAGCTCACGCAACCGGATATCAGATTGATGCTCAGCCTCATCGAGCTTATCGATAATGTTCTCCACAAACTCGACTTCCCTGCCACTGAATCCGGTTATGACCAGATCGTTGAGCTCACCAATGACTTCGCGAGCATAGGACACGGCTTTGATGCTTGCGCTGACACTGGCGCGCATATCTTCCTGCGCTTCCGAGGGAATCGTCATCTTGCGACCCAGAATAAGGCCCGCGACGTCTTTCGCTCGATTTGCTACTTTGTCCTGCATGCGCACGACTTCGAGCAAATGATCACGGCTGACCGGCATGAACAGACTACGTGGCAGGTTCCGCCTGACGTCACGTTTGATGGCATCGGCTTCTTTCTCATACTCGTCGATCTTACTGGCGGACAGACCAGCAGTGGCCCAGTCCTCTTTGAACACCGCCTCAAAATACTCAGCAAGCTCGCTGGCGCACTTTTCACAGATTGACATGTGGTGCTGAATGGGTTCGATCGGCGATCGGCCAAACAACTGGGAGATAATCGGTTTGGTGGCCATACTTACGCCTGATGAAGGGACGCTTTCATTATAGTAGAACGCATACCTAATGTGCTATAAATTGCCGCCTCATGAATCAGCCAGCCAACAATCAGGAACGCGCCCGGCTCGACACTGCCGCGGTGATACTTTCAGGCATCTGCATGCTGCACTGCCTGGCCCTGCCCGTGGTCCTGACGATCTTCCCGATTTTCAATGTGGCCCTGCTCGATGAGCAGACGTTTCACCTGATCATGCTGGTTGTTATTCTGCCGGTCAGCCTGGTGGCACTCACCATCGGCTGCAGCCAGCACAAGGACCGACTGACCATTGTCTTCGGTGCGACCGGCCTCAGCGTCCTGATGTTCACCGCTGTCTTCGGTCACGAGGCATTCGGTTTCACCGGTGAGAGAATTATCACGTCCATCGGCGGCCTGATTCTCGCGTCTGCTCACATTCAGAACTACCGCTGTTGCCGACGCGACGACTGCGATCACGAGCACAGCTGATCGCCATGTCAGCCTTCAACGTTACCAGGCTGAGCAGACATATCGGGGCAGAAATCACTGGCATTGATTTAAGGCAACTGGATGCCGATACCGTCGCGTCCATCAAGTCAGCTCTAAACCAACACCTGATGCTCGTGTTCAGAGATCAGTCTCTAACCGCGGACGAACTCTATCGTCTTGCCAGTCTTTTTGGTGAACCCGCGCCCTATCCTTTTGTTGATGGTATCGACGGCCATCCCGAGATCGTCCAGATAACCAAACAGCCCGAGGAAACTGTAAATTTTGGCGGCGTCTGGCATTCAGACACAACCTACCTGCCAACACCCGCAATGGGCGCCATGCTCTATGGTCTGACAATCCCGGAAACCGGCGGAGACACCCTGTTCTCCAGCATGTACGCGGCTTACGACAAACTGTCAGATGGCTTGAAGGGGTTTCTCAAACCGCTGACCGCGGTGAACGATGCCGACAAGGCCGCCATCGCCGAAACGCGTCCGGGGCAGCCGAAGAAGGGACTCATCGCAGAGCATCCCGTCATTCGAGTGCATCCGGAAACGGGTCGCAAGCTACTCTACGTGAACCGCGCCCATACAACTCGCTTTAGCGACATGACAGAAGCAGAAAGCACTGACCTGCTGGAATACCTGTTCGAGCTCGCTGCGACGGAAGACATTACCTGCAGACTGCAGTGGCAGCCCGGCAGTCTCGCCTTCTGGGACAACCGGGCCTGCCAGCACTTTCCCTTAAACGATTACCAGGGCCAGTTGCGTAGCATGCTGCGCATCAGCCTGGCAGGTGATCAGCCTGTCAGCTAGACCCTGAGGTTGCCCTGGCCATCAATGCTGGCGGCGGTGTCACAGAAGTCTCGCTGCATCATTTCATGCACAAGGTCAGCATCGGACGTGTTAGCCCAGGTTCGGACCCCCTCATCGGTCAGGCAGGCGGCATGGCCCACTACAGGTTTGTCACCGGCAAACATCACCGTGTAAGACTCGACCTGCACCCTGCCGTCGTGGTCAGTTACCCAGCTGCGGCGCGGGCACTGATCGACCTCAGCCTGAAGGTTTTCGTACTGGTAGTCCCTGGCGGGCGGTTCTGTCGAATAAACACCAAAGGCATGCTTCGTGAGGAAGCCCCCATTCGCGGTAATCAAGCCACGGTCACCGGGCGCTGCCCGCAGCAGCGTCACCATTCGGGCAATACTGTGCATGACGTAATTGTTCAGCGGACCACCGCCGAACGTCAGTCCGCCGGTCACCGTCAGGGGCTGCTGCAGCGAGAGACCCAGCTCCGCAGCTGCCACCTGCACAGCAGAAGGGAAGCAGCTGTAGACATCGACAAGATCAATGTCACTGACACCCAGCCCAGCCAGTTCCAGCGCCCTTGACCCAGCGATCCTGATCGCCGGTGATGAATAAAGGTTATCCCGTTCAGACACATAGTAAGTATCGTTCGCATCAGTGCCGGACCAGGGGTAGACCCATTTATCCTCGCTGATGCCGAGTGCCTTCGCCTTCTCAACACTGCAAAGGATAATCGCGGCTGACATGTCAACTGCATTATTCGAATTCATCAGTTTCGGGTAGGGGAAACTCACCATGCGATTAGCCTGGCCGGGCGTGCGGATGGTCTCGGCATCCACCGCATCCTTGATCCAGGCATCGGGGTTGCCACTGGCCACCTGACTGAAGCCCGCCCAGAGTGTTGAGACCCGCTCACGGTGAGCTTCAATGGATTCGCCATTGGCGTGGCGGATAGCATTTTCAAAGATCGGATACATCTGAATCGGCTGACGGATTTCCCGCGCCAGCTCGGCCTCGCAGGCCATCGGCTCATCCTTGCCAAGCTTAAAGTCGTAGTCTCCAGCGGTTTCAGTCACTGGCAGTTCGATGCCTGCTTTGGCTGCCTTAGCCTGGGAATACCCGACCTCTGCGCCCGTCAACACAATCAGATCTCGTTTACCTGCCAGAATGTCTGCGGCCGAAAGATTCAACGTGCTCTGGACCATGTTGCCGCCAAAACAGGTACCAACCGTTTCTGCACCCTGACAGCCGACTTTCTCGGCAACATAACCGGCAGGGTGCTTATAGCGCCACGCACCCCGAATAACCCGGACCGAGTCCACGCTGCCAAGCAATCCGGGGTTACCGGCATCAACTGCTGCCGCCTGGACGGCATCTACCATCAGGTCAATGGGTTCCTTGCCTGCCAGCGGATCGCTGATCCGTTGTTGAATCTGTGCAACACCAATTATCACCGGCGTGTTAGCATTCATGCATGTCTACCTGTCACTGGAAACCCGCCGATTCTGCCACATTGCGTCGGTCAATCGAGCCATCCCAGCCCACATCTATCAGGCTCCATCATTCATGAAAATCGGAGTGACTGCCTGGAAATTTGGTACCGCTGGCCTCGCCGATGAACTTGCCGTGCAAGGCGAGATTGCTGAACAACTGGGATTTGACTCGTTTTGGCTGCCGGAGAACCACTTCACCGGGCCTGCTTCGATTCCGGCACCTTTAATGCTACTGGCCGCCATCGCCGCCCGCACCTCACGCATCCGCCTCGGCTCGACCTCGTACCTGCTGCCGATCCGGAACCCAATCCTGGCGGCAGAAGAAGTCGCTGTGCTCGACCGACTTTCAGGCGGCCGCGTTATTCTCGGTATCGGCCGTGGCTTCCAGGATGCCATGTTCAAGACCTTCAACATTCCAACGGCCTCGAAGCGACAGATCTTTCGCGACAACCTGACCCGAATGATTGATGCCTGGGCAGGCAAACCTATCGATCAGCATGAAGACAAGGACGTGATTTTAGCGCCCCTGCCCGTCCAGCAACCGCACCCGCCGCTCTGGGTGGCTGCCTTTGGACCACTCGCCATCAAGCAGGCTGGCAGCCTAGGACTGCCCTATATAGCATCGCCGGTAGAGAGCCTGCAGAGCCTGCAGGACAACATCCGCCAGCATCGTCAGCATGCGCTGGATGCCGGTCTCGCCGCGCCTGATACCACGCCCGTGATGCGCACGGTGTTCATCACCGAACAAGCCCAAATGGAACGCAGGGTCAGGGAAGCACTCACCCAGGAAGCCGCAGGGCGCTTCCGCGGTCAGGACGCTGAAGTCGATGACTGGGCGATCGTTGGTAGTCCTGCAAAAGTTAAAGAAAAACTGACCGAGTACCGCGAGTCGCTGGGCCTGAATTACCTGATCGCGCGGGGCAGGATCCAGGGTATCGAGTCTGAGCAGCAGATCCGTTCCCATGAGCTGCTAATGAAGCTCTCTCACTAATTGACGATCTTGATCAGCTGCCCAGGCTCCGGCTGTCCCAGCGGATAAAGCCCGTTCATCACCCTGAGACGATCAAGCCCGTAGTTTGTAATGGGTGATTCTGCCGCCAGTGCTTCCATCGTGGTGTCTTCTTCGGCCCTCACGACCTGGATCTTTGGCAGCCTGGCCACTTGAAAATCACCACGAGCCATGCGGTCAAAACTGAAAATGCTGGCGATGTAGCTTTTGTCGTCCGAGAGCCTGCTCAAGTCGTTCTTGGCCGCGCCTCGCAACACGAAAGCCATGCGTTTACGCGCGTCAAAGATTACCGCAAACCGAACTGGTCTTGGACCAAACGGTGAGCTTGCGCGTTTTGCGATGCCGAGGTAAGCCGGCATCCCGGCAATCGTGATTTCCCGGCCTTCCTGAATAGTGAGCCCCAGGTTTTCGGAGACGAAGCTGGCCGCAGCATAATCCCGCGGCAGCCGCGCAGTGGAGAGTGCGAACATGGAATCGCCAGTCTGACTCACAACCATGACACCGCGAGAGTCAGACTTGTAGCGCCAGTTCGCTGGAAAATTGAACTTGATGCCAAGCCTGGGGTGGTAAAAAGTACTCCCACGAACCACCCCAACCTGGCGTGATGGCCCATAAGCCAGGCCGTTCAGTTTCTGCAGAAACTCATCGGTCTGAATGAACTCATCAAAATCCCTCACCAGGGTTTCGGAGGCTGCAATCGCTTCCTTGTAACGAGTGTCGTGGTCCGGATGAGTAGACAGGATGCCGTGATAAACACGTGGTTCACGGTTTTCCAGTCTGGCCTGCTCGATTTCGATGCGGTCCTTGGCTTTCAGAATTTCAATGGTCTTGAGCATCGCCTTTGGCGAATAACCCGCTTTCGCCATGTAGCGGGCCCCAACTTCATCCGCCTCAAGCTCAAACTCCCGGCTGTAGCCGGAGATCAACACGCCGCCAAACATATTGCCCAGCTCATACAGCGCCGGTTGACCGGAAACAGCGGCGAGTACCGTGTTCAGCACACTGATACCCTTGCTGCGGGTTTCACGGCGCAGCGCATGTTTTTCAGTCACGTGGGCGATTTCATGCCCCAGCACTGCTGCAAGCTCTGACTCCGAGTTCATATGCATCAACATGCCCCGGGTGATGTAGATGAAACCGCCGGGCAGGGCAAAAGCATTGATCATATCGTCATTCAGGATCGTGAACCTGTACTCAATCTCCTCACGCGAGCTCTCCTCGGCGACACGCTGGCCCACCTGGTTAATGTAGGCCTGCAGCTCCGTATCACGATAGATACCGAACTGTCCGACAATCTTCTGGTGCTCCTGCTGGCCCAGCTTGACTTCCTCTTCCACTGACATGCCTGCCGCCACGAATGGCAGCGCAAGCAGCAGGGCGAGGCAGGTTCTGGCAACTCTGGGTGACATCATCGTACTAATGTTGGCTCCTGACACTGGTCTGACTTTAAGCGACTATCTTAGGGCAGTTCCATGAAGAAAAGCTGAATATTCCTTGGACCGCGCTGACCCCTAGAAGGTTCTACGATGAGATCAGAACTATTGTCGAGCTGATCTGGCCAAATTGACGACGTCGTGCGTAAACTTAGTTGTGATCAGACCACACCTGCCAATGTGCCTGCTGTTGCTCCTGGCAATAGCCATCCCCGCTGCCGCCAGCGAGACAAGCGGCGGCAACACTGCAGCCGACAATCGCAGCAACCACAACCTGGAGCGGGTCAGCACAGACAAAGAGTCGCTCTTCGCTATCGCCGGGCTCGAAGCAGAGATTGATGCCCTCACAAGAACTAACGGCCCTTTCGCCGACACCTTGTTCGAACCACTGATGCGACTGGCCGAACTGCAACTCGAGTTCGGCGACATTGCGGACGCAGCGGACACCTTATCCCGCGCCCAGAACATTACACACCGAAACGACGGAGTTTACTCGCTGAGGCAGTTGCCCATCATCGAGACCATGAGCGATCTGGCATTGAGCCAGGGCGAGCACGAGGACGCCAATCGCCTGGCACGTTTTAAATGGTTTGTCTCAACCCATGCGCTGGCGGAGGACGATCCTGCCAGGCTGGCAGCCTACGTTGAGTTAGCGGAGTGGTATATGTACTCGGGTCAGACCCGCCGGGCCCGGAAACTGCTGACCGAAGCCTCAGAACTCGCCGATGAGACCCAGCAGGATCAGCTGCCACTGACCCTGCTGGCTAATCTCTCGCGGCGGCTTGAAGGGCTCTGCTGCAGTGTCCGCCGCCTTAATCCGGGTCTCGAAAGTCTGGCCGATTCATCACCGGAAGTGCAGCACGCCTTTTATCTTGAAATGGCAGACACACTGACGCTGGGCGGCAAAGCTCGTGAAGCAGCAGCCTACTTCCGCGAAGCCCATGCGATCACTCCGCTGCCGAACAGCGAGCCGCTGCCTCTGACAATCTACCGCCGGCTTGACAATTCTCGACCTGGGGAAACCATGTACAGGATTCGCCCGGATCCATTTCAGCAGCGCCGTGTTGAACAAATGACGCAGCGAGAGCAGGTGGAATTTCAGTTCCAGACGCCGCAATGGTTCCTGATGGAAGCAGAAGGCCGGCACCTCGGCTTCAGCCGGCGTGACATCAGTGAGACCACGGAGACCGGCAAGAGAACTCAAACGCTGGTTGGCCAACCGTTGGCCTTCAGCGAAGATCAGCTGGACTACTTGTTGCCCGGCCGCCTGGAAAGGGACAAAGCCGAGCTTAGGATCGAGCTCAGCTTTACCGTTGAAGCCAGTGGAGACCTCGATGACATCGAGATCGTGGCATCAAATGCCCCTGTGAAACTGAACAGACTGATGACCCGGGCGCTGCGCAAAGTCAATTTTCGGCCGGCACTGCTGGACGGCATGCCGGTCGCTCGCGAAAATGTGACAATGGTTCAAACATTCCTGCCACGGCCTTGACAGCCATACAGGAGGATAGGAGAAAAGGCTCAACACTATGCGGTTTCTGACACTTGCTCGATTTTTGGGCCTTTTACTCGTCGGCATCAGTTCGCTGGCCGCAGCCGAAGAACGGGCGCTCGACCACCTTTACAGCCCTGCAATGGAAGAAAAGCCCCGGTTGCTTCTCGACCGGGTACTGACGCACGCACGAAATTCAGAGTACGACTACGCCTTGACACTCTCACAATCACTGCTGGATGAGGTCGACCCGATGCGGCGCGGGGCGCCCGGTGTCTACGGACAACTGCTCGTAAACCACGGAATTATCCAAAGCGCTGACGGTGAATATGAACTGTCATTGCCGCTGATCGAAAATGGCCTTGCGTTGATGGAACAACGCACCAACCCATTTTCCCAGTCCCTGGTCAACGCGCTGATGGCAAGGGGTTTAACGATGTTCGCTGCAGATGATATGGAGGGCGCGGAGGACAGTTTTCACCGGGTTCAGCACATCATGCACCGGCACGGCGGCGTTTACGCCGAGGATCAGATCCCGGTCATCGACTGGCTCACCAAGACCAGCCTGAAGCGGGGTGAACCCGTTGATGCAGACCGCCTGCAGCGTTTCAGCCTGCGTGTCGCCGAGAATGCCTACGGGCCAGATTCGATTGAACTCCTGCCGCTGCTGGACCG
>JAYQAI010000027.1:0-45415 GCA_038136715.1 Gammaproteobacteria bacterium | reverse complement strand
GCGGTGATGCGTGTGGTCGAGCAGGTTTTGGGTGGCGAATAGTTTGTTGCGCAGTAACTCCTGGCTGATACCAACGAGTTGTGACTAATCGGAATGCGTTTCCTCTTTATCATCCTTTTTTATCGATGATCCGATTACAATGCCGATTGCGATGCCGATCGCAATACCGGCGCCTAGATTACCCATGGCTAAACCAATTCCGACGCCGATGGCAATACCGATAGCGATGCCTGTAACTGTGGATTTCATCTCGGTTCCCTGACTTTGAGCGGGGGGCATCATACGGCAATGAAGAACAAGTTGCTTCCCAGGAGCGCTACTTAAACCGTTTTTCGTAGCGCTAATCACTGTTTCCGCAGGGCTATTGATTGGCAGAATTGCCGGGCTGGTCATGGATGGTGGATATAGGGGTTACACAGGAATGGCGCTTGGGTTTGAAAGCGCGCTGTTGCCTGGCGCGCTCTACCTGCATTTTATCCATTGAAGCTTCGAAGTCGGCACAACGTTACAACGGCCGCTGGTCAGGCGCAGTAGAGTGTGTCTCCGGGACGTGACCGCTTTCATCGGTCTTTATTGGAGTGTGAATGCCATGAATCGAACCATCTGCATTCACTGAAAAGTATTGGTCCTCAAAGTAATAGATAGGGCTGCATCGCTCTTGCGGTGTTTCAGGAAGGCCCGCCTCTATAAGAACGCACCGCTGGTCGTCCCGACTAGACCAGCGTCCTGTAACCTGGCCGCTGCTCCTGTGGTTGGCCCACTCATTAACGAACTGACCATCTGCATGCCAGTGATTAGTTGCGAGAGTCCCGTTGGCATCGACAACTCTTGTTTCGTCCCGGGTGCCGGAAAATACCTTGCCGATCTCCGCGGTTGTTAACTGTCTGCCGTCGGCGAGTGGGTTTGCGGTCAGGTTGTCTCTAAGCCTGGCACGTTGTGGTGGGCTGATTTGAAGACCTTGAAACACGAATTCATCGATTGATGCATAGGTGCTATCGATCGCAGCAAAAAGGTCATCAAGACTTGTGCTGTCGACGCCGATGATCTTTTGCAGATTGTCTAAATCCGCATTTGGGTTCCTCTGCCGGATGTTGTCCAGTGTTTTTCTGGTCTTCTCTTCGAGGTAGTGATTACTTCGCAGAAAATCTCGTCTGATGGTTGGCCGGTCGACTCCCAGTGTCAATAGTAAAAGCGCGGCTGCGACGCCGGTACGATCTTTCCCGGCCGTACAGTGAAACACCTGTGGGATTGAATTTTTGCTGCCAAGACTTCTGATCCAGCGTCCGAATTCCCATCTTAGATCTTCATTTGTGACATAGTGCGCGCGTTGCAACAGGCTCGTGAGTGGCTCCCCGGCCAGTTCTCCGCTGAAAATCTGTTGGCCAAGCGCTTGAATGTCCAGAGAGCGGTTGTTGATGGCCAGCCGTTGAATTCGAATTGCGGGCTCCTGCAGAGGTCGTCGATTGGGCGAGGCATTGATCTCCTGTTCCGAGCGCAAATCGGTGACGACAGCAAGTTTCCAGGTGCGAACGACCTCGAGGTCGGCCGCGGATAGCCTGGCGAAGTCATCAGAGCGATAGATAGTGCCCTTGCGAACAACCCTGCCATCTTTTGTTGGGATGCCGCCCAGGTCGCGTGTGTTGTCGGTACCGTCCAGAGAAATCAGTTTGGCGCTGCTGGGCCAGGACCATGCGAGGAAAGTAAAGAGAAGGAGTGAGAGGATGAAGCGCTGCATGGGTTGGTGGACCAGCCAGGCTGAAAGTCGAGGGGGAGATTTCAGCCTGGCCAGTTCACGCCGTTCGGTCTGTTACATGTCGTAGCGGACTGAAAAGCCCCAGGTTCGGCCTCGTGTGTACCCGCCTGTAATGAAGTTTGTCACGTTAAAGGTGTTGACCAGTGAGCGTTCGTCATTGAGGTTCTTGCCCTCCAGCACCATTCTCCACTTACCTGATTCTGAAGTGAACGCGATGATCGCGTTCCAGATAGACCGGCTGTCTGACTCAGTCGCAGAGAAGAATGGGTCGGTCAGGTCAATGGGTGAGTCAGTGTACATTTCTGATCGGTAAGCGACATTCGTACCGATCATCATGCTGCCGCCAGCAAGACCAAACTCGTATTGAACGCCGGCTTGCGCTGTTGTTTCTGGTGCATAGCCGAGGGCGAAGTTGTCAGCCACGTTGACCTCGGTGATGGTGCCGGTGCCGTTGTCCTGAAGTTCGATGAACTCATCGATATCTGAATCCAGGTAGCCCAGGCTGAGGTTGAAGGTCAGACCTTCGACCGGGGGCAGCCAAAGAATCTCGACTTCCGCACCGTTTGAAGTTACTTCACCGACGTTGTCGGTGATGGATTCAAGGCCAGTCGGCAGGAGTGCAATAGACTGAAGCTGCTTCTCAGTGTATTCATTTCTGAATAACTCCATATTCAGCCTTACGCTGCCCTCTGCGAGTGTAGATTTGAGGCCAAGGCTGTAGGTGTCCACCAGTTCCGGCTCGTAAGCGACGACACGGGTTTCTGAGCCCGAGGTGTCAAAACCGCCCGACTTAAACCCGGTAGCGAAACCGGCATAGAGCAGCATTTCTTCGCTCGGCCTGTAGGAGATTTTGACGCTGGGCGTGAATTCAGACCATTCATCACCGCCTGCCCGGCTGGCGCGGAAAGTTTCGGTCGTCACCTGGTCGCCTAATCCGAGGAAGCTGCCATCGTTGCCGAAATGCGGCAGAAAGAACTGGAAGAACGGCAGCGTTCCAAACGCAGGCGCCAGTGCCGGATCAAGGACAAGCGGTGCAGGTCCTGTTAGTGAGGTGAAGCCAACGGGCCAGTGTGTGACGGTAACATCGGAAATCTGAGAGATGTCTTTTTCGTCCTTGGTGTAGCGTCCGCCAAGAGACAGTTGCCACTGTTCGTTGATGTCCCAATCGACATTGGCATAGAGCGAATAGGACGTCAATTCGCGCTTGTCCTCAACGCTGAGACGGTCGTGTGAGGTGGTCACGCGGAGCAGTGGCGTCTGTTCGGTAAAGTTGAGCAGGTTGTACTCGCCGTCGAGATAGTATGCGCCAAACACAGCGTTCATGGATTCGCCTGTGTAGTTGACCTGGAACTCCTGGCTGAAGTCTTCCAGGTCACGATCGTGCAGTGTGTTGATGAATACCTGGTGGCTGCCGTCGAAATCAAATGGAATGACGCTCTCCATCTTTCTTAGCGCTGTTACTGATTTCAGGCTCCAGTTGTCGTTTAAATCCCAGTTTACGGTGAGCGCGTAGTTGTTCTGTTCGATTTCAAACTGATCGTAGCCATTGGTTGTGTGAGCTGTGTTGACGTTATCAACATCGCTCGGCAGGCTGACATCAATTGACTCCTTGAGCCACCCAGAGCCCGGGAAAAACAAGTTGGCACCACCGAGGAGAAACGCAAACGTTCCGAGTCCGGCAGGGCCACCCTGCTGAACGGCAACGCGGGTCGGCACAACCGGTGCAGAGTCGTCGTTGAAGATGTCGGCCGTGAATTTGAAAGAAAGGGTATCAGATGCGTGATAGACAAGCGTGCCACGCAGCGCTGTCTTGTCTTCGCTGGCGTACTCGCCACCATCAAACAGGTTGTCCTGATAACCTTCTCTATCGGTGTAAGAAAAGCTCAGGCCGCCTAACAGATTGTCAGTGATGGCGCCGGAGATTCCGCCTTTAACCTTGATGAGGCTGTCGCTGCCGGTTTTGACTTCGAAGTGACCGGTCGTTTCTTCGGACGGGGCGCGAGTCACGTACTTGACAGCGCCGCCAATGGTATTGCGACCGTAGAGGTTGCCCTGGGGGCCTTTCAGGACTTCAATCCTGTCTACATCGAAAACCTCGAGCATCGACCCATTGGTGCGGTTGAGATAAACGTCGTCAACATAAATGCCGACGCCCTGGTCGAAGCCGGGGTCGTTGCCGATGCCTCGCATAAAGATCTGGATGGAGCCAGGGAGGAGGCCGCTGGTCTCGTTCATCGTGAGGTTGGGCGTCAGGTTCTCCAGTTCCAGAATGTTTTCAACACCCTTCTCAGCAAGATCGTCCGCAGAGAAGGCGCTGATAGCGGCTGGCACGTCCTGCAGGTTTTCTTCCCGCTTGCGAGCGGTCACCACGATTTCTTCTATCGCCGTTGGGGCCGCGAAAACCATACTTGAATGTTGAATACAAAAAGCAGGTGCCATAAGGGTCAGTAACAGTCTGCCCAGGGTAGTGTTGTTTTGCTGATTCATTTGTCCCTCATCCCGTTTTTTTGGTAAAAGCCTCGGGAGTTTCAGTTAATGCGCAATTTATGTCAACTTAAAATGTGCAAAAAGAAAGTTAATGCATATAAAAATGATAAATTTCGCATTTATGGCGCAGAATATTGCGCTTTATTGATAAATTTTATGATGACGGTGGTTGGGTATCAGCAACTTTGTTGGTGCGCTTTGTTGTGAACATCGGAATCTGCCCGGGTGACAAAATGCAGAAATATACCGCCTCAATTAGATGCATATAGATAATTATGTTGCTCAGCATTTTCATAATGCGCTTATAGCCACCTTGATTTGGTCGACAGTGGAACGTTTTAGGTGTTTAATGGCTAAGTGCGTTATTGCGCTTGGTTCAGGGGTCGAAAGATTGCCGAAACCAGGCATTGAAATACAAATCAGAGCTTACAAATCAGAGCTTACATATCAGAGCTGGGGAGTCCTCAAAAGATGGCAACGACAGAAGAGTATGGCCTGGGGGTGCATCAATACCCGCGTGGCTGGTTCATGATCGCAGATGCCGAAGAGGTCAAAGATGTGCCGCTGGCTTTGCGGTTCTTCGGTAGAGATTTCGCGCTGTATCGTGGTGAGTCGGGAGATCTGGTGCTAATGGATGCCTACTGTCCGCACATGGGAACACACATCGCAAAGAACACGACTTCATACGTTGTTCTGGATGGCCAGATAGAGGGGGACGCAATCCGATGCCCTTACCATGGCTGGCGATTTAATGCGGACGGTGTCTGTGACGATATTCCCTACCATGATGGTCCGATCCCGGCGACAGCGCGCATCGATACCTGGCCGGTAGTAGAGCAGTACGGTTGCGTTTTTCTCTGGCACGATCCTGAAGGTGGTGAGCCGGATTATGATCTGCCGGTGCTGCCCGAGTGGGACGAGCCGCACTGGGTGCGATGGACCATAGACCATCTGGGTGAGCTCCAATCCCACCCCCAGGAGATTATTGACAATATCACTGACTGTGGGCACCTCGGGCCTATTCATGGTTCGACACTGGAGTACTTTGAGAATGAGTTCCGTGGGCATCTCGCGATCCAGCGGCAGGGCGGCGGGCACAAAACCCTGGTTCAGGGTAATGAGCTGCTTGAGACAGATACCTGGTACACGGGGCCGGGCATCTTGCTGTCCAGGGTGACCGGTCTTTATGATGCGATCATGTACATCACGCATACGCCGGTGGAGGATGGTGTCGTGAAAGCCTGGCACGCCCTGATGGTCAGGGTGGATAACGCTGAGCCAACAGAGCAAGACGTTGCGACCGCTCGCGAGTACCAGGAGTCCAGTCGCCTGGCATTCCTGCAGGATTTTGAGGTCTGGGCGCACAAGAAGCCGGTGATTCAGATTCTCCAGATCAAGAGCGACGGCGCTTTTCATAAAGCGCGGGAATGGTATCGGCAGTTCTACAATCCTCGCAGCGAGGCGGCAGTAAGGCAGCAGAAAGTTAACGGCACGTATACGGTGAAGTGGATGCCTGCAGCGCCGGAAGCGGTCTCATCTGGCGGCAAGTACTAGCAGCAGGCGCAAGGCAACGAGAGCTTTTCAGCCCGTTGTTTGCGTGCGTGTGTCGAAAGGCCGGTGCCTGAATCGCCAGGTCAAATCACTCTGGCGGGATGGGGGATTCTTGGCTCGCCGAGTTGGTCGCGGTAAGAAGGCGGTTGCCTGTCCTCGGTGTCTGTAAGACCGTATGCCATGGCCAGCTCAGCGGTCACCAGGGTCTGGCCGGATTTCTGCATCAGGTCTGGATCGCTGGCAAGTGCGTAAATAATCCGGCCATTAAACTCAGGTGTCTCTGCCATCGCCATGAAGTCATCGTACTGTTCGCCTCGGTGTTTCAGAACAACTTCGGTTCGTTCTGTGAGTTGAGGTCCCAGCCATAGTGAGACTGCTGCAATATTCTCATTTTCGAGGTCGACCCCCATGTCTGCGGCCAGTTTGTCGTAACCGACTTTCTGGGCACCGTAGGCTGGGCCGTGCATGTAGCAGGCTGAGCCAAATGATGAGGTAAAAGTAATCAGGCCAGACCCGTTTTTGATCATCAGTGGCGCAGCATAGTAACTTGCAACATAGGCTGAGCGCAGGCCGACATCGAGGATCCTGACGAGGTCCAGGGGTTTTTCCCAGAAGCCGCCTGGGTCAATCAGGCTGTCGTGGATGTAGGCTGCGTTGTTAACCAAGATGTCGAGTCGGCCCGCTTCGCTCGCGATCTGCTTGAATACCTGCTCGGTCTGGTCGTCATCGGCATGGTCGCAGTTGATAGCAATGCCTTGTCCGCCGGCATTATTGATGGCCTCGACAGTGTCGTCGAGTGTGCCGCTGAGCGTTTCGCCTTTCAGTGTTGCCGTGGGTCTGCTCTTGGACCTGCCGGTCACAAAAACCTTCATGCCCTGCGAGGCAAGGCCAAGCGCAATTCCTTTGCCAGCACCTCTGGTGGCGCCAGTGACCAGTGCAACTTTTGGCGTAGGCATGAGAATTCTCCTGAGTCTTTAGGCTTTCTAAATTACCCAAAATGACTGCATAAAGCAATTAAGGTGAGCTTGTACTTTCAATAAACGCAAAAAATATAGAAAATAATACGAATATTGAAAGCCGGAGTGTCCTTGTGAAACCTGGTGACGAGCACTGGTGCTCAGATATCGAACCCCCTTTGGTTCTAACAGACCAAGCCTCCTTGGATTGGCAGGATACCGCCGACTTTATTGTCGTCGGGTTCGGTGGTGCTGGCGCTGTTGCCGCTCTCAGGGCGAGGCAGCGGGGACTTGAGGTCATCGCTGTTGATGTCGCTGAAGGTGGTGGCGCAACCAGAGCGAGTGGTGGCGTCCTCTATGCGGGCGGCGGCACCAGTGTCCAGCGGTCAAACGGTGAACATGACACATCGGAGAACATGTATCGCTACCTCAAGCAGGAGACCGGTAATGTTGTAGCTGATGAAACGCTGATGCGATTTTGTCGAGACAGTTCAGCAAATCTGGACTGGCTGATGGATCAGGGCGTGAAGTTCAGCGGGCCGGTCTGGAAGCAGAAAACGTCCTACCCTAATGTAAATTATTTTTTGTATCACTCCGATAATTCACTGCTGCCAGATTATCAGGCAGATTCATCGCCGGCAGCCCGCGGCCACCGAGGGGTGATCAGGCGTGGTCGAAGCGCAGTGAATCTTGGTGGTGCCATTTTTGATCCGTTGAGAAGACAGTGCCTCGCCGAGGGTGTTGCCCTAAAAACCAAAACGGAAGTGCGCCAGCTTATATGTGATGACCGTGGTCGGGTGATCGGGGTCCGTTGTCTGCAGATTCCGGCAGAATCTGATTTGTATGCGGAGCATCAACGCTGTTACTCGCGTGGTCGTTGGTTGAAGAACACCTATCCGTTTTTTCTGCCGGGAGCGAAGTACGTTCATGCCCGGGCGGATCGTCTGCTGCAGCGGGCTGAAGAAATTGAAGAGAAGGAAAGATCCTGGGTTAACTACCGTGCCAGACTTGGCGTCTGCCTGAGTGCAGGCGGGTTTATTTTTAATCGAAGCATGGTGAAGCATCACTGTCCTGCCTACCAGAAAGGGATGCCCATCGGCACACCGGCTGACAATGGAGCTGGCATCCGTCTGGGCGAGTCGGTCTCTGCGGCAACGGCACACATGGACAGGGCGACAGCCTGGCGATTTATCAACCCGCCGATTGCCTGGTCGCAAGGTATTATCGTGAACCGGGCGGGCGCGCGGATTGTCAATGAGTCGACCTATGGTGCAACCATTGGTGATGCCATCGCCAGGGAACCGGAAGGCAAGGCCTGGCTGATACTGGATGATGCGCTTGTGCGTGAAGCCTGGTGGCAGATATGGCCGACCCGTGTGCTGCCATTCCAGTGGCAGTTGGGTGCGCTCAACATGTTGTTTGCGAAAAAGAAGTTCAGTGATCTTGCCTCGATCTGTCATCACTTTGGATTTGACCCGATGACACTGTCAGGAACGCTGGCGGATTTGGCAAAGACTGCCGAAACGGATGGTCCGGATGCTTTCGGGAAACCCGCGAGTGACCTGCAGGCGCTCAATTTCCCGCTGCACGTTATTGATGTCTCTATCGGCGCCAGGATGTTGCCCTGTACTGTGCTGACCATGGGCGGCCTGGTTGTTAATGAGAAGTCGGGGCAGGTAAAAAATAATGAAGGCAAAGAGATCGATGGTCTCTATGCCGCCGGCAGAACAGCGGTGGGTATCCCGTCCTGGCTTTACATGAGCGGGTTGTCGATAGCTGACTGTGTCTTTTCAGGGCTGCGTGCTGCAGACCATGTCTCAGGAGAAAGTCCGTCATGACGTCGTTTAACTTCGCCAGCCTGTTGCGCGTGGCTGCCGAGACAGTGCCTGACCGGATTGCCCTGGTGCATGGCCAGCGTGAGCTCACCTACCGGCAGCTGGATGAAATGGTCGACGGGTTTGCCGGTATTTTTGCCGCTAGAGGGCTGGGAGCTGGCGACAATGTCGGCCTGCAGTTGATGAACTGTCCGGAGTACCTGGCTGCGTTCTTTGGCGCCTGCCGGATAAAAGCGGTGCCGTTCAATATTAATTACCGCTACTCACCTGCTGAGCTTCAGTACCTGTATGCAAACTCGAATGCCCGGATGATCATTTTTAATCACGAGTTTTCTGATGCGGTTGTTGACGCTTGCAGGCTCGGGGAAAAGCCTCCTCATCTTCTTGAGGTAGGTGGCGCTCAGCTGCCGGAGGCATTAGCGGCTGCCGATCAGTTTGCCGAAGCAGATTGCGCTGACGATGACATCATCATCATATACACGGGAGGTACTACGGGTTACCCGAAAGGTGTTATGTGGCCCCACAAACATCTGTTCTTCTCGGCGCTGGGGGGTGGTGGCTTTTTCCATGCGGATGGCCCTGTCAGTACACCGGATGAGCTACGAGGCCGAATCGAGGAAGGAATGGCACTGACCACGATGCCGCTCGCCCCTTTGATGCATGGTGCAGCGCTATGGACGACACTGGTCGCGCTGTTTGCGGGCCACAAGGTTGTCCTTTCTGAGGCGCCAGGTTTTGATGCCGCTCGCGCCTGGGCGCTGATTCGGCAGTATCAGGTGAACATCGTTTCTATCGTGGGTGACGCCATGGCATTGCCGTTGGTGGAAGTGCTCGAAACCCGGTACGAGGAGGAAGCGTGGCAGCTCGATCATCTGTTTCATGTCGGCTCCGGCGGGGCAGTCTTCTCAGAGGCAATTCAAAAACGATTTTCGGCTGTATTGCCGAACCTGTTTGTGTCGAGTTCGCTGGGGGCGACTGAAACCGGGACAGTAGGAAGCGGAGATCTTGAGACCAGCGACGGGATCATGCGTTATGCCGCAAGAGATGATCTAGCTGTTGTCGTGGACGGGCCGCGTCTGGCGATGCCAGGAGAGGAGGGGGTTCTGGCGCGATCCGGCATGGTGCCTGTAGGCTACTTCGGGGATGAGGAAAAGACGCGTGAGACGTTCGTCACCGTTAACGAGGTGCACTATGCCCTGGGAGGTGATGCGGCACGACTCGAGGCTGATGGTTCGATCACTGTGCTGGGTCGTGGCTCGATGTGTATCAATACCGGGGGCGAGAAAGTATTCCCGGAAGAAGTCGAGGCGATGCTGAAAGGGCATATGCAGGTTCAGGATGTTCTGGTTGTCGGTTTACCTAACCCGAAATGGGGTCAGGCAGTTACGGCTGTCTATAGCGCTGATGCTGAAATTCCGGAAGATGAGTTAAAGGACTGGTGCCGACAGAGTCTCGCCGGCTACAAGGTGCCGAGGCGATTTGTGCATGTGCCGGCGGTGCAGCGAACTGTTGTCGGTAAACCCGATTATCGGTGGGCCCTGGCCGTCGCTGAAGAGCGGCTGGGTTAGCTGATCGTCGCGGCGAGTTCCGCGGCGGATTCCATGGCGCCCTCAATGTAAGACACGCCATTACAATCGCCAATGGTATGGGTGGTGAAACCGGCATCTCGAATCAAGTCTGCAAGTTGGGTATCACCTGTCGCGCCCTTGGCGACGATGACGTGGTCTGCCTGGAACTGCCGGACCTGGCCGCGCCGATTGGTGTAACTGATGGTGTGATCGCCGATGGCGATGTTCGCTGCCTTGCGAATCAGTGTCACGCCAAGTTCGTCGAGTTCGGCGAGCAACCGCATGCGGCGAACCAGGTACAGGCCTTTCCCGGCCTCGCTGGATTCATCGATGACGGTGACTTTCCGGCCGCGCTCTGCAAGAAATTCAGCCAGTTCAAGGCCAACCAGTTCGGCACCAATGATGGTGATCTCGCTGCCAAGGGGAAGCCAGGCTTTCGACGCCTGTCTGACAATCTCGGGGATCGCTGTCGCGCCCGTGACGGCGCCGGCTCTGACCATCGCCCGGGTAAAGGCGCTGGTCTTTTGCGTCAGTCCAGGATGTTCCTCTGCGAGCACGAGCGCACGCATTTCTTCCCCCGAAAAGACAAAGTCTCGCTCAGCGCCGGGAATACCATCTGGCATCTCACGCGTCGCGCCTGTGGCAATGACGACCTCTTCCACGCCCAGTGAGTTGAGTGTCGTGGGGTCCGCTTCTGTGTTTAACAGGACGTGAACCGGCGACGCTTCGATCTGCCGTCGCAACCAGGTCAACAGCCTTTCATTGGGTTTGTAAGCGATACTGGCAAACGGCAGTGTGCCGCCGAGTCGATCGCTTTTTTCCATCAGGGTAACCCTGTGTCCCCGCTTCGATAGTCGCAGGGAGGCTTCCATGCCCGCGGGACCGCCGCCGACGACTGCGATATGGCGCGGCTTGTCAGTTGCAATGAGCGCGCGTTCGCGCTCGTAACCGGTTTCCGGATTGACGGCGCAGCGGATCTGTTTCAGGACGTAAATCTGACTGGCGCAGCAGTAGCAGTAAACACAGGGCCGAATGTCTTCGGCTCTGCTTTCTTTGAGCTTGCGAGGTAGATCGGGGTCAGCGAGCATTTTTCTGCCCATGCCAAGGAAATCGTACAAGCCATCATTCATATGCTTGTCAGCGTCTGCTGGCTCTATGCGGCCTGACGCAATCACTGGAATGGAAACAGCCTGCTTAATTGCTGCCGCGTTATCGACCATTCGGTTGGGCACATGCGGGATATTTGATTCCGAGTGCAACGCGCCCCGGCCGGCGTCGTGGTAGGCCGAAACGGTGATGGCATCAACGCCTGCTGCCTGCGCCAACCTGGCTGTCGCCGCGGCGTCTGTGAGTGTGATGCCGTCGGGCCTGCCATACTCGATGGAGTCAAGCTTGCACCACACGGGAAAATCGTCGCCGACCCTGTTTCGGATACTGGAGATGACTTCCGTCAGCAGTCGAGCCCTGTTTTCAAGGCTGCCGCCATACTCATCGTCCCGTTGATTCAGTGCCGGCGAGAGAAAGCCTGAAATCAGGTAGCCGTGACCGCCGTGTATTTCCACACCGTCGAACCCTGCCTCGCGTGCACGCTGCGCGCCCTCGCCGAATCGTGCCACCAGTCGTTCAATGTCTTCTTGGGTCATGACATTCAATTTTGGTGAAGGCATGTCCTCGCCGAGGAAGGCAGCAAGTTCGCTGTTCAGCATGGCTTCTGCCAGATCATTCGGGCCTGGCGCAGGATAGGAGGGGATCATAAGTGGCCGACCGTGTTTCATGTCATCCGCTGCGCTCAGCCCACCATGATGTAATTGAGCGGCAATCTTCGCGCCGTGCCGATGCACGGCGGCCGTCATCGACTGAAGGCCGGGGATAAATCTGTCGTCAGAAATGCCGACGGACCGGGGGATGCTGGCGCCACCTGGCCAGTCCACGCTGGTGACACCCATGATGATAAGTCCCGCACCACCCTCTGCATGGCTTTCGTGGAAAGCGATGATTTTTTCGCCGCAACTGCCGTCTTCCTCGGCAAGGTTGATACCCATGGCAGAGACAACCAGACGATTACGAATGGTCATTGAGCCGATCCGGCCGGGCTTGAATAATTGGTTGAGTTGCCTTGGCATCGTCCTACCTTTTTCTCATTCCGCTGATCTCTAAGTGTGTCTAAAGCGGTGACCCTGGCAAACCAGGAAAGTACACGCCGGCTGTCATGCCGCCATCAATAACGAGTTCGGTGCCGTTGCAATAGGCGGCTGCATCGGAAGCGAGGTAGCAGACACCACGGGCGATCTCGTCGGGCTGACAGCCCCGGGCGAGCGGGACAAATCCGTAGCCCTTGTCGATGTCTGCCTGGGCGGCGTCGCCCGGGTTTGTCATGGGCGTATTGACGCCGCCGGGGTGGACCGAGTTGACGCGTATGCCATGTGGCCCGAGTTCAAGTGCGGCAGCGCGCGAGAGTCCTCTGACGGCGAATTTGCTCGCGGCATAAGCGCTGACGAAGTTGCTTGGCAGCATGCCTGATGCAGAAGACATGTTAACGATAGCGCCGGATCCTGCCAGTTTCATCGACGGAACGACCGCGCGCATGCCGAGAAAAGTGCCGGTTGTATTGATTTCCAGAAGCCGCCGGAAGTCATCTGGCGATGTCTCCTCCAGTAAGCCGAAGGTCAGGACGCCGGCGTTGTTGACCAGGATATCGAGGCGGCCGTAATCGTGCAGGGTGCTTTGTACAACGTGTTCCCAGTCAGTCTCTGCGCTGACATCGAGTCTTGTTGTGACAAGATCTGGCTCTGTCAGCTGGGCGAGATCATCGGTCAGGATATCGCCGCATATGACCTTGTCGGCGCCGGCAGCCAGAAATTCCCTGGCGATCGCCAGGCCGATGCCGCGGGCGGCGCCGGTGACAAGTGCGACTTTGCCCTCAAGTGAATGCGGGTGCTTCATGGTGATGGTCTCAGCTTTGGGCAGCGTGATGAGCCGCGAGATAGCCAAAGGTCATGGCCGGACCAAGGGTTGATCCGGCGCCGGGGTAGGTTCGCCCCATGACAGATGCTGACGAGTTGCCGATGGCGTAAAGCCCGCGAATCAGACTGCCCGACTCATCGACAGCCTGGCCGTTTTCGTTGGTCGACACGCCGCCCTTTGTGCCAATGTCGCCGGGAAAGATCTTGACGGCATAGTAAGGCGCCTTCTTGAGTGGGGCCAGGCAGGGATTGGGTTCGTTGCGAGGGTCACCGTAGTATCGATCGTAGCCGTTGACGCCTCGGTCGAAATCGGGATCCTCGCCCTTCTCGGCATATTCATTGAAGCGAGAGAAGGTGGCTTCCAGCACGTCTGGGGCGATATCAATTTTCTCTGCGAGCTCAGCGATGCTGTCTCCCCGGAACAGAATGTCCTTCATGGACGCCTTGACCATGCCGTCTGTTGCCGGCGGACCTGGCAGCAGAGGCCCAACCGGATACTCGCCTCGGTAGCGGGCGTCAAAGATAAACCAGGAGGGTACGGTTGCGCAGGTCTCGGAATTGAGTTGCATCATGGTGCCACCGGCGACGTGGTAGGAGGCAGATTCGTTCATGTAACGCACCCCCTGCTGGTTGACGATCATGCAGCCCGGCAGGGCGCGTTCCACGAACATCGGGCGAGCCCGGTCTTCATCGCCAAGTTTCATGGAAGGTGCCCACCAGGCGCTGTCCATGAATTCAAGTTGCGCGCCGCTGCGTTCAGCCGCCTGGATGGCGTCCCCGGTATTGTTGACCTGAGAGCCGCTCCATTGCGGTGAGGACCCGGTAGCGAAGTTCTGGTTGCGCATGTCCGCGTTTCGTTCAAACCCGCCTGCGGCCAGGACAACGCCGCGCCTGGCCTGAATCGTAAACTCCTGACCGGAATAGTCGACGATGGCGCCTGTGACTCGGTCCCCGTCGCGGATCAGGTCTTTTAGCGCTACGCCAAGGCGCAGCGGAACCTTGCGCGCGTTCAGGGCAGCGCGCAGTTGTCCCAGCAGGGAGTTTCCGGCGGTGAGTCGCCGGTCTTTGATGGTCCGATACCGCTGGGGCAGATCGAGATAGTAACGTGACATGACCTTGAAGGTGGTCCACATCCATCCCGGTCGTTTGGTGATCATTGGTCTCGCTTCGCCGATGGTCCAGTTGACCCGACCAAACGCCTGCGCGGCCTGGTGCATGGGTTGCAGGCTGCTGTAGTGGCGGCCAAGCCGGCCGGCAGTTATTGGCAAGGGCTCGTGTGATCGGTTTTCTTTAGCGCCGGGCAGATCCATATGGTAGTCCGCGTACTGTACGCAGCGGAATTGAGCCTCACACTTGTCTTCAAGGAAGTGAAGCATCTTGCTCGCGTTTTCAATGTAGGCGCGCAACTTGGTCTCGGGTACTTCGTCACCAATCAGTGACTTCAGGTAGCTGAAGGCGTCTTCTTCTGAGTCTGGTACGCCCGCTTCGGCCATGTGGCGCGTGCAGGGAATCCAGAGCGTGCCGCCGGAGGTAGCGGAAGTGCCGCCCCAGAGATGCCCTTTCTCGATGATCATGGCTTCCAGTCCAAGCTCGTTGGCTGTCAGTGCTGCTGTCAGCGCCCCTGCGCCGGAGCCGACGATCAGCAGATCGGTGTGCCAGCGTGGCTCGGGGCTTTTTCCTGTCGACTCGGGGCTGTCATTTACAGCCGCTTGCTGCTCGGTCATCAACACCTCAGAATGCGTTTATGATTAATTATTGAGAAAAAATATATCACTATTCGTTAAATAAAGCACAAAAAACTGCGCATATGGTTTATTATCCCGCCAATCATTAATCGCGGCCTGGAAATAAGGGAGAACCCGTGCAATTTGAGTTTACCGAAGAACAGCGAATGATCGCCTCTATGTTGGAGGAATATTCACGCGCAGAAGGCACCAGTGAAAACGTGCGTGCCGCCATGGCATCGAAGCAAGGATACCTTTCGGGGCAGTGGCAATCGCTCTCAAGCGAACTCGGGCTGTGTGGTTTGATGGTGCCGGAATCGGCGGGCGGCCAGGGCTTGTCGATGATTGAGATTGCGCTGGTCTTCGAGCAGCTGGGTAAAACCTTGCTGCCATCTCCGCTGCTGTCCACGGCTGTGCTGAGCGTGGCCGTTTTAAAACAGCTTGATCATCAGCCTGCTCTGGCGAGAATCGCGGCTGGCGGTGTGACCTGTGCGGTTTGTCGGGTTTCCGAGGGCAGCGCAGAGTTTGTGCTCGATGCGGCGAATGCTGACCTGCTGTTGGTAGAAGATGCTGCGACGCGTTCGATCAGTCTGCTGGAGGCAGAAACCGCTGGCACCTTTGACGGGCTGACAGTGACGCCTGTCGATATGATTGACCAGACTCGTCGGCTTGCCCATGTCCTCGTGGATGATGCTGACACTTTGGCCAGGGCCAAGATTACTGAAGGTGATCAGGCCGTCGCAGCCATAGATTTCGGGTTCAACCTGGCGCGCATTGCACTGGCTGCCGAAGCGGTTGGTGCTGCCCAGGAATGTCTGGCGCGCACGGTGGAATATGCCCGGGAGCGGGTCCAGTTCGGTCGTGCGATTGGCAGTTTCCAGGCGGTCAAGCACCAGCTGGCAGATATGATGGTTGCCAATGAGGCTGCGATTTCCGCTGTCTATTTCGCTGCCTGTGCAGTGTCTGAAGACCCGGCACAGGCGGCGACCATGGCTGCCCTTGCCAAGGTGCAGGCCAGTGAGGCGCTTTCTTTTAGCGCGGCAAGAATGATTCAGTTACATGGTGGTATTGGTGTCACCTGGGAGCATGACGCCCATCTTTATTTCAAACGCGCCAGGTCAACCTCGACACTGTTTGGTCTGAATGCCGACCTGGATGAATTGATCGCCCATGAAATTGGCCTGGAGGCGTGCGTATGAAACTTGGATTTACAGAATCACAGGAAGCTTTCCGCAGTGAAATTGCAGCCTGGCTTGAAGCACAGCTTTCAGGGCCATTTGCCGACATCCGTGGCGTAACCTCGCAGACCGCTGAAGCAGAGCGCAGATTGGAATGGGAGCAGGCTTTGGGGCGTGCAGGTCTTTCTGCCATTGGCTGGCCTGAAGAGTATGGCGGCAGGAATGCAGACCTGGCCCAGCAGGTGATCTTCGCAGAGGAGTACGCCAGGGCAAAAGCGCCGGGCAGGCTTGGGCACATGGGCGTTGAGCTCGCCGGGCCAACCATTCTGCATTTTGGTAACGATGAGCAGCGGGCACGATTTCTGCCGAAGATGGCATCCGGCGAAGAGATGTGGTGCCAGGGGTATTCGGAGCCGGGCGCCGGTTCAGACCTCTCGAATGTCAGAACCCGGGCGTCGCTGGAGGATGGCCCAAATGGCAAGCAGTGGGTGATTGAAGGACAGAAGATCTGGACATCACTGGCGCAGTTTGCCGACTGGTGTTTTGTGATCTGTCGTACCGAACCAGGCAGCCAGGGCAGGGAAGGCCTGTCATACCTGCTCGTTCCCATGGACCAGCCTGGGATAGAAATACGGCCAATTCGCCAGATGACCGGAGAATCGGATTTCAACGAGGTTTTCTTCGATGGTGCGATAACGGCTGAAGCAAACGTAGTGGGTGAACCAGGTCAGGGCTGGCAGGTGGCGATGGGTACCCTGGCGTTTGAACGAGGCGTTTCAACCCTAGCGCAGCAGATGAACTTTCGAAACGAACTGGCAGAAATTATTGAGCTGGCGAATGCTAATGGTCAGGCGAAGAATCCGCAGATTCGACAGAAGATTGCGAAAGCCTGGCGCGGACTCCAGACCATGCGGGCAAGTGCCCTGCGCATGCTCTCGGGCGCAGATAGCGGGGCGTTGAGCGGACCGCAGTTTACCTACAAGATCTTCTGGGCAAGCTGGCATCGTGAACTGGGCGAGCTGGCGATGGAGGTCATGGGACCGGCGGGTGAAGTGGTGACGGGCGACTATGAGCTTTCAGACCTGACGCGGATGTACCTGTTTTCGCGGGCCGACACGATTTACGCCGGCACGAACCAGATCCAGCGCAACGTCATTGCCGAACGGGCCCTGCAGATGCCGAAGGAACCGAGAGGATAGTTATCGTGGCAGGTTTGCGATCAGTATTGACGGCAACCCTGTTGTTAACGCTGTCGCAGGCTGTGACTGGTTTTGAACGCACAGAAGAGCGAGTGCCCTGTGCAGACTTTGAGCCGTTGAAAAAGCCGCTCTATGGCGACCTTCACGTTCATACCCGTTATTCATTCGATGCTTACGTCTCGAGTCTTCGACGGGACCCTGTTGATGCGTATCGGTTCGCACGTGGCGAGACTATTTACATCCCGGCAGCGGATGGCGTCGGTGAAATAGCGACGACGATCTCCCGGCCGCTGGATTTTGCTGCGGTGACGGATCATGGCGAATTTCTCGGCCAGATCGATGTCTGCACCACCGATAGCAGTCGTCTCGGATACTGGTGGCCGCACTGCGCGATGACGCGTTCTACCCAGCAGTGGGTGCAGTTAATCGCCGTAGACTGGTGGACGCGGCTTGCCGGTCAGCAGGATGAAGAAAAAGAATTTTCATTTGCCTGCAAGCTCAGCGATTGTCTGGCTGCCGGCCGGGATGCCTGGCAAAGAATCCAGCTGGCTGCCGAGCAGCATTATGATCGCAGTGAAAACTGTCAGTTCACCACGTTTGTCGGCTACGAATATACGGACGCGCCCGACCGCAAAAACATGCATCGTAACGTCATTTTTCGCAATGCAAAGGTCGTGGACACCCCAATCTCCACATACGAAACCGGCCGCTACAATTTCCCTGTGCTGTGGCAATGGCTGCGCGAAACCTGCACCGACAATGGGTCGGGTTGTGACGCCATAGCGATACCTCACAATCCCAATCTCTCAGGCGGGATGATGTTCCGTGATCCGGAAACGCCCGAGGAACTCGAGAATCGGCTTTTTTTTGAGCCGCTGGTTGAGCTGGTGCAGCACAAGGGTGTCTCCGAGTGCCGTTTTGACCGGTTGCTGGGCGCGGGCCTCGATACCGAAGACGAACTCTGTACCTTCGAGCAGGTACCGGCAGACAATCTCGCCATGCTGGGTACGGTCAATGGCGTTGTCAGAACTGAACGGGCAGAGACCATGCCCCTGGATGCGTTTCATCGTCGCAACATGGTTCGCAATGTTTACAAAGATGGGCTTGCGTACGGTGAGAAAGCCGGTGTTAACCCCTTCGTTATGGGTGTGATCGGCAGCACCGACACCCACAGTGCGACACCGGGCGCGGCTGACGAAGACGATTTCAAAGGTCACCTCGGGCGGCGTGACAGCGAGTTCAGGAATGTGCAGGACCACTTCTTTGCCAATCCGGGCGGTCACGCGGTTGTCTGGGCCGAAGAGAATTCACGAGACGCGATCTTCGAGGCGATGCGTCGTAAAGAAACCTATGCGACCAGCGGGACCCGGCCCACCGTCCGATTTTTTGCCGGAACAAATCTGCCTGATGACTTGTGCGAGCGAGACGATGCGATTGAAACGGCCTATGCCACGGGTGTGCCGATGGGCGGTTCGCTTGAGGCGCTGGCGGACGAGTCCGCAGAGATGAAAGTGTTTGTCCACGTACAGAAAGATCCCGGTGTGGCGAACAACCCGGGTACAGACCTGCAGCGTGTTCAGATCATCAAGGGGTGGGTGGACGCAGATGGCAGGACTCACGAAAAAGTCTTCGACATTGCCGGTAGTCCTGACAACGGCGCCTGGGTTGATGAGGCCAGCTGTGCGCGGGTTGGCAAGGGTTCGACATCACTCTGCAGCGTCTGGTCCGATCCCGGGTTCGACATCAACCAGCCAGCTTTTTACTACGCTAGGGTCCTGGAGAATCCGACCTGTCGCTGGAGCACGCTGCAATGCCAGGCCGCGGGCGTAAACCCGTTCGATGCGTCGTGCGCTGATCAGGCCCGGCAGGCAAACCTGCTCGCGGTGGGCGAACAGGGTGCAACAGGAGATGTCTACGGTAAATGTTGTCTCGATGCTTCAAGTGACCCGTTCTACTCGCCGGTGATCCAGGAGCGAGCCTGGACGTCGCCCATCTGGTATCGGCATGCAACTGGTGTGTCGCGATAAGCCGACAGTGGCCTAGAGCGTGCCCGGCCGAGAGTGCGCATCAAAGCCGCCGTCAACGAACAGGACGGAACCACTGACATAACTCGCAGCCTCGCTCAACAGGAAGAGAATTGTGTCGGCTACCTCACCCGGTTGCCCCATGCGTTCAATGGGGGTTGCTTGCAAGAGATTGTCGACCGCCGCCTTCATGCCAGGGACTTCAAACAGCGAGTCGACCATCGGCGTATGTATTGGCCCTGGGGCAACGGCATTAATTCGAATGCCGGCTCTGCCGAATTCAAAGGTGTTCTGTCGCATCCAGTGTGCCAGGGCGCGTTTACCTGCCATGTACTCGAGGCCAGTTTCGTTGTCAGCAACAGCGAGTGCCCGTGCTTCGTCACCAGCAAGGAGCGGTTCCAGCAGCGGGTCGCTGTCGGTCGAAAACGGTGCAGAGTTGGAACACAACAGCACAACGGCACCAGATTTCATCGCCAGCAGATCTCTCAGGCCTTCGACGAGAACGACGGCGCCGAAGTAGTTCAGCGCAGTGATCAGGCGGGCCGGGTGGCCTGTGCCTGCGCCCAGTCCGGCAACCGGTACAAAGCCGTCCAGGCCGTCGGGGGCCAGTCGCGCAATACCGCTCAGTGCCTGCTCCCGGCCTTCAGGCGAAGCCAGGTCAGCAAGAATGTCTGCATCACGAATATCGACGTTGATAACCGTGTGGTCATCGGCCTTCAGTTTCTCCGTCAGCGCTGCGCCAATTCCGGAGGCGCCGCCTGTCAGGGCGTAAGTTCCCATATTGTTTCTCCTGCTGAGGCGCTGTCAGCTGCCCCGGTTGTTGATCATGGCATCTGAAACCTTCTCTGCAATCATCACTGTTGCGGCGTGGGTGTTGCCCGAGATGAGAGACGGCATGACAGATGCGTCAATGACGCGCAGATTTTCAGTACCGGTCAGGCGGCAGTCGGGGTCAACCACAGCATTCTGATCAGTTCCCATTCTGCAGGTGCCGACGGGGTGGTAGCCCGTGTGGGCGTGTGTTCTCGCATAGTCTTCGAGTTCGCTTTCGGCGATGAGGTCGGCATGTGGCCGGATACGAGACTGGACGAGGGCAGCAAATGGCTCGGTCTGGGCCAGCCTTTCTGCCAGTCTCATGCCGCTGACGACCGCTTTAAGGTCGGATTCAGCTTGAAAATAGTTGGTTTCGATGTGCGGCTGTACACTGATGTCTGCGGATATCGCTGTGACTGCACCGCGCGATGCGGGATGCATAAGATAGGGCATCATGGTGAAGCCGGGAAAGGGGTCGACCTGCTGCTGGCTGGCGTCGTCCGAATCGTTGCCGCTGACCGGCAGGCAATGGAACTGCAGGTCCGGTCGTGACAATTCCTCACTGCTTTTGACGAATAGTCCGACCGCAGCGGCAGGCATTGAGACGGGTCCGCGGCGCGTCACCAGGTACTTGAGCAGGCTGCCGATCATGCCGGAAGGTGTCAGGTTGCGATTGACGCTGTCCTCTGTTCTGTGCAGGCGCCAGGCCATGGGTGGGCCAGCGTGGTCCTGCAGGTTGCGGCCAACGGAGTCGTGAACCAGGACAGGTTTAACGTCCAGGGTTTCCAGTACATGTCTTGGGCCGATACCGGATACCTGGAGCAGCTGTGGCGAACCATAAGCGCCCGCCGCGAGAATGATTTCCTGGCGTGCCGCAAAGTCACCCGCGCTGGTGTTAACGGCCACTGCCCGGGAGCCGTCAAAGGCGATTCGATCAACCTGAATGCCTGTCTTGATGCTGAGATTTTCTCGCTGACGCACGGGATCGATGTAGGCATTGGCAGCAGACCAGCGGCGACCACCTCGCATCGTCGTCTGGTAGTGTCCGATGCCCTCCTGGGACCTGCCGTTGAAGTCGTCGTTCCGCGGTATGCCGAGATTGATGCCTGACTTGATCAGTGCTTCGCAGGCGGCGAACTGGTTCCGATTGTCTTCAATTCGCAACGGGCCGCTGTCGCTGTGCCACTCAGATGCGCCATGTTGCTGACTGACACTGCCGACAAAATAAGGTCTGACAGATTCCCAGTCCCAGCCTGTCGCGCCCAGCTGAGCCCAGTTGTCATAATCCTGGTGCTGGCCCCGGATATAGATCATGCCATTGATGGAAGAGCTGCCACCGAGCACCCGGCCCCTTGGCAGCTGGTGCTGGCGCCCATGGGTCGTGTCGTCTTTCCCCGACCGGAACTGATAGGCGAACCTCGGCGAGTTCACCGTCAGGCCGTAGCCGAGTGGGGTGGAAATTAATGGATGACGATGGGAGCCGCCGGCCTCGAGTAACAGGACGGATGTGCCGGGATCAGCAGACAGCCGGTTAGCAAGAACGCAACCGGCCGAGCCGCCGCCAATGATGACGTAGTCCCAGGTTTGCTTGCCCACGGGTGCTATCGACTGATTTCTCGCCTCTTGGCGACCTTTTCCCGGTAGGTGTCGTACTCTGGCCCGGCGTAGAACTGCCTGAAGAAATCCCGGAAGTCATTGATCGGTCCGTCACCCTGACAGAGGGGCGGGTTGTCGACGTAGCGCTGCCTGTCCCAGACGACCTTGTCCTGGTCTAGCTGTTTGCAGATATCCTTGATAACTGCCTTGGCGACGCCGCCTTTCTCTCCGTCTCTATCTGACTTCAGCTGGGTGAAGGCGAAACGCAGGTGTGTAATGTCTGGTGCGACAGGAGTGACGCCAGCCAGCATCAGGGTTTCGCAGATGCCTGAGAAACGTGTCCATGGTTGACCCGGGCCATCCACCCCATAGGCGATGGTGCCGTCGATCATGCCTTTGGGCGTGCCCATCTTGGCATGGACTTCTGCCGTTCGCCGGTGGCCGTCAAAGGTGATGTCATAGTTGGGGTTGTCGGCAACACCATGAATAAACTGGAAATGCGCTGCATCCGCGCCATTTTCCGCGATAGTCTGCATCGGTCCATAAACGATCCACTCGTGTTTTTCGTAATCTGACCAGTCTGGGTCGCTCGCCTCTGCAAAGGTCCTTGGCTCATAGCTGGGCTCCTCGTTCTCCGGGTGATACCACATCCAGATGAAGCCGTTGACGTCGCGTGTCTGATAGGACCGTTCACAGGCCGGTTTTTTCATTTTCGGGGGGATCGACTTGGAGTAGGGGATATCGACGCAGGCGCCCTCGCCATTCCACTGCCACGAGTGAAAGGGGCAGAGGATGTCGTTGCCCTTGACTTTGCCGCCATAGCCCATGTGAGCGCCGAGGTGAGGGCAATAAGCGTCCAGTACGCGGGGGGCCCCATCTTCGCCGCGCCATACCACCAGCTCACGATTGAAATAATGGACGGGTTTGACTTCGCCAACCTCCAGTTCGTCACTGTAGCAGACAACAAACCAGCCATAGGGCATGGGCAGGTTAATGCCTCTTTCCTCTGGTGTTCTGCCATTCTCAACCGGGTCGACGCGCCAGCGTGCCAGTTCGTCATAGCTCATGTCCTTCAGTTGTTCCCAGACGAGGACCGGTGCTGTTCTTGCGTCCTGAATTTGAATCGCTTCACTCATACTTGTATCTCCTCAGCTGCTGATTGGCAGGTCAAACAGTTTTCGCGCATTGTCGCTTAAGAATTTCCGCCAGATTTCGTCGCTCCTGACAGGCACCTCGGGCAGGTCTCTAAAAATTCGCTCAAGGGTCAGTCCCTGCGGGTAGTAACCGGCGTACATCACCTTGTCAGCGCCGCGGGTATTGAGGTATCGGATCACCGACTCAGGGTAGTGACGCGGTGCAAAGGCAGATGTCGAATAGTAAAGATTCGGCCACTTCAGCATCAGTTTTACGGCCAGTTCATCCCAGGGCTCACCGCCGTGGCGCATGACGAATTTCAGTTCCGGAAAGTGGTAACAGACCTCATCGACGAGTTCTGTTTTCTGAGGTGCCATAGGGACCCGTGGCCCAGGGACACCGACGTTAACCAGAATAGGCAGGTCCAGTTCACAGCAGACACCATAGATCAGCCACATCCGCCGGTCGTTGATTGGGACCTGGGGGTTGCAGCCACACGGGAATACGCTGACTGATTTGATGCCGAATTCTTCGTGTGCCCTGCGAATGGCTCTGACTGCTTCCATGCCGCCGTTAGGGTCGACCGGGAAGTCAAAAATAAATCGTTCCGGAAAGTGTTGCTTCGCAGAGACAGCCGCTTCCGATCCCTCGAAATAACCAACGGATGCGAACTCGATGTTGTACTTGTCCATTTCACCGACGAGGAAGGCAACATAGTCATCAGTTTTATCGAGCTTGGGCACGTCTCGAAACATGTACTGAGCAGGCATTTTGAACTGCTCTATGCTCTCTTTGTCTTTCAGTAGTGGCATGAAGCTGTCATACCATTCCTGGTTGGTTTCGCTGACCGGGATGCCCATCATCAGGTCGACAATGCGAATGTCGTCCGGGTAGCTCATGAATTGCCTCCAAACTGTTCCCTGAGCTGTCGCTTCACCAGTTTTCCGCTGGCGTTTCTTGGCAGCGGGTCGCTGACGAAAAAGACCTCGCGCGGCAACTTGTGTTTTGTCAGCAAACCGGCGCAGTGATCAAGCAGCGCCTCTGCAGTCAGTGCCTGGTTATTCAGCGTTCTGACAACGACAGCAAGTTTTTCGCCGAGGCGGTCGTCGGCCAGACCGAATGCTGCGCATTCATCGACAGTTTCGTGGCGCTCCACGGCTTGCTCGATCTCGGCACAGTAAATGTTCTCACCGCCGGAAATGACCATGTCCGTGCGACGGTCGACGATATACAGCTTTCCGTCCGCATCGAAATAACCGATATCGCCGGTTGCCATCCAGCCTTCGCTATCGAAGACTTCGTCATTGGGGTAGTTTGCGTATCCGGACATCAGTGAAATGCCTCGGACGTAGATTTCACCCACGTTACCAGCAGGCACTTTAGTTCCGGCTTCGTCGCGAATCTCGCCGCTGACGGTGGCGACCATCTGGCCGGAGCATTTCGGGTCCTTTAAAAAGCCTTCGCCGATATTGAGTGTGACGGTGCCATTACATTCGGTCATGCCGTAACCGGTGCCGAGGACCGCGCTCGGGAATGTCTCGTGTATGGCTTCCAGCAAAGCAGGAGCCGTTCCCTGGCCACCTACCGAAAGTGTTGTCAGGCTCGACAGGTCATAGTCCTTGAGAGATTCCAGTCGCAGAATGTCCCAGTGCATCGCTGGCACGCCGGGGAAGCCCGTAATTTTTTCTCTCTCAATCAGTTGCAATGCCCGCTCTGCATTCCAGCGTTGCATCAACACGACTTTGCCGCCCTGGGTCAGGGCGGACAGAAAGACTGCATGGCAGCCGCTGACATGAAAGAGCGGAAACATCAGTAACGTGACCGGTGGGGGTCTCATTTGAACGATCGTTTCGTAGTCGATGCCGTACTGCTCTGCCATCTGGCTTGCTATGATCGCGCTCGAGTAGCGAATGGTTTTCAGGGCCGAAAGCAGGCCCCGGTGGTTCAGTGTTGCCGCCTTCGGTTTGCCTGTTGTCCCGCTGGTAAACATAAGCAGGGCTTCATCGCTGCCATTGCGCTGTACTTGGGGTAAGGATGTAACCTCAGCTGGCAGGTCCCAGCTGGGCATCATGCCGAGAGTCGGCAGGTCGACCGGCAGGGATCGGTCAGCGAAGCAGAAGGTACAGGCGGTTGAGCCAAGGCAATGTGTTAACTCCGCATCGGCTGCGCGCGCGTTGATCAGCACTGGTGTTGCGCCCAGGCTGGCGAGTGCAACAAATGTAATTATCCAGTCTGGTGAGTTGGGCAGGGCCAGACCTACCCGGTCGCCGGTGCCGATGCCATGGGTCTCTGTCAGCGAGTTCGCCAGTCGTGCAGCCAGGTCGGCGATGTCGCGGTAGGTATACCTATCGTCCTCAAAGATTACCAGTTCATTGTCAGCGTGGGTGTCAAAACAGCTGAACAGCTCCGACAGGCAGCCCAGATTATCTTTAAAGTCGATGTAGCTTCGCCCGTCAATGACGGTCTCGCCGAGCGCAAATTCCTCTTCGATAGGCAACACTTTTACTGTCATGGTGTTTTGTCCCCTGGCCGCGGTGGTTTCTATCCGACAGAATATCACATTATCTGCTGTAAAATGTGCAAAACGATCAATAAAACTGTATATATTTTCTATATGCGCAGTTAGACTGCTTGTTTTTAGCGTATAAAGGCAATTCGAGATGAGCAGGTTTGCAGGAAAGGTGGGGCTGGTTACCGGTGGTAGTGAAGGGATTGGTTTGGCGATTGCCAAGCGCCTTGTCGCCGAAGGGGCTCATGTCTACATTTGCGGTCGTCGCGCCGAGGCGCTCTCGCTCGCTGCGGAAAGCCTGGGCGAGGGTGTGGTGACCCGGCAGCTTGATGTGCTGGACTCCGATGGTCTGCGGGGTCTCGTTGACGAGATTCAGCAGGCGCATGGTCATTTTGATTTCCTCGTTAACAATGCAATGACGGTGGGCTGGGGGCCGGTCAGCGACACAGACCTGGACACGTTTCGTCAGGATTTCCAGGTGAACGTGGATGCAGCGTTTGTGTCGACCCGCACCGCGCTCGTTCACATGGTGACCCAGGGTGCAGGTGCCATTCTGAATATCGCTTCGATTAACGGCTTGCTTGCGCTCGACAACATGGCAGCTTATTCCGCCTCGAAGGCCGCGTTGATCCATTTTTCGAAGTCAGCAGCAATGGAATGTGCCGCCGAAGGTGTGCGAATCAACTGTATTGCGCCGGGCGTCATCGCGACACCGAGTACCAATGAAGCCCTGGGTGGTATCCCGGGTTATACCGAAGCAGTGGCGGGTGGTGTGCCGATGAACCGGCTGGGTGATCCGGCAGAGGTGGCGGCTGCGGCTGCCTTTCTCCTCTCGGATGAAGCAAGTTACATCACGGCAGTCTGCCTGTCCGTCGATGGTGGTAAAGCATCGCAGCTTTTTGTGCCGCCGCCGCCAGCGTGACAGGCGACAAGAAATAACGCTAAGCAAAGAAAACAATCAGGAGAGAATTCAATGAGTATAGGTCAACTTGACGGTCGTGTTGCCGTTGTCACCGGCGCGGGCCAGGGAATGGGGCGGGCTATAGCCCAGAAGCTGGCAGCAGAAGGCGCCAGGGTTGCAGCCCTCGACATTAATCTTGAGCAGGCGGCCGAGACGGTCGCCGGCTGCAGGGCGCCGGAAAACTGTCGTGCCTATGCCTGCAATATTGGTGACAGCGCTGCAGTCAACGAGGTTTTTGCTGCAGTCGAGAAGGATCTCGGCCCCGTTGCGATCCTGGTCAATAACGCGGGCATTGGTCGAGCGCCGCATGATGGCAGCGATGAAATGTATGCGTTGATGGGGCAGCGCAATGAGCAGATCGCTGCCGGTGAAGCCCCCACGACGCAAGTTGACCATATCATCTTTATGGAGGATGAAGGCTGGCAGGGTGTCATGGGGGTGAATCTCGATGGCGCGTTTTACTGTGCCCGCGCTGCTGTCCGGTCAATGGTTGCATCGGGTATCAAGGGTTCAATTGTCAGCATTTCGTCGACTGCGGCACAGTCGGGCGAAGGCGCGATTCATTATGTGACGTCGAAGGCGGCGATCGTCGGGCTGACCCGGGGTCTGGCCCGGGAACTCGGCGGTCGGGGTATCCGGGTTAATGCGGTAGCGCCCGGGCCGACCAATACGCCGATTATGAACGGCATACCGGAAGAGTGGATTAAGGATATGGAGGCCGCTATTCCGCTCGGCAGAATGGCGGAACCGACAGAGATTGCTGATGCTGTCTGCTGGCTGGCGAGTGATGCATCCTCAATGTGCACCGGCTCGGTGCTGGTAGCAAATGGGGGCAGCTACTTCTTCTAGTTGATACAGGCGCCGCCCGGCGATCCTTGTTGCTGGGTGGGTTGCTGGGTGGGTTGCTGGGTGGGTCGCTGAGCGGGTCGTTGGAGCGAGTATTCGGCCTTGCCGGTTACTCTTCCGGCGCTACCTCCAGCGAAATGCCATCCAATGCTTCGGTCATTGTGATCTGGCAGGTGAGCCGCGATCTGCCGCTGTCGTAGCTGTCGAGGTACTCCAGCAGTTCTTTTTCGTCGCCATCAGGTGGATTGAGTCGTGGAAACCAGTCTGCGTCAATCAGGCAGTGGCAGGTGGCGCAGGCACATTGGCCGCCGCAGATCGCTTCCACGCCCATCCCTTCGTCGCGCAGCGTTTCCATCAGTGAGCCGCCAGTGCCTGATGTCAGTGTATGCGACTCGCCATTTCTGTCAGTGACGTTAATTGTTGCCATGATTGTGTTTCCTGTCGTCGAGAGACGAAGTTAATCGTCTTTTAATAGAAATTTCTGGACCTTGCCTGAGGCGTTGCGTGGCAGTGACTCCACGAAAGATACTCTTCTTGGCACCTTGAAGTTGGCGAGATGGTCCCTTGCCCAGGAGATGAGGCCTGCCTCCTCAAGGGTTTGATTGTCCCTGCTGACAACGTAGGCGTGTCCGACTTCGCCCATGCGCTCGTCGGGTGCGCCGACGACTGCGACATCAAGCACGGCAGGATGGTCGAGCAGGACATTTTCGATTTCTGCCGGATAACAATTGAAGCCGCCACAAATGTACATGTCCTTGATCCTGTCGGTGATCTTGAGGTGGCCGGATTCAGTGAAAATGCCGATATCGCCGGTTTTCAGCCAGCCGTCAGGTGTGATGGTTGCGGCGCTTGCCTCGGGGTCGTCGAGGTAGCCTTTCATAACATTAAAGCCGCGAACCCATATTTCTCCCGGCTCACCTGGCGGGGTGGGTGCGCCGTCCGGCCCGGTTGTCTGTACTTCGATGCCTTTCATGGGTTTCCCTGAAGTTGTAGCGATGGTCTCGAAGTCGTCATTCGGCAGGCACAGAGAGACCACGCCGGTGGACTCAGTCAAACCATAGGCCGTGTACACCTCCTCGAAGCCAAGTACGGTTTTCATGTCTTTCACGAGTTGGACCGGTACCGATGCAGCGCCAGTCACTGCGCAGCGCAGGGAAGACAGGTCGTAATCGCCTCTGTTTTCGGTGGCGAGTATCGACTGGAAGATTGTCGGCGCGCCGGGCAGAAAGCTGATCTTTTCTTGCTGGATCAGGCCCAGCACGGCATTCAGGTCAAAAACGGGCATCGGGTAAACGGTTGCTCCCTGGATCAGCGCGGCGAGCCAGCCGGCTTTGTAGCCGAAAGAATGAAAGTACGGGTTGACGATCAGGTAGCGGTCACTGGCTGTAAGGGTGACGCCTTCTGACCAGGTCTCGAAAACGCGGATATTCTGACCATGTGTGCACATAACGCCTTTGGGCGCGCCTGTGGTGCCGGAGGTGTAGAGCACATCTGCCAGTGAGTCAGGGCTGAGGCCGGATATCCGGTCATCCAGGGCTTCATTGTCGACGGCTGTCGACGGCCAGGGCGAGCCAATGGTCACGCGATGTTCAACGTCGCATGCGTTGGCCATGGCGGCGTAATCAGTCTCGAGAAATCGATCTGCGTGGAACAGAACTCTGGCGCCGGAGCGAGCCAGAATATCGGCGGCTTCGGCGGTCTTGTAGCGGGTGTTCAGGGGGACCAGGACGCAACCGGCAAGTTGCCCGCCGAGGGCGGTGACCTGCCATTCGATGCTGTTCGGTGCCCAGATCGCAAAGCGGTCGCCGGCGAGCAGGCCATTGCCAATGAATGCTTGAGCAACTTCCCTGGCCCGTGCTTCAAGCGCTGAGAAAGTGATTGTGGTCTCGCCGTCAGAAACTGCTGTCTTGTCTGGCCAGCTTTGTGCTGCCTGGCGCAGGACTCCCGGTAAGGTGTAGTCGCGGCTCATGGGCTATCTCACCCGGATGCGAGGATCTGGCGCGCCCCGCCTGATCGTATTCAGAAACTCATCAATCGGGGCGGGTGGCGCCACTTCGGGTTCGTCGTCGTCAGGAGGTGTCTGCCAGAAAGATTCCCAGGAGGGAAACAGATCGTGAAAGGCGCCGTCGTATCGGTCTCGATCCGGCCAGCGCATTTTCTGGTCACCTATCGGCGGCTTGTTGAGGTCAGTGGCATACCAGTAACAGGGCAGCCGCCTGCGAAACAGCCAGGCGCCATCAATACGTACGTAATCATCCCAGTACAGCATCTGCATGATGACCCACTCATCGCCGGTCTCATGTTCGTTCTTGGAGTACACCACGCCATGTGCATGGTCCAGGTTGTCAAATTCGATAATGTGATTACCGGTGTGATGAGAAGTGCCGGTGAACTGGAGGCGCAAGGTGTCATCAAGCCATCGCTTCAAGTGGCCTCGGCCCGACTTGTCTCGGCTGACTCGAATGTCTGGCGCGAAAAGGTTAACGTGTGCGTCGAGGTCGCGCATGTCTAGTGAGAGGGAATACTTAGCTACGAGTTGCCGAATTTCCTCGGTAGATTCCAGGCGGTCGAGGCGTTGTTCTGGTGTGAGTTGAGATTTATCCATACAGCCCACACTAGCATGTTTCGCAAAATCTGGGTATATATTTAACGCAAATTGATTATTCATAGTGAAAAATATAACCAAATACGCGATAATAATGAGGTTTATCGTTAATGGGTGATGGCGAAGATTTGAAAACGGGTGGTTATATTCCTGATGAGCTCGATATGAAAATTATCGGGTTGCTGCAGCAGGACGGAAGAATCTCGACGCAGGACATTGCGAAGGAGTTTAACTCGACTTCGTCGACAATCCGGAAGCGGATCAGGCGGCTCGAAGAGACGGGCACAATGAAAGTGGTGGCGGTCACAGATTTCGCTGCGGCTGGCTACGATCTGCTGTTGGCAATCGGCATTGAGGTGGAAAGCCGAAGTGCAGAAGATGTAGCAATGGATCTGGCGGCTTTGCCGGAGGTCTTTTCTGTCAATCTGACAACAGGCGCGAATGATATTGAAATTCTGGTGGGCGCCCGGTCCTTTGAGGAGCTGTCAGCCTTTTTGCACAAAGAAGTGGCTTATATTGATGGTATCGGCAGGCTGTCTCCGGGCCTGACGATCGAAGTTTATAAATATCAATCTGAGTTGGTGCCGAACCTGTGAGCAAGCCGAAAATTGACGATGTGGATCGACGGATCCTCGAGCGCCTGGCCCAGGACGGCCGGCGCAGTAACCGCGAGATCGCGAGCGAGCTTGGCCTGGGCGAGGGCACCGTGCGCGGGCGCATCAAGCGCATGCAGGAAAACAATATTATCAAGATTATGGCGCTGACCAGCTGGGCTGGACCGGAGCCACCGCAACTGGCCTATATCGGTGTCAGGGCAGATCTGACCCAGGTTGAAGAGACGGCAAAGACCATTGCGAAAATGGATTTTGTCCGCTTTGTCGCAACGATGATGGGGCGCTACGACATACTGGTGATCACGCTGGTCAAGGATGGTGGTGAGCTGGTTCGGCTGGTTAATGAAGAGATCATGACCCTTCCCGGGGTTAAGCACGCCGATACGACGCTGTCGGTTAAAGGCCTCAAATACGACTATCGATGGGGCAGAATCGTAGGTGAGGATGAGTGAGGCGGTGGTTCGTGCGCGGTTTGAGATCGCGCACGATGCTGACACACTCTGGCGTGTCATCGCTGCTTTCACGGCGGCGCCCTGGATGCAGGGTGTCGAGTCTGTTGGCGAGTGCGTGTATGACGGCCGGGTCGCCCGGGCGCTAAACCTGGGCGCTGACGCAGGCCTGCCCCCTATCATTGAGTATCTGCTTTCAGTCGATGCCGAGAACAGGCAGCTGTCTTATGGTGTTGTCAGGCACAGCCTGTTTCCGCTGAGTGGCTACCAGGCACGGTTAGAAGTGACCGCCAACGCGGCCGGTTCTGAGCTCAGTTTCACCGGCAGCTTCGAAGCGCCTGAGGATTCTGAAGAGGCGCGCCAGAATCGGCAGTTGTTGGAAGCTGCGTACCAGATGATGGCAGATGGTCTGGGTCAATGGCTTGACGCCCGGTCGCCGATGTCTACAGCTGAGATTCGGCAATAAATGACAGAAAGCTGGGCGGTTCCCCGCCGCCGTAAACTTCCAGCGAGGCGCCCGATACATATGCAGCGTCATCGGATGCGAGGTACAGGCAGGCTTTCGCGATGTCGTCGGGTGTGCCCATTCTGCCGCTGGGCAGCTTGGCCTCGAGGCGGCTGATGCCTTCCGGGCCGCCATAGTGATCGTGGGCGGCTTCAGTCTTGATGAGTCCCGCGATGATGGCATTGACGCGTATGTCCGGCCCCCATTCCTGAGCTAGCGAAATGGTAGCGTTCAGCAAGCCCGCCTTGGCGGCGCCGTACGCCATTGTCCCGGGAGAGGAGCGAATCGCGGAGACGCTCGCGATGTTGATGACAGAGCCCTGGCTCGCCTTGAGTGCGCCGTAGGCCAGTTGGCTCATCAGCAGGGGTGACAGCAGATTCAGTCGGATGATGCTCTCGGTAAACCTTGGCGATGCGGTTGCCGCATCGGCGGGTGGTCCGCCGCCGGCATTGTTGATCAGGACGTCGAGGCGGCCTGTGCGCTGCTGGATGTCTTCGATGATGGCAGCGCCGCTTTCCGGATCGCGAACATCACCCTGGATAAACGTAATGTCTGCGCCCTCCGGGAATGTGCCTGGTGCCGGTTCGCCTCTACCGCAGGTGATAACGGTGGCGCCTGCTGTGGCGAAGGCGGTGCTGATCCCGAGGCCGATGCCTTTGGTTCCGCCTGTGACCAGGACGACCTTATCCTTGACGCTAAACATAGTTGACTCTCTCTGTCGCTTTTTTTAACGATAATGGACAATTGCGAGCCTTAAATCTACATAAATTGCCTAAATTCGCAAAAAATATTAGCTAATATTGCGCAAAATGGTAGACTCGGTAACAAAGGTGTGGAATATTCGATTCCACCTTCTGTGAACAGTCTAGAGGATTGAGGAATGAGTGAGGCGAAAGCGGTTGCAGCCAGCGCTGATGAAAAAATGGTATCGACCAGTGCCAAGGTGGTCGAGGTGCTCGGCTGTTCTGATATCGATATCCTGCCGCACCTCTCCAGGCTGAAAGAGTTGGCGCCACAGGGCCGTCAGCAACGTCAGGTCTCGGATGAGGCCATGGGCCTGATGAAGGCGTCAGGATTCATGAAGGCGCTGCTGCCCGCCAGGTGGGGTGGGCTCGAGGCGACACCGCAGGAATTTTTTGCCGGCCAGATTGCCATTGCCGAGCAGGATATGAGCACTGCCTGGGTAGCTGGTGTCGTCGCGGTTCATGCTTATCAGCTCGCGCTGATGTCAGATGAGGCCCAGGCAGATGTTTACAGTGACGATCCGAACACGCTGATCTCGAGTTCTTACAACCCGGCCGGTGGCAAGGTTGAAGTTTGTGATGGTGGCTTCATGTTGAGTGGAAGCTGGGGTTGGAGTTCTGGTTCCGGACATTGCAGCTGGGTCCTGCTGGGCGCAATTGTCCCGGGCGAGGGATACCGGACCTTTCTGTTGCCGCGAGCGGACTATGAGATTGAGGACACCTGGTTTGTATACGGCCTGCAGGCCACGGGTTCCAATGACATCGTGATCAGGGACCCGGTATTCGTGCCGGACCACCGAACGCATAAACAGATGGATGGATTCAACTGCGTTCATGGTCAGTCTAACCCGATGTACAACATTCCCTGGGCACAACTGTTCACCCGATGTGTGTCGACCGCCGCGGTCGGTGCAGCCAGGCAGGCCGTTGATCTCTTCACCGGCAACGCAGGGATGAGCAGCACGGATCCGACCAAGCTGATGGGCGATCCGGACATTACCCGCCGGGTAGCAGAGACAGTCAATGACATCGACGAAGTCGAAACCATCATGTTCAGGAACTTTGATGTGATGCTGGAAACCGTCCGCACAGGCAGGGAAATCAGCATGATGGATCGGGTTCGATTCCGTTATCAGGCCAGTCTTGTTATCGACAAGATTTCCGCTGCCGTCGATCGCTTGTTTGAGGTTGCCGGTGGGCGCAGTGTCTATGACGGTGCGGAGATTCAGTCTATCTGGCGTGATGTCCATATCGCGCGAGCGCATGTGGCCAATAATCCAACCTCCTTTGCAAGAAACCTGGGAGGTATGGCGCTGGGTGCTGAAAACGCTGATGTGTTTGTTTGATATTGATCAGCAGAAGGAGCTGCGATGACTGAGAGAGCAGGTGCACCCCCCCGGGGTAGCGTTGTCGAGCTTGACGGGCTTGATATTCACTTCCACGACTACGATGTGCCGGACGCCAAAGGCGTCGTTGTTTTTGTGCACGGCAGCGGTCCAGGTGCAAGCGGTTACAGTAATTTCAAAGGTAATGTTGCCAGCCTGACCAGCGCGGGCTACCGCGTTATTGTCCCGGACCTGCCAGGGTTCGGTTATTCCTCAAAACCGACAGACATAGACTACACATCAGATTTTTTCAGCGGTGCGCTGGTCGGCCTGGTGCGATCGCTTGGCATCCAGTCCTGCGCCCTGGTCGGGAATTCTCTCGGTGGTGCCATCAGTATCCGGGCCGCGCTTGATCACGCTGAACTCGTTAATAAGCTGGTGCTGATGGCACCAGGCGGGATCGAAGAGTTCGAGACTTACATGGCCATGCCTGCCATGGCGAAGATGATCGCTAATTTTGTGGATGGTGCCCTCGACCGTGACGGTTTGAAGCGGGTGCTCGAGACCCTCGTCTATGATCCGAGGCATGTGACTGATGCCCTGGTTGATGAGCGTTGGGCGATTCTCCAGGATCAGCCTCCGGAGGTGCTCTCCCGCATGGTGATCCCAAATATGGAAGCCGAACTCGAAAAAATCAGCTGTCCGGTCCTCAGTTTCTGGGGCGTTGATGATGAACTGTTGCCGTCCAGCGGCGGGCTGAAGATCACTCGCGCCTGCAGGCCCAGTCGGCATATCGAGATCGCGGAATGTGGCCACTGGGTCATGGTTGAGCACCAGCGAATGTTCGACGCGGCCTGTCTTGATTTTCTGGACAATGACTGATGCTTGACCGTGAAATTGTTGAGGGTATTGGCGCGACGCTGTTCGATAGCCTGCGCGCGAAAAAAACAATCACGCCGCTGACAACCTCGTACCCTGACATCTCGGTCGATGACGCCTACGAGATATCCAAGGTATTCCTGGCACACCGGCTGCGTGCGGGCGAACAGGTTGTGGGCAAAAAGATTGGGGTCACGAGCCCGGCCGTGCAGGAGATGCTGGGCGTCTATCAGCCTGATTTTGGCTTTCTCACAGATGCCATGTGGGTAAAAGACGGTGTGATTGACACATCGGCGCTCATTGCGCCGCGGGCAGAAGCTGAAATTGCCTTCCGATTGAAAGACTCGCTCAAAGGGCCCGGCGTGACGCCACAGGATGTTCTCAATGCCACCGAATCCGTCATCGCCTGCTTTGAAATCGTCGACTCGCGCATTGATAACTGGGACATCAAAATTGCCGACACGGTCGCCGACAACGCCTCCTGTGGTGTCTTCGTCATGTCTGACGATGAAGTTGACCCTGCTGGTCTCGATCTCTCGAGGCTGAAGGTGGTTGTCACTAAAAACGGTGAGTATCTGAGCGAAGGTTTGGGCAGCGCCGTCCAGGGTGCACCTGAAAATGCGGTGGCCTGGCTTGCCAATACCCTGGGCGAGTATGGCATTCCGTTTCACGCGGGTGAAATCGTCCTGTCGGGTTCACTGGTACCGCTCGCGCCAGCGGTTGCGGGGGATCACTTTCATATGCAGATCGAAGGCCTTGGTTCAGCCGAGGTCACTTTTCGCTGATCAAAAACCACGGAGTAGATAGTGGCTAAAACAGGATGTGCGATTCTCGGGTCCGGCAACATTGGTACGGACCTGATGATCAAGATATTGAAGACCTCTGATTCGCTTGATCTGAAGCTGCTGGTTGGTATCGAAGAGAGTTCAGAGGGGCTCGCTATCGCTCGGGAGCGAGGCGTCGCAACGACGCATGAGGGTGTTGCCGGTGCCAGACAGCACCCCTGTTGGGTCGATGTAAAGATCGTGTTTGATGCGACTTCAGCGGCGGCGCACGCTCACCACTATGAAGTCTGTGTTGCCGACGGTAAGCAGATGGTGGATCTGACTCCAGCTGCGATCGGGCCTTATTGTGTACCCGTTGTTAACCTTGAGGACCACCTGGCCGAAGACAACGTCAATATGGTCACCTGTGGTGGACAGGCCACGATTCCGATGGTGGCAGCCGTCCGATCTGTTGCTGAGCGTGTGCCTTATGCTGAGATTGTCGCCTCGGTTGCTTCGCGTAGTGCGGGGCCCGGTACTCGCGCCAATATCGATGAATTTACTGAGACGACATCACGCGGCATTGAGGTCGTCGGCGGTGCGGAAAAGGGCAAGGCCATTATTGTGCTGAACCCTGCTGAGCCGCCGATGATCATGCGCGACACCGTTTACACCTTGTCGATTGGTGCTGAGCCGGCGGCCATTGCCGATTCAGTGGCGGCGATGGTGGAAAGCGTTCAGCAATACGTGCCCGGCTACCAGCTGAAGCAGGAAGTCCAGTTCGAACGATTCGGCAGCAATAACAAACTGCATATTCCCGGCATGGGCGACTATGAAGGGGTCAAGTCGATGATCTTTCTCGAGGTTGAAGGTGCGGGTCATTACCTGCCGAAGTATGCAGGCAACCTCGACATCATGACGTCGGCTGCTCTCAGCACGGCGGAGCGAATTGCAGAAATGAAGTATGGGGTGGCAGCATGAAAATTACTGACCCCACCAGTCAAAAGCTGTATATCCAGGACGTAACACTCCGGGACGGTATGCATGCGATCCGACACCTGTATTCCATTGACCATGTGCGCGCCATTGCAAAGGCGTTAGATGAGGCTGGGGTCGATGCGATCGAAATCGCGCACGGCGATGGCTTGAATGGCAGCAGTTTTAACTATGGCTTTGGTGCTCACACTGACTGGGAGTGGATCGAGGCTGTTGCAGATGCGGTGGACAATGCCGTTGTCACAACCTTAATTCTGCCGGGTATCGCGACCCGGGATGAACTGAAGCGAGCTTATGATGCCGGCGTCAGGTCAGTGCGAGTCGCCACACACTGTACCGAGGCGGATGTCGCGAAACAGCATATAGAAATCGCGCGAGAACTCGGAATGGACACCATCGGCTTCCTGATGATGAGTCACATGATTGAGCCGGATCACCTGGCCCAGCAGGCAAAGCTCATGGAGTCCTATGGCGCCGAATGCGTTTACGTGACGGATTCCGGCGGCGCCATCGACATGGACGGCTACCGCGATCGACTGCTGGCTTACGATGCCGTTTTGCAAGAGGAAACCGATCGTGGAGTGCATGCGCACCATAACCTTTCACTCGGCGTTGCGAATTCGATTGTTGCGGTCCAGGCAGGTGCGAGACGAGTTGACGCCTCTCTGGCAGGCATGGGTGCGGGTGCCGGTAATGCGCCGCTTGAGGTTTTCATCGCAGCAGCGGACCGCAAGGGCTGGCAGCACGGCTGCGATTTGTACCAACTAATGGATGCCGCAGAGGAACTCGTCAGGCCACTGCAGGACAGGCCGGTCAGGGTTGATCGCGAAACATTGTCGCTGGGCTACGCCGGGGTTTATTCCTCGTTCCTGCGGCATGCGGAGAAAGCGGCTGAGGAATACGGGCTCGATGTCAGGGAAATCCTGGTCGAGCTTGGCGAAAGAAGAATGGTCGGTGGTCAGGAAGACATGATTGTCGATGTGGCGCTGGACCTGCTCAAAGAAAGAGATGCGAACGGAGTATCAACATGAGTATCAGCTCACTTGGCTATGTGCGCATAGGCATGCAGGACCCCCAGGCCTGGGCCGGTGTCGGTGAAGATGTGCTGGGGTTTACGGCCAGTACAGCAGGCGATGGCAGTGTCAGGCTGCGAATCGATGAAGCACCTTTTCGCTACCTGATTGAACCTGCAGATGCTGACGGTTTTATCGCAACAGGCTGGGAAGTCGCGGCAGACAGCTTCAACCAGGTTGTCGAGAAGCTGACGTCGGCCGGTGCAGAAATCGACGCCGGCAATGCAGAGGGATGTGCAGCAAGAGCCGTTGAGGCCTATGTGTCGACTCGCGATCCTTCGGGCAATCTGCTGGAAATTTTCCATGGTCGACATGCAGGCAGCGAATTCGCCTCACCGCTTGGTATCAGTTATGTGGCAGGCGATCTGGGCCTGGGACATGCAGTACTGCCAGCAGTTGCCCATGCAGAAACAGTGGACTTCTATCAATCGATGCTGGGCTTTGCTACGAGTGACGTGCTGACATTGCCAGCGCCGGCCGAGGGTCTGCCCGAGATGTGCATTCATTTCCTGCATGCATCGAACCCCAGGCATCACAGCCTTGCGTTGTTCAACGGGCCTGCGCCCTCCGGTGTGGTTCACCTGATGACTGAGATGGCGAATGTCGACCAGGTGGGTGCCTGCCTCGACCGGGTGAATGCTGCAGGATTGCCGGTGACGGCGAGTCTGGGTCGCCATGTTAATGACGGCATGTTCTCTTTCTACTTCCTTGGCCCGGGAGGCATACCGATGGAAGTGGGCTGTGAAGGTCTGCAGTTTGACTGGTCAGGATTTGAACCGACGACCAGCACGGTGGGTGACCACTGGGGTCATGTTTACAACTTTCCGGAGTAAAAAATGATCGACAAGACAACCTCGGTTGCGGAAATCGCATCCCGGATAGAAAGCGGTATGACGATTGGTATTGGCGGGTGGGGTGCGAGACGCAAGCCTATGGCAGTCATCAGGGAACTGCTGAAGACTGACGTCAAGGACCTGACGGTGCTCAGTTACGGTGGCCCGGATGTCGGTATGCTCGCCGCGGCAGGTAAACTCCGAAAGCTTGTTTTCGGCTTTGTCTCGATGGACCTGGTCCCGCTTGAAGGCCACTACCGCCAGGCCCGGCAGGCGGGCAGCATCGAGGTCATGGAACTCGATGAGGGCATGTTTCAGTTGGGACTCAAGGCCGCTGCTGCCCGGTTACCTTTTCTGCCAACCCGGGTTGGTCTCGGTTCTGACGTGATGACGACAAACACGGAGTTGAAGCTCATCGTGTCACCTTACGATGATGCGGAAACGCTGGTGGCAATGCCGGCCCTTAAACCCGATATCGCCATCTGTCATGTTAACCAGGCGGATGTGCTGGGTAACAGTCGAATTTCCGGACCCGATCCTTTCTTTGATGAGTGGTTTTGTCGTGCGGCAGAGAAAGCTTACCTGACGTCCGAGGAAATCGTGGACACAGCGGCATTCAACGATCCCATGATCGCCCTGCAGATGCCAATTGAACGCAACCTGGTGAGTGGGGTCGCCCTGGCACCGCTTGGCGCTCATCCAACTTCCTGCGGACCCGACTATGGTATCGATGTGGCACACCTGCAGCAGTACAACGGTCTCGCGAAAGAAGGCCTTGACGGTTATATCAGCGATTATGTGACTGGCCGGGATCTCCCCGGCTATATCGAATCAGTCGGCGGTGCTGATCATGTTCGCGAACTGCCACTGCCCATCTTCTAGGAGGAAATATGAGCTATTCTCTGGCAGAACTGTGCATTACCGCTTCGGCAGAAGCCTTCCGGGGTGATGGCGAACTGATGATTACGAGTATCGGCCTGGTGCCGCGCCTGGCTGCCTCACTCGCGAAGACGACATTTGAGCCTGGTCTCATGATGACGGAGGGTGAAGCCTACCTGGTTGCTGAACCCGTACCGGTTGGCCCGCGTGGTGATTACAAGCCGAAGATCGAAGGCATCATGACCTACGAGCGCGTTTTCGACATCGTTAACCGTGGGCTTCGACACGCCATGGTAACGCCGGTGCAGGTCGACCGCTTCGGTCAGATGAATATCTCGATTGTTGGCGAATACGCTAAACCGAAGACAGCGTTGCTGGGTGTCCGTGGTTACCCCGGGAATACCATCAACAATGCCAACAGCATGTTTGTACCCAGCCACGATACCCGGACCTTTGTTGACGGTGAGGTCGACATGGTGGGCGGGATTGGCTACAACCCGGCCAGGTGGCCGGATGGTAAACAGCCGCCTTTCCTCGATCTGCGACGTATCGTCTCTAACCTCGCTGTGATGGATTTTGGCGGCGCTAACCATGCCATCCGGGTGGTCAGCCTGCACCCAGGTGTGACCTTTGAAGAGGTTCAGGACAATACAGGCTTTGAGCTCGAGCAGGTTGAGAACCTGGGTGAGACGCCTGCCCCATCCAGGGAACAACTTGATGTGCTCACCAAACTTGATCCACATGACCTGCGGGCAACAGTCTTTAAAGGGAACCCTGCCGGACAGAGGGCTAATTGACGATCGACGAGGGGGCGGATTGTGGAAGAGCAGGAATTGAACCTTGGGCTTACCGAGTGCGGCGGCGATGACAGTGTCGAGGGCATCGTTCGGAAGACTACGGCGAAGTCCAACAACTTTAAGGAAGCCTGAGAGCACATGGCGAGTCTGCAGACCAAACTAACGGAATCACTGGGGTGCCATTACCCTGTCATTCAGACGGCGATGGGATGGGTGGCTACAGCTGACCTGGTGGCTGCAACGGCGAATGCCGGCGCTTTCGGATTTCTTGCGGCCGCTGTGATGCAGCCTGATGAGTGTGAAGCAGCGATCAGGGACATCAAGGCCAAGACGGATGCGCCTTTTGGCGTCAACCTGCACTCTTTTCAATCCGGTGTGGAAATCATCGTTGATGCCTGTATCGAACATGATGTTGCTGCGCTCTCATATGGCAGAGCGCCTTCAGCCGAGATCATCAACAAAGCCAAGGATGCCGGCATGCGCTGCGTGCCGACGATCGGCGCTGCCAAGCATGCAAAAAAAGCGGTAGACCTGGGGGCTGATATCCTGGTTTGCCAGGGTCAGGAAGGTGGCGGGCATACCGGCGAGACACCGACCTGGCTGCTTCTATCACAGGTGCTGGAGATGGACCTGGGTGTGCCGGTCGTGGCCTGCGGAGGTTTCAAGGATGGCCGGGGATTGGCCGCGGCATTGACTTATGGTGCAGACGGTATCGCTATGGGAACCCGATTTTTGCTGACCGCCGAGAGTCCGACACCGACACAGACTAAAGAGGCCTACATCAAAAGCATTGTCACCGACATTCCTGTGTCCACCAAACTGGACGGGTTGCCGCAGCGAATGATCATGAACAACCAATTGGCCTCACTCGAACAGGCCGGGCCACTCAGTCTGCTGGTCCGTGCACTTATGAATGCCTGGCGTTTCAAGCAATACATGGATGTTTCCATGATCGAGATGCTCAAGTCCGGCATCAGCATGGCCAGGGCATCTGATACGACACTGGGTCAAACCCTGATGGCGGCGAATGCGCCGATGATTATTCAGCAGGCCATGGTCCATGGCCGACCCCATGAAGGCGTGTTGCCAAGTGGGCAGGTCGCTGGTCTGATCGACAATCTGCCGACCTGCGACGCATTGATTTCAGGTATTGCACGGGATGCCGAGTCTGCACTGCAACAGGCTGCAGTTCTGGGAACAGGAGGAAAGTAATGCCCTTTGAAGTTGAGATCAAGGATCGAGTCGCTGAACTCGTTTTCAATCATCCCCCGGTCAACGCGTTTAGTGGTGAGATGTGGATGGAACTGCCGGGTCTGATTACCTCCCTCGGGGATAATCCTGAGCTGCGCTGCATCCTGATCCGGGCCGAAGGCAAAGGGTTCTGCGCGGGTGTGGATATCAAGGAACTGGCTGAAAACAGCAACGCTATTGTCGAGGTCAACAAAGGTAATTTCCTGACCTTCAAGGCGATTCATGATTGCGAGATCCCGGTTGTCTCAGCACCACACAGTTTCGTGCTGGGTGGTGGGATTGGTATCTGTGGTGCTTCGGATGCGGTCATTGCGGCGGACAATGCGTACTTCGCGCTGCCGGAAATCGACCGTGGTGCTATGGGTGGCGCTTCCCACATGCAGCGCATGTTTCCCCATGCCAGGGTGCGTGCAGCCTTTCTGACCGGTGGGCAGATCACGGCGGAGGAAGCCTGGCGGCTGGGAGGTATCGAGCAGGTTGTGGCGGCAGGGGAACACCTGGGCGCAGCGCGTGAATTTGCCGGAGTGATTGCCTCCAAGTCGAGGGATGCGCTTCGAATCGCCAAGCAGGCGCTCAACGGTATTGAATCGTTTGACGTTGATCGTAACTATCGCTGGGAACAGGGCTTCACCTTCGAGATGTACATGCACGAAGACAGCCAGTCTGCCCGTGATGCGTTTGTTGAAACAGGTAAGGCCGCGAAGTTCGAGGAATAACGTTGGATATCACATTACCGGGACCAGAGACGGGCTTCGGTGCCAGAAACGGATAACAGAAAAGGAGATTGGCTATGGCTGAGGCATATATCGTTGATGCATTGAGGACGCCGACGGGCAGGCGACGGGGTGGGCTTGCTGAAATGCATCCTGCAGATCTCGGTGGCCATGTGTTGAAGGAACTTGTCGAGCGCAATGATGTACCTGCCGACGATTATGAAGATGTGATCTTTGGCTGTGTGGATACTATCGGGCCGCTGGCAGGTGATATCGCTCGAACCTGCTGGTTGGCGGCTGGTCTGCCCTTGCACGTCCCTGGTGTCACCATCGACAGACAGTGCGGTTCATCCCAGCAGTCTGTGCACTTTGCGGCCCAGGCTGTCTTGAGTGGTACGGCGGATGTCGTTGTCGCCGGCGGTGTCCAGGCCATGTCGCAGATTCCTATTTCGGCAGCCATGCTGGCCGGCCAGGAATACGGGTTCGGTGACCCCTTTACGGGCTCACCCGGTTGGGTTGAGCGCTTTGGCGACGGGCTGGTCACCCAGTTTAACTCTGCGGAAATGATTGCAGAGAAATGGAATCTGTCACGGGAAGATCTTGAGCAGTTTGCTCTGACGTCAAACGAGCGGGCGTTTCGTGCCATTGATCAAGGCAGGTTCGAGCGCGAAATCACGCCAGTCAACGGTGTCACCATGGATGAAACCCCACGCCGTGGCACGACGCTGGAAGCGATGGCAGAACTGGCGCCTCTGCAGGAAGGAGGGCGTATTACGGCGGCGGTGTCGAGTCAGACCTGTGATGCTGCGTCCGCGATGCTGATTTGTTCTGAAGCAGCGGTTAAAAGGTACGACCTTAAACCGCGAGCACGAATCCATCATATCAGCGTGCTCGCAGATGACCCGATCTGGATGCTGACAGCACCCATGCCTGCCACCAGACGGGCGATGGAGAAGACCGGCATGAGTATGGATGAAATTGATCTGGTTGAGATCAACGAGGCGTTCGCGCCGGTCGTGCTCGCCTGGCTGGCCGATACCGGTTACGACCACGAGAAAACGAATGTTAATGGCGGTGCCATAGCACTCGGGCATCCTCTCGGCGCGACGGGCACCAAGCTGATGACGACACTGCTGCATGAACTGGAGCGCACAGGCGGGCGCTATGGCTTGCAGACCATGTGTGAAGGTGGCGGTCAGGCCAACGTCACCATTATTGAGAGCCTCTCGTCATGAGCGGCCTCTGCGCCGACCGCACCATCATCGTCACGGGTGCAGGCGGTGGCCTGGGGCGCAGCTACGCAACCGCACTTGGGCGGGCGGGCGCGAACGTGGTAGTGAATGACATAAACCGGGATACGGCCTCAGAAACCGTGAATCTGATTCAAGCGGAGGGGGGCAATGCTCTCGCCGATACTCACGACATTACTGACCATGAAGACGCCGGGCGAATTGTGCAAACCGCCATTGAACGATTTGGCGATGTCCATGGGGTCGTGAATAACGCCGGCATCTGCCGCGACAGAATGTTCGCGAGTCTTAATCCCGAGGACTGGGACGCTGTCATTGCGGTTCACATGAAGGGCCATTACTGCATTGCGAACCATCTGGCGCGATACTTCCGGCAGCAGTCCAAGGAAGGGGTTGCGGTTGACGGCAGGATCATCAACACGAGCTCGGGTGCTGGCTTGCTCGGCTCGGTGGGTCAGTCTAATTACTCTGCTGCCAAGGGTGGCATCCTGACATTGACGCTGGTGCAGGCAGCTGAACTGGCGAGGTATGGCGTCACGGTGAACGCGCTTGCGCCCCAGGCACGCACCGGCATGACCGAAGATGTCTTCGCTGACATGATGAAGGTGCCGGAAGATGGCAGTTTTGATGCTTTCCACCCCGACAACGTGGCACCGCTCGTGGTCTGGCTTGCAAGTTCAGAATCCAGTCATGTGACCGGGCAGTGCTTTGAAATATTCGGCGGTAAGCTGGCTATCGCTGAGGGCTGGCATACCGGGCCTGAGCTGGATAAGGCCGCGCGCTGGGAGGCTGGTGAACTGGGTGAAGCAGTTGGGAAACTGCTCGGTAAAGCTCGCGACCCGCAACCGGTTTACGGAACCTGAGGAGGTCGCATGTCGCTGAACCAACCCCCGAAATACGTTCCAGGTCATCACCTGCTGAAGGACAGGCGCGTCATCATCACGGCAGCTGCAGGTACAGGCATCGGTTATGCCGCAGCGAAACGTTGCGCAGAAGAAGGTGCCGAGATCCTGATCTCGGATATTCATGCAGGGCGACTTGATGATGCGGCTACGCGGATCACCGAGGAAACCGGTGTGGCACCAACGACCTGTTTGTGCAATGTCACCTGCCAGGAAGATGTAGATGGGTTGTTCCAGGCTGCAGCCAGCGTTTTTGGCGAGGCCGACATCGTTATTAACAACGCCGGACTCGGTGGGACCGCTAATCTGATCGACATGACCGATGAGCAATGGCAAATCGTGCTTGATGTTACATTGAATGGAACGTTCAGAATGACCCGCGCCGCCATGCAGCACATGCAGTCAAGAGGAGGCGTGATTGTGAACAATGCCTCCGTGCTTGGCTGGCGCGCACAACAGGGGCAGGCGCATTATGCCGCAGCGAAAGCCGGTGTCATGGCGCTGACCCGCTGTGCAGGCGTGGAAGGCGCGGAGCATGGTATCCGGGTCAATGCCGTTGCGCCAAGCCTGGCGATGCACCCGTTCCTCGCCAAGGTAACAACAGAGGAGCTGCTGGCGGAACTCACCGCGAAAGAGGCCTACGGCCGGGCAGCAGAAGTCTGGGAAGTGGCCAACGTGATGGTATTCCTCGCTTCGGATTACTCCAGTTACATGACGGGTGAAACCGTCGCAGTTTCCAGTCAGAGGGCCTGACATGGAAGTTGCCTACAGTACGCTGGGGTCTCTCGAGGGTACGGATCTCGGCCATACAGACTGGATGGTGATAGACCAGTCCCGCATTGATGGCTTCGCTGATGCCACCGACGACCACCAGTGGATCCACGTTGATCCGCTGAAAGCCGCTGCCGGGCCTTTCGGCGCAACCATTGCACATGGTTACCTGACGCTGGCACTGGTGAACAAATTTCTGCCGCAACTGATGACGGTGACAGAGACCTCAATGGGTGTGAATTACGGTTGCGGTCAAGTTCGCTTTCCCGCACCCGTGACCGTGGGCTCGCGGATTCGGGGTGCTGGCGAAGTTGTCTCAGTAGAGGCGGTTAAAGGTGGTTTACAGGTAACAGTGCGTGTCTCCGTTGAGATTGAAGGCAGTGACCGACCCGCATGCGTCGTGGATACGATCAGTCGATTTTTTCCCGCAGGAGAGTAAACCATGGGTGAGCTGCAAGGTAAGACTGCGCTGGTAACAGGTGCAGGGCAGGGTGTTGGTCAGGGTATCGCGCTCGCGCTCGCGGCTGAAGGTGTGCAGGTTGTGGTAACGGGAAGAACCGCGAGTAAGCTGGATAAAACGGTTGCGATGATTGCAGGCAGGGGCGGCAGGGCGCTCGCCCTGGGATGTAACGTCAAGCAGCCCGCAGATCTGGAAAGGTCAGTCAACGAGACCGTGAGTCATTTCGGAGGGCTCAATATTCTGGTGAACAACGCCCAGGAAGTCCCTATGGGTGCGCTGCTGGATGTGACCGACGAGGCATTCATGGCGGGTTATGAATCCGGACCACTCGCCACGCTGCGTTTGATGAAGCTGGCTTACCCTCATCTCAAGGGCGATGGCTGCATTATCAATCTTGCCAGCACTGCTGCAAAGCGATGGGATATGTCCGGCTATGGTGCCTACGCTGCAGTCAAAGAAAGCATCCGTTCGCTGACCCGGGCTGCTGCCTGTGAGTGGGGACCAGATGG
>JAYQAI010000026.1:33787-46477 GCA_038136715.1 Gammaproteobacteria bacterium | reverse complement strand
AGCAGCGATGACTCAAGGTTTTCCAGCGCATTCATGCCCATCCATGGGCAGTGGGCACAGCTGCGACAGGTAGCACCGCTGCCAGCAGTCGGGGCTTCAATGAATACCTTGTCGGGGGCCAGCAGACGCATTTTGTGAAAGATGCCTTTGTCTGTCGCGACAATGAACTGCTCGTTGGACATCTCCTGGCTGGCCTTGATGATCTGGGTGGTTGACCCCACCACGTCTGCCAACTCGGTCACCGCGGGCGGCGCTTCCGGGTGCACCAGCACGGCAGCGTCAGGGTAAACGTGCATGAGATCCTTCAGACCTTTTGCCTTGAACTCCTCATGGACGATGCAGGCGCCATCCCATAACACCATATCCGCCCCGGTCTCGTTGTTGATGTAAGTGCCAAGGTACCGATCAGGCGCCCAGATCATGGGTTTGCCCTCCTCTAACAGGTGCTCGACCACTTCGAGCGCAATGCTGGAAGTTACCACCCAGTCGGATCGGGCCTTTACCGCAGCCGAGGTGTTGGCATAAACAATGACCGTGTGATCCGGGTGCGCATCGCAGAAACGGGAGAACTCATCAACCGGGCACCCCAGATCGAGTGAACAGGTGGCTTCGAGAGTCGGCATCAGTACACGTTTTTCCGGCGAGAGTATTTTGGCGGTCTCACCCATAAATTTCACGCCACAGACAATCAGCGTCTCCGCATCGCAAGCCGCGCCAAAGCGTGCCATCTCGAGAGAGTCGGAAACAAACCCGCCGGTCTCCTCGGCAAGTTCCTGAATCGCATCATCCGTGTAATAGTGCGCAACGATGGCTGCATTCTGCTGTTTCAGCAGTGCCGCAATCCGTGACTTGTAAGCCGCGACCTCAGCGTCGCTCATCATGTGGCTTTGATGCAGAGGCACATCAAATGCAATACCGGACATCAGTAGAGATTCTCCTGGTTACTGCCGTTTATTATACCGCAGCGAGGCAATACACTGCTCGGCCTGGGGCATGACAAACCATCAAGGGGGTGAATCGAACATGGCACGTATAGCGCTGCTGACGCGGCACTCGCCACTTCTCGAAGATGACAATTTCATCCGCCTGGCACCGCAGTTGAGCCAGCTTGGCCATGAGGTTTCATGCCTGCTGATCGACACCCTGAGACTCGACAGCCCTCGGGCCGCAACGGATAACGTACTGTCAGCAGAGGGATTTGACTGGCAGCCAGGCATGACCGCCGGCGCCGACTTCCCCCCCTGTCATGAGCAGGCACTTGATCACAACCTGATCTGGGTTCTGTCTCTGGGCGAGCGAGCGACTTTTCTCGACAAGATGCAACTGCTGCAGCTGGTCGGCAAGCAGCAGCGCCTCATCAACACCGTTGACGCCATCATGCATATCCGGAGCAAGTATTTCCTCGCCAGCAGACCGGATCTGTTCCAGACACCGGAGACCCACGCCGCCAACGATGCAGCCAGGCTAGAGCGCATTATTCGTGATAAAGGCGGCCGATGGATCATCAAGCCACCGGCGGGCAGTCTTGGCCGGGATGTGTTTTTAACCGATGCGACCGACCGAAACCTGCCGGCCATCCTGGCTAGGCTGTGCGGTTCAGACAACAGCCAGTACGCGATGATCCAGCGCTATGTCCCCGAAATTGAAGCGGGCGAAAAGCGCGTGCTGCTCGCAGGCGGCCAGGTTCTTGGCCAGTATCTGCGCCATGCACCGGCCGGCGATCATCGCACCAACCTCAGCCAGCAGGGCATTGCCAGTACCTGTGAGCTGACCGCAGCTGAGTCTGAAAAACTGACAGTGCTCGCCGCGGCGCTGGTAGACCATGGCGCCTGGTTCACCGGCGTTGATATCGCCTACCCGTGGATCATTGAGGTCAATGTGGTCAACCCGGGCGGCATTGCCACTATTGATGACCTGACGGGCATCGACCTTTCAGCCCGGCTGGCAAGCATCGCTAATGCAGCCTTGCTCCGATAACCAGGCTGGCATTGCCGATCTGCCGGGCGCTGCATTTACAGGCACCAATGTAATGCCCTACATTATTCTATGAACTCACACCCGCAAGAGGCCGCCAGATGGCAGACGACAGAATTGCTTTGAGGGGATCTCCGGGCTCCCCCTATACCCGAAAGATGCTGGCCGTCCTGCGCTATCGCCGTATCCCCTATGAATTCATTCAATCTGAGCGCGAGGATCTGCCAAAACCCAGGGTCGGCCTGATCCCGATCTTTTACTTCCCCGATAACCAGGGTGCGCTGCAGGCCGAGGTAGACAGCACACCAATCATTCGCCGCCTGGAAACTGAGTACCCCGGCCGCTCGGTCATGCCCGAAGATCCCGTGATTGGCTTCATTAATTACCTGCTCGAGGACTATGGCGATGAGTGGCTGACCAAGGCCATGTTCCACTACCGCTGGTACTACAGGGACGATATCGAGCTGGCAGGCTCCGTACTGCCGCACTACCAGGACGTCTCGCAGCCAGACGAGACCATCGCGCAAATGAAGCAGATGTTCTCCGAGCGCCAGATTTCGCGCCTCTATGTTGTCGGTTCAAACGACACCACGGCACCGGTCATCGAAGCCAGCTACCGCCGCTTTCTCGAATGCCTGAACGAACATCTCAAGACCTGGCCATTTCTGATGGGCACGCGGCCTGGCTCTGCAGACTTCGCCTGTTTCGGCCAACTGACGCAGCTGACCCAGTTTGATCCGACCCCGGCAAAAGTTGCGGCAGCAGACTTCCCGCGGATTCATGCCTGGGTCAGCAAGATGGAAGACCAGAGCGGCCTGCAGGCAGAGTCAGCGACGTTCGTTACAACAGATGACTTCCCCGCGACACTCACTGCACTGCTGATAGAAGTTGGCAGAACCTATGTCCCGGTCATGCTGGCCAATGCCGCGGCTATTGATCAGGGGCTCGACAAGGTTGAAACCGAAGTCGAAGGCAGACAATGGGTACAGGAACCTTTCCCCTACCAGGCCAAGTGCCTGCACTGGCTGCGCTCAGAGTACGCGCGTCTCGACGACGAGGAACGGCGCCAGGTCGATGCGCTGCTCGCCGGCACGGGTTGCGAGATGCTGCTGACTAAAAGCAGCTAGCTGAGGCAGCAAGATGGTCGTGGAGCGAGATGAACACGGATTTGATGCACCGGTGGCGCTGGGTCATCCCGCGCGTGCCGGACTGCCTGCCGGACAAAGCACAGGCCCTGAAATTGGCGAGAAACTGCCCGGCTTCACACTGCCTGATGCCCATGGCAGGCCAGTCGATCTGCATGCCGATCGCGACGAGGCGCGGGCGGTTGTTGTTTTTATCCGCTCTGTTGTCTGGTGACCACCCTGCTGGACGCAGCTCGGCGAGCTGCGCGATGCTTACCCGAAATTCCGGGAAAACGGGATCAAACTCTATGTCATTTCCTATGACGATCAGGCAGCCCTGGCTGAGTTCAGCGAGAAACAACGCATTCCCTTCCCTATGCTGTCCGATATCGACTCTGCGGTGATCAGGGACTATGGCATTCTCAATGACCAGATCGATCCCGGCGATGCATTTCTCTACGGTATCCCCTACCCCGGCGCCTATGTCTGCGATGAAACAGGGAGAGTCAACGCCAAATTTTTTCACGACTCCTATAAGAAACGTGACAGTGCAGAGCGTCTGCTGGCTGCCGCCCTTGGCCACACAGTCATCGACGAGAGCAACGTCGCGGCACAGTCAGAACAGGAAGACATCAGCATCAGGGTCGCCGTGCCCGGGGCACATGCTACGATCCGCCAGGGCATTGTGCGCGAGATCATTGTGCGGTTCGAACTCGCTGATGGCCTTCATCTCTATGGCGAGCCCGTACCCGAGGGTATGCTACCGCTCCGGATTACGGTCAAAGGGCCACCCGGTTTCCTGACTGAGCCACCGGTCTATCCACAGACAGAAACCCTGACGCTGAAGGAAATACAGATCGAACTGTCGGTCTGGCATGGCAAGTTCGACGTCAGGATTCCCTTCTATGCCGTCGGTGAGCTGGCCAGCGAAGTGCGTCCGCTGGACCAGGAGTCTGCCAGGATTGAACTCGAGATCAGGTACCAGGCCTGTGATGACAATGTCTGCCTGATACCTCGAACAGAAAGAATCAGCCTCGAATTGCCCCTCGAAGTGGTTGATGTGCCCGCCATCGCCATTCATCAGGGTCACGGCCAGCGCGAGGGCACGTATGACGGCAGCCGTCACGTGCGCAGTCTTCTGTGGCGCAAAGTTCGGCAACATCCGCTAGGATTCATCAAGTTCATTTTCAAACAGATCAGGCTGAATAGTGCCGCACGCAAACGCGCCAGAGGGTGACGCGACTGCAGGCTCCGACCCGGCCATTAGAGGGAGCAGACGACGTGGACTATCAGCACATCCGGCTTGAACAGGACGGCCTAGTGACTTCACTCATCCTGAACCGTCCTGAAGCTTTGAATGCGCTCAACACAGGCATCATGACGGAAATCGAGCACGCCTCGCGCCACTTCCTCGAGGATGAAAACTGTCGCGTCGTCATCTTCAAAGGCGCGGGCCGACATTTCAGTGCCGGTGCTGACCTGAAAGAGAAAAGCAGCGACACCAGCCTCGTCATGGCCCGCCGCAACACTGCCCTCGGTGCGCGCATGATTCGGGCGATTACAGAAATACCTCAGGTAACCATTGCCGCGATCCACGGGGCTGCGCTCGGCGGCGGTGCCTGCATCCCCACCGCTTGTGACTTTCGTATCGCCTCGGATGATGCTTTCTGCGGCTACCCTGAGGTCAATCTCGGCATCAACCTGATGTGGCATTCCCTGCCGCTGTGTGTCCGTCTGATCGGCCCCGCCCGTGCCAAGCGCATGATCATGCTCGGCGACAATGAACCCGCAGCAACACTGCTGAACTGGGGCTACCTCGATAAGATGGTACCCAGGGCTGAGCTTGAGGCCGAAACTCTCAAACTGGCGGCGCGCTATGCCGCGCAGCCACCAGTTCCCACCCAGATGATTAAACAGAGCATCAATGCTGTCAGCAGCGCGCTCGACAATGCCATCATGCACATGGATGCAGACCAGAACCTGTTAACGGCGCAGAGCGAGGATCGTCATGAGGGTCTGCGCGCCTACTTCGAGAAACGTCAGCCCGAATTCAAAGGCAACTAAAAACAGAGTAGGATAGCTCGACCTGAAACCAGGAGAGAGCCCATGACTGAAGCCTTTATGGCGTATCCGGATCAGCGTTTCCCGAACGAGATGAAGCCGATCCACGCAGATGGCTGCACCACAGTCCTATACCAGGGCAGAAAAGTCACCCTGACCGAGACCCTTGGGGACGACATTCTGCTGATCCAGCCGGAAGACCTTACCGCCATCAATGGCTTTGAGCTTAAACCGGAAGGCGCATGCCTCGACGACATGTGCATCCCCCTGAACGAAACACTCATGGTGACAGAGGCAGGCAGGCAGTGGTTCAACCTCACCGCATTTGCCGACCTGCTGGGCCAGCCCTTTGTCCACGATACCGAGACACGCGTCTGGAGCTTTGCCGAGATACCGGCCCGGCGCGAGCAGATGCTGCTCGATGCCATGGCGCCAGACATTGAACTGACCGATCGCAAGGGCAACGTCTTCAGGCTCGCAGATCTGAAAGGTAAGAAGGCCCTGATCGTAACCTGGTCTTCATGGTGAGGATGTTTCCTCGATGTGCCCGTGTGGCAACAAGTTTATGAAGACCTCAACGACCCCAACTTCGTCCTGATCTGTGTCGCTGAAGACACCGGCGGTGAGGCCACAGCCGGCCCGATCTTTGACGCGGCAAACCCGACCTATGTTCAGGTTATCGACCAGGATCACATCGTCAGCAGCGCTTTCAATTTTGTCAATGTGCCGTCTGCTGCCTGGATTGACGAAGCAGGCAGAATTGTCCGCATTGATGAAGGCACCTATTCCAAGGTCCATGAAATCGGCGAGGGCGATCAGGCAATCACTTTCGGCAATGATGTCTACACGCCGGCCCTGAAAGACTGGATCGAGAAAGGTGCTGCCAGTGAATACGTGCAGAACGCGGCAACAGTCGCCGGCAACATCCGTCAGCACACGGCCGATCAGCAGAAAGCTGATGCGGCCTTCCGCCTGGCGAACCTGTACAGGGAATACGGCTACCAGGACAAGGCAGAGGAGCACTGGGCGATGGCGCAGGCACTGAACCCGGACAGCATCAACTTCATTCGCCAGAACCTGACGCTGACCGCGGAAGGCTCAGCCGGCGAAACCTTTATGAAGGTCATGGGTGAGTATGTCTCGGAGGGCAGGGAGTACTACCGGCCACTCGGTATTGGCGACGCCTGAGAAGGCCGAAGCCACTGAAGGAGCCTGCTTCAGGCTCTTTCAGGCATTGTCGCCGAAGATGTCTCGCAGCGTAGTCAGAGGCAGCTTAGGACTGCGATCAAAGTAAAGCAGGCCGTTCACTTCCTGCTGCACATCCGTCAACTGGGTCCAGACATAACCCTGCAGCGTCGTCGTCTGTCTGATCACAGCGACAGCTGACCTGATTCGCGCCTCGAGCTCAGCCGTTGTTTCTGGTAACTCGCCATAGCTGAAGTCTTCTGACCCATGTGTGCCAAAACCGAAACCTCCGCACTCAGTTAAGAGTATAGGCAAGTTGGTGACCGACGCTCCGGGCAGGGCCCCGATCCGGCGCCCCAGTCCGTTCTCACCCTCAGTGACAGCGATCCCCGGATTATCCATTAGCTGTACGACTCGATCGCTGAGGTTGTCGCCTTCTTCGTAGACGTGCAGGGTCCATAGATCCCCCTGACTAAATTCCCAACCATCGTTGCCGACCACCGGCCTGCTCGGGTCGAGCGTGCGCGTCAGCGACACCATACTTTCAACCAACGAACGCTGCTCGGCCCGTTCTGACTGATGCCAGACGCCCCACGATTCATTGAACGCAACCCAGGTTACAACAGACGGGTGCCCTCTATCGCGGACGATCAGATCCGCCCACTCATCTGCCAGCAACCTGACGAGCTCTGTTGAAAAAATTCGGCCGGAAGGCATCTCTGCCCAGACCAGCAGCCCTAACCTGTCAGCCCAGTAGAGAAAGCGTGGGTCTTCAGCCTTCTGGTGCTTGCGCACACAGTTAAAGCCCATGGCCAGTGTTAACTCGATATCCTGCCGGTAGTCGGCATCGCTTACCGCTGTGTACCAGCCTTCAGGGAAATAGCCCTGATCCAGTACGCCGCGCAGATACAGGGGCTCCTGGTTTAACAGGAGCTGGCCATCCCTGGTGGTGATCTCACGCAACCCACAGTAACTCTTTATAACGTCTTGCTCACCTTGCAGCGGCTCTAGCGTGAGCCTGAGATCATATAAATACGGTTGGTCCGGGGACCACAGCACAGGTGCATCAACGCCCAGCGAAACGCGGGTTTCAGCACGCAGAGTGACTTCAGACACACTCTCAGCAACCGTCTTATCGTCCTGTCGCAATTCAACCCGGAGCTGTCCCTCGACCTGGTGCGACAAATCAACCTGGCAGGTGAGCGTGCTGCTCTGCAGATCGAAGCGAGTACAGACTGATTCGATCGACACCGCGGGCACCGGCTCGAGCCAGACCGTCTGCCAGATGCCGATGACACCGTCGTAGTCAATGGGCCAGCGCGTCGTGCCTGCCTGCTTGCCACGCGGCTGGGTCCAGGACAGCGAATCCTCGACCCGGATACTGATTTGGTTTGTGCCTGGCTGCAGGTAGTCTCGCAGCTCAAACGCAAAGGGGGCGTACCCACCGCTGTGTTCACCCACGAACTCTCCGTTGACGAACACCTGGGTCTTATGGTCAACCGCACCCAGTCGCAGCCGGCAACCGCCCTCCAGCCAGCTGGCAGGCACCTCAAATGCCCGTTGATACCAGATGACGCCATGAGTCGGACAGTCGTGAATACCGGAGGCCGCCGAATTTGGTGCAAACGGGACCTGAATGACAGCGGTGCCGGGTAACTCTCGACGCTGCCAGCCTTCGCGGCGCCCAGCATTATCCGGGTCAACTGCAAAGCGCCAGGCACCATTCAGATTCAACCACCTGTCGCGCACCAGCAGGGGCCGGGGATACTCTGCGCGAGGGATGTCAGCAGTTTGATTCATTCTGAAAAAGTCCGCGCCGAACCGCAGCCATCGCTCAAAGCATCGGTTGCCCCCTCTGCAAACGCTGCCGCTCGACAGTTAGTCAAGGTAGGTTTCCATGGCTGCCAGCACAACCTCAGGGCCGGAACGTCGCTGGTAATTTTCGGACTGCTCCATCCACAGGACCTGACCTGCAGCATCGATCAGCAGTGTCGTCGGCACCGGCAGCGCTTCCGCTTGCCCCTCCCCGACCGGCCCGGAGTGAATCAACTGATTACGCAGACCAAAGGCATCTGTCACACCCAGGTCACGATCAGACAACATTTCTGCGTTGAGTCCATGAGCGCCGCGGCGGGCCCTTATCACTTCCGGCAGGTCAGTGCTGACAGTCAGCACGCGCAGCCCCCGTTTGTCGAACTCGGCCTCAAGTTCAGTCCATCGCCGCAACTCGGCGACACAGTAGGGTCACCAGTGCGCCCGGAAAAATTTGACCAGCACCGGCGTGCCCGCGAGCGCGTCAGAGCTGAATGCTTCTCCCTTGTCATTGATAGCAGTGAAATGCGGCATGCTGTCGCCCACTTTGATGGGATTGGCTGCAACCTGCTGTTTACTGATGGCAATGGTCGCGGTCAGGAACGCGCCCACGACAAATCCAAGCGCCGCCGGGATACCGCCATACCAACGTGTACCCACCACGAAAGCAGCAATGCCAAGCAAAGGACCGAGCAAAAAGACCGAAACAAACAGGGTGCGGTTTGCAGGGATCGCAACCTGGTTCGCGAGGTAAAACCAGTAGGCCGCGGCCAGAACAGCGACGCTGAGGGCAACCCATCCCAGCGCGGTTCCCAGCTTCTTGTTTTTCTCGACCATGTGAACACCCTGTTTTCTGGCGCCACGTTAGCAATCTCGATTCAACGCAGCAAGAGCCGCTATAATCTCCAGCTGATCAACGACCCTGAGGGGAAGCACAGTATGTCAAATAGAATCAACGGTCAGTGGCGTCTAAAATCCAGGCCCGTGGGCATGGTTAAAGAGACCGACTTCGAATACATCGAGGCACCGCTCCCCGATCTGGGCGAGAACGAATTCCTGATCCGCAACCTGTACTTCGCCTTCGAACCCGCCATGCGTGGCTGGTTGAATGACGTCAAAAGCTATGTCCCGCCGGTTCAATTAGGTGAAGTCATGCGCGCCAGCGCGGTAGGCCAGGTCGTTGAATCCAACAACGCCGATTTTCAGCCAGGTGAATTTGTCTCCGGGATGTTCGGCTGGCAGGAGTACGCCATCAACAATGGTCAGCCCGGCGTCATGGGCCGCATCGCCAAGGTCCCCGATGGCGTCCCGCCCTACCTGGTACTGAGTGCTCTGGGTGGCACAGGTCTCACCGCCTATTTCGGCCTGCTTGATATCGGCAAGCCCAAGGCAGGTGATGTGGTGGTGGTTTCCGGTGCAGCAGGCGCTACCGGCTCCGTTGCGGGTCAGATCGCACGCATCAAGGGTGCAGCTAAAGTTGTTGGTATCGCTGGCGGGCCTGAGAAGTGTGCCTGGCTGACCAGCGAGCTGGGCTTCGATGCTGCCATCGACTATAAGTCAGAAGACGTCCAGGCAAGGCTTACACAAGAGTGCCCCAGTGGCATCGATATTTTTTTCGACAATGTCGGCGGGGACATCCTGGACGCTGCGTTGCTCAATATGGCCATGAACGGCCGCATCGTTCTCTGCGGCGGCATCTCTTCCTACAATGAAGAGGAGCTGCCACCGGGACCAAAGAACTATATGCAGTTGGTAATCCGCCGCTGCACCATGCAGGGCTTCATCCTGATCGATTACTTTGACCAGGCGGCAGAAGCCTCGAAGATGCTGGCAGGCTGGATCGCATCAGGCGAACTGAAGCACGGTGAAGATATCCAGGAAGGTATCGAGAATACGCCGAAGACGTTTCTCCGTCTTTTCGAAGGCAAAAACACCGGGAAACAGCTGCTCAAGATTTCGGAACCGCCGCTCAGCTAACCCTGGTCTCGCGAGGCCTGCCGCCGCTTTGGGCCCCTCGCAGGCTCCCTGGCGATGATCATATGGCTGCCTGTCTGTTGTGTCAGCGCAAGCGGAATGAGGCAGAGTAAAGCAAAAGTAATATAAAAAATGGTCATAGTTCTGGCTCGCTATCATCAATCACCCGAATATACGAGGGTGGCTGCGGGCCGGATTAGTGTTGCACTGCAAAAAAACGTTCAAATTGCCGCAATACCACTGACCAGCAAAGACAAGCCTGTCGACCATAATGCGCAAGCAAATAAATCAATCAGCATGAAGCGGCGCGGCGCTACGTCTGACAATCCGGCAATAACCGGCGTTAGCGAACGGACGGCAGGCACCAGGCGACCCAGACAAATCGTCAGCGGCGCCGAAGTCTGTAGCCAGCGCTGGACCTTTCGCGCTTTCTCTTCATGGCGCAGGATGAAACGGTGACGCCACAGCGTTGGCCCTGAATACCTGCCGATAAAATAACCGGCATGGTCGCCGACAATCGCACCAATCAATGCCGCCAGCGTGATCTGCCAGAGTGGATACTCCCCGCCAAGGTAAAACGCCGTGGCGGTAGACAAGAGGAAAATGCCGGAAACGAAGAGACCGATACCAAACATGCACTCAAGGAACGCAAGCGCTGTAATGAGTATCAGCAGGTAGGTCGACCCGGCCTGAAATGCATCGGTCAGGTATTCAATCATGGTTGTGTCAACCTCTGCCGGTCAGGTGACGGTTTGTCGCACCTGGAAGACAGGCTCGAGATACGTTTGCGCGTTAAGGATGTCACGCAGCAGCCTGGCTGCCCGTTCGGCTTCCGCATAACTGGTATACAGCGGCGAGAAGCCGAATCGCAGGATACCGGGGTCACGATAGTCTCCGATCACCCCCGCCGCTGCCAGCGCCTGAACGATGGCATACCCTTGAGGGTGATGGAAAGATACCTGGCTGCCACGCTCGGATGGCCTGATCGGCGAGATTAGCTTCAGATCGGGACAATCCGCGAGGCAGTCGATAAACCAGGTTGTCAGCGTTTCTGATTTCTGTCGCACCTGCGCAAGATCAATCGTCGAAAACACATTCAGCGCAGCAGACAGCGCCTGCATCGCGATCACCGAGGGTGTGCCAGTGACGAAACGCCAGACACCCTCCCCGGGCTCATAAGTCGATGCGAAACGGAAAGGCTCTGCATGTCCCATCCAGCCAAACAGGGGCTGCGTGACCTTGTCCTGCAGGCGCCGGTTCACATAAACATAGGCTGGTGCACCAGGACCGCCGTTCAGGTACTTGTAGCCGCAACCAACGGCGAAATCGACACCCAGCTCATCCAGTGCCAGCGGCATCGCACCCGTGCTGTGGGACAAATCCCAAAGCATCAGTGCTCCCTGCGCGTGTGCGGCCTGGGTGATACGGGTCATATCGTGAACCTTGCCGTCCCTGTAATTCACGTGGGTCAGCATGACCAGTGCCGTGTCGCCATCGATGTTGTCTATCATCTCGTCGGCGGACGCTGTTACCAGCTGCGCTCGATCGACGCCCAGCCATTCGACAACGCCCTGCGCCATGTAAAGGTCGGTCGGAAAATTATCGACCTGTGAAACGATTTTGTTCCTGCCGGGCCTGAGCTGCAGCGCAGCGGTGATCAGCTTGAACAGGTTAACGGAGGTGGAATCAGCACAGATCACCTGTCCCGCAGCAGCACCAAGCAGGGGCGCGATCTTTTCACCAACAGTTTCCGGCAGTTTGATCCACTCGTGTGAATTCCAGCTTTTAATCAGGTCTTGACCCCACTCCATCTCAACCGTCTGGCTGACGGCATCCCTGGCGGCTTTTGGCAGCGCGCCAAGCGAATTACCATCGAGGTAGATCAGACCAGGCGGCAGATCGAAGGCATCCCGATAAGCAGCCAGTGGATCTGATGCATCCAATGTCGCGGCTTGACTGCTCATGCTGATAAAAGGACCGAACGCAGCGTGCTGAAGGCAGGGGCAAAGGGATTCACCAGGTCGAAGTGCCCAGCGCCTTCGATGTTGATCACGTCAGCCGTCGATTCAGCGATAAACCAGCTGGCATGTTCCGGCCCGACAATCGTGTCTTCCTCCCCGGTCAGCAGCGTAATCCCGCGATTGGTCTGCGTCCTGATTGGCGCTGCTTTGATATAACGCTGCGGCCGTTCAGCGGGGCTCCCATCCAGCAGCGCTACCGTCGCTTTTTCACAATCGCTGTCACCCGCTGCATAACCCGTCAGATCCAGTATCGCGGCAAGCCCTAGCGTCTTTTCAATCACCAGCCCACCAGGGTCGACAGATCCATTTTGCAGCCGGGTCGATGCCCAGATTGCCAGGTGACCGCCAGCCGAATGACCCGCCAGCCACAAGCCGCGCTGTCGCTCGGCGGCCCGCGATCGATGCCAATGGCGCAGGCCGGCGATGACATCTTCAAAGGTGCCAGGCCAGCCACCACCGGGATCCCCGATGCGGCGGTATTCCAACGACCAGACATTGATACCAAGGGCCCTGACAGCTGTGCAGAGGGGGCGGACATG
>JAYQAI010000026.1:18828-33687 GCA_038136715.1 Gammaproteobacteria bacterium | reverse complement strand
ATCACCGGCAACATGATCTCATTGGTTCTTAGAAACCAGGGTTTGAACGGAGGATCGTAGCGTGCCCAGATGGGTTCGCCCGCGGGCATCCATTCCGCCTGGTCGGAGAGCGTGCCTGACAAACCCGCAAGGTGTTCGACATATCGTCGCTCGGACCAGCCACCCTTGTAGGTCGTTACAGCCACCAACAGGCTGCGGGCCTCCAGCCGCACCAGACTGGAATCCGGTTCAGGTGCTTCAGTGAGTGCCGCTGGCATCACGAATGCCACCTCGTACGCCTGCTCACTCTTACGCGACTGCATCACGGGTGCAGTCATCGCGATTTTCTGCTGCGCCTGATTATCACCAAAGATATAACCAGCGAGACGCCTGAAAGCTTTGTTACCGACGCTGTCCTGAGAACCCTCGACAACCGTCGTGGCAAGCTGCATGGCGGGATAGCATCGCACCTCAATCGTTTCGCCGAGGGTATCGACCACGTCAAAATCTGGCGTTTCGATGGCCGCAGCAGCCGGAGTGAGCAGCAGACCGAACACAAGTAGAAGTGCAGGCAGGCTTTTCTGTATCAGCATGCGATCACCGTAGTTCTGGCTGGTGGCTTACCGCAAAAACTCAGCGCGAGTGCGCGGGTCTTCTTTGAACTGACCACCTAGCGCCGTCGTCTGGGTCGCTGAGTTAGCGTCCATCACACCGCGCGACTTCACGCAGTAATGGGTTGCGTCGATTGTCACGGCCACATCATCGGTTTCCAGCAGAGTCTGCAGCGCAACCAGGACCTGCTGAGTCAGTCGCTCCTGGACTTGCGGGCGCTGGGCAAAGAAACGCACGATCCGATTTATTTTCGACAGACCAATGATCTTGTTGCCAGGAATGTAGGCGACGCGCGACGCGCCATCGATTGTGACGAAGTGGTGTTCGCAGGTACTGACGACGCTGATGTCGTCCACCTTTACCATTTCCTCTACATTCATCTTATTCTCGATGACAGAGATTTTCGGGAAATTCGCGTAGTTGAGACCACCAAAGATTTCGTCGACGTACATTTTCGCAATGCGATGCGGTGTTTCCATCAGGCTGTCGTCGCGCAGGTCGAGACCGAGAGTCGTCACGACATCGGTCATGGCCGCCTTGATACGATCATACTTCTCGTCGCGGGTCAGACCATTCGGAATCATTGGGGTTTCTAGACCCTTCTCTAAGAGTGCCTGACGTACGAGCTGCGCCTCGACCGATACATCATTCAGTGCAAGAAAGTCATCGTAGTATTCAGCGTTGACACTCATATGAAAGTTCCCTCTTGTTTAATTGTAGTGAGTGTTACGCCGTCCCCGATGCGCTGGATCATTCTTGCAAGACAAGCCATCGCAACACTTGTCTGGCGATACTAGTCAGAACGCCTTGAGCCATGCGTGACTAGGTGCTACAAATCAACAGCAAACCCTGAGACAAAATCATTCATGGAAGTGCAGAAAGATGTTCCCTTCACTATTGAGGAACTGACGGCCGACTGGCTCTCAAAGGGTTTCACCGACTCGGGTCTGCTTTCGTCAGGTGTCATCACCGCCATCAGGGTCGAACGCATCGGCGAGCAGGTCGGATTCAACGGCGAAGTGGCAATAATCACGCCGAGCTACGAGGGTGACGCATCTGCCGCACCCAAACGAATCGTCCTGAAGATTCCGACAGCGTCAAAGAATCGCATCCTTGGCCAGACCATGGGCCTTTACGAGAAAGAAATTCGTTTCTACCGTGACCTGCGGCCTGAACTCAACATCAGGACACCAGAACACTACTACAGCGCCCTTGATATCGCTGATGATCCCGATGTGATCCTCGAGCGACTGGCGGGCATGAACAAACTGCCCATCTGGGTCATTCGCGGACTGATGGCCGCTGCCACCTGGTTCGTGACCGGTCACCCAAGAAGGTATGCCCTGCTGATCGAAGATCTCAGCAGCTATCGGATGGGCGATCAGGCAGCGGGCTGCTCCGATACGGATGTCGAGAACATCATTACCGTCATGGCGAGACTGCATGCCCAGTACTGGGACAGTGATGAACTGGCAGGAATGAGCTGGATTGCACCTTATGCTGTCACCAGTCGCATCATGCAGATGCGCTACCTGCAGGCTTACAACGATTTCATGACAGACCTGGGTGCAGAGCTGGCGACGTCTCAACTGGCACTGGCGCAGTGGCTCAAGACTCATGGCATCGCATTGACGGAAGAGTTCGGCGACGAACCAGCGACACTGCTGCACGGTGACTTCCGGCTCGATAACATCTGCTTTGATGACGCGAAGGGTGAGATCATTCTGTTCGACTGGCAGACGATGATGGCGGGCCCCGGTGCTTCCGACCTCGCCTATTTCCTTAGTGCAACGCTGCCCGCAGAAACTGATGAGGCCAAGATCCATAGCCTCATTGACCTCTACCATACTGAGTTAAGCGGACACGGCGTAGACATCGAGCGGGACCACCTGCAGCGCAACTACGAGACCGGCCTGCTCTGCATGCTGCATCGTATGCTGCCAACGGTGTACCTGCCCAGCATGGACCTGGACGAAGAACGCAGTCTGCCGCTACTCAAAGCCTGGCTGAGACGAATCTTCAAGCGGCTTGAGGTCATCGACCAACAATCACTGACGAGGACCCTTGTGGGTTCAACCTGACGGAAGGTTTCATATCACATACTTCAATACCCTAGGGAAGACGAAGCAGAGTTGGGGAAAGGCCAACTAACGAGGACCGCGCTCAGTCGGCGCGCACCCTGTCAGATGCAGACTATCAATCGCTGACATCAAAGGATTTTATCGACAGCACAAAAACAATTTGCTTGGAGCCAGTTAAATCTGATCTTACATTTCGCGCATCAACAACATCCCAGGAGATGATGATGCTTGATAACGATGAGTTCGACACTGACCTCGATGCAGCCAACGAGAACATTGAACCCGAGGCAGGCAGCCAGATGTCAGACCAGCTGAGAATCCGACGGGCGATTGAGGATCGTCTGGAAGAAAAAAGAATGCGAGAAGAGTTCGGCCTCGCCTGATTCGGCCCACATCCAGCTTATTGAAGAGCCGCCAGACTTCTTGATGGGTGAGCTCGCGCCTGGTCCGAACTAACGACCGTGATTGTCCCGCCGCAGATTCACCCCGGGGACTATGCTGCGGTGATCATCTGGTGCGAAACTTTCGGCGATTTCATCACTTCCGCCGCTTACCTGAAGCGTGAGGGCTGACCCAAGCATCGGGCGCAGCGGAAAGTAAGGGACTAAAGAACTGCCTCAATCAGTGCATCTAGCACACGATTCGGCTCTTCTGTCAGCATCGAATGACCGCAACCTTCAAGTTCCACAACACGAGCACCCTGAATGGCTGCCGCCATTGCCCGACTGCTGGCAGGACGCGTCATCTTGTCTTCGAGGCCAAGTATCACGGTGGTCTCTGCGTTTACCCTGGCGGCACAGTCTTCGCCCCGATCGAACCGATCACAGGCAGCAAAATCAGCGTGGTAGACACCGGGCGCGGCCCGCTCCAGCAGACGCTGTTCAGACATCATGATCGAGATTCCCGGGTTGAAATTGCCGCCCTGCCTGCCATGCAGGCTGTGACTCCAGGTATTGGCCATATCGATGGCTGATGCCACCTCGTCTCTCGCAGCATCCAGCAGCATGTCCGACACCGGCATAGGAATGGCCGTGCCCAGCAGCACCAGGCGACTGACACGAGCAGGATAATCCGCCGCGAGGGCCAGCGCCGCCAGACTGCCCATGGAATGCCCGACCACTGCGGTATTCTCTATATTCAGTGTTGCCAGCAACTCATCAAGCCAGGCTGCTATGGTCTCAATACTGGTCAGGGCATCACCGTCTGAAAGCCCGTGACCCGGCAGATCAACGGCGACGACATTCAGTCCCTGCCGGGCAAAATATCGCGCAGGCATGGTCCAGAGAGTGTGGTCGAACCCTGCACCATGAACAAACAGGACGCTGGCACGACCGGGCTGATGCGCCTGGCTTCCGGTGCTGTAGAAAGTTTTCTGGCCTTGCAGGTCAACGTACATTTACACCCTCCCTGCAGCTTTCAGGCCGCGACTGAGATCAGCGATCAGGTCATCAGCCGTCTCGAGGCCGACGGACAACCGGACCAACCCTTCCGATATACCAGCAGCCGTGAGCGCGTCCGCATCCATGCGATGGTGCGTTGTGCTGGCCGGATGTATGACCAGTGACTTGGCATCACCGACATTGGCGAGATGGGAGAACACCTCAAGTGATTCGATGAACTTGATACCCGCGCTGCGTCCCCCTTTCAACTCGAAACCGAAGACAGCACCACAGCCGTGCGGCAGTATTTCACGGGCCAGGGCGTGATCAGGATGATCCGGCCGCGCCGGATGATTCACTCTCTCTACCTGTTCGTGCCCCGCAAGGTATTCAACGATCTTTTCCGTATTCTCAACGTGGCGCTGCATCCGGAGCGGCAGCGTCTCAATGCCCTGCAGAACATGGAAAGCGGTGGTCGGACTCATGCAGGCACCAAAATCCCGCAACCCTTCTTTCCTGGCCCGAGTAATGAATGCGGCAGGCCCAAACTCCTCGGCGAAATTGAGATCATGAAATCCGGCGTAGGGTTCTGTCAGTGTCGGAAACCGGCCGGAGGCCTGCCAGTCAAACGTGCCCCCATCAACCAGCAGCCCGCCAATGACCACCCCATGACCCGAAAGGAACTTGGTTGCCGAATGCATGACAATGTCTGCCCCAAGGTCGATTGGCCGGCACAGATAGGGCGTGGCGAACGTCGCATCCACCATCAATGGCAAACCAGCAGCGTGCGCAACCCGTGCGACCTCGGGTACATTCAGCACTTCGAGCCCGGGGTTTCCCAGGATCTCAGCGAACACCAGTTTTGTATTTTCCTTGATGGCCCCGGCGAAGGCAGACACATCCCGCGGATCAACAAACGTGGTGTCTATACCGAAGCGACGCAGCGTGTAGTCGAGCAGATTGTGGGAGCCGCCGTAAATACTGCGCGACGCAACGATATGATCACCGGCACTGGCAAGCGTGGCGACGGCGAGGTGCATCGCTGCCTGTCCACTCGCAGTCGCAATCGCGCCGACACCGTTGTCCAGCATGGCAATGCGTTCTTCGAGTACCGCATTGGTCGGGTTTGAAAGGCGCGAATAGACGTGCCCTGCCCTTTCGATGTTAAACAGGCCAGCAGCGGAGTCCGTGTCCTGGAACACATAAGAGGCAGTCTGATAAACCGGTGTGGCTCTCGCCCCGGTTGTCGGGTCGGGTTGCTGACCACCATGCAGGCTGACGGTGTCGAATCCAAAATCGTTGGCCATGAAAATCCTTTGCGCTAAACAGCATCAATAACGACGCCACACCTTAACGCCAACGGGATTCAGGCTGCAAACTGGGACCGAGAATATTAGATGGCAATGTGCCTCTTGATGGCCTTTGCCAACTGGTACGATAATCGGTCGATCCCGTCACCCGGCACAGGAAGCTGTATGGAATTTACCGGCACCTACTCAATCCCCGCGAGCCGCGCGGCCGTCTGGGATGCGCTGAACGACCCGGAGATTCTCCAAGCCTGCATTCCAGGCTGCGAGGCCATGGCCCAGCAGGGGGACAACCAGTTCGAAGCGACCGTGTTCGCCAAGGTGGGCCCGGTGCAGGCCCGCTTCAAGGGCAAAGTCACCCTTGAGAATCTCGAACCGCCGATCGGCTATGAACTCAAATTCGATGGTAGTGGCGGTGTGGCCGGTTTCGCCAAGGGCGATGCCCGCATCAACCTGACAAGTGAGGGTGACCACACCGTCATGACTTACCAGGCGAATGCAAAGATCGGTGGCAAACTCGCCCAGATCGGCCAGCGTCTGGTAGATTCCAGCGCCAAGAAAATGGCTGATGACTTTTTCACCGAATTCTCTCGGCTCGCTGCCTTCGGTTTCGACCCAAGAGCTGAGAAAGAAGCTGAGAAAGAAGCCGGGAAAGTAGCTGAACAAACAGCAGAGACCGAAGCGCCCAGCCCCGCAGAAGCCGGCGCTGATCAGCTATCACCCAGTGAACCGGAATCAGACCAGGCAAAATCCGTCTACGTTATCGGCGCCATTGTGCTCGCCGCGCTGATGGTTGCCGGCAGTCTGCTGCTGGGCTGATATCAACAAACCAATCTCAACACTGAACCGGAGCAAATCACCATGAGATCAACTGTCAATTTGCATGTGAATGGAGAGCCAGTTCAGGCCGAGATCGAACACCGTCAGCTGCTCGTCGACTTTCTCCGAGACGACCTCGGGCTGACAGGCACGCACACGGGTTGCGATACGAGCCAGTGTGGCGCCTGCGTCGTTCATGTCGATGACGTCGCGGTGAAGTCCTGCAGCGTTCTGGCTGTCCAGATGAATGACTGCAACGTAACGACAATCGAGGGCCTCGCCACCGACGCCCTGCATCCCGTGCAACAGGCCTTCACCGATGAGCACGGTCTGCAGTGCGGTTTTTGTACACCCGGCATGATCATGACCACGGTCGATATCCTGAAACGGCATCCCGATGGTCTTGATGCCGCTACGGCACGCAAAGAACTGGAGGGCAATCTGTGTCGCTGTACCGGCTATGAGAATATCGTCAAAGCGGTGATGACTGCAGCAGGAGGCCATGATCATGTCTGAGCAGCTGAAAACAGGGTTTGGCGCTTCGGTGCCCAGAAAAGAGGATCGGCGCTTTATCACCGGCCAGGGCCGCTACACCGATGACCTCAAACTGCCAGGCCAGGCCTATGCGTATTTCGTACGCTCACCCTATGCCCATGCCCGCATTCTCGAGATCGACCTGGCAGCAGCACTGGAAGCGCCCGGTGTGATCGGCATACTCACCGGTGAGGATTACGAGGCATCGGGGCTTGGCCCATTAATCAACGGCTGGGACACCCGCTCTCGTGACGGCACACCCGCGGTAATGGCGCATCGCGCCGCCCTATCCAAAAGCGAGGTTAATTTTGCCGGTGAAGCGGTCGCCGTCGTCATCGCTGAATCCCGGGTGGCAGCCCGGGATGCCAGTGAACTGGTTATGATTGACTACGAGGACCTGCCCGTTGTGACATCTGCCGTCACGGCGCTGGAGGAAGGCGCTTTGCAGCTGCATGACGTCGCACCGGGCAATCTGGTTTTCGACTGGGATACCGGCGATGCCGATGCGGTCGAAAGCGCCTTTGCAACTGCAGCGCATACCGTCTCGCTTGACCTCAACAACAGTCGTCTGATTCCGAATGCCATGGAACCGAGGGCCGCGAACGCGGTTTACGATCCGGGCACAGGCGAGTACACCCTGCACCTGACAACCCAGAACCCACACGGCAAGCGGGCGCTGCTGTCTGCCGCGATCGGCATTGCGCCGGATCACAAAGTCAGAGTCCTTTCCGGTGACGTCGGCGGCGGCTTCGGTTCAAAAGCGCCACTCTACCCGGAGGAGGTTGTTTGCCTGCTCGCCGCGAAACAACTCGGCCGGCCCGTCAAATGGACCGCCGAACGCGGTGAAGCCTTTCTCACCGATGCTCATGCCAGGGATCACGCTTCTAGCGTCGAGCTGGCACTGGATGCGGACTATCAATTCCAGGCACTGCGCATCAACACAATTGCCAACCTGGGCGCATATCTTTCAACCTCGGGCACCCTGGTGCCAACCATCATGTACGCGTTGATTGCGACCGGGCAGTATCATTTCCCGGCAGCTTATGTGCGGGTCAAGGGCGCGTATACCAATACGGCACCGGTCGATGCCTACCGCGGTGCAGGCAGACCCGAGGCCTGCTATGCCATCGAACGTATCGTCGAGAACGCTGCCCGCCAGCTGAACATCGACCCAGCCGAACTACGCCGCCGCAACTACGTCACGGAATTCCCGTATCGCTCTGCCCTCGACCTTGAATATGACACAGGCAACTTCACAGGCCTGCTCGACAAGGCCCTGGACATGATCGATTACACCGGTTTTCAGGCACGACGCGCCGAGAGTGAGGCTCGCGGCATGAAACGCGGTATAGGCTTCTCTGCTTATATTGAAATCGCCGGGTTCGGCCCGTCGAAACTGCTCTCGACCATGGGAGCACCCGGCGGTATCTGGGAAGCAGCCGAAATCCGGGTCAACGGCTCAGGTAGCGTCGAAGTCATCACCGGCTGCCATTCCCACGGCCAGGGTCACGAAACCACCTACGCCCAGATCGTGTGCGAGGAGCTCGGCGTGCCAATCGAACAGGTAGAAGTGATTCATGGCGACACCCACCGCGGTGCTGCCGGCAATGGTACAGCGGGTTCACGTTCATCCGTCGGTATGTCGGCCGTGCAGGGTGCCTGCCGCAAAGTGATTGCCAAGGCAACAGACATTGCCGGTCACGTCATGGAGGTGCCGGTGGAACGTCTGGTTTTCAGGGATGGCCAGTTCATCGATACCGCGGGTAACGCCGCCATGACCATGGCGGAAGTTGCTGCTGCGGCCTACACCGGCCACGATTTCCCGACTGATGTGATTGAACCGGGGTTGCATGAGGTCAGCTTCTTTGACCCGGCGAACTTCACTTATCCCGCCGGCTGCTATATCTGCGAGGTAGAGATCGATCCGGAAACCGGCGTCACACGCATCGTCGACTTTGTCGCCGCCGATGACTTCGGCCGCATCGCCAACCCGATGATCGTCCACGGCCAGGTACACGGCGGCATCACCCAGGGTATCGGCCAGGCGCTGCACGAGCACTGCGCCTATGACCCGGAGTCCGGCCAGCTGATGACAGGTTCCTTCATGGACTATGGCCTGCCCCGCGCTGACGACCTGCCACCATTCCGAATTGAATTCGTTGAAACACCCTGCCCCGGCAATCCGCTTGGCATGAAGGGCTGTGGCGAGGCCGGCGCCATTGGCGCGACACCGGCAGTGATCAACGCGGTCACAGACGCCTTGAATATAGAAGACATCGAAATGCCTGCCACACCCGCCAGAGTCTGGCAGGCACTGCAGCGCTAAGGGAGCGAGTCACCATGTATCCATTCACCTACTACCGACCCGATTCCCTGAGCGACGCGGTCAGCGCCCTGGGCGAGCCCGGCTCAAAATTACTTGCCGGCGGCCAGTCACTGCTGCCCGCCATGAAACAACGGCTCGCGATGCACGAACAACTCGTCGACATCTCCCCGTTGGAAGAGCTCCACAGCATGACAACCAGCGGTCACACGATTGAGATTGGCGCTGGCGTGATTCACGCACGGGTTGCAGCAAGCAGCGAAATTCAGTCGGCGGTGCCGGCACTCTCTTACCTGGCCGCGCACATCGGCGATCCGCTGGTACGCAACAAGGGCACCCTGGGCGGCTCTATCGCTAACAACGATCCATCTGCTGACTATCCTGCCGCCCTGCTCGCCCTGAAGGCCAAGATCATCACCACCGAACGCGAGATTCCCGCTGACGAGTTTTTCCTTGGCATGTTCGAAACGAAATTGAGTGAGTCCGAGATCGTTAAGGCAGTGCGCTTTGCGGTGCCAGACCGTGCGGCCTACGCCAAGTTCCCCAATCCTGCTTCTCGCTACGCCATGGCAGGCGCTTTCGTCGCCAGCTATGCCGATGGGGTGCGGGTCGGCATCTCCGGTGCAGGTGGTTGTGCCTTTCGGGCATCGGAATACGAAGCCGCGTTGAGCAGCGACTTCAGCGTTGACGCTGTGAGCAGTATTTTTCTCTCGCCGGATGAACTGATGTCAGACCTGCATGCCTCAGCAGCGTACCGCGCACAACTCGTGAACGTGATGGTGAAGCGCGCTACCGAGGCCAGCCTCGGCGCTTAAGAGGCTACTCCCGTGGCAGGTGCATCAGCACCGAGTTGATCACACCACCATCGACGACGAGCTCGTGGCCGGTGATGTAACCCGCATCGTCTGAATCAAGAAACAGCAGCGCCCCGGAAATATCGTCAGCCGTACCGATGGCTCGCAGCGGCACGCCACCGCTTCTCACTTCCCTGACTTTCGGGTTTTCAAAAATAGGCTTCGACATACCAGCGTCAATAAAACCGGGCGCGATCGCATTGACCCTGATGCCATGCGGTCCCCACTCGTTTGCCCAGAGCTGGGTAAGCGACTGCAGAGCGGCTTTAGCAGCGCCATAGGTACCAATCGATGGCGCTGGATGAACGCCGTTCACAGAAGTGATGTTCACGATGTGTCCAGATCCTCTTTCAATCATCGCGCCTGCAACCTGCTTTGCACAGATACAGCTGCCCAGCAGATTGACTTCCAGTACATCGCGAAGGTCAGACACGCTCTGTTCATGGAATGCGCCAAACCGCACGATGCCCGCGTTATTAACGAACAGATCCGGTGTCTCACCAAAATCAGCCAGCGCCTGCTCGATACTGACCGGATCCCGCACATCAGCGACCAGCCCGATCCCGTTACTGAGGTTCCCTGCTGTTGCCGCAACCGTGTCGGCAGTCAGATCCAACACACCCACCCGGTAGCCCGCAGCGTCAAGTCTTGTCGCGATATCAGCACCAAGACCGCCGGCTCCGCCTGTCACTATGGCCTGTTTCATATTCTTTCCTTGTTGTTCTCATCGAAAATAACGGGGTAGGTCGCCCAGTGCTGCCGCGCGGTGCCACTGTCAGCCTCGGGCTGTTGCGCCGGGTCAGGGACAACACCCTTGTCGAGCAGCCCCTGAACGAGCAGTGTAACGATCCCGGGAAATCTTGGCGCCTGCGAATCTTCGCCTTCTTTCGGTAAAACGCCCGCTGCCAGCTCGCGGCCAACGCAGGTATGAATGCCAACGCCAAAGGTGAGTCCGAATGGCGGCACTTTGTCTGCTACCTGGCGATGCGGATTAAATGCCTCGACTGCGGCACCAAACAGCGTGACATCACGGTTCGCGGCCTCGATATCGATCAGTACCGCATCACCCTCGGCCAGCTTGCGTCCGCCAGGCAGCATTGTGTCCGTGCCGGCGGTGCGCCAGGCGGCCGGACTCGCCGGGTGCAGCCGCATACTTTCGTGGACGCAGCGCTGCAGAAAATTCGGGTCGTCCTGAATTCTTGCGCGATCGCCCGGGTGAGCCGCACACCACGCCATCGTTTCGTGAAAAGCGTGGACCATTGCGTTACCCGTGCTGTGGGCCGCCGCCTGAAGAAAGAAAGCCGCCTCACGCAGAATCATCTGCGCATCCAGGTCGGGGTCTGACCGGTGCTGCAATAAAACGGTCAGCACATCCCGTGGCAATTCGTCTTCACTCAGGTCGCCGGCTTCAAAAGCCCTTACCAGCCCTTGCCGTCGGTCACGCGAAGGCTTGAAGAATCGTTCCGCAAAGAAGTCGAGCGTCTCTGCCACTTCGCGGCGGACCTCATCTTTATCACGGGTCGAATGGAACAAGGTTGCGCCTTCACTGAACTTTCGTACCACCCGTAACAGATCATCCGTCTCTGCCGCGGTGTTCAGTGGTCGGTCGATACCGGCAAAGTCAGCGCTCAGGTTCATGTTGACGCGGTATCCGAATTCAACCAGATCCATACCGGGTGCACCGTCATACTGCGCCAGCGTAGCAGCGAGTACTGCCGGATAAATGTCCTCAGCGTAGTAACGGGTGAAATTACGCCGGAACAGCTGCAGCTCGGTCGCACGGCGGCTCGCATGGGCCTCGCCATGCAGCGTCAGCAGCACCCGCGCCATCAGCACATCGCATTCACCGTACATCGCCTGCACGAGATCACGGTTGGATAGTGTCGAGAATGCCTCCCGATAACCTGTGACGCGAATCGGCTCCGCCATAACGCCGCAACTTCCCTCAAGTCTCATCGTCAAATTCTACTCGAGTATACATCGCCGCCCCGCCAACGCAGAGACAGGCATTCACCGCGGCCGCGTGGTACGCTCACGTCACAAAAACTCAAATAAAATCGGAATTCCAAGGCATGACCGAGCACACCCTGACGCGTTACGAACATGCAGAGCAGGCGCTGCGCAACGAACATCTGATGCAGGCCCTGTATGACGCCGGCAAGGAAGTCCTGATGGAAAGCGCTCTTGTGACACTGCACGGCAAGGAGCACCAGGACCGCAAACGACTCGAAACAAAAATCTTCCGTCGCGACTTTATGCAGTACTTTGAGCAGGAACTGCTGCCTGACATGCTGGCCGAAACCATCACGCCTTACCTCGAAAGCCGCGAACTGGACGTCGTCGAATTCGGCTACCGGGTCATGATACACCTGGCGATTGCATTTGCCGGTATTGATCGTCAGGCAAAGACGATTGAGGAAACCGAAACGCTGCTGAAGTTGATTCGTGTCTTTGGTCAGGCGGCGACACTGGGCCAGATCAAGGGCGATCCGGAACCCGTCAAGCAGGAGATCCGTGATCATCTGAAGTTGTTTGAAACCGACTTCTTCCTGCCTTCTTTCGACAAGCGGGAAGCACTGGTCAGGCAATGGCGCGAAGGCACCATCGGCGATGCAGCGCTGCCGCGTGACGTGCTGACGCTGCTGATCCAGAACGATGACAACCTGAGCCTCGATCGCGACACCATCATGCGTGAGACGGCATTCTACTATCTCGCCGGCGCCCACACGTCTGTGCACTCCCTGACGCACCTGGTCCATCACCTGCTGACCTGGTGCGATGATCACCCTGCTGATCGGGCCAGGCTTGCGTCCGACATCAGCCTCGTACAGCGCTTTGCCCACGAGAGTTTCCGCCTGCATCCTTCAAGCCCCGTTGCGAAACGCCGGGCACTGCAGGCGCTGACCCTGCCCGATGGTACCGAGGCCGCAGCAGATGACATCGTCATCGTTGACCTGCGCAGCGCGAACCGCAGCCCGACGTTGTTTGGTGCCGATGCTGACAAATTCAACCCATTCCGCGAGGCACCCGCCTCCATCCAGCTCCACGGGATCTCATTCGGTTCGGGCGCCCATGTCTGCATCGGCCGAAACCTGGCAGCCGGTGTGCTGCAAAGCAGCGCCAGCCGGGCGCCGCAATACGGCACCATCACATTGATTGCCCACCGCCTGCTGACTGCCGGGATTACACATCACCCGATGGAGTCCCCGCGGTTGAATGCTCAGATCAATCGCGAAACCTGGGAATACTATCCGGCCGTGCTGAACCCGGAGGGCCTGGGGAAATGAGCATTCAGACAGCAGAAACCATCGACGTGCACGCCCATGCGGTACTCGATGAAACCATGAATACCGCCGGCCACTATGGCCCGGAATTGACCGCGGAAGAGCCACCCCGCTTTCGTGTTGGTGATTATGAACTCATCGGTGTGCGCTATCGCGGTAGCCCGTTCATGGACCCGGACCTGCGTATCGCGGCCATGGATCAGCTTGGTATCGACTACCAGGTGCTCTCACCCAATCCACTGACTTACTTTCACTGGATTGAGCCGGAACATGCCGGGGTGTTCTGCCGCACCCATAACGACGTGCTCGCCGCCATTGCAGATAGGTACCCTGACCGGCTCGGCGCCATGGCCGCCATACCCATCCAGGACATCGGCATGGCGATCGAGGAAACCGAACGTGCGGTGACTGAACTCGGCATGTATGCACCCTACATCGGCACGGATTTTCAGCGTTCGCTCGCCGCCCCGGAAATGGATGAGTTCTACGCGACGCTGACTCGCCTTGACGTTCCGCTGTTCATTCACCCCGCCCCGGCCGGCATCGACGGTCCTGCTGGTGATGCCAACCTGAGGCCCTTTGATCTCGATGTCATTGCCGGTTTTTGCGGTCAGGAAACCATCGCAGTCGCAACACTGATTTACGGCGGCGTACTGGAGCGTCACCCCGACCTGGACATCTGCCTCAGCCACGGCGGCGGTGCCATGGCCATGCTTTATGGCAGGATGGCAGCAGCCGCCCGAAAACGTCCCTGGGCCAGCGAAAGCCTGCGCCAGGATGGCGCCTTTGACGCCCTGCTGCACCGACTCTGGTTTGATGTCCACCTGCATTCCGAGGACTCAGTGGAACTGCTGAAAAAGCGGGTCAACAATGACCACCTGGTGTTCGGCACCAACTTTGCCGGTTGGGACCAGCAGCAGGAAAACGTGCGTACAGAAGCCGCGCCGTATGCCGATAACGCCCGTCGTCTGCTGCGTGCACCTGAAAGTTAAAGAAAATCGAGAAACCCTGACCAGCGTCAGGCGTCGGTCAGACCCAGTCCAAGCCCGCCATCAACATCGAGCACTGCACCCGTGGTCCATTCACCGCGGACCAGGTAGTCAATCGCTTCCGCGATTTCGTCAGCAGTGCCGATACGACCCAGCGCGTGGATCGAGGCCATCGCATCCAATCGGGCCCTTGCCGTTTCGTCATCCACGAGTCCGGCCCGCTGGTTGATCTCCGTCGGCACGGCACCAGGTACGACACAGTTGACCCGGACGCCTTCACTGCCCAGTTCTGCTGCGAACACCCGGGTCACCGACTCCAGTGCAGCCTTCGTTGCCGCATATGGCGAGGCACCGGGAAAAGCCCGGCGAGTGTGTACAGAACCCAGAAAAATGACGGCGCCCTGGCGCGCTGCCAGGTGGGATACCGCCAATTGTGTCAGCATCATGCCCGCCACCACGTTGGTATTGAACAGCTCGAGCACCTTGTCTGCCTCCAGCGCCGCCAGCGGGCCGCGGTACATGTTGCCGGCATTGCTGACAAGCGCATCAAGGCCGCCGCCATGCTCCACCGCAGCCTCAACTAACCGCTGCCTGTCCTGATCTGACGTCACGTCAGCCTGCACACCAAGGCAGCTTTCACCAAGCTCATGACTGACTGCAGCAACCTTCTCTGCCCGGCGTCCACAAATCGTGACCCG
>JAYQAI010000026.1:8270-18728 GCA_038136715.1 Gammaproteobacteria bacterium | reverse complement strand
CGCAGCCGAGGACGCAAAGTAGTCGTGGTTGATGCCACCTGAAAGTATCAGCGCTTTGGGTTTCATAAGAGATCAGCAGCAAAGGTGGAGACACCAGGCAGTACCGGTGCTTAAGCGAGAATACAGTTTCGCGAAAAGTGTATACACTAGTCTGATCGTCCTCAACACACACAAACCTCAATCAAAGCAGCATAAGCGTTAACCAGGGTACGGACATGAGCGATACCGGCAGCAACACCCATCGTGTCATTCAAGGCGGCATGGTCGTCGATGGTCTCGGCAATGAACCCTTTGCAGCAGACATCGTGATTGCTGATGACCGAATTGTCGCCGTGGGTGCAAATGCCGGGGTCGAACACCCGACCGCAGAGAGGATTGATGCATCAGGCCTCACTATCATGCCAGGACTGATTGATTCGCACTGCCACGTCAGCTTTGATGAAGTGAATTCCAACGATGAGCTCTTCTTCCATCGTCGCGAGGGTCTCTCTGCCATCATTGCTGCTCGCAATGCCCAGCGCGTCCTGAGCGCCGGCGTTACCAGCATCATGGATGCCGACAGCCTCTACGAGATCGGGGTCGACCTGCGTGACGCCATCGAAGCCGGCATTACGCTCGGGCCACGTATGTCGGTCGGCGGTAACGCCCTGTTTACCTCAGTCGGCGGTACAGCTGGCCGGCTGGTCCCGGATGCAGGTCTCATCGGTTACGGTCGTGTCGTTACCAGCCGCGAAGGGATCGTGCAGGAGGTCAGGCGCCAGGCGAAAATCGGGGTCGACTGGATCAAGGTGCATGTCACAGGCCTGATCCCACGCCAGAATATTCGCGGCGAACTGCAGGTCTGGAACTACGATGAACTGCGACTGGTGGTCGATACTGCTCATGAACTGGGCCTGCCGGTCGTAGGTCACTGCCGAGGCGCCAGCAGCATTCGAGACTGCGCCCTTGCCGGATTTGACCTGATCCTGCATGCCACCTACATGGACGAAGAGGCCCTTACCGCGGTCATCGACAGGCAAGTACCGATTGGTCCGACATTCACCTTCCAGGCCAACCTGCTGGATTTTGGACAGCAGATAGGTGCGTCACCCGAGCTGCGAGAGGTCTTCCGGCTCGAAATTGCTGAAAGTGCTGCGATGCTGAAGCAGGCTTACGACGCTGGCGTGCCGTTGCTGTCAGGCACAGAAAGTGGCTTTTCGATCACGCCCTACGGTGAGTGGCACTATCGGGAGCTGGAAGTATTTGTCAAAGAACTCGATATGACGCCGCTGCAGGCAATCAAGGCGGCGACCAGCGACAACGCCCACGCCATGAAGATGTCAGGCGAGATCGGCGCGGTTGCGGCCGGTTACCTGGCCGACCTGCTGTTGGTCAGGGGGGACGTCAGCAAGGACGTCTGTGTACTCGCGGACAAGGCGAATATCGAAGCAATTTACATAGCCGGTCAACCGGTGAATCTGCCACCGCTGCCTGAGCGCCAGGACCCACCGGGCTGGCGAGTCGGCCACTACGGCAATGCGATCCTGACTCAGGCTGTCGCAAAGCAGCGCTGAATCCACGAAAGGACCCCAACGCATGCCCGTAGAACGCCCGGCCAATGAACTTTATCGCCACTGGACGCTGCTGCTGGCAGCCTCGACCGGAATTATCTGCAGCTCGATCGTCCTGCCGTTTTACTCGATCGGCGCACTGGTGGTGCCCATTACCACTGAATTCGACTGGACTCGCGCGGAGTTTCAGCTGGTGATTATGTTCAGTACCGGTGCCGGTGTGATTACCGCACCCATTGTTGGCTGGCTGGTCGATAAAATCGGTGTCAGGCCGATGGCGCTGTCAGGCCTGTTTGGTCTTTCGATTGCCCTGGCCCTGGCATCCTTCAGCGACGGCGAACTCTGGTTGTTTTACCTGGCGTACACCTGCATGGCCATTCTTGGCGCAGGGACGATACCCGTGACCTGGACCCGGGCTATCACCTCGAATTTCTTCAAGCAGCGCGGACTAGCGCTCGGCATTATGCTCAGCGGGACCGGTATCTGCGGCATCCTGATTCCCCAGTACACAGTCTGGCTGGTTGATGAATTTGGCTGGCGCATGGCTTACCTCGGTCTCGCTGCCTTGCCCATCCTGCTGGCCGGCCCCCTCGTGTATTTCTTCTTTCATCCCGATGACGTTGTCCCCGATGACCCGGACGAAGCCGCCGATGTCAGCAACGGGCTGACCCTGCAGGAAGCCGCGAGCGGCTACCGCTTCTGGGTGCTGCTGGTTTCCATTTTCCTGGTCTACATCGCTATGTCCGGCATGGTGCCGAATCTCATCCCAGCCCTCACTGACCAGGGCATCGAACCGCAGCGTGCGGCCACTGCGATCAGCGTTTTCGGTTTCACAGTCATCGCCGGACGTCTGGTCGTTGGCTACCTGGTTGATCATTTCTGGGCACCGGCGGTGGCCGTGCTGGCTATTTCGCTCCCGGTGGCAGGTTCACTCATTCTTTACGGTGAACCTGGCTTCGCCCTGGCCTGCCTTGCTGCCGGCCTGCTCGGCTTCGCAGCCGGTGCCGAACTCGACCTGATGTCTTTCCTTGCAGCGCGCTACTTCGGCCTGCTGCACTACGCCAAAATCTACGCTTTCCTGTACGCAGCGCTGGCGCTGGCATCTGGCATAGCGCCTTCGATTTTCGCGCATATTTTTGACACCACCGGCAGCTATGGCATCGGATTCATGACAGGTGCCGGCTGTTTTGCTCTCGCCTGCCTGATGCTGCCACTCCTCGGTCGATACCCAAAGGATTTCAACCCCGAGCAGCGCGATTGACCCACAAGCGGCAGCTGGTCGATTTACAATAGACCCCGTATAACGTTTACTCCTCTCACTCCGATTCAAGAATTCGCAAATAGAAGGAAAGCTCATGGCGCACGAACAACTTGATCTCAGCAACGACGACCTGCTCAGCACAACACGGGCCGTTCGAAAACGACTCGACTTCGATCGCCCCGTGCCGGAATCTGTCATCAAAGAATGCATGGAGCTGGCTGTGCAGGCGCCGACAGGCTCCAATGCCCAGGGCTGGCAGTTCGTCTTCGTGACCGATGCAGAGAAGCGGGCGAAAATCGGTGAAATCTATCGCCAGGCTTTTTCGATCTATCGCGACATGCCGGTTGCGATCCATAAGTTGCACATGGACAGTGGCGATAATCAGCTCACTGACAGCCAGCAGCGGTCCGCTTCGTCCGCGGACTACCTCGCCGAAAACATGGCCCGCGCGCCGGTACTGTTCATCCCCTGCATTGCCGGCCGCACAGACACGCCGGAAACCAGTAATATCATCGCGCAGACTGGCACCCTAGGATCAATCATCCCAGCGGCCTGGAATTTCATGCTGGCAGCACGGGCGCGCGGTATTGGCACCGCCTGGACAACACTGCACCTGATGCAGGAAAAAGAAGTCGCGGACATCGTTGGCATCCCCTATGACGACTTCATGCAGGTCGCCCTGATCCCCATGGCCTACACCAAGGGGACTTCGTTCAAGCCTGCCTACCGGCCACCCATTGAAACCGTCATGCACATCAACGAGTGGTAACCAACAGCACCAGCCAGGCGCCGCCTGCACGGGCGTGGGCCGCGAGCATCACGCTCGCATTCAAGCACGCAAACGATCGCACATTCCTGCATCGGTCTCTTCACGAGGGGCCGCTGCGGGTGCAGCGGACTTTCAACGAAGCTGACAGCAGCTGCCATGTCTATTTGCTGCACCCGCCAGGCGGGGTTGTGGGCGGTGATAGCCTCGACATCGGGATTACCGCCGCCGATCAGACCGATGTCGTACTGACAACACCCGCTGCCGGCAAGTTCTACCGCTGCCTGGATGATGGCAGCGAACAACGACAGCTCGTCACACTTCAAATCGGCGCAAACGCGCACTTCGAATGGTTGCCGCAGGAGACAATCTTCTTTAACGGGGCAAGGTCACGACTTCAACACCGCGTCAGACTTAGCGACAGCGCCAGCTATATCGGCTGGGAGATCCTTAGTCTTGGCCGGCGCGCTTCCGGCGAGACATTTCGCGTCGGATCGATTCAACAGTCCACCACCCTGCTGCGCGACGACCAACTGATTCACCGCGAACGTCTCGCGGCGCGTCCTGACAACATCAGTGGTGCCTGGTCCTTCGCCGGACAAACCGTAAGTGGCACACTTGTTGCGGCGTCCCGGGAGGAATTCAGCTCAAGTCGTGCCGATGATCGCCTGCAGGGTCTCATCAAACGACTGCATGATCCACAATGGGGAGTGACTGCCAAGACCGGCATCATTCTGGTGCGCTATCTCGGAAATGATGCCGAGCACTGCCGCCAGGGCTTCGAGTTCGCTCGCGACTGGTTGACTGCTGCAGGCATGTTCAATGTCGACTCGCCGCGGCAGCGCCCACGGATCTGGAGCACCTGAAGCACAACGAAATGAGGAGGACAGCATGGAACTGAGCCCGAGGGAAAAAGACAAGCTGCTGATATTCACCGCCGCTCTGCTGGCCGAACGCCGCCGGGCCCGGGGCGTGAAGCTTAATTATCCGGAAGCCGTTGCCCTGATCTCTGCCGAGGTGATGGAAGGTGCCAGGGATGGCAAAACCGTAGCCGAGCTCATGTCCTACGGCAAAACGATCCTCTCAGTCGACGAAGTCATGGCAGGTGTGCCCGACATGCTGCACGAGATTCAGGTAGAAGCCACCTTCCCCGACGGGACGAAGCTCGTCACCGTTCACGACCCGATAGTGCCCTGAGGAGACCGATATGCAACCCGGCGAATACGAGATAGTCGATGACGAGATTGAACTGAATGCCGGTCGAGAGACACGAGAGATTCGTGTCGCCAATACCGGCGACAGGCCTATTCAGGTGGGTTCCCACTATCACTTTGCAGAGACCAACCCCGCGCTCGATTTTGATCGCACTATCGCCCGGGGGTTCCGCCTGAATATCCCGGCCGGCACTGCGGTGCGATTTGAACCCGGCAGCGAGCGCACCGTCGAACTTGTCGCCTACGCTGGTGACCGCGCAGTCTTTGGCTTTCGCGGCGATGTCATGGGCTCACTCGAGGATTAAACAATGGCGAAAATTACCCGGAAAACCTATACCGACATGTTTGGCCCGACCACGGGCGACAAAGTCCGACTGGCCGACACCGAGCTCTGGATCAAGGTAGAGAAAGATTTCACAACCTATGGTGATGAAGTCAAGTTTGGCGGCGGCAAGGTCATTCGCGATGGCATGGGCCAGAGCCAACTGCCCGGCAGCGAGGTCGCAGATACAGTCATCACCAATGCGCTGATCCTGGATCACTGGGGCATCGTCAAGGCGGATGTTGCTATCAAGGGCGGCAGAATTTCAGGTATTGGTAAAGCAGGCAACCCTGACACCCAACCTGATGTCGATATCAATATCGGACCAGGCACTGAAGTCATTGCCGGTGAGGGCCAGATACTCACCGCCGGCGGCATAGACGCCCATATTCATTTCATTTGCCCGCAACAGATTGAAGAAGCCCTGATGAGCGGGGTGACGACGATGCTGGGAGGGGGCACGGGGCCGGCCACCGGCACCAACGCCACTACCTGCACACCGGGTGCCTGGCATATAGAAAAAATGCTGCAGTCGGCTGATGCCTTCCCGATGAACCTCGGCTTCATGGGCAAGGGTAATGCCAGCCTGGCCGGCCCGCTCATGGAGCAGGTCGCAGCCGGTGCGATGGGGCTGAAACTGCACGAAGACTGGGGTACCACCCCCGCCGCCATCGATAACTGCCTTGCGGTCGCCGAAGCGACGGACATCCAGGTCGCGATCCACACTGACACCCTGAATGAATCAGGATTCGTCGAAGACACCATCGCTGCCTTCAAGGGCCGAACGATCCACACCTTCCACACTGAAGGTGCTGGCGGTGGTCATGCACCCGACATCATCCGCGCCTGCGGACTACCGAATGTACTGCCCTCCTCCACCAATCCAACCCGCCCCTACACCGTCAACACGGTTGATGAGCACCTCGACATGCTCATGGTGTGTCATCACCTTGACCCGAACATTCCCGAGGACGTTGCCTTTGCTGACTCCAGGATCAGGAAGGAGACCATCGCGGCCGAAGATATCCTGCACGATCTCGGCGCATTTTCGATGATTGCTTCGGATTCCCAGGCCATGGGTCGGGTCGGCGAAGTCATCTGCCGAACCTGGCAGACCGCGCACAAGATGAAAGTGCAGCGTGGTCTCCTGGCAGAAGATGCCGATGCCGATAACTTCCGGGCCAAGCGCTACATCGCCAAGTACACGATTAACCCGGCAATTGCCCATGGCATCAGCGCTGAGGTGGGCTCTGTCGAGACGGGTAAACTTGCCGACCTGGTACTGTGGAAGCCTGCCTTCTTCGGTATTAAGCCGTCTATGATCATCAAGGGCGGCATGATCGTCGCAGCCCCCATGGGAGATCCGAACGCTTCAATACCAACGCCGCAGCCGGTTCACTACCGGCCGATGTTCGGCGCCTTCGGCGGCGCCCTGCACAGAACCAGCGTATCCTTTGTCTCAAAAGCTTTCATCGACGCCGGCAGCGCCAGCGCGTTTGGCCTGCAGAAACAGCCAGTTGCGGTCAGCAACTGTCGCCGCGTGACCAAGGCTGACATGATTCACAACACGTATCAGCCGCACATGGAGGTCGACCCGGAGACCTACGAGGTTCGTGCTGATGGTGAACTGCTGACGTGCGAGCCCGCCGATGTCCTGCCGCTGGCGCAACGTTATTCATTGTTTTAGGTACCGGGCATGCAGGAATCCTGTCACAAGCTGGTTAAGGCAGCTGAAGTAAAAACCGCACCCACCGATAAGCTGGCGCTGGACTACGGGGCGCGCAACCGAAGCCGTGGCAAAGGTACCACGTCGGGCGGTGTCGAAATCTCCTGGTTTCTTGATCGGGGCGTTTTCCTGCGCCACGGAGACTGCCTGGTCGCCGCTGACGACAAGCTGTATCAGGTCGAAGCCGCACCGGAGCCCGTTTCTCACGCGACATCATCTGACAGGCACCTGCTGGCTCGCGCTGCCTATCATCTCGGCAACCGACATGTCGCGCTGCAGATAGAGGCCGATGCTCTCACCTATCAGCCCGACCATGTACTCGATGATATGGTCAGCTCACTCGGACTCGACGTCAAACAAACCGAACGCCCATTTCAACCTGAGGATGGTGCCTATCACGGTGGCCACAGACATGACTGATCTTGGTCTCGCGCGGTTGCTGCAACTCTGCTCCCCTGCCTTACCGGTTGGCGCTTATGCCTATTCCACTGGTCAGGAAGCGGCTGTCGAACATGGCCTGCTGACGGACGTCACATCCACGCGAGAGTGGATCACCGGCACTTACACCCAGGGTCTCGGCAAGCTCGACCTGCCTGCCCTGTTTATCGCCTGCAAGGCTGTCCTGAGCGAGGACTGCCAGCGCCTGATCGAACTGGACGCCTACCTGCGTGCCAGCAGGGAAACGAGCGAACTGCTGCTTGAGGATCTGCAGATGGGCCAGTCTCTCACCCGGCTGTGCCCCGCGCTCGACATTGAACTGATCACGCGACCGGCGCCCACTTTCGTGACAACTTTCGCCGAGGTCGGCACACGCTGGCAGATAGCCGCCACAGCACTGGCCTGGGGCTTCAGCTACGCCTGGCTCGAGAACCAGATCGGTGTCGCGACCAAGTCAGTACCGCTCGGCCAGTCAGAGGCGCAGGCACTACTGGCGCAGCTCTGCGAGCTGATAGAACCAGTGACAGCTGAAGCCGCGGATGTTGCAGCGGCACAACCAACAGATTCAGTCGAGTGGGATTTCGGTCAGTCACAGCCCGGACTCGCTATTCTTTCATCAAGACATGAACAGCAGACTTCACGTCTGTATCGATCATAGAGAGGAGACCTATGAAAAAACCACCTTTGCGACTCGGCATCGGCGGCCCAGTCGGCTCAGGCAAGACTGCGCTGGTACGCTCACTCTGCCTGCATCTGCGCGAGAAGTTCGAAATCGCGGTGATCACCAACGATATCTATACCCGCGAGGACGCCGAGTTCCTGCTTCGACATGAAGCCCTGGACGCCGACCGGATCCTCGGGGTGGAAACCGGCGGCTGTCCACACACCGCCATTCGCGAGGACGCTTCGATGAACCTGAATGCCGTCGACGAGTTGAGCGGGCGCTTCCCCGCTCTCGACCTGATCATGATCGAGAGTGGCGGCGACAACCTGGCAGCGACCTTCAGTCCTGAGCTGTCCGACCTGACGCTCTATGTCATTGATGTGTCGGCGGGCGACAAAATTCCCCGCAAGGGTGGACCCGGCATCACCCGTTCGGATCTGCTGATCATCAACAAGACTGATCTGGCGCCAATTGTCGGAGCTGACCTCGGCGTCATGGATCGAGATGCCAGGGCACAGCGCGGTGAGCGCCCCTTCATGTTTACCAATCTGAAGGCCGGCGATGGACTCGAAGCGGTTTCAGACTTTATCGTAAAGGAGGGTATGCTGGCGGCTTGAGGCTGCCGCGATCCTGCCATTCCCCTGACTGCCCGGCGTGCTCAGCTGCTGCTGTCGGTGACGCCCTCGATACCCGTAAAGGTGCCGTCAGCGTCACGCACCACCGTTTGTACGGCCAGCACTGCCGCTGGCTTGATACCCCCGAGAATGTGCGGAAACAGCTCGTCTTCTGAGCCCTCGAAGTCAGGCTGTTTGTCACCCACCGGGGCCGTGCCTTCAAACACAGTCTTCACGCCCGTCGCCTCAAGGCTCTCTACCGTCATCTTGAGACAGTACCAGTTACCCTCCACATCCGGGTAAAAATGATTCGCCACCGCGAGCAGCTTCTGCGGATTCGCAGTCCCATGGGTAAAGCCATCAATATCATAGGTGGGCGGGTAGTAGGTTGAGTCAGCAGCAACGGTCTCGTCCCACAGTGATGCCTGGACGAGGTGAAATACGAACGGGTGATCCATGGAAAAGTAGTTCCGGGGAAATTTAAAATCAGAGGATAGCAAGGAATTGACCCGAGAATGCATTACCATCACCGAACACTGTTGCGACACCGCTTTACTGAGAACCTCATGCCTTACCTCCTGACCCTGCTCTGCTGCATTCTTCTGACAGGCTGCGCCACCAAATTGGCCGAACCGGAGCGGCGCTGGCTCGCCGGCGACCACCACATACACAGTCGATTCAGTGTCGGCTGGGAGCAGACAGATCCACCCAAACCGATTCTGGGCGGCGATGCGATTTACTCTATCCCGCAGAACGCTGAGATGGCGCAAAAGTTTGGCCTCGACTGGATCGTCGCAACCGATCATGGCGGGCCAAACCACAGCAGGATCAATCTCGAGCAGGCCTATCCGGAACTATTGGCCTCCCGCAAGGCCTTTCCTGATGTGATCCAGTTTCAAGGGCTCGAGCTGAACACGCCTGGCGCAGATCATTCCTCGATTATCGTGCCGCACACGCAGGATGAAGCAGAGCATCTGCACGAGTACGAATCCCGTTTCGACAAGCTCGAACCCTGGCCAGCAGACCCCAGCCGGGACGATGAAGCGCTGATGCTTGAGGCTCTCAAATTCGCGAATTCGCTGCCGGAAAAGCCCGTTGTGATTGCCCACCACCCATCGCGGTCCGCGCCGGCGCTCGGCGAATATGGCATAACCTCACCTGCTGAGCTGCGCGCCTGGAACGATGCCGCACCAGAAGTCGCTGTTGGCATGGAAGGAGCACCCGGTCACCAGGCGGCTGTATTCAGCAAACAGGGCGAGAAAACCAATTATCCTGCCTGGGTCTTCGCCCGCGGCGCCTACGGCAGAGGCCACCCAACCCTGGGCGGATTCGACCAGATGACAGCCCGACTTGGCGGCTTCTGGGATTCCATGCTGGCCGAGGGGCGGCGCTGGTGGATCACAGCGAATTCAGATTCACACATTCACTATACCGAGGGCGGCATTGATTTCTGGCCCGGTGAGTACTCAAAAACCTATGTGCATGCTATCAAAGAGCACGCTGACATCCTCGATGGCATTCGCAATGGCCGCGTCTTTGTCGTTACTGGCGACCTGATCAGCGAGCTCTATGTCACCGTCTCGCAGGATTCCGCCGCAGCAGACATTGGCGGTGAGTTGGAGATCAATCCCGACCTTCCCGTTAGCGTGGCGATACGCATGAAAGATCCTCTCAGACCCAATGCCGCAGGCAGGCAGCCAGCAGTCGCGAGGGTCGACCTGATCGTCGGCGAACTGACAGGACCGGCCAGCCATCCGCATCAAGACATCCATCAGCACGTCAGCGTCGTCGAACGGTTCACGGCGGACAACTGGGTTACCGATGGTGACTACATCGTCATGCGCACACAGCTCAAGATCAAACAAGGATCCTACGTCAGGGTTCGCGGCACCAATCGCGCAGC
>JAYQAI010000026.1:6020-8170 GCA_038136715.1 Gammaproteobacteria bacterium | reverse complement strand
ACATCAACCAGATGCCGGGCTTCCTTGGTGGCATAATTGTAGAGATAGTAGGCACCGGGGTCCGAATCGCTGTAGACAGAAACGACATTCAGGTTGCTGTCATCGGACTGACTGACAATACGCACGTGATGTTGCTTGAAGGCACGCTGCAACCCCTTGAGTATGCGCGCGGCTTTATTGCCTTCGTTCACGAAATGATAGGCTGGGCGATCGTATTCGTACTCTATCGCGTAAAGCTGGCGCGTTTCCTCATCGATGAAGAACGACGATGGATCGACCCGTTCGTCACTAAACACCTTGTTTTCAGCTTTTGACTGCATGTCGACCCGCACCACTGCCCTGGTAGCGGTTTGGCGGTTGTCGGTCATATAGACTTTCGATTCGTCTTCAAACGCCACCGCCGAAACATAGCCGCTCTCGTGACTGCCGCTGGCGTAGAGAACGGCATCTGATCCCACCAGATCCCAGTAGTAGGTACGCAGCTCCCCTGTCTTCGCATTACCGGTCACGAAGCGAGGCCGCGCCTGACGATCTGTAACATAAATAGGGTCGTCAACGGGCGAAAACTTGCTCAGGTTGCTCGTTCCTTTGTAGACGTCAAGTTCCAACAGCCGGGTTACACCGCCTTCATCGAATGGGATCCTCGTCAGGAGGATTCTGTCGTTGTCAGCTCGCAGCCGGTCCGTGAAGAAGCCCCAGGCACGCTCGTTGACCCGAACATCAATGTGAGAACCCGTCTGCAGTTCTGCACCCCGAAAACTGAAAATCGATTCTGCGCGGGTGCCATCAACCTCCTGGCTAAGCCATTCACCGAAATGCCCGATCCGGAACCAGGCATCCATTTCCCCCAGACGAAAGACGAGCCGCGTAGGATTCACCCATTCAGCCGCCTCGGGGTACCGGTTCTGATTGAAGCGGATCATGTTGATCGGCTCCATAGAATCGGTCTTGAGAATGGCCAGGCCCTGCTTGCCATCCTGGTTCACCTGCAGCGAAAGGTAAGTGCCATCCGGAGAAATCTGGACATCATCATTCAGATCACTTCGGCTGTAGAAACCCACATCCAGTGCTGACACCAGCGATGGCATCAGCAACAGGCATATCACCACAACGAATCTGACAAACGACATAACCAAACAATCCGATTAGAGAACCTCAACCAAACCGGCGGGACCTTTTGTTTTAGGCGGATCCCTTGTTTTCGGCACTTCCATCAATCTGAATGTCCTCTTAGACTAGAGGACAGTTAGCCGAAAATTTAATGCTGACAATATCATAGACTGCGCCAGGCCCACTTAAAATCATGACTTCGACACCCAATGGCCAGAAAGCCAGGAGCCTGGCTACGCAACACTCGTTGATGGATGCCGCGGAAAAGCTTATCGCAAGACAAGGGCCGCACAGCGTTTCAATTAAGGACATCGTCAGGGCGGCCGGGCAGAAAAATGAATCAGCTCTGCAGTATCACTTCAAGAGCCTGCAGGGTCTGATCGATGCGCTGCATCGGCGCCGACACGGACAAACCCATGAGCAACGCGCCCAGCTGCTGGCGGCTCTTCTCGAAAAATCACGCGAACCCAGCCTGCGCGACTTGTGCGAACTGATGGTAATGCCAGCATTCGGCCTGGTCCAGACGGATCGGGGTTACCGCAGCTACGTGGCCGCATTCGGCCATGAAATTGCGCTGGCAGGCGACTCTGCCTATAACCGCGTTTCCAGGGCCGGAGGCGGCGGAACGAGCGGCCAGCAAACCGGTGAACTGCTGCGGCAGACATTGCCGCAGTTGGACGAGACAACCTTCCGGGCGCGCATGGACCTGGCCGTGCGCATGATCTCGGCAGCGATCAGTCAGCATGCCAGAAAGAAAACCAACGTCCGCGGCGCCGAAGCCGATTTCTTCATCAGCAACCTGATTGATACATTGGAAGGACTGCTGAGTGCACCTGTCTCCGCATCAACAAAGACCGCAGGTCAGATGCAGAAATGAAACCCGCCGTACAAGCCGAACTGGTCGCCCGCTTTGCCGAACACCTCGAGAACGGCACCACCGATTGCGTCAACAACAGCCTGCAGGTGCCTGCACCACACTACACTGACCCGGCGCAGGCACTGCGCGAGCAGGATAAACTGTTCCGCCAGGCACCTCTGTT
>JAYQAI010000026.1:0-5920 GCA_038136715.1 Gammaproteobacteria bacterium | reverse complement strand
ATTGAAGACACCGTCTTTTTCGACGGTCGCGAGGCTGTGAGAGGCTGCAACTACAAACTCATCATTGACGGCTTCTGTGAGGCCTACCACATCAGCGCTTTACACAAGGAGTCCATTTCTCCGTATTACTACACCACGCCTTCATTGACTGACCTGACCGGCGATACGGTAAGAATGATTGGTGTTCGCCGCAGCATCGACAGCGAGATGGAAAAACCACCCGTGCAAAGGGAACTGCTCAGTCACGCCACGACGCAGTACCTGATTGCACCGAACATTGTCCTCGTGCACCAGGTTGATCATATTCAGTTCTGGCGCGTATACCCGGCGCAGGATGCAGACCATTGCCGCATCGAGTTCTCGCTCTACTGGCCCCAGCCTCTGGATGAGGAAGCAGAGCGAAAGGCGCGCTTCAATGTCGACATCCTGTGGGACGTCATTACCGGCGAGGATATACCGCAGGCGCTATCAATTCAGAACAACCTGAAAAGCGGCGCGGTCGATCACCTGTACTTCGGCAGAAACGAGCCGGCACTGATTCATTATCATCAGGCTATCGCCAAACACATCGGCAGTGATCTGCTGCAGGCTGTCGACAATATCACTAAGGCTTGACCATCAGTTTGCCAAGGTTGCCGCCATTGAACATAAACTGCAGCGCGTCGGGATAGCGTTCAATGCCCTCAAGTATTTCTTCCGGCATCGTAATAGAACCGTCGAGAAGCCAGGACTTAAGCTCGGCCGTTGCCGCAGGGATCTTTTCGGGAAAGTGAAAGAAGGCAAAGCCCTCCATCTGCGCCTGTCGTTCAGCCAGGCGCAGGTACATGGAAGGCCCGGTCACTGCATCCATGTGGTCGTACTGAGAGATGGCGCCGCAAATTGTCACCTTCGCCCGCAGCGCAAGATTGTCCAGCACGGCGTCCAGCACTGCGCCCCCAACGTTATCGAAGAAGCCGTTCACGCCTTCCGGTGCAATCGACTTCAACCTCTGGCCGATATCTTCGCTCTTGTAATCGATAACGTGATCAAAGCCCAGCTGATCCTGCAGATAAGTGGTCTTACGACTACCGCCAGCGATACCGATGACGATGGCACCATCTTTTTTGGCAATCTGCCCTGCTATGCAGCCAACCGCCCCTGCCGCCGCGGACACGACAAACAGATCACCCGGCTGCGGCTTCGATACTTCACGGATGCCAATCCAGGCGGTGACCCCCGTCGAACCACCGAGCGCGCCGAGATAAACACTCAGCGGCAGCCCGGGTAAATCTTCAATGGGCTCAAGGTATTCAGCATTCAGGGTGGCAACCGTCTGCGCACCTAGCGGGCCACGCACTGCCTGGCCAACAGTCATTCCCTCAACGTTTGATTCAATGATCTTGCCGACGCCGCCGGCCAGCACAGTGCCACCCAGTTCGACCTGCTGGTGGAAACCCTCGCCCCGCAGCATGGTTCTTGTGCCGGCATCAACTGAAATATATTCGACATCAACCCGCACCTGCCCTTCTGCCAGATCCGCGACCGGCTCGGTCAGAACCGTGAAGCAGTCAGGCGTAGCTTCTGCTTCGGGTCTCTTGCTGAGTACTACGCGTGTATTGTCCATAACAACTCCTGACTGATTGACGACAAAAATCTGTCGCCAGCATACCAGAACATCAAGGTCCAACACCTGGGCCCATTGAGGGGTTAAGATGCCACTCTCAACCGGACGCAACGAGACATTTCTGACATGGACCTGAATCTCAAAGACAAGAAAGCCATCATCACCGGCGGCAGCCGGGGTATCGGTCTGCATACCGCCAGGCTGCTCGCAACCGAAGGCGCAGCGGTAGCGATCTGCGGCAGGACACAAGCCGACGTGCAAGCAGCGGTGGATGAGATTAACGACAGCGGCGGCAGTGCTTATGGCTATCAGGTTGACCTTGAAGACCCCGCCTCAGCGCGCCAGTTTGCGGACAGCGCCTCTGCTGACCTGAACGGTGCAGACATTCTTATTCACAATGCCAGCGGATTTGATATGGCCGGCGATGAAGCAGGCTGGATGCGGAGCTTTCAGGTCGACATCATGGCAGGCGTACGCCTCGTCGACGAATTGCTGGAGCCACTGAAGCAGTCTGAGGCGGCAAGCATTACCTTTGTCGGTTCCATGGCGAGCAAATTCCACTTCGGCAGACCGCCTTCCTCCTATGGCGCTGCCAAGGGCGCCATGCGCGTCTATGCCAACGACCTTGCGCAGCAGTATGGCCGGCACGGCATCCGCGCCAATGCAATTTCACCGGGCGCTGTCTGGTTTCCCGGCGGCTCCTGGGACCAACGCAAGTTAGAGAACCCCAAATTTTATGCCGCCGTTGAAAAATCGATCCCGCTGGGCCGGCTCGGCACAGCAGATGAGATCGCTCGCATTATCGCCTTTGTTGCAAGTCCTGCTGGCCTCTGGATCAACGCCACCCATGTCACTGCCGATGGCGGCCAGGTTGCCGCCGTCGACTGATTCAACGCATACTCAGTCGAGCTCAACGAATCATCCCGGAGAAGGCACAGCATGAGTGAACAGCTTAAGGACCAGAAAACCCAGGGCACTGTGACACGCGGTTACGTGTCCGAACGTGGCCCTTTCACCATCAATGAAAACCCCGAAATCACGACGCCCATTCCCTCGACCAAAATCAAGGAAGAGCACGCTGCACGCCTGTTTGACTATTCAGGCCTGGCTGAGAAATATGGTGAGGCCGCAGCGCGAGACAAGGCCATTGAGCTGGTGAAAGGTTTCACCGACGGCACCAGTTCCACACTCTTGTTCTCCCAGGGCGGCGAAAATGGCATGAGCCTCGCACACGTCTGGTTTGGCGCCAACTTCCCACTCTTCCGCCACAGCCATCCGGCACTGGGTGACTGTCTGTACTATGTCGTTGCCGGCGAAATTACAATGGGTAAGCGCCGGCTCGGACCCGGGTCGACTTTCTTCATTCCAAATGGCCAGCCCTACAAGTACACCGCAGGACCCGCTGGTGTTGAACTGCTGGAATTCCGCGCCGGCGGCGGGGTCAAAGGAGCGCCATTCATGACGCTGGATGAATTGTCACTGGAAGCGGTTGATCGCCTGCTGGCGGCGTACCGGCAGAATCACGCCAACTGGCAACAGCCGCAGAGAATTGGCGACGTGGCGTTCCAGCAGCAAGAACTTGATTTCGGTTAGGTCCCGGTGTCAGGCAGCCTTAGCTTTCTTTTAAGCCGGCGACCCCATGACCGCACCAACTTAACCCAGCAGCTTGCTGCGAGACTGCTCGGTAATTTCCAGCACTGCCGGATGCTTAAGTTTCCGTTCCGGTGAGATCGCAAAAAATGCCTCGCTGACACCCTTGATCGTACCAAGGTGAACCGAGTGGTATATCGATGTCACTTCCGGTGCGATTGCGCTGGGCGCAGGAAACACGCCGATAGCCGCTTCACCAAAAGCTTTCAAAAGGGCGCTGTCCTCAAACTCTGCGACGACCCTGGGCGTCACGCCATTGATGTCACACCAGTCATCAATGGCGCGCCGGATCGCTGACTCCTGAAACGGCAGCAGCATGGGCGCACCATCCAGACACTTCGGAAAGTTTTCAAGGTACTCATCAGCGATCGACTTGTGCGCAAAGAAACTGACCGGCGATTCCCCGAGCACATGAGTAAAAGCCTTAACGCCGGTGCCCGGCGGCAGCCCTCGATCAGAAATAACCAGGTCTAGTTTATGCACAGCGAGTTCGCCGATGAGTTTGTCCAGACTGCCCTCGTGACACATCACGCGAAACGGATCACTGAGCGAGAATGTCGGCTCAATGATCCGCAGTGCGATCAACTTCGGGATGGAATTCACGACGCCGACATTCAGGGTCGTCGGCATCAACGGCTGTCTGTTTTTCACCCAATGTGTCAGTTCCGCTCCCAGCGAGAAAATTTCGTCGGCGTATTGCTTAACCAGATGACCGGTCTCGGTCAGCACAAGCCCGCGGCCGGCGCGAGCAAACAATGTTGCATCCACCGCTTCTTCGAGCAACTTGATCTGGCCGCTGATGGTCTGGGGCGTGAGGTGCAGCACCACAGCGGCTCTGGCAATGCTGCCCTCAGTGGCAACAGTCCAGAAGTAAAGGAGGTGCGTGTAATTCAGGTGTCTCATGTTTTCTCGTTGCGAGCAGTGCTGCGGCACACTTACCCGGCGTTGATGTTTAGGCTGTGGGTTTTACGCGCCCATTCCAGTGGCAGGATCACTTCGATCAGATCGAATTGTATTGGGCAAATATTCGATCTTTACGAAGGATTATAACAAGGAAGCCATGAGCACTTCCTGGCTTTACTTCGGGAAAAGCTGCTGGGGACGGTCTTTATCGCTGTCTGTCCACAGGACGTGGACGCTCAGGAACTGGTAGATGGCGCCTAAGCTAGGCTGACGTTATCTGAAGTGGGGAGCAGTCTCGTCAGTGACGCATTGGGGATACGCCACTGACGATTCAGTGAAGAGAGCTGTTAGAGCAGGGCGCTGACCAGCGCAGAGCCACCGACAACAACAGAGAAGGCGATCGCAACGGAGACAGTGCCCGCAAACATGGATGCAAATGGGTCGTCGATGATAGTCGCTAATCGGCTCTGCGAAGGTGCGACAGCGCTTTCAGCCTGCTCTTTCATTTCCTGGGATTGGTTACCAGTCATAGTCTTTACTCTTTTTTAGGGTTTAAATTTTGCGCGAATTCTAGGGCGGTAGAATCTCTAAACAATTCGTAAGAAACGACTCAACAGCTCGGTTTTTCCGAACAAAGACTTCCCCTCATCGATGTGTTCTCAACTTCAGGAAAATCCGCTTTTATTCTCTGGGAGCAGGCACCCATGAAGGTTAAAGTCCGATAAACAGCCGTGAGCCCTGTAGTTCGGGTAACCCGCCCGCTTTTCCGTTATATTTCCGCTGCTGGCCAGCGATTCGGCACCAGCAGGCACAGGCGGAAAAAAACAGATATGGGTTTTCCTCACGTCGAAATAAACACCGGAATTACCCGAAGCGAGCAACTGACCGACTGGGTGACGACCAACCTCGATCGACTCAAAGGCGACCTTGCGACGGAAGGCGCGATCCTATTCAGGGGCTTCCCCGTCACTTCCCCAGCTCAGTTTGACACTTTTACAGCCGCTTTCGGCTACGGTGACTTTACTTACGCAGAATCACTCTCGAATGCTGTCCGCATCAACCTGACGCCACGGGTTTTTACCGCGAATGAAGCACCACCTGACGTCGAGATATTCCTTCATCACGAGATGGCACAGACCCCAGTCTACCCGCAGAAATTATTCTTCTACTGCCAGTCCGCCGCCCAGTCCGGCGGGGCGACACCGATCTGTCGATCAGACCATCTGTACCAGGCTCTCGCTGGTGAGGATCCGGATATCGCTGCGAAGTTTGCAGCAATCGGCTTGAAATACACGACACACATGCCCGCAGCTGACGACCTGGCGTCAGGCCAGGGTCGCAGCTGGCACAGCACATTGAGCGTCGAGACAGCAGCGCAGGCTGAAGCGCGGCTCGGCGAACTCGGCTACACCTGGGCCTGGCAGGCGGACGGTTCCCTCGAAGCGACCACCCCTGCCCTGCCGGCTGTGCGGCAACTGAACGACGGCAGACAAACTTTCTTTAATCAGGTTATTGCCGTGCATCGCGGCTGGAAGCCTCGGGTGGGCAGCAACCGGCCTGTCATGACATTCGGCAATGATGAGCCGATACCTGACGCCGCGTTGGAGAAGATAGTGGCACTGTCAGAAAAATTTACGGTACCCCTCGACTGGCAGGACGGCGACATTGCGCTCATCGATAATTACCGTGTGATGCATGGCCGTTATCCTTACAGCGGCGCACGTAAGCGCCAGGTACTGGTGTGCCTGGCAAAGGACTAATTCT
>JAYQAI010000025.1:38243-47115 GCA_038136715.1 Gammaproteobacteria bacterium | reverse complement strand
TGGTTTTTCAGCGGGGAGGTATTCGTAAAATAGTAAAGAAAGGCAGACTCACCATTGCCCGCATGACGGGCAGCGTAGAAATAGGCTTTGGCACCAAACATGCTGTCACCCAGGATTTCAGCCTGTGCTGCGGATGTGCCTTCTTCCAGGCCCGGATACAACTCGAATATCCGCGGCGCATCTTCACCGAATTCTGCCCGGATGAGATCGGCAATGTCATCGGGCTTCACATCCTGCAGTCGGTGACTGATCAGCGGAGTGCCCATCATGGGCCATGTCAGCGACCCTTCATCACTGTTGCTGCCAACCATGATCGGCACTTTCGCCTCAAGACCACGCTGAAAACTTTCGAACGGACTGTAGGGCAGGACATAACCATCAATGACCGGGTAGTAGCCGCCCAGGTCACCTTCCATATTCTGAACGGCTCTTACCAGGTGTTGTGCGGGCGTGGCCCGCAAACGATCCAGCTGGGGCGCATCATCACCGACCAATCTCGACGCAAATTCCTCACCTGCACTCTCTGCACTGCGGTGAAACAGCACCGGTCGCGACATGTACTGCATCTGCGCAGAGTTTGCTGGACTCTGCAGCACGGCGCGGTGAAACAAGCCTCTCGCCAACGGCGACGTCAACATATGTGCCACCGACTCACCGCCCGCAGATTCACCAAAAATGGTGACGTTGGCAGGGTCTCCACCAAAGTGACCAATGTTTTCCTTCACCCACTTGAGTGCAGCAATCTGGTCGAGGGTGCCGTAATTACCGGATACATCCTGGTCTGATTCTTCGGTCAGTTCCGGGTGACAGAAATAGCCCATCAGACCAAGCCGATAGTTGATCGTCACCAGCACGACACCCAGCGTCGGCAACACGTTGCTGTCATAAAAAGGTTCTGAACCGGAACCATCCTGGTGATCGCCACCATGCATCCAGACCATCACCGGCAGAGAGGCTGACAAATCAGGGGAGCGCACATTGAGATACAGGCAGTCCTCAGATTGTTCAGGAGCCGACATGAACCGCATAGCGACCCGGATAAACAACCGCCGCATCAAACCATGCCCGACGCCCTTAACGAGGCCAGCCATGAAGTCTTCGATTTGCGTACGGAGCTGCCATGCAGATGGGCCAGACGATTTAGCGTCACGCACGCCCCGCCAGCCAGCAACCGGTTGCGGTGGGCGCCAGCGCAGGTCACCGACTGGCGGAGCCGCATAAGGCACACCACGAAACACATGGACACCTTCTTCAATAGTTCCTGCCAATTCGCCACTGGCCAGTGCGACCTGGCTTTCTTCCCGGGTTTCCATGCGTGCCTTCCAGCTCGTCAGAGGTTGGTGACGTGGTGCGGTGCCCTGTGCTGAGACCAGGGCCGCGCCTGCTCGAGCTGACCAGCAAGACGGAACAGCATCGCGTCTTCACCGAAAGCTGCGCTGAACATAATACCGATCGGCAGCCCTTCATCACTCCAGGCCAGCGGCAACGAAATAGAGGGCTGCCCGGTCTGGTTAAACATCGAGGTATTGCCCATGAATTCACCCAGTTTCTGGCCAACGTCGCCTTCACCAAAATGGCCGATGGGTACCGGCAGACTCGCCAGCGTAGGCGACAGGATGACATCATAGTGTGCGTGAAAACGCCCCATGATTCGGCCGCTCATGTGATTGATCTGGCTGGCTTTCGCACAAGCTTCAGCGTTCAGACTCCGCCCGTACTCGATCAACGCCATGGTGCCTGGCTCGAGGTCGCCTTCCTGCAGGGCGCGGCCCAGTTCTTCTTCGCGCTGGGTGACCTTCAACGCCAGGTTGGCACCCAACAGGGCACCACTGGCGAACTGCAGCGCATAACCGTCAATTTCCGGCGTTGCCTCCTCAACATGGTGGCCAAGCGACGTCATCAGTTCGGCTGCCTCTTGCAGTGCAGCACGCACAGACGGGGAGTATGTACCACTGCCGATCTTCTCCGGGATCATTGCGACCCGGAGACTGCCCGGCGGTTTCGTAACTTCGTCGAGAAAGCGTCCGTCAAAATGCGGCGGTGCATAAGGGTCACCGGGTTCAGGTCCGGTTGAGGCGTCCAGCATCGCTGCTGAATCCCGAACAGTTCGGCTGACGACATGGCTGATTGACTGACCACCCCATCCCTCGCCAATGACGGGGCCCATTGCCGTCATGCCACGCGTCGGCTTATAGCCGACGAGCCCCGTGCAGGCAGCGGGTATTCGAATGGAACCACCGCCATCCGAGGCGTTCGCCATGGGCAGAATGCCACTCGCCACCGCAGCCGCTGCACCGCCACTGGAGCCGCCGGGCGTGCGGGAAAGGTCCCAGGGGTTGCGGGTCGCACCAAACAGATTGGTTTCAGTAATGGGCAGCGCACCAAATTCAGGTGAAGCGGATTTGCCGAAGATGACCACGCCGCTCTTGATGTAGCGATCAACCAGCGTCGAATTCAGCTTTGCCCTGTCGTCCTTGAACATAACGCTGCCATTCGACGTCACCGTCTCTTTCAGCATCAGATTGAGATCCTTTAGCAGGAACGGCACGCCGGTAAAGGGTCCGTCGGGCAACCCTGCCTTGATCGCCGCCTGCGCTTCATCAAAGTGGCGCTGAACGACGGCATTAATTGAAGGGTCGACTTTTTCCGTGCGGCTGATCGCTTCTTCCAGAAGCTCGTCTGGCGTGACATCGCGACTGCGAACCAGTTCTGCCAGTCCGAGTGCATCGTAGTTATCGTAGTCTGAAAAGCCCGACATCAGATCTCCCTGAAAAATGCATTGTTGTGATACATTCTCCTCCTCTTTTTACCGGGTGTCACTGTCGCAGCGGCGAACCAGGTGCCGCACTTAATTGGTGAATCCTATACAACCATGCAGAACAACCATGCAGAAAGCAGACGTTATAGCGGCGATTATTGCAGCGCTGACCGACCAGCGAGATCACGCCGCTGCGGCTGCAGACCAGGCGAGAAAGACGGCCACCAGCAAGGAAAACATCGCCGAGAACAAGTACGACACCCTTGGACTCGAGGCCGCCTATCTCGCCCATGGCCAGTCAACCCGTGTGCAGCAACTGACCGGCGAGATTGCCGCGTTCAGCGCGATGCTGGACCTGCAGCCTGCAGACTCAGTCCGACCTGGCTCACTGGTGGGGCTCGAAGATGACTGCGGTAACCTGCGCTGGTTGTTTATCGGACGCGGCGCAGCGGGACTCAAGGTCACGGTCGAACTGACAGAGATTTTTGTGGTGACGCCTGAGTCGCCGGCAGGGCAAGGCCTTGCCGGCCTTACCCCAGGAGAGGTGGTTTGCCTCGGCGACACTGAGTATGCGCTACACTCCCTGATTTGAAAGAATTGATCCGGAAGACCATCACAAACCCGGATGACCATCACCAAGAAGGAAACGATCATGGACAACGAAGCCCTCGCGACCCAGTTTTTCACAGCCACCGCCAGCGCTGACCGTGCTCTCTTCTATGAGATCTGCAGCCCGGATTTCAGCGGTTCTCAAAATGGCGGACCTGCCATGAGCGCGGATCAGCTCGCTGATTTCTCGCAACTCGTGCTAGAGCGTGTCAGTAATTTTCACTACGAGAATGTCGTTAAGAGTGCGACAACCGCCGGCTTCGTCGAGGAACACGATGTCTGCTGTGATTTCGACGATGGTGCTGCACTGCGTATGCGCGTCTGCGTAGTGGCCGATGTCGTCGACGGCAGGATCACCTCAGTCAGGGAATACGCCGACAGCCGTGCGGCCCGCAAACTGCTTGAGGCCCTGGCCTGACTGAACTCACATTCGCGAATTAATCCCCTGTCCCGCTAACTGACACCCTGACATGACCGGAATTGTCTTTGCCCTGTCTGCAGCCGCATTCTGGGCGCTGGCAACGCGCCTGTTCACGCGCATGGCGGGTTTCTGGACCCCCGCTGCACTTGCAATGATCAAGTCCCTGGTGAGCCTGGTACTGTTCGGACTCTGGTTCGTGGCTGCCGGCAAACCCGTTTTCGAACAGAGCCTCGCGACGATTGGCTTCCTGGTGCTGTCGGGTGTCATCGGCATCGCTATCGGTGACACCGCACTGTTCATGGCGCTGTACCGCATGGGCGAACGCCCGACACTCTTGATCGCTGAAACCGCTGCGCCTGTGATGGTGTTTATCTCGGCGCTGGTGCTGCTCGGCGAGCACATCGCGCTGCTCCAGCTCACCGGTATCGTCCTCGTCATCCTGGGTGTTGACTGGGTGATCGGCTTCAGCCGCGGCGCTGGCGGCTATGACGCCAGCGGCATCACCTGGGCACTGGTGGCGGCCGTGTGCCAGACCATCGGCGTCATCGTGTCACGCTTCTATCTGCAGGCAACCGACATTGAAGCCGAAACCACCGCCCTGTGGCGGATCCTTGGCGCTTGCCTGGCGCTACCAATCTGGCTCCTGCTGCGCGGCGAATCACTTAAACCCGCGGCCCGACCTGACATGGCGGTTCTGGTTCGCCTGCTAGTCGGCATTTTCCTCGGCACTTTCCTTGGCATACTGTTTCTGCAGATCTCAATTGATCTACTGCCGGCCAGCATTGCACAGACACTGATCGCCACCAGTATTCTGTTTGCGCTCATCTATGCTGCGCTCAGACGTGAGCCCGTGCCAGCGAAGCAGTGGTTGGGGGTCGTTATTGCAATAGTCGGTGTTGCCGCTATCTCGATCCAGCCGCCATAAGATCAGGCTCGGCGAAGAGCAGTGTCAGCTGTGACTAGGACATGCGCTTGGCGTAGTCCCAGGCAGAGATCTGCGCCGGCGCAATCTCAATAACGTATTCCTGATCGACGCGGCTGAGCAACCAGTCTGCCAGTGATGAACTTGAGCCGTCGAGATAGCGGTGCAGCAGGCTGCTTAGTACTTCTTCCGCACCATCCCGGGTCAAGGTGACATCGCCTGAGCCTCTGACACCACAATAGGGCGGCGTATTCTCTGCGATCTCAAAAGCGACCTTGGTCGATTTTTTCAAGACTTTAACGAGGTAACTTGAGGCGTGAGAAACGCACTGGATGACGCCTTTCTCCTCGTTATAGCGATACCAGAGCGAGCACAGCAGCGGATACTCCTCTCTGGCAACGGCGAGACGAGCCGGCACAATGGTCGAATCAAGGTAAGCTACGACACGCGTTGCATCCCAGGCACTGTTTTTTGAAACTTTCATCGGTTCACCTCAAGGACCGCATGCAACTCACCACTATTCTAACCCGAGAAATCCGATAATTTTGATCGTGCGTATTTACTTCGGGCATTAGGTAATTCGTTATGCAAACCATCCGACTCAAAGACCTGAATGACAGTAAGACGACCTTTGATCACCTCCAGTTGACAAGTCTGGAGGGCGATGTGTACTACGCCTTCCTCACCGCGAATGGCAATCAGCAGCGCGTGGTTGACGATCAGGGGGCGAGCGTGATTTTTCGGGGAATAAGTGCAGCGATGAAGCGCTTCGAGCACCTGAACATTGGTTCAGCGAGCCTGCTGCAGCGCTCCGCCTATGACGAAATGGTCGGTCAGCCCCCATCCGCCGATAACCTGCTGGAGGTACCGCTATCTATACGCAACTGAAACAGGAGATTGAATCGGTTCGCAGTCAGCTCGACGATGGCAGCTACAAGGCGGGTGCCTGGCAGCAGTTCGTACAGAATTTTCGCGATGCGGACGAAGTGACGCGCTACATGCTGTGCGCCGACGTTACGGCCACCAGCAACCTGCTGCACGGTCGCCACGGCTTCATGCAGTTCCCCTTCTCGCCAGCCTACGCCGCCGAGGTGCTGCTGGCTGTGACGGGTCTCTTTTGCCTCGCTTCCAGCTTCTTCACTGCCAAGTGTATTGGCTTCATTGCACTTGCAGCTTCCCTGCAACCGCTAATTAAGGTCGGCACAGGTTTGGTCATGGGGGTGCGTTACTCCTACGCCTACCTCTGGTACTTCGAACCCCGGTTCAAAATGGCCTACGGGACCTACCTCTTGCTTACGCGACGCCAACGTATGTGCCTGCACCTTGCCGGCAGCGTCGGCACCCCGCTGGCATTCGCCTGCGGCTACATCGCCTTTTCTGAGTACAGCCTGTTGGCACTCCTTTGCCTCGTGGGGACACTGGGCACGGCCGCCATGCAGGTCGCGGCTTTCGTTGCACGTCTTTACGGTGTTACCAGAGTAGGACCTTTCTCTTTATCCCACCTGACGACGCCAGCGATGCTGGCTGAGGAAATGCTCCAGGGCAGGCGAGTAACGGTGCGCAGTATTTTAGAGTGAATTCGCGTCGCGCAATAATTGTTGCGCCTGCGCCGCCACTTCTGTCTTCTGCGCCGGGCTCATCCGCTCCACGTGCTTATACATTAACGCCATCCTCCGATTACCTCGCAGCCTGTCCTCGTGTTGCAGCAGGAAATTCCAGTACAGAACATTGAACGGGCAGGCATCGTCACCGGTTTTCTCTTTTACATTGTAGCGGCAGGTTTTGCAGGGTCCGCCCATTCGCTGGATGTACTGACCTGAAGAAATATAGGGTTTGGTGGCAACAATGCCACCATCTGCATACTGGCTCATACCCCGGGTGTTGGGTAGCTGGACCCACTCAAAGGCATCGGCATAGATGCCGAGATACCAGGCGTCGACCTCATCAGGGTTGATGCCGGCGAGCAGACAGAAATTGCCGGTCACCATCAGGCGCTGGATGTGATGGGCGTAAGCATGGTCAAGAGATGCGTTGATAGCAGAGCGCATGCACGCCATCTCGGTTTCGGCGGTCCAGAAGAACGCTGGCAGCTCACGGCCAGCATCGAAAAAATTGCCGTCCCGGTAAGCCGGCATCTCGCTCCAGTAAATGCCTCGCATGTACTCGCGCCAACCCAGGATCTGCCTGACCAAGCCTTCTACTTGCGCCAGGCTGATTCGTTCAACGTTCTCAGTCCAGAAGCTCAGGACACGGTCGACGACTTCCCTGGGGGAAACCAGCTTCACATTAATGGAAAAAGACAAACGGGAGTGAAACAACAGCCAGTCGCGGTCAGACAGTGCGTCCTGGTAGGTCCCAAAACACTCGAGACAGTTTTCAAGGAAATGCTCGAGCAGGGTGAAGCTATCGGCCCGGGTCAGCGCATAGTCCAGCATCGGTTTTGCGCTGCCGATGGTCTTAACGTCGTGTGCCTCGAGTCGCGCCAGGATATCACTCGCATCATGGGAGAATTGAACCTGTGGTGGTAGCGGTACCTTGTCTGGCAGTTTCTTTCGGTTTTCCTGATCGTAATTCCATTTCCCGCCAAGCGGCTTACCGCCCTCCAGCAGTATGCCCTGCTCGACCCGCATGCGCCGATAAAAGGTCTCCATGATGGGCTGTTTGCCACACGTAAAGTAGTCGTCCAGCGACGCCATCGGGAGATAGAAGTGTTCGCTATCGACCCAATCGACCCGGGCCAGCTGAGCATGCTGGTAGCCGGCCAGTTGAGCGTGCAGACGGTATTCATCCGGCTGTTGGTAGGTCAGCCTAGAGACCCCAGTAAGACAAATGATGTCGTCGAGCAAGCTGTCCAGGGTGAGGTAGGCAGCGCTCTCATCCAGCGTCAGGTAGAGTATCTGATGACCCTGGTTGTCGAGATGAAGGGCAAACTGCTCCATCGCAGCGAGAATGGCGCAGGTTTTTTGCACATGGTGCCTGACATAGGTCTGCTCCTGCGGTAATTCCGCCAGCAGGTAAAGGACACCCGGCGTCGCTTCGCGGAACCAGCTGTGGTTGGCATTCAGCTGGTCACCGAGCAAAAGCCGGAGCTCTTCGTAACCGCCAGACAATTCAGCCAGCTTAGAAATCAGCATCTTCATCTCCCAGACGGTCACAGCCGCTTTGTCGCCGTCGCGCTGAGCTGACAGTCGCGTCGCGCAGTGCAACGAGCAGCATAAGGCCGCTGACGCTGCCCGCACAGACCAGTAATATGGTGGTTGCAGTCATATCAGTGATACGCTGAGAGCAGGCTGCTGATTCATTTACCGGGGGAATTAATCAATGCGACTGCAGGGAAAGGTCGCCGTCATCACTGGCGGTGCGAGTGGAATGGGGCTGGCGACCGTGGAGCGCTTTCTGACCGAAGGTGCCTCGGTAGTCATTGCTGATTTCAACCAGGAGACCGGCGAGGCGGCACTGGCGACGGCGATCGACAATGGTTACGGCGACAGCGCCACCTTCATCAAAACTGATGTCGCGGCCGAGGCAGATATAGTCGCAATGTTTGAGCTGGCGACTGCCAGATTCGGACGTCTGGACATTGTCTTTAACAATGCCGGTGTTGGCGGAGCCATCGGGCCTCTCACCGAGACAAGCGTCGCCGACTGGGACTACACCTTTGACGTGCTGGCAAAAGGCGTGTTCCTCGGCATCAAGCACGGCGCCAGGATCATGCAGGCTCAGGGCGAGGGCGGCAGCATTATTAACACGGCAAGTATCGCTGGGCTGAGTGGAGATGCAGGTCCGATGATCTATTCGGCGGCGAAGGCAGCGGTGATCAGTATGTCGAAATCAGCTGCGGTGGAGCTGGCCCGGGATCACATTCGGGTCAATGCGATCCTGCCCGGTTTCATTGCGACGCCGCTGGCGGCCGCTGGCAACATGGAGGCGACGCAACGGTCCTTTGAAGGTGCTCAGCCATGGCCAGCATATGGGCGTGGGGAGGATATTGCAGGTGCCGCACTGTTCCTGGCTTCCGCTGACGCCGGCTTTGTCACCGGCGAATCTCTCCTGGTCGACGGCGGCCTGACCGCCGCAGGCCCAGAGCTGAGCCGCCGCTTCCCAAAAACCTCCGGCAGGGATTCTCGCTATAGCGGAATTACTAAAGGCAGCACCGGAGAAG
>JAYQAI010000025.1:34986-38143 GCA_038136715.1 Gammaproteobacteria bacterium | reverse complement strand
TCTGACGAAGAAATGGTGCTCGCCGCAGTGATCGAACTGTCCAAGTGCGCCTTTCTGGGCTTCTCTTATTCTTTTGAGGCGACCGAGCGCATCAATGAAATCCTCGACCGGTCAATCCTGATCGCTCATACCATGAGCGCCAGTGACGCGTGAACCGCCTTGATCCTGCAGGGCGACGATCGCCTGATCCAAATCCTGATAGCAACCGTAAGAGACTAAATGATAATCATTCGCAGTACGGCAGTATTATTGATACTGCTAATGGCATATGGGTGCTCTCATCAACCGGGGACAATCATGCAACCTGTACCATTCGTGGACATAGAAAAATTCATGGGAGACTGGTATGTCCTCGCGAACATACCGACCTACCCTGAACGCGGGGCACAGAACCCCATCGAAAAGTACGCGCTCAATCCTAACGGCACGATCGAGACACGCTTTGTTTATGACGATCCCAAAAGCGGCAAGCGCAAGACGCTGGAGGCGACCGCATTCGTGCAGCACGGCACCGGCAATGCCATTTGGGGCATGCAATTCATCTGGCCCATCAAGGCCGACTACCGCATCGTCTATCTCGATGAAGATTATGGCGCGACAATCGTCGGCCGTAACAAACGCGACTATCTATGGATCATGGCTCGAGAGCCGTCTCTGCCCCCCGCCAGGCTCGAGGCTCTCATCGAGATCGCCGTCGATCTCGGCTACGACCGTTCTAAGATCCAAATCAGCAACTGGGTGACCCGACTGAAAGAGGTATCTTGAGGTCCCTCAAAACCGGGGTAGCAATTGCCCTCAGCCTGGTCCTCTTCGCGCTCAACGCCGCCGCTACGGTGAACCACTCTATTGGTATTGCTCGCAATGCCGATGAGACTGTTCGCTACATCGAGCACCACCAGTATCTGCAGGACGGTCGCCACGAAGTCCGATACTACGACGCCGACAACCAGCTTGTGCTCTTCAAGGAGATCCGCTATCCCGAACTGCCGCAACACCCGATCATCTCGCAGGCTGACTTCCTTCGAGCCATGACCACCACCGTTGAGCAGGACAAGGACACCGCGACCATCACTCGTAGCAGCCCTGAAGACGCCGAGTCTTTCAGCTTTGAGCTGAATGACGACATCATTATCGACGCCGGCTTTGACGCCTATGTCCGCGCAAACTTCCAGCAACTCCAGCGCCAGCGCACCACGGCCTTCAAGTTCGCTGTTCCCGGTCAAACCCGTCTGCTAGGTATGAAATTGACTTATATTGGCCGTGAAGAGAACCTCTTCCGGTTCACTATTGAACCCAAAAACTGGGTCGTTAGGCTGCTGGTATCAGGTATCGACCTGTACTACGACGGCGACGCAAAACTGGTGCGCTACCAGGGCTTCTCAAACCTCAAGCCACCTGCAGGAGAGAGCCGCGCAGTAAAGATTGATTTTCGTCATTATGAATCTGAGCGGTCCCTCGACTCGCCGCTGGCCGAATGGCTGCCAGGGGCAACACGCGGTTAAGCGCCAACCCTGCTGCCGGTTACTGTAGCTAGGCCAGCCGCAACGTAAAGTTGATCACCACCCTTGTATCCGTGTCTGTCTGGACCGTACCGTAGTGCGGAACGTTCTCGAAAAGAAGCAACTGGTTGGCCCTTGAGGGCACCGCTTCGTCACCAATCACCGTCATGCCATTGCAGGTATTCACATGGAAGACGGCAATACGGAACTTCTCAGATACACCCGAGTCCAGTGGGATATCAACGTGCGTCGGATGTTGGACAGGTTTACCCTGGTTGGTATAGAGCACAGCACGAATCCGGCTGACACCAATGAAGTCCAGCTTCTGCTGCATCGGGTGCAACATACCCCTTACGGGTTCAAAGAATTTCGGATTGATAACCTGGCCATCTTCCATGAACGTGTGACCAAACATGAAATGACGCTCAGTTGAGACGACGCGATCGGTGAAATGCCAGTCGAGCACCGACGTCATGAAAAGCTTCTGGATATCCGCGAAATGAAAATCCGGCAGAAAGTCCTGGTAGATGCTGATGGGCATGGTCAAACCTCGATGGCACTCCCTTGTTTACAAATCTACCGAGCTACAAAGGCGCTGGATTAACGACACTGCAGTTGTCGACTCTCAGTTCAGCACCATTAATAAATTTCGATTCGTCTGAGGCAAGGAACAATACCGCGTACCCGACATCCATGGGCTCACCGAGCCCTGGGCTGGGCGGCAGTTCTTCGGGAGGGGGAGGGGGCGGTCTGGTTTTACCCGCCGCTTCGGCAGCAGCAGCGGCCTCGGCGTAGAGTTTCTCAATCATCGGCGTCTGGATCACGCTGGGGAAGACGCAGTTGACCCGAATCTTGTAACGGCTCTGCTGGCAATGGACAGCAGCATGAGAGGTCATCGTCCTGATTGCTCCTTTACAGGCCCCGTAGGCAAAACTGGTGTGATAACCAAGCAAGGCTGTAGTAGACGCAATGTTGATGATAGAGCCGGGTTTTTCATTCTGCTTGATCGTTTCAATGCCGTACTTCATGCCAAAGAAGGCACCATCCATGTGAATTCGCTGGTGCAGTCGGTACTGATCCCAGCTCACCGACTCGATGGTTCCCGGTATAAACATGCCGGCATTGTTGACCAGCACATTCAGCTCACCGAACTCCTTCAAGACCTGTTGAATGACCTTTTGCCACTGACCTTCTTCAGCGACGTCATGTTCGAGGTAGATCGCGTCATGGCCAGCAGCGTGAGCGGCTTCCTCGCCGTGCTCCCGACTGATATCGGTAATGACGACCTTTGCCCCTTCAGCAGCGAGCGCGATCGCATCCGCTCGACCGAGACCCGAGCCACCTCCGGTCACGAGACATACCTTATCCTCTACTCTTCCCATTGCTTTACTCCTTTGCTTCCATTGACCGCGATCATCCCGGGGCCAGAGAAACAGATTACAGCACGACTGATGCGCCAATCACTGATCTGAAGCATACCTCATCAAAGTTAGTGGTCACACGTCGCGACAGATTGACCTCGCATCGAATTACTGGAGACTTGCCGCCGTGGACAAAACATATGCAACTATCCAGCTGGGGGGCGCAGATCGCAACGTTGAGAAGCTTGGGCTGCTCACCGCCTGGCTTGTCTCTAACAACCTCATGGCAGCCTCAGT
>JAYQAI010000025.1:0-34886 GCA_038136715.1 Gammaproteobacteria bacterium | reverse complement strand
TCAGCCGCCTGGCACCACCGTCAGCAACCTGCAAAAGAGGCAGGACTCACGGCCAAGATCCTGAGGTTTCCTTTCGGCGGAAAGAAGTCCTAGACTGGCGCCACTAAGCTCGAAGACAGAGGTGCAAGTATGAATGATTCTATTGCAGAGGGTGGCTGTCTCTGCGGTCAGGTCCGCTACGAGTTCGATCAAACCAGCGTTGTGACAGCGGGACACTGCCATTGCACTGACTGCCAGAAAGCAACCGGCAGCGGCAAGGCGACGATAGTGTTTATTCCCACAGAAGCGCTCCAGCTCAATGGAGAGATTAAAACCTATACAGTAGTTGGCACCGCCGGCAGTCATGTAACGCGCGGCTTCTGCCCCCAATGCGGTTCCCCGATCATCAGCTACGTCGAAGAAGACGCCACGCTGCGTTTCATCAAGGCAGGCAGTCTCGATGACCCCGGATGGGTCAGCCCAGAGGCCAGTTACTGGAGCAAATCCGCCTGGACCTGGGCGCCGGTTGAAGCCGGCCTTGCCAGCTTCCCGCGGAATCCCGACTGATCTCAGGCGGCCTTGAGGTCAGGCAGTAAACCATCAAGATAGTCGGCACTGGCAAGTTCTGTTGCTGACAAAGCGTCCATAGCCGCTGCATGCTGCGGGTAGGCTTCCTTCAAACGTTGCCAGGCACCGGCACCCTGCCGTTCAGCGTTGGCCTGGATGGTCATCTGCTCAACAGCGGTGTACCCCGCAAAGGCCTCGTAGTAGGTCGCCTTGGCTGCCGGGATCAGGTCGAGTACGAGCTGCCTGTGTTCGGCACTTGGCGGGAACAGCGCCTCGACACGATCAGCAATCTCATCTTCGCGAGCAGCACATTCAAGGATACCCGCCGCATGCTCGGGCACGGCTTCTGCCCAACCGCGATAGCGGTCAGCCGCTGTCCGTTCCAGTTGGGACAGCATGAAGGGATAGGCAGCGGCAGGCAGGTCCGAAAGGTAGGGCGCAAGCAACTCGCCAAAATTGGGAATGTTTATCTCACTCATGATCATGCTCACTTGTTTTTCTCGATTGTAAAAGTCTGCAGCAATGCTGGCTACAGACACGAAAAAGCCGGGGCTGGCCCGGCTTTTTACCTCTATTTGCTGCTCTGTTCAGGTACAACCCTGGTCATGGCAGCAAACACGGACGAGTCAGGTTTACTCCTCTTCATCGTCCTCAAAGTCGTCGTCGAAGTCCTCGTCATTGTCAGGCAGCGGCCGATCAACCAGCTCGATGTAAGCCATCGGTGCCGCATCACCTGCGCGGAAACCGCACTTCAGGATACGCGTATAGCCACCAGGCCGATCCTGGTAACGCGGACCGAGTTCGCCAAACAGCTTACCGACGGCTGCCTTGTCGCCCGTGCGCGCAAAAGCGAGTCGACGGTTAGCGACTGAGTCGCTTTTCGCCAGGGTAATCAGCGGTTCTGCAACGCGCTTGAGTTCCTTCGCCTTCGGTACAGTCGTCTTTATGACTTCATGCTCAATCAGAGACACCGCCATATTGCGGAACATGGCTTTTCGGTGTGAACTGTTACGGTTGAGTTGTCTGCCACTTTTTCGGTGTCGCATGACGGTATTCCTATATTTGGTTCAGGTTTGACCCGGGTTTAGCCGAGTACGCGGTCATCACCACGCAGGCTGCTGGGCGGCCAGTTTTCAAGGCGCATTCCCAGGCTGAGACCACGTGAAGCAAGCACATCCTTGATTTCAGTCAGGGACTTTTTGCCAAGGTTCGGCGTCTTCAGCAATTCAACTTCAGTGCGACGGATCAGATCGCCGATGTAGTAAATGTTTTCTGCTTTCAAACAGTTCGCAGAACGGACGGTCAGCTCCAGATCATCAACAGGACGCAGCAGGATCGGATCAATTTCATCCTCTTCTTCAACTGTTTCCGGCTCAGCTTCGCTTTCAAGATCAACGAATACAGCAACCTGTTGCTGCAGGATCGTCGCGGCGCGGCGAATCGCTTCTTCCGGATCGATAGTGCCGTTAGTTTCAAGATCAATGATCAGCTTATCGAGGTCGGTACGCTGTTCAACACGAGCGCTGTCTACCTTGTAAGCGACCCGTCGAACTGGGCTGTAAGATGCGTCCAGCAGCAGGCTGCCGATCACGCGGGATTCTTCCTCATCAGCCATGCGCACGTCAGCAGGCTCGTAGCCGCGACCGCGTCCTACCTGAGCACGCAGCTTAAGATTGCCATTGTCGTTCAGGGTGGCAATGACGTGATCCGGGTTGGCGATCTCGATATCGTGACCCAGTTGAAAGTCACCGGCGGTGACCACGGCGGGGCCCTTAACGGCGAGGGTAATCTCGGCTTCATCGACAGAGTTCAGTCGAACTGCCACACCTTTCAGGTTCAACAGGATTTCAATCACATCTTCCTGCACACCTTCGATCGCGCTGTACTCGTGCAGTACGCCGTCGATCTCAACTTCCGTAATGGCGCAACCGGGCATGGACGACAGCAGAATGCGACGCAGGGCATTGCCCAGCGTGTGCCCAAAACCACGCTCCAGGGGCTCGAGGACGACGCTCGCTCGCGTATCGCTCGCCTGGTCTACCTGGATGTGCTTGGGTGTCAGAAACTCTAGTGAAGAATGTGCCATATGCTCTCTTTCCTCTTGTTTTCGCCGGCTCGGCAGCGAAAGTTCTTTCAGAATGTTGTCTTAACTTTCTGTTATCCCGTTACTTCGAATACAGCTCGACGATCAGGTTCTCGTTAATTTCCTGCGGCAGGTCTTCCCGCTCTGGATAAGCCTTGAAAACGCCTTCCATCTTGTCTGCATTCACTTCCACCCAGGGTACCGGCGCGCGGTTGGCAGCCAACGCCAGGGCACCGGAAATACGCAGCTGATTGCGTGACTTCTCACGAATCGCGATCGTGTCACCTGCTTCAACCTGGTAGCTTGGGATGTTGATCGGGTTGCCGTTCACCAGAATGGCTTTGTGCGATACCAGCTGACGAGCCTCAGCACGGGTTGAACCGAAACCCATACGATAGACCACGTTGTCGAGACGACGTTCAAGAATACGCAGCAGGTTCATACCGGTTGCGCCTTTCTGACGGTCAGCTTTCTTGTAGTAGTTGCGGAACTGCTTTTCGAGCACGCCGTAGAGTCGACGAACTTTCTGCTTTTCACGCAGCTGCACAGCATAATCAGAGAGACGGGCACGCTTCGCACCATGCATACCCGGTGCGGCTTCGGCGCGGCACTTCGACTCAAGCGGGCGTACGCCACTCTTGAGGTAAAGGTCCGTTCCCTCTCTTCGTGATAATTTCAGCTTGGGTCCGAGATATCGGGCCATATTCTACTCTCCTCGGGTTTGCCCGTTAGACGCGACGGCGCTTGGGCGGTCGACACCCGTTGTGTGGAATCGGGGTGACATCCGTGATGTTGGTAATGCGATAACCGACGGCATTCAGCGCTCTGACAGCAGCTTCACGACCGGGTCCAGGGCCTTTCACGAACACTTCCAGGTTCTGCAGGCCGTACTCCAGCGCTGCCTGGCCCGCTCTTTCAGCGGCTACCTGGGCGGCGAAAGGCGTGCTCTTACGAGCGCCACGAAAACCTGAACCACCGGCCGTTGCCCAGGCGAGTGCACCGCCCTGGCGATCGGTGATCATAATGATCGTGTTATTAAATGACGCATGAACATGGGCAAGGCCGTCTACAACCTGACGCTTTCCCTTGCGACGGATCACCGGCTGAGTCGGTTCAGTCGCCTGTTCTGTGGTTTCTACTTCAGACATAGTTTTCTACTCTGATTACCCTGTTACTGAGGGCGCTTACTTACGGATAGGACGCTTCGGTCCCTTCCTGGTTCTTGCGTTTGTTTTCGTGCGCTGGCCACGCAGTGGCAAGCCGCGACGATGGCGGATACCACGGTAGCAGCCGAGGTCCAGCAGACGCTTGATGTTGAGCTGGTTCTCTCGACGGAGGTCCCCTTCAACATTAATCTTGGCGATTTCCGAACGCAGCTTGTCGAGTTCTTCCTCGGTCAGGTCCTGCACTTTGGCAGTCGGGCTGACACCGGTTGTCGCACACAATTGCTTCGCTGTAGTGCGCCCTATCCCATATATATAGGTCAGGGAAATCTCTGCATGTTTGTTATCGGGGATATTGATCCCTGCTAATCGAGCCATTTAGGTGCTCTCCTTCCTTTAACCTTGTCGCTGCTTATGACGGGGTTCAGAGCAAATCACTCGCACTGATCCTTTACGTCTGATGATGCGACAGTTTCTGCACATCTTTTTCACTGAAGCTCTGACTTTCATTGCTTATTCCTCAGTTTTACCGTCTGCCAAAGTTCTGCAGGTTCGATTTCTTCATCAGCGATTCGTACTGATGAGACATCAGGTGCGTTTCACCGTGGCCAATAAATTCAAAAACACCACCCACCACGTACAACCGCGCGGTGCCACCGAGGTGTAATGTTATTTTTAACGGCACGATCAATGCCTGCGGCAGCAGGCAAACGGCAGTCATATAAAGCGCACCCACCAGCGTGAGGCGCGTCAAAATCGTATCAATGTGCCGCGCAGTTTGTTCACCGGGTCGAAAACCCGGGATAAACGCGCCAGACTTCTTCAGGTTTTCTGCTACTTCTTTCGGGTTAAACATGATCGCCGTATACCAGAAGCAGAAGAAAATAATGCCTAGCGAGAACAGGATGATGTTCAGCGGCTGTCCTGGCGCAATCAGCAGCGCAAAATCCTGCATCCACATCATGCCCGGTGACTGACCGAACCACTGTCCCAGCGATGCCGGGAATAAGAGCAGTGAGCTGGCAAAAATCGCCGGGATTACGCCCGCCATGTTGACCTTGAGCGGCAAGTGGCTGCTCTGCGCAGCATATTGCTGGCGACCCTGCTGGCGCCTGGCATAGTTGACTGTAATACGGCGCTGACCGCGCTCGACAAAGACAACGCCGGCAACTACCGCGACAGCAAGTGCACCGATACCGAGCAGTGCAATAATCGAAATTTCACCCTGGCGCGCCTGTTCGAACGACTGACCAATCGCACTGGGGAACCCGGCAACGATACCCGCAAAGATCAGCAGCGAGATGCCATTGCCGATACCGCGTTCCGTTACCTGCTCACCGAGCCACATCATGAACATGGCGCCGGTCACCAGTGTCGTCACAGCAACGAAGAGGAACATGGGACCCGTGTCAAACGCGAGACCCTGTGACTGCAGTCCGCTCGCCATAGCCACGCCCTGAATCAACGCGAGGCCCAGCGTACCGTAGCGTGTGTACTGATTAATCTTGCGCCGACCGGCCTCACCTTCCTTCCGCATCTGCTGCAACGATGGCGTGGTTGCAACGATCAGGTTGGAGATAATAGAGGCAGAGATATAAGGCATGATGCCCAGCGCGAGAATGCTCATGCGCTCCAGTGCACCACCGCCAAACATGTTCAGCAGTTCAAGGATACCGCCCTGGTTCTGGTCAAACAGTGCGCGCAGACGCTCCGGGTTGATACCCGGCACAGGTATATGGCTTCCAACCCGGTAAACCAGGATAGCGAGCAACACAAACATCAGGCGCTGACGCAGCTCGGTGAGCCCGCCGCCTGCCATCATGTCTTTTGCTCTTTGCTGTGCTGTTTGACTGGTCATTGTCTGCTTTGGTTAGTTACTCGATCCTTCGGCTCACGGCCTTGGGATGACTTACTCTTCTACTTTCCCGCCCGCGGCTTCAATGGCTGCTTTCGCGCCCTTGGTCGCCTTGATACCTCTCAGTGTCACGGCTTTGTCGATACTTCCTGACAAAATTACTTTGGCGCGCTTCATAGTACCTTTGATCACATCCGCATCAATCAGTGCCTGCAGATCGATCACGTCCGCGTCGACACCAGCGATTTCAGAAAGCGTTACTTCTTCAGTCACCCGGGCCTTGCGCGAGTTGAATCCGAATTTTGGCAGACGCATCTGCAACGGCTGCTGACCACCCTCGAATCCACGACGGATGCGACCACCGGAACGTGACTTCTGACCTTTGTGGCCGCGGCCACAGGTTTTACCGAGTCCGCTGCCGATACCACGGCCAACGCGCTTGGACGCCTTGCGGCTGCCTTCACCTGGCTTCAATGTATTCAGTTGCATAACTTTTTTACCTTCTCCGTCAACCCTGGCTTCACTTCGTGATCCAGCGTTGCTGCCGTCTTACTCTTCAACGCTAACCATGTAGGACACTTTGTTAATCATGCCCCGAACCGCAGGTGTATCTTCCACTTCAACGGTGTGGTTAATCTTTCTCAACCCCAGACCACGAATGCAGGCTTTATGTGCCTTCAGTCGACCGATGGTACTTTTTGTCTGGGTGACCTTGATTGTCTTCGCCGCCATCTTTCCTACCTACTTAAAGGGGCTTAGCCCGTAATCTCTTCCACCGTTTTGCCGCGCTTCTCAGCGACACTGTGCGGTGAACGCATGTCCTTCAGGCCTTTGAAAGTCGCCTGCAAAACGTTAACAGGGTTGGTTGAACCATATGACTTCGCCAGTACGTTCTGGACACCGGCGACTTCAAGTACCGCACGCATCGTTTTACCTGCAATCACGCCGGTACCTTCAGATGCCGGCTGCATGTAGATCTTCGATGCACCGTGACGGGCTGTCACCGGGTACTGAATGGTGGAGCCATCGAGGTCAACATCAATCATGTTGCGACGAGCTGCTTCCATTGCTTTCTGAATAGCGAGAGGCACTTCACGAGCCTTGCCCCGGCCGTAACCAACACGACCGTTGCCATCACCAACAACGGTGAGCGCAGTGAAGCCAAAAATTCGACCACCTTTAACCACCTTGGCAACACGGTTCACCTGAACCAGTTTTTCCTGGAGGCCTTCCTCGTTATCTTGCTCGTTGTAAGCCATTACCTAGTCCTGTCGATTAAAACTGCAGCCCGCCTTCGCGAGCCGCATCAGCCAGTGCCTTCACACGGCCGTGATACTTGTAACCTGAACGATCGAACGCCACGGATTCGATTCCGGCAGCCTTCGCCTTCTCTGCGATCAACGCGCCAACCTTGGCGGCGTCTGAGACATTGCCCTTGTTATCACCGCGAATCGCTTCGTCCAGTGAAGAGGCTGCTGCCTGCACCTTGTCACCTGCAGCAGAGATAATCTGCGCGTAGATGTGACGCGGGGAGCGGTATATACACAGCCTGGGCACTTCGAGCTCGCGAATGTGCATACGAGCACGGCGCGCCCTTTTTAGTCTTTGATCTCTTTTCTTGCTCATCTCTTCTACTCTTTGTCTCGTTTCGAGATCCTGGGAGTAACACCCCCAGGATGACGCGAACAACGCATCACTTCTTCTTGGCTTCCTTACGTTTCACGTACTCATCGGCATAGCGCACACCCTTGCCCTTATAGGGCTCTGGCGGACGATAGGCACGAATCTCAGCAGAAACCTGCCCTACCAGCTGCTTGTCGATACCTTTCACAAGAACCTGTGTCTGGCTGGGCGTTTCAATTTCAATGCCTTCCGGCGCTTCGTACTCCACCGGGTGAGAGAAGCCGAGCGAAAGGTTCAGCTTCTTGCCCTGAGCCTGCGCCCTGTAACCAACGCCGATCAACTGGAGTTCTTTCTGGAAGCCTTCAGACACACCAACCACCATGTTGCTGACCAGTGAGCGGAAGGTTCCCGAAAGCGCATGGGACTTCTTAGAGCTGTTAGTTGCTTTGAACTGCAGTTCACCGTCACCCTGCTCGATCTCAACCAGATCATGCACCGTCATGGACAAGTTGCCCTTGGAACCCTTAACGCTCAGTTCACGGCCGCTGATGTTGACTTCAACACCGCTCGGGATGGCGACCGGACTATTTGCTATTCGTGACATTTATCAATACCTCGATGATCCGTTTAGAAAACGGAGCAGATCAGTTCACCACCGACACCCGCTGCGCGAGCAGCGCGGTCAGTCATCACACCCTTGTTCGTCGACAGGATGACAACACCCAGGCCGCCTTTAATCTGGGGAATGTCATCTTTTGCCTTGTACTGACGCAGGCCCGGGCGACTCATGCGTTTGATCTCTTCAATCACGGGCCTGCCATTGTGATAGCGCAACTGGACCGCGAGAGAGGCCTTACCTCCCTCACCCTGAGCCACCGCATGGCTTTCAATGTAACCTTCTTCTTCCAGTACCTGGCAAACAGAAACCTTCAGCTTCGATGAAGGCATCACTACTTCTCTGATACCTGCCTGCTGGGCATTGCGGATACGGGTCAACATGTCCGCCATGGGATCTTGCATCGTCATTGCTATTCTCTCCTGACCGCTACCAGCTGGACTTCACCAGGCCCGGCACATCACCGCGCATGGCTGCCTCACGCAACTGGTTTCGAGACAAACCGAATCGTCGGTAAACGGCGTGAGGCCTGCCAGTCAGTGCACAGCGCCGCTGCTGTCGACTCGGGCTGGCGTTGCGGGGCAGCTTCTGCAGCTTGAGCTGCGCTTCCCACCGTTCGTCATCAGATGCCGTCGGGCTTTTGATGATCGCCTTGAGTGCCTCTCGCTTGGCCGCGTACTTCTTCGCCGTCTTTTGACGCTTCAGTTCGCGGTTTACCATCGATACCTTTGCCATAAAAAATTCCTCTAGCTCGCTTCTCTGAGCGGGAAGTTAAATGCTTTCAGCAACGCGCGACCGTGCTCGTCGTTAGTTGCTGTCGTCGTAATCGCAATATCCATACCCCGGATCTTGTCGATCTTGTCGTAATCAATTTCCGGGAAAACGATCTGTTCAGTGATACCCATTGCGAAGTTGCCGCGGCCGTCAAACGACTTTGGGCTGATACCGCGGAAGTCACGAGTACGGGGAATCGCAATGTTTATCAGGCGATCCAGGAATTCGTACATACGAGCGCGTCGCAGCGTCACCTTGCAACCGATCGGGAACTCTTCGCGAACCTTGAAACCGGCAATCGACTTGCGTGCCTTGGTGACGACCGCCTTCTGACCAGCAATCAACTCCATATCAGACACAGCAGCGTCCAGCAGCTTTCGATCCGCAATCGATTCACCCACACCCATATTGAGGGTGATCTTGGTGATGCGAGGGATTTCCATCACGTTATCCAGGCCGAGCTCTTCTTTCAGCCTGGGCCGGATCTCTTCGTCATATACTTTCTTTAGGTCTGTCATTTCTTTAAACCGTCAGTCTTAGCCGTCGATAGCTTCGCCGGTTGATTTGAAAACGCGCGTCTTGACGCCGTCTTCGGTCTTGATGCCAACCCGGTCTGCCTTATTCGTTGCGCTGTTGTAGATCGCAACGTTAGAAGCCTGGATCGGCGCTTCTTTTTCAATGATGCCACCTGGCTGACCCATCTGCGGGTTACCCTTGGTGTGGCGCTTGATCATGTTGATGCCGGATACATAGAGTCGGCCGTCATCAAGCAGGCGTGTGACAGTACCTGTCTTGCCCTTGTCCTTGCCCGTGATAACAATCACTCGATCGTCTTTCTTTATCTTCTGCATGACTCGTCTCTATCCTCTTTACAGCACTTCAGGTGCCAGTGAGATGATTCGCATGAAGTCAGAGCTCCTGAGCTCACGAGTCACCGGGCCAAAAATACGCGTTCCGATCGGCTGCTTCTGTGCATTCAGCAGAACCGCGGCATTGCCGTCGAACTTGATCAGCGAACCATCCGGCCTGCGGATACCCTTCTTGGTGCGGACAACAACTGCGTCCAGGACCTGGCCTTTGCGGACGCGACCACGCGGGATCGCTTCCTTGACGGTGACCTTGATAATGTCACCAACCGACGCGTAACGCCGCTTGGATCCACCCAGGACCTTAATACACATGACCTTGCGCGCACCGCTGTTGTCGGCAATATCGAGGTATGTCTGCGCTTGAATCATCTCGTTAACTCCACTGATACAGTCTTAAAACTGCGCCAAACTCAATTCTCTTCAATCAACCAATGATCGTTGCTTTACGATCAACCGATGACAGCTTCCAGCTCTTGGACTTGGAAATCGGCCTTGTCTCTTCAATTGTGACGAGGTCGCCTTCCTGGCACTGATTCTCTTCATCGTGAGCATGAATCTTCTTCGACCGCTTGATGTACTTGCCGTAAAGCGGGTGCTTAATTCGACGCTCGACCAGCACAGTAATCGTCTTGTCCATCTTGTTGGAGACGACGGTACCGCTTGCGGTTCGGGCCAGATTTGTTTCGCTCATTACTCTTATCCCTTAAAAGCTTTGCTGCTGCTTATTCAGCCGCTGCGCTGCGTTTCTCGTTCAGTACAGTCTTAACGCGGGCGATGTCTTTCTTCGCCTGCTTGAGCAGATGCGATTGACCCAGCTGACCCGTTGACTGCTGCATGCGGTAGTTGAATTGTTCCTTGACCAGGTTTTCGACTTCCTGCTGCAGTTCTTCGACTGATTTATCTCTTAGTTCTGATGCTTTCATGATTTACATCACCTGCCTTTTGACGAAGGTCGTCGGGAACGGCAGCTTGGCAGCCGCGAGGCGGAACGCTTCGCGCGCCAACTCTTCCGGAACTCCTTCCATCTCGTAAAGCACTTTGCCAGGCTTGATCTGGGCTACCCAGTACTCGACATTACCCTTACCTTTACCCTGCCTGACTTCCAGCGGCTTGTTAGTGATCGGCTTGTCAGGGAACACGCGTATCCAGATCTGACCACCCCGTTTCACGTGACGCGTCATCGCACGACGACCCGCCTCAATCTGACGTGCAGTCATACGACCACGGCCAGTTGCTTTCAGACCGTACTCACCGAACGATACCGAACTGCCGCGGTGCGCAAGGCCGCGGTTTCGGCCCTTCTGCACTTTCCTAAATTTGGTTCTCTTTGGTTGTAGCACTTTTTACATTCCTTCCGCTGAGGCTTTAAGCCGCTGCTGTCGAGGCACTATCCCCACAGCTGATCGCTGCTGCCTGCCTTTACTGTGCACCCTGACCGGCGGCTGCTTCGGCAGCATCCTCACGGTCGCCAATCACCTCACCTTTGAAGATCCAGACCTTCACGCCAAGAATGCCGTAAGTGGTCAGCGCTTCAGCGGTGGCATAGTCAATGTCCGCACGCAGTGTATGCAGCGGCACTCGACCTTCATGGTAGACCTCTGCCCGCGCAATCTCGGCACCACCGAGGCGCCCCGCAACGCGAACCTTGATGCCTTCAGCCCCAAGCCGCATGGCGTTCTGCATCACGCGCTTCATAGCGCGACGAAACTGCACCCTGCGCTCAAGCTGTTGGGCAACATTTTGGGCCACCAGCTGGGCGTCCAGCTCAGGCTTGCGGATCTCTTCAATATTGATGTGAACGGGCACACCCATCATGCGAGAGACTTCCTGTCGCAGCCTTTCAACATCTTCACCCTTCTTACCAATCACAATGCCCGGACGCGCCGTGTGAATTGTGATGCGTGCAGTATTGGCGGGACGCTGGATTTCGACGCGGCTGACTGAGGCCTGCGCCAGCTTCTTTTGGATGTACTCCCGGACTTTCAAATCCTCATGCAGTTTTTCTGCATAGGCAGGACCGTCGGCGTACCAGACACTGGTGTGGTCTTTGACGATGCCGAGCCTTAAGCCCGTGGGATGTACTTTCTGACCCATATTACTTTCCTCTTCCTGCGTCCGCTGTTAGTCGTCTGCAACTGCCAGCGTGATATGGCAGGTACGCTTGAAAATTCTGTCTGCCCGACCTTTGGCTCGCGGTCGGATTCGTTTCATGGTTAAACCCTCGTCGACGAAGATTGTGCTGACTTTGAGCTCATCAACATCTGCGCCTTCGTTGTGCTCAGCATTAGCAATCGCAGATTCCAGCAGCTTGCGCACCAGGTGTGCACCTTTCTTCGTGCTGAAGTTCAGGATGTCGAGCGCTTCGCCCACTTCCTTGCCACGAATCTGATCAGCAACGAGACGTGCCTTCTGGGCCGACATCTTCGCGCCTTTAAGTCTTGCTGATACTTGCATCGTAATTTCCTCTAACTTCTATCTGTCAGGAAACGGGTAGTTACCGCTTGGCCTTCTTGTCCGCGGCATGGCCGCGATAAGTTCTTGTCAGCGCAAATTCGCCGAGCTTGTGACCGACCATGTCTTCGGACACGAAAACAGGGACGTGCTGACGGCCGTTATGAACCTGGATCGTCAGCCCAACCATGTCAGGAGTGATCATGGAACGGCGTGACCAGGTCTTGATCGGTCGCTTGTCGTTGCTTTCCACCGCTTTCTGGACTTTGGAAGCCAGGTGCAGATCAACGAAGGGTCCTTTTTTCAAACTACGAGGCACTTTCTATCTCCTATCGCTTGTTCGAACGACGACGAACGATCATCTTGTCGGTACGCTTGTTCTTGCGTGTCTTGTAACCCTTGGTGGGCATACCCCAGGGCGATACCGGGTGACGGCCACCAGAAGTCTTGCCTTCACCACCGCCGTGCGGGTGATCAACCGGGTTCATCACAACACCACGGACCGTCGGTCGGACGCCACGCCAGCGCTTGGCACCGGCCTTACCGAGGGAGCGCAGGTTGTGTTCAGAATTGGATACTTCACCGAGGGTCGCACGACACTCGGCCAGGACCTTTCGCATCTCACCACTGCGCATACGCAGGGTCACATGACGGCCTTCCTTCGCCACCAGCTGAGCAGAAGTACCAGCGCTTCGCGCCATCTGTGCACCCTTCCCGGCCTTCAGCTCAATACAGTGAATAACGCTACCCATGGGAATGTTGCGCATGGGCAGGCTGTTACCGACCTTGATCGGTGACATTTCACCGGATTGAACTATGTCGCCTGCAGAGAGGCCTTTAGGAGCGATGATGTAGCGTCGTTCCCCATCTTCGTATTTCAGGAGGGCAATGTTTGCCGTGCGGTTAGGGTCATACTCGAGCCGTTCTACTTCAGCCTTGATACCGTCTTTGTTTCGTTTGAAATCAATAATGCGGTATTTCTGCTTGTGGCCACCACCAATGTGCCGCGTGGTGATCCGACCGTTGTTGTTACGGCCGCCACTCTTGGACTTTTTCTCTAACAGCGGCTTGTGGGGTTCACCCTTGTGCAGGTCAGGATGGACGACCTTAACGACGAATCGGCGTCCCGGTGAGGTTGGTTTTGCTTTGACGACTGGCATCTTATCTGTCTCTTGTCTCGTTAGATTTCCGCAGTAACGAAGAATCGAACCCTTTAGCTAAAATCAATGTCTTGGCCGGCGGCAAGGCTCACGTAAGCCTTCTTCCAGCTGGGCTTGCGGCTGGTTCCGCGCCAGCTTCTCTTTACTTTGCCTTTGACGTTCATGACGCTGACTTTTTTCACTTCAACGTCATAGATCTTCTCAACGGCTTCCTTGATCTCAGGGCCGGTCGCATCTTTAGCAACTTTGAATGCGATCTGGTTTGCTTCATCGGCAATCACCGAGGCTTTCTCGGAAATGTGTGCACCGAGGATGACCTTGTAGAGTCGCTCATTATTCATGCGAGTTTCTCCTCAGCTTTTTTCAGGGCGCCTACTGTGAAGAGTACCTTCTCGAAACCAATCAGATTGACCGGGTTGACGCCCTGGACATCAACCACGTCGACGTTCTTCAGGTTGCGCGCCGCAAGGTATAGATTGTCATCAACCTCTTCGACAACGATGAGCACATTGTCGAGTTCGAGCTCTTTCAGCTTCGCCGCAATCTCCTTGGTCTTCGGTGCTGCGACAGCAAAATCTTCAGCAACGACGAGTCGATCCTGGCGAACCAGTTCAGACAGGATCGCCTGCATGGCACCGCGGTACATCTTCTTGTTAACCTTCTGGGAGAAGTCCCTCGGCTTAGCGGCAAACGTAGCGCCGCCCCCGCGCCAGATCGGGCTACGAATCGTACCGGCACGCGCCCGGCCTGTCCCTTTTTGACGCCACGGCTTGCGACCACCGCCATTAACTTCAGATCGCGTCTTTTGCGCCTTGGTGCCCTGACGGCCACCGGCAAGGTATGAGACCACAACCTGATGAACGAGCGCTTCGTTGAACTCACGCCCGAAGGTGGTATCGGATACGTCGACGCCGTTGCCTGCGCCTATGATGTTGAGGTTCAAGACTCACCTCCGCTAGCTACCTTGACTGCTGGCGTCACGATGACATCACCACCATTGGCACCCGGCACGGCGCCCTTGATGAGCAGCAGATTGTTTTCGTTGTCGACCCGAATGATTTCCAGTGTCTGAGTCGTGACCTTGCGAGCCCCCATGTGACCGGCCATTTTTTTGCCTTTGAACACTCGACCCGGGGTCTGGCACTGACCGATGGAACCCGGCGCCCTGTGGCTGATTGAGTTACCGTGGGTCGCGTCCTGCATCTTAAAGTTGTGACGTTTGATGACACCAGCAAAGCCCTTACCCTTGGACTGCCCGCGGACATCGACTTTCTGGCCCGCCTCAAAAGCTTCGACCGAAAGTGTGTCGCCAACACTTAATTCTTCGCCCTCCGCAGTCCTGAACTCCCACAGCTTGCGACCGGCCTCTACGTTTGCTTTGGCGAACTGGCCTGCTTTCGGCTTATTAACTCTGGAGGCTTTGACTGCACCCGCGGTGACCTGGATGGCTGAATAGCCGTCAGACTCTGCTGACTTCACCTGGGTGATTCGATTAGGAGTGGCTTCAATCACAGTGACCGGTACGGACACGCCATCTTCTGTGAAGACTCGTGTCATACCCCGCTTGATTCCTACTATGCCAATGGTCATGTTGATGCTCCCTGAAACTTTCTACAGTGCTTACCTTTGGAATCAACCGAGGTTGATCTGGACCTCAACGCCTGCTGCCAGGTCAAGCTTGGTCAGCGCGTCCACGGTCTTCTCGGTCGGCTCGACAATGTCCAGCATCCGTTTGTGGGTGCGGATTTCGTACTGGTCGCGAGCGTCTTTGTAGACGTGTGGTGAAATCAGCACTGTGAACTTCTCTTTCTTTGTCGGCAGTGGAATCGGGCCTTTAACCTGGGCGCCAGTACGCTTGGCTGTATTGACAATCTCCTGGGTTGAGAGATCGATCAGCTTGTGGTCGAACGCCTTGAGTCGAATTCTGATTCTCTGGTTCTGCATTGAAACCCGTCTCCATTCTGCTGCTCTGTTTCGCCTGCAGCAGCAAGTCACTGTTTTAAAACGTGAAAACGCCCCTCCCTCAATCGGGAAGAACGCATTTCATGCATGTGCTCAATTGGTTGAGCTGCCCTTGATCTCTCATTGAGATCCTGTACCTCACCGCTCGATCGCATACAGTTGATCGACGCGGAGCCTTTAACAGCTTTCTAAAGTCGAGTTAAACCCGCCAGAAGGCTTGTTTTTAAAGGGTTTGCGCAGGTGATCCCCTACGCGAGGGCGCGAATAATACGCCTTCTAAAATCTAAATACCAGCCTTTTTCCAACCTCGAACCAAAAATTTGACCAGGCGAGCTGGGGAAATTTACTTTCTGTCAGATAACAATGAATGAAGCACTTCAATCGTCCTGCTAAATCGAGCGTATATCGTAAGTAAGCGCCAACTATTTACAGCGTTCTGGCAAGAAGAATAAACCAGGCTATCGGGCCTGGCTGAGATTTGATCTGGCTAGGAGACCGAGTCAACCGTTACCCATGTCGGCTTATAGCCAAGTTAACTTATACTGACGTCAAATCAGGCGAATCGTTTAGTACAACTCGGGATGGTCTGGCACGAGACATTGACTTCCCGATTGCGACAGTCATCTCAAGTGGTTCTGGAAATCACCATCTCAGCAATGCTGTCGGGCACTTCTGCGTACTTGGAGAACTCCATAGAGAATGTTGCCCGGCCCTGCGTCGCAGACCGCATGTCGGTCGCATAACCAAACATCTCACCGAGCGGCACTTCCGCCCGCACGGCTTTACCGGCTGGCACATCTTCCATACCCTGAACGATGCCCCGGCGGCGATTCAGATCGCCCACAATGTCGCCATAGTAATCTTCTGGTGTCACGACCTCGACGTTCATAATAGGCTCCAGCAGAACAGGGCTGGCATCGAGTGCACCCGCACGCAGAGCCATTGAGCCCGCGACCTTGAAAGCGACCTCGCTGGAGTCGACGTCGTGATAGGAGCCATCGTAGAGGGACGCTTTGACACCCTGCAGCGGGTAGCCCGCCAGCACGCCATTCTGCATCTGTTCCTGGATGCCCTTGTCGACGGCACCAATATACTCACGGGGTACAACACCACCGACAATCTCATCGGCAAATTCGTAACCCTCGCCATCGATCGGTTCGATACGAATCCAGACGTGACCATACTGACCGCGACCACCAGTCTGCCGAACGAATTTACCTTCAGCTTCCACTTGCTTTCGAATGGTTTCACGATAGGCAACCTGGGGCTTGCCAATGTTCGCCTCAACGTTGAACTCGCGCTTCATCCGATCGACGATAATATCGAGGTGCAATTCACCCATGCCGCCAATGATGGTCTGGCCTGATTCCTCGTCGGTACGAACGCTGAACGAGGGGTCTTCGGCAGCGAGCTTACCCAGTGCTGTCGCCATCTTCTCCTGATCCGCCTGGGAACGTGGTTCCACCGCGACATGTATAACGGGTTCGGGGAATTCCATCCGCTCAAGCGTTATGTGATTGTTCTGATCACACAGGGTGTCACCCGTTGTCGCCAGCTTGAGACCAATCGCAGCAGCGATATCACCCGCCCGCACTTCCTGGATTTCTTTACGATCATTCGAGTGCATCTGCACCATCCGGCCGATCCGCTCACGCTTGCCTTTAACCGGATTCCAGATCGCATCACCCGAGTTCAGTACGCCGGAGTAGACCCGGAAGAAGGTCAATGCACCTACAAAGGGGTCTGTCGCAATCTTGAAGGCGAGTGCCGCAAACGGCTCTTCGTCATCGGCATGGCGAGCTTCCTCAGTTTCGCCATCATCGAGAAAACCTTTGATCGCCTTTACTTCGTCAGGCGCGGGGAGGTACTCGACAACTGCGTCCAGCATCGTCTGGACACCCTTGTTCTTGAAAGCGGAGCCGCAGAGAGCCGGCACAATTTCATTAGCGAGAGTGCGCTGGCGGATGCCGGCCTTGATTTCATCGTTGGAGAGCTCGCCATCTTCGAGGTACTTCTCCATCAGCTCGTCATTGGCTTCTGCTGCCGCTTCGATCAGCTTTTCACGATATTCCTCCACGAGATCGGCGAGGTCCACCGGAATATCTTCTTCAGTGAAAGTGAGCCCCTGGTCATCGGCGTTCCAGTAGATTGCCTTCATCTTGACCAGGTCGATAACACCCTTGAAATTCTCTTCCGCACCAATTGCCAGCTGAAGGCAGACGGGCGTCGCGCCAAGACGATTTTCAATCTGCTCGACAACTCGCAGGAAATCAGCACCCGCACGGTCCATCTTATTAACAAAGACTAACCTCGGAACTTCGTACTTGTTGGCCTGGCGCCAGACAGTTTCGGACTGTGGTTCAACACCAGAAGTGCCGCAGAACACCACGACGGCACCGTCCAACACTCGAAGGGAGCGCTCGACTTCAATGGTAAAGTCAACGTGGCCGGGAGTATCAATGATGTTGATACGATGCTCGGGGAACTGTTTCTCGGTGCCCTGCCAGAACGTCGTGGTAGCGGCAGAGGTAATCGTAATACCCCGTTCCTGCTCCTGCTCCATCCAGTCCATAACGGCAGCGCCGTCATGAACTTCACCGATTTTATGCGAGATCCCGGTGTAGAACAGGACGCGCTCTGTGGTCGTGGTCTTTCCCGCATCCACGTGCGCTACGATACCGATATTGCGGTATCGCGAGATAGGGGTTTCTCTCGGCATCTTCTAACTCCTTATACGGGTTCGTTCTAACCCGCGATGGGTTAGAACCGGTAGTGGGCGAACGCTCGGTTGGCTTCTGCCATTCTGTGCGTGTCTTCACGCTTTCGAACAGCGGCACCGCGGCCCTCTGCGGCATCTGACAGCTCACCAGCGAGACGCAGCGCCATGGATTTCTCGCCGCGGTTACGGGCGGAATCAACCAGCCAGCGCATAGCAAGTGCGGAGCGTCGGCTCGGACGCACTTCGACAGGTACCTGATAGGTCGCACCACCAACCCGGCGTGATTTAACCTCAACCGACGGGGCGACCGCTTCGAGTGCAGTTTCAAAAACTTCCAGCGGATCAGCTGCGCCACGCTCTTTCAGCTTATCGAGTGCACCATAGACAATCTTCTCAGCGACTGATTTCTTACCGCTGACCATGACGTGGTTCATGAACTTGGCGAGTGTGGTGTTGCCGTACTTTGGATCGGGCAGGACTTCCCGCTTCGGCGGGACTCTTCTTCTAGGCATGATGTTTCCTCTTCAGGTTAATCGGGCATACGGCCCGGCCTTACTTTTTAATGTTTAAGACTTTGGTCTCTTGGCGCCGTACTTGGAGCGACCCTGCATGCGATCGCTGACACCCGTCGTGTCCAGCGTGCCGCGCACAGTGTGGTAACGAACACCCGGCAGGTCTTTTACCCTACCCCCACGGATCAGCACAACAGAGTGCTCCTGGAGGTTGTGGCCTTCACCACCAATGTACGAAGTCACTTCGTAACCGTTGGTCAGGCGCACACGGCATACCTTTCGGAGTGCTGAGTTCGGCTTCTTCGGCGTAGTCGTGTAAACACGCGTACAGACGCCACGCTTCTGCGGGCATGACTGCAACGCCGGAACGTCACTCTTCGCAACCTTTCGCTTTCTAGGCTTTCGAACCAGTTGGTTGATTCTTGCCATGCTTTGGTTTTCTCCTCAATTCATTTTCCAGCGACCCCACGCTGGCGGGCCCGCATTCTAGGGGCTTGACGCCCCATTTACAAGGAAGTTCTGAATAGCTCTGATTTATTCAGAACCACCCAGTGCTTCCGTTGAAGACAGCGCTTCGGACAGTGCTGCTTCCACTTCGCTGGCGCTCACGGTAGATTCTCCGCCGCCTTCGCGCTTCTTGCGTCGTTCTTCGTGGTAAGCGAGACCGGTACCTGCCGGAATCAGTCGACCCACGATCACGTTTTCTTTCAGACCGCGCAGATAGTCGCGTTTGCCAGTAACGGCAGCCTCGGTCAGAACCCGTGTTGTTTCCTGGAAGGATGCCGCAGAAATAAACGACTCTGTCGCCAGTGCGGCCTTGGTGATACCGAGCAGGACGCGATCGCCCTTCACAGCGATCTTGTCTTCTGCAACCAGTCGGTCGTTCTCCTCGAGGAAGCGGTTATATTCCACCTGCTCACCCTTGATCATGTCAGAATCACCGGGATCAGAGACTTCAACTTTGCGCAGCATCTGGCAGACGATCACTTCGATGTGTTTATCGTTGATACCAACACCCTGGAGACGGTAGACATCCTGAATTTCCTTCACGATGTAGTTTGCCAGCTCATTGACGCCCTTCAGACGCAGGATGTCATGCGGGTTATCAGGTCCGTCAGAGACCACTTCACCCTTTTCGACGTGCTCACCCTCGAATACAGTCATATGACGCCACTTGGGAATCAGCACTTCGTAGTGATCAGTACCTTCAGGCAGCACGTTGGGGTCCGTCGGCGTGATGACCAGGCGGCGCTTGCCCTTGGTTTCCTTACCAAAACTGACGGTACCGCTGATCTCTGCAAGAACAGCTGCGTCTTTCGGCTTACGTGCTTCGAAGAGGTCAGCAACTCGCGGCAGACCACCCGTAATATCACGAGTTTTTGAGCCTTCCTGCGGGATACGGGCTATGACATCACCCGCACCGATATGATCACCATCTTCCAGCGAAAGTATCGCGTTCGCCTCGAGGAAGTAGTGCGCAGGCACATCTGTCCCTGCCAGCATGAGGTTTTCACCATTGTCATCCACCAGCTGCACCGCAGGACGCGTGTCCTTACCAGCACTCGGTCGATCTTTCGGGTCAATCACGGAAATACTCGAGAGACCGGTCAACTCATCAGTCTGACGTCGAACCGTGATGCCCTCTTCCATGCCTTCGAAGACGACCTTACCCGCCACTTCAGAGACGATCGGGTGAGTATGCGGATCCCAGTTAGCAACGATTTCGCCTGCTTCGACGTGCTCATCTTCGCCCTTCTTGAGCACAGCACCGTAAGGCAGCTTGTACCTTTCACGCTCGCGACCTGTCTCGTCATCGGAAACCGCGATCTCGCCAGAACGGGATACCGCTACCAGTTCACCGTTCTCCTTGGTAATGGTCTTGAGATTATGCAGTCGGATTCGACCGGCGTGCTTCACCTGGACATTGTCGATCGCTGTAGCGCGTGACGCAGCCCCACCAATGTGGAAGGTACGCATGGTGAGCTGTGTGCCCGGTTCACCGATTGACTGGGCAGCGATAACACCGACCGCTTCGCCGATGTTAACCAGGTGACCGCGACCGAGATCACGACCGTAACACTTCGAGCAGACGCCATAGCGGGTTTCACAACTGATCGGACTGCGAACGAGGATTTCATCAATACCAGCGTCATCAATCTTCTCGACCAGTTTCTCGTCTACCATGGTGCCGCTTTCAATGACAACGTCTTTACCATCAGAAGTGAAGACGTCTTCTGCTACGACTCGACCCAGCACTCTGTCACCCAGAGGGACGACAACATCACCGCCTTCGATCACAGCGGACATCACCATGCCCTTGTCAGTGCCGCAGTCTGTTTCCGTGATGACGAGATCCTGGGCCACGTCGACCAGGCGGCGCGTCAGGTAACCCGAGTTCGCTGTCTTCAGTGCGGTGTCAGCCAGGCCCTTTCGAGCACCGTGAGTCGAAATAAAGTACTGCATCACCGACAGACCTTCACGGAAGTTCGCCGTGATCGGCGTCTCAATGATTGAACCATCCGGCTTGGTCATCAAACCACGCATACCGGACAGCTGCCGTATCTGAGCGGGGCTACCCCGGGCACCGGAGTCAGAATACATCCAGACACTGTTGAAGGAGGTCTGTTCTTCGTCTTCGCCCTCGCGGTTCTTCACCGTTTCTTTTGACAGGGTGTCCATCATCGCAGCACCAACCATGTCGTTGGCACGCGTCCAGATGTCAATCACCTTGTTGTATTTCTCACCCTGGGTCACCAGACCCGAGGCAAACTGAGATTCGATCTCACGAATCTCGTCTTCGGCCTCACCAATAATGCTGGCTTTCTCATCAGGAATGACGAAGTCTTCGACACCGATGGACGCACCTGAGCGCGTCGAATATTCATAACCCATGTACATCAGCTGGTCACAGAAGATGACTGTTTCCTTCAGACCGACTGTGCGGTAACACAAGTTGATCAACCGAGAGATATCCTTGTTACCCATCGTCGCATTGATGCGAGAGTAGGTAATGCCGTCTGGCACTATCTCGTAGATCAGCGCCCGACCGATCGTCGTATCGACAACTTCACGAACCTCTTCCAGTTCACCAGCGTCGTTAAACAGCTTCTGCGTCACGCGGACTTTGACACGTGCCTGCAGGCCAACCTGGCCGCTGCGGTAGGCGCGGGATACTTCTTCGACATCAGCGAAGAACATGCCTTCGCCCTTGTCATTGACTCGCTCGCGGGTCATCCAGTAAACGCCCAGCACTACGTCCTGAGAGGGGACGATAATCGGTTCACCGTCAGCCGGCAGCAGAACGTTGTTGGTTGACATCATCAGCGCACGTGCTTCGAGCTGGGCTTCCAGAGTCAGCGGTACGTGTACCGCCATCTGGTCACCATCGAAGTCTGCGTTGTAGGCTGTACAGACCAGCGGGTGCAGCTGAATCGCCTTACCTTCGATCAGCACAGGCTCGAATGCCTGAATACCAAGACGGTGCAGTGTCGGCGCCCTGTTGAGCAACACCGGGTGTTCGCGGATCACTTCAGCCAGGATATCCCAGACTTCGGCGGTTTCCTTTTCCACCATTTTCTTGGCGGCTTTAATGGTTGTCGCCAGACCACGTGCTTCCAACTTACCGAAGATGAATGGCTTGAACAGTTCCAGCGCCATCTTCTTAGGCAGACCGCACTGGTGCAGTCGCAGCGTCGGGCCAACTACAATCACGGATCGACCCGAGTAATCAACGCGCTTACCGAGCAGATTCTGACGGAATCGACCTTGTTTACCCTTGATCATGTCAGCCAGAGACTTGAGCGGGCGCTTGTTAGTACCTGTGATAGCACGACCGCGACGACCATTATCGAGCAGCGCATCAACGGCTTCCTGCAACATGCGCTTTTCGTTTCGGACGATGATATCCGGCGCAGCCAGATCGAGCAGGCGCTTCAGTCGATTGTTTCGGTTGATCACCCGACGGTACAGGTCATTCAGGTCAGACGTCGCAAAACGTCCACCTTCGAGCGGTACCAGCGGACGCAGATCCGGCGGCAGCACAGGCAGAACATTCAGAATCATCCACTCTGGCTTGTTGCCTGACTTCTGGAAAGCTTCCATCAGTTTGAGTCGCTTGGTCAGCTTCTTAATCTTTGTATCTGAGTTGGTCTGCGGCAGTTCTTCACGGATCGTAGCGATTTCATCATCAACATCCATGTCTTCCATGAGTTCCTGGATAGCTTCCGCACCCATTTTCGCGTCAAACTCGTCACCAAACTCTTCAAGCGCTTCGTAGTACTGCTCATCAGTGAGCAGCTGGCGCTTCTCAAGCGTCGTCAGACCGGGATCGATCACGACGAATGATTCGAAGTAAAGAACGCGCTCGATGTCACGCAGGGTCATGTCCATGAGCAGGCCGATACGAGACGGCAAAGACTTCAGGAACCAGATGTGTGCCACCGGGCTGGCCAGCTCAATGTGGCCCATGCGCTCACGCCGAACCTTGGCCAGCGCCACTTCAACACCGCACTTCTCGCAGATGACACCGCGATGCTTGAGGCGCTTGTATTTGCCGCAAAGGCACTCATAGTCTTTGTTAGGGCCGAAGATCTTGGCGCAGAACAGGCCATCGCGCTCGGGCTTGAAGGTCCGATAGTTAATCGTTTCGGGCTTTTTCACCTCGCCGTAAGACCAGCTGCGGATCATGTCGGGTGAAGCGAGGCCGATTCGGAGCGAATCGAACTCTTCTGACTGTCCTTGTGCTTTCAGTATATTGAGCAAATCTTTCAAGGCTTTTCTCCTAAATATGTGTCAGTCGATATCTTCAGGTTGCAATTGACGCCTCAGGCGTCAGTCATGCTCCAGTTCGATATCGATACCCAACGATCGGATTTCCTTCACCAACACATTGAACGACTCGGGCATGCCCGGTTCCATGCGGTGATCGCCATCAACGATGTTCTTGTACATGCGGGTCCGGCCGTGGACGTCGTCTGACTTAACCGTGAGCATTTCCTGCAGCGTATAAGCCGCCCCGTATGCTTCCAGAGCCCAGACTTCCATCTCACCGAATCGCTGACCACCAAACTGCGCCTTGCCTCCCAGCGGCTGCTGGGTAACCAGACTATAAGAGCCGGTTGAGCGGGCGTGCATCTTGTCGTCAACCAGGTGGTTCAGCTTCAGCATGTACATGTAGCCTACTGTCACCGGCCGATCGAACTGCTCGCCGGTACAGCCATCATACAGTGTACATTGGCCATCGGTCGGCAGGTCTGCCAGTTCCAGCATCTTCTTTATTTCTGCTTCAGTCGCGCCGTCGAATACGTTGGTCGCCATCGGCACACCACCGCGCAGGTTACCGGCCATTTCCAGCAGTTCCTCTTCGGAGAACTCATTGAAGTCTTCGATGCGGCCACTCTGATTGTAAATCGCCTCGAGGAATTCCCTGATCTCTGCTGCACTGCGTTGCTGATCCAGCATCTCGCCGATCTTGATCCCGAGGCCATGAGCGGCCCAACCCAGGTGAGTTTCCAGAATCTGACCGACATTCATTCGCTTCGGAACACCGAGCGGGTTAAGCACGATGTCGATCGGCTCACCGTTATCGTCGAACGGCATGTCTTCAACTGGCTTAATGACCGAGATCACACCCTTGTTACCATGTCTGCCGGCCATCTTGTCACCCGGCTGAATGCGACGCTTGATTGCCAGGTAGACCTTGACGATCTTGAGGACACCAGGCGCCAAGTCATCACCGGACTCGAGTTTGCCCTTCTGTTCCTCGAATCGCTCGTCCAGCTCTTTGCGACGCTCCTTGAGACGCGCTTCTGCAGCTTCCAGCAGATCGTTGAGATCGTCCTTCTCCATGCGCAGCTTGAAGAAGTCACTTGCTTCAAGGTTCTTCAGGAAGTCACGCGTGGCCTTGTCACCTTTCTTAAGGCCGGGACCTGCAATCACAACCTTGTTGGCAAGTGAATCAGTCAGGCGCTCAAAAGTCGCTGTCTCAACGATGCGATACTCTTCGTCGATATTCTTGCGAACTTCATCGAGCATCTGACGCTCGATATCGAGTGCTCGCTGATCCTTCGGGATACCATCGCGGGTGAAGACCTGAACGTCAATCACCGTGCCGTTGTAACTGGAGGGTACACGCAGCGAGGTATCTTTCACGTCAGAAGCTTTCTCGCCGAAGATGGCCCGCAATAGTTTTTCTTCCGGCGTCAGCTGGGTTTCGCCTTTCGGCGTCACCTTGCCGACCAGGATGTCACCGGCCTCGACTTCAGCACCAATGTAGACAATACCGGATTCGTCCAACTTACCGAGTGCACCTTCGCCGACGTTCGGGATATCACAAGTAATTTCTTCTGAACCCAGCTTCGTATCGCGCGCAATACAGGTCAGTTCCTGAATATGGATCGTCGTAAAACGATCTTCCTTGACGATTCGCTCAGAGATCAGAATCGAATCCTCAAAGTTGTAGCCATTCCAGGTCATGAACGCCATGCGGATGTTCTGGCCGAGCGCCAGCTCGCCGGTATCGATTGACGGGCCGTCCGCAAGGATGTCGCCGCGAGCAACGACATCGCCGTTCTTTACGAGCGGCTTCTGATTGATACAGGTATTCTGGTTTGAACGCGTGTACTTGGTGAGATTGTAGATATCTACACCCGCCTCACCACTCTCGGTCTCTGCATTATTGACGCGGATCACAATGCGACCGGCATCAACGGTTTCAACCACGCCGCCACGATCCGCCACTACGCAGACACCAGAGTCGCGTGCAACGATCCGCTCCATGCCGGTACCGACCAGCGGCTTTTCGCTACGCAGCGTCGGTACCGCCTGACGCTGCATGTTTGAACCCATCAACGCGCGGTTTGCGTCGTCGTGCTCGAGGAACGGAATCAGCGATGCTGCGACAGAAACCACCTGCTGCGGCGACACATCCATAAAATTGACAGATTCACGCGGCGCCTTGGTGAATTCACCCTGATGACGCACGTCAACCAGGTCATCAACAAGCTTGCCCTTATCGTCGAGCGGCGAAGACGCCTGCGCAATAATATAGTCGGCTTCGACGATAGCAGAGAGATACTCGATGTCCTCCGTGACAACACCGTCAACGACCCGCCGATACGGGCTTTCGAGGAAGCCATAGTTGTTTGTGCGGGCGTACGTCGCCAGCGAGTTGATCAGACCGATGTTTGGCCCTTCCGGCGTTTCAATCGGGCAAACCCGACCGTAATGGGTTGGGTGAACGTCGCGGACTTCAAAGCCGGCACGCTCACGGGTCAGTCCGCCTGGGCCAAGGGCAGAAACACGACGCTTGTGCGTCACCTCTGACAGCGGGTTGTTTTGGTCCATGAATTGCGAGAGCTGTGCACTGCCGAAGTATTCTTTCACAGCTGCGGCGACTGGCTTGGCATTAATCAGATCCTGAGGCATCAGACCTTCGGATTCAGCCAGTGAGAGCCGTTCTTTTACAGCGCGCTCAACGCGGATGAGCCCGAGCCGGAAGGCATTCTCAGCCATCTCACCGACAGAGCGGACACGACGGTTACCGAGGTGATCGATATCGTCAACCGTGTCTTTACCGTTGCGGATATTGATCAGGCAGCGCATGACATCAATGATGTCTTCTTTCGACAACGTGCCCTCGCCTTCTTCCTCTTCACGGCCAAGCCGACGGTTGAACTTCATGCGACCGACAGCTGTCAGGTCATAGCGTTCTGACGAGAAGAAAAGGTTGGTGAACAGGTTCTCGGCTGCTTCCTTGGTGGGCGGCTCACCCGGACGCATCATGCGGTAAATTTCTACCAGTGCTTCCAGGCGGTTAGTTGTCGGATCGACATTCAGCGTGTCTGAGATGAACGGACCGCAGTCCAGGTCATTGGTATAGATGGTCTTGAACTCGGTGACACCGGCTTCTGACAGTTTATCGAGAATTTCCTCTGTAATCGTGGAATTACAGGGAATGAGGATTTCACCGGTCTCGGTGTCGACAACGTCTTCGGCAAGCACGTGACCACAAACATAGTCTGATGGGCAAGGCAGGTGAGTCAGCCCTCCCTTCTCCATTTCGCGAATGTGGCGAGCGGTGATACGCGCTCCTTCTTCGACGATGATTTCACCCTTCTTGGTGGTGATATCAAAACGCGCTGTCTCACCACGCAGACGACTAGCGATCAGCTCGAGGTTGTAAGCTTCTTCGGTGACCTGGAAGGTGTCGTTGTCGAAGAACAGTTCCAGGATTTCCTGGGAAGAAAACTCGAGCGCCCGCAACAGCACAGTCGCCGGCAATTTCCTGCGACGGTCAATTCGAACGAACAGCGCGTCTTTCGGATCGAACTCAAAATCAAGCCATGAGCCGCGCATCGGGATAACACGTGCGCTGTAAAGCAGCTTACCGGAAGAATGAGTTTTACCCTTGTCATGGTCGAAGAACACACCGGGCGAACGGTGCAACTGAGAGACGATGACTCGCTCGATACCATTAATCACAAAGGTACCGTTGTCTGTCATGAGCGGAATCTCGCCCATGTAGACTTCCTGCTCCTTGATGTCCTTGATGGCCTTGTTGCTGGAGTCTTTATCGTAGATCACCAGACGAACTTTTACCCGCAGAGGTACGGCGTAAGTCACGCTTCGCAGCTGACACTCTTTAACATCAAAAACAGGTTTGCCCAGTCGATAGCTTACATACTCGAGGGCCGCATTCCCTGAGTAGCTGACGATTGGAAACACAGATTGAAATGCCGCATGCAGGCCCTTGTTGATACGCTCCGCTGGCGTCGTCTTCTCCTGCATAAATTCTTTATAGGATTCCACCTGGATGGCAAGCAGGTACGGAATATCCATAACCTCGGGCAATTTGCCGAAGTCTTTACGGATTCGTTTTTTCTCTGTGTACGAATAGGCCATTCACGCCTCCACGCTGGTCAATGAATGTAGGGTCATGCGACCCGGGGCCGGGATGGATACCAGAGTTCACCTTTGACACCCGATCCATACCCATTTATCAGACACGCAAAGGCCGGCAGCCTGTTAGCTGCCAGCCTAATGCGTGCAATTACCAAGGTATAAAACCCTGGATTACTTGAGTTCAACAGATGCGCCTGCTTCCTCAAGTTGCTTCTTAATGTCTTCCGCTTCGTCTTTACCAGCACCTTCCTTGATAGGTGAGGGTGCTTCGTCAACCAGAGCCTTGGCTTCTTTCAGGCCAAGACCAGTAACAGCGCGAACGACCTTGATGACGTTGACTTTCTTATCACCGGCACCAGTGAGAACAACGTCGAACTCGTCCTTCTCTTCAGCACCACCGGCATCACCGCCAGCAGCACCAGCTACAGGCGCCGCCGCAACAGCAGCTGCCGCAGATACACCAAACTTTTCTTCCATTGCTTCAACGAGCTCAACAACGTCCATGACGCTCATCTCAGCAATCGCATTCAAAATATCGTCTTTAGATAATGACATGTGTCCTATCTCCAATTAGTAGTAATAAAGTTACGCAGCAGCTTCTTGCTTCTGATCCCTGACCGCAGCAACGACACGGGTTACCTTGCCGGGGACATCGTTCAATGTCCTTGCCAGCTTGGTAATCGGCGCCTGCATGACGGCCATCAACATTGCTATCGCTTCATCTCGAGTCGGCAGCTTGGCCAGCGCATCAATCTGATCGGCTGGGAGCAGCTTGCCGCCCACGGACAGCGCCTTGATTTCAAAGTCTTCGTTTTCTTTTGCGAAGTCTTTGAAAACCCGAGCGCCTGCTCCTGGGTCTTCGAGGGAAAAAGCCAGGATGTTTGGCCCAAGCATCACTTCGTTCATGCACTCATATTCAGTGCCTTCAAACGCGCGCCTGGCCAGCGTATTACGGATCACGCGAACCTGAACGCCAGCCTCCCGGGCTTGCTTCCTGAGCGCTGTCATGTCATCGACCGAGACACCCCGGTAGTCCGCCATTACAGCAGAAAGCGCCTGACTTGCTGTTTCGTTCACTTCAGCAACAATCGCCTGCTTTTCTTTAAGTCCTATTGGCATAAGTTTGTACTCCTTTGCCTTTACCCCTTGCTGTATTCACAGCGCAAAGTAAAAAGACTCGTTCCTATTTCTGCACTCACCCTTTCGGACGAGGCAGGCTACTTACGGCGATAGATTCAAACTCGAATCGGGTTCACCGTCTGCGCAGGCTCCTTTTGAGAATTAACCGGAACCACCTGAGAGATGGGCCCGGACCTGCGGTCTTTGACGAATCGGGAAATGGAAAACCATTCCCAACCCTCAAACTGGTTATCAGAGCTCCAGGGAGGCCTGATCGATCGGGATACCTGCCCCCATCGTGGTCGAGATCACGATCTTCTTGAAGTAGGTTCCCTTGGCTGATGCCGGCTTTGCCTTTTTAAGATCGGCGATCAGCGCTTCAACATTTTCTTTAATGGCAGCGGGTTCAAATCCCACTTTGCCGACACCACCGTGAATGATGCCGTTCTTGTCTGTTCGGTAGCGCACCTGACCGGCCTTGGCATTCTTGACTGCTTCAACGACATCCATCGTGACGGTGCCAAGACGCGGGTTTGGCATCAGGCCTCTTGGACCCAGTACCTGACCGAGCTGGCCCACCACTCGCATGGAATCAGGCGTCGCAATCACGACGTCGAAATCCAGATTTCCGCCTTTCACTGACTCAGCCAGGTCATCCATGCCAACCACATCGGCCCCCGCCGCGCTGGCTTCGTCTGCCTTATCACCCTGGGCGAAAACGGCAACGCGAACATCCTTGCCAGTCCCGTTGGGCAGAACCGTTGCACCACGCACGACCTGATCAGATTTCCTAGGATCTACGCCGAGGTTGATGCTGACATCAATGGATTCCTTGAACTTGACGGTCGAGAGCTCGTTGAGGAGTGATACCGCCTCATCGATGCCGTAATGCTTGCCTTCTTCGATCTTTTCTTTAAAAGCCTTCTGTCGTTTGCTCAATTTGGCCATCAGACTACTCCCTCGGTTTCAATACCGGCGGCACGCGCGCTGCCCGCGATAGTGCGGACAGCAGCGTCCATGTCCTTCGCGGTCAGGTCAGGCATTTTCGTCGTCGCGATTTCTTCGAGCTGTGCCCGGGTGACCTTGCCGACCTTGTTGACGTGTGGCTCAGGGCTGCCCTTGGCAATACCTGCGGCCTTCTTCAGCAGAATGGAAGCCGGTGGCGTCTTCTTGATGAACGTGAAGCTCTTGTCGTTGTAGACGGTGATCACAACTGGCACAGGCATACCCGGCTCAAGTGACTGGGTCTCGGCATTGAATGCCTTACAGAACTCCATGATGTTGACACCGTGCTGGCCCAGCGCTGGACCTACGGGCGGACTCGGGTTTGCCTGGCCTGCAGGCACCTGCAGTTTTATGTAGGCGTCTATCTTCTTAGCCATTGATAAGTCTCCGTGGGTTCAAGCGTGCTACTTAATTTCGCACTCCCCGTAAATGACAGCTCCCGGCTAAAGTTACTGTCAGATTAACGTTGATCAGCCCTTTTCGACCTGACCGAAATCGAGTTCGACTGGTGTTGAACGACCAAAAATAGTCACAGCAACGTGCAGTCTATTCTTTTCATAATTGACCTCTTCAACAACGCCATTGAAGTCGTTGAAAGGGCCATCTATTACACGAACCAGTTCGCCTGGCTCAAATACCGTTTTCGGCGTGGCATGCTCACTGCCAGCCTGGACACGCTGCAGAATCGCATTAGCTTCTGCCTCGCTAATAGGGGCAGGCCTGTCTGCCTTGCCACCGATGAAACCCATAACACGTGGCGTCTCTTTTACCAGGTGCCAGGTGTCATCACCCAGTTCCATTTCAACAAGGACGTAACCAGGGAAAAATTTGCGTTCACTGCGACGCTTTTTACCGGCGCGCATCTCGACCACTTCCTCGGCCGGAACGATCACTTCGCCAAACTTTTCAGAGAAAGACGAAAGTTCTATGCGTTCCTGCAGCGCGCGCATGACCTGTTTCTCGAAACCCGAGTAGGCATGGACCACATACCAGCGCTTGCTCACTCTTCCTCTCCCTTAACCAATAATGCCCTGGACGCCCCAACTCAGGCCTGAGTCGATCGCCCAAAGCAATAACGCAACGATCAGCACGGCGACGACAACAATCAGCGTTGTCTGCGTCGTTTCCTGCGGCGTTGGCCATACGACCTTCCGAACTTCGACCCGGGCTTCTTTTGCAAGTTCCCACACAGCCGCGCCCTTCTCAGTCTGCAGCGCAACAACAACCGCTGCCGCCGCGACAAGCACCCCCGCGAGCGCCCGGTAGAGGGGCTCAATTGCTGAATAGTAGGAGTTGGCGTAGATACCACCTGCCAGGATACCGAGCACGACGATCCACTTAACGGCGTCGAGTCGATACTCCGATGTTTCAGCTTTTGTGCTCATTACGTTTTCTTTCCCGCTGAGGTCAGTGGCAGGCCAGGAGGGAATCGAACCCCCAACCTGCGGTTTTGGAGACCGCCGCTCTGCCAATTGAGCTACTGGCCTAGACCTCTTAAACCCGTCTCGTCCAGCGCGAAATCTGCTTCATCCTGAACGAAGTGAAGGACCTCCTGAAAAATCAGTGAGATCCTTCAAATTAAAGACCCTTCAACCGGGCGACTCAGTCGCCCGGCCCGGGTAACCCTGCGGTTACTCGTGGATCTTCGTCACAACACCTGCGCCAACAGTCCGGCCACCCTCGCGGATAGCGAAACGCTGACCTTCTTCCATTGCAATCGGCGCGATCAGTTCAACGTTCATGTTGACGTTGTCGCCCGGCATTACCATTTCCGTACCTTCAGGCAGCTCAACACTGCCAGTTACGTCAGTTGTTTCGAAGAAAAACTGCGGCTTGTAACCCTTGAAGAAAGGCGTGTGGCGACCACCCTCATCCTTGGACAGAACGTAAACCTCGCCTTCGAACTTGGTGTGCGGCGTGATGGAACCCGGCACAGCCAGCACTTGGCCGCGTTCAACGTCTTCGCGCTTGGTACCACGCAGCAGAACACCAACGTTCTCACCAGCGCGGCCTTCGTCCAGCAGCTTGCGGAACATCTCAACACCCGTACAGGTTGTCGTCTGTGTTTCTTTAATACCGACAATTTCGATTTCGTCGCCGACGGTAATAATGCCGCGAGTGATTCGACCGGTGACAACCGTTCCACGACCAGAGATAGAGAAAACGTCCTCGATCGGCATGAGGAACGGCTGATCAATGGCGCGCTCCGGCTCAGGGATGTACTCGTCGAGTGTTTCTACCAGCTTCTGTACAGCCGGCGCACCGATGTCCGAAGTGTCACCTTCGAGGGCTTTCAGAGCGGATCCAACTACGATCGGCGTGTCATCACCGGGGAAGTCGTACTGGTCAAGCAGTTCACGTACTTCCATTTCAACCAGCTCAAGCAGTTCTTCGTCATCGACCATGTCAGCCTTGTTCAGGAAGACGACGATGTAAGGTACACCCACCTGCTTGGAGAGCAGAATGTGCTCGCGCGTTTGCGGCATGGGACCGTCTGCGGCGGAACAAACCAGGATAGCGCCGTCCATCTGGGCAGCACCGGTGATCATGTTCTTTACATAGTCAGCGTGGCCCGGGCAGTCGACGTGCGCGTAGTGGCGCTCCGGTGAATCGTATTCAACGTGAGATGTCGCGATTGTGATACCACGCTCTCTTTCCTCAGGCGCATTGTCGATCTGGTCGAAGGCCTGGAATTCACCACCGCCCCAGGTCTCTGCACAAACCCTGGTAATAGCCGCAGTCAGCGTCGTCTTACCGTGGTCAACGTGACCAATTGTTCCCACATTCACGTGCGGTTTTGTCCGCTCGAACTTCTCTTTGGACATCTCAGTCCTCTCCTATATGACACTTTAATGGGGCCTGAACCCCGTCGTTGTTGAACACACGAGCCGGCGTAGTACCCGACCCAGATTTACACCTTTACACCTGGAGCTCATAACCGGATTTGAACCGGTGACCTCTTCCTTACCAAGGAAGTGCTCTACCGACTGAGCTATATGAGCGCTAAAACTTTTTCTATCTCCTGCAGCCCTTAACTGACCACTCGACGCATCAGAACGTACGCCTTTGGAGCGGGTAGCGAGGATCGAACTCGCATCATCAGCTTGGAAGGCTGAGGTTCTACCATTGAACTATACCCGCCAGAAATTGCTGCAGTATTTGCTATTCGACCTTTCCATCCCACCTTGGTGGAGGGGGGTGGATTCGAACCACCGAAGCTTGCGCGTCAGATTTACAGTCTGATCCCTTTGGCCACTCGGGAACCCCTCCCAAAAAGAGGCGCTAGATTCTGCCTACGAGTCTAGTGCTTGTCAAATTGTTTTTGCCGTGAATCCGTGATTTTTAAACGTTTTCCAGCAATTAGCTCAGTTTCTTCTTTAAGTTTACTTGACCGATTTTACCGGTAATAAAAAACCGGTCTGGTAAACCGGTTTCACGATCAGGCCTTTGCCATCGGCCAGTTAAGCCTGGTGCCGCCACCAAGAGTCGAACTCGGGACCTACTGATTACAAATCAGTTGCTCTACCAGCTGAGCTATAGCGGCACATAAGACTTAAAAATCAATAACTTATACTGAAGCGCGATCGGCAAATTAAGGTGCCGGGCGCTGAGCGAGGCGGATTGTACGGGATTGTTGTGCGGCGATCAATTCGTACAGGCTGTTTCTGTGACATTAACATCGCTGTACTCTTCCCGGACTTCCGCAAGCAGATTCGCAGGAAAAGGTCGGGACTCTGAGGCGAAGAGCCAGTAACCCCTGACAAGCCGGTCGATCATCCGAAGCTCAGTCTCATAACCCTCAGCCAGCAGGTCTTCCTGGTGATTGCGCGCTGCCACTTCAGAGGAAAACACGCCCAGAGAGATTCCTTGAGTGTCCGCCCCATCCGCGATGACATAGCTGTCTATGCCGCGTGACTTCAGCTCACGCAGTCGCCGAAAGGCTTCCTGCAGCGACGCCAGTGGGGGCATAAACACGCGATAGTCGGCACTACCGGTTGATACATCAACAGCACGCAAATCAGTCGGAAACCCTGCGCTGTCTATTCGTTCTGCGACGTCCTGGGCCGAAAGGATATCTTCGAAGGGACCCAGCCGGCGACAAAACTCAGTCTGAACCGCCTGCTCAAGTGTTATGGGGTTTTCCAGCACAGTCTCGGCTTCGAGCGTCCTGTCAGAGCGTTCCTCGCGCTCTGACAGCAGCAGAATCCGGTTCTCATCCTCGACAAAATTGCCCGTAACTAGGGCAGGCGTATCGCCATCATTCAGCACTTGGTACCCGTAATAACCCAGGTTAGCAAGCAGGAGGCTGAAAAATATCCACTTCATCGGTGCCTGACCGGCCTGAGACTGACTTCACCGGCATTGTGTGCAGTGACCTCGCCGTCATTCAAAAGCAGCAGGTTGCCGCGTTCGTCAACGCCCTGGTCAATCCCTTCAAAGATTTCGTCACCACGGATAATACGTACCTCTTCCCCCATATAGATATCATAGTCCGGCCAGATTTCTGCCGCGGCGGCAAAACCAACCTGCTCAAACTTCGTCACCGCCGCACTGATCTGCCTGATTAAATCACCGACCAGCGCAGAGCGTGATGTCCGCATGCGGCCACCCACCTGGCTCCAGGCCTGATCAATCGTAACGGCCTCGCTCTCGGTCATGGCAAGATTGATTCCAAGCCCCACCACCAGGGCAACGCCATCATCCGCGGGCGCACGCATCTCCACCAGGATGCCACCCACCTTACCGCCATCCAGGAGCAGGTCATTCGGCCATTTCAGCCCGATATCCTCTAACCCCATCTGACGCAGGACTTCAACGACAGCCATGCCAACCACCAGCGATAGACCTTCAAGCTCACTGATATTGCAGCGTAGATACCGACCGATGCTCAGGTAGATATTGCAGCCAAACGGGCTGACCCAGTTGCGGCCGCGTCGTCCTTTCCCCGCCAGCTGTGTTTCCGCAACGCAAACTACTTCGTCCGACACCGCCAGCTGCTGTATAGCGGCGTCGTTCGTCGAGCCGATGCTGCGGTAAACCTCCAGAACTTCCTCTCGACAGTACTCACCGGCGTGCTCGAGAATGACGCTCGGGGATAGGATATCGACTTCCTCGGCGAGTTTAAGCTCAGCGCCTTCCTCGATGAATGGCACGCCGGCGGCGCCCAATTGCGCCAGCAACTCCGTTGACTTTTTGGACCCACCAGATAGCAGGAAAGTCTCCAGTTCAGGGCTGGAATTTTTGATCATGTTCGACGATTGTAAATCAGATGGCTCTGCGTATAATACGCGCCCTCAACCGGATACGAAGCATCTGGTTGAGATTTCCCGGGTCTGTAGCTCAGTTGGTTAGAGCGCACCCCTGATAAGGGTGAGGTCGGTGGTTCAAATCCACCCAGACCCACCAGGTCTACCTGGGGCCATAGCTCAGCTGGGAGAGCGCCTGCTTTGCACGCAGGAGGTCGGCGGTTCGATCCCGCCTGGCTCCACCAATTTATAAAGGCACCCACTGAGGTGCCTTTTTTATTT
>JAYQAI010000024.1:43513-47196 GCA_038136715.1 Gammaproteobacteria bacterium | reverse complement strand
GATGCTCTTTCGTCGGCATTTTTCCTGGCCTGTCACATCCTGCTGAGAAAAGGCGCCCTGGATCAGCGCCTGACCCATGTCGTCAGCCTCACGATCATCAACCTCACTCTTTTCAATATCCTCCTGGCCTTCTGGTTTACTGCTAACCCGTTTTTCCTAAGCTATCTGCCCATACTGGTACTGGGCTGCGGTGCCGTACTGCTGTCACTCTGGTACGCCGCTTTCTGCTATTTAGTCATCATCGCCTGCAGCATTATCGTCAGCAGTTACCTCCTGCCCGATACCACCATCCTCCGGTATTCCCCGGTGCTGCTAGGTTCCGTGGTGGCTTCTGGATTATTCCTGGTCCTGCGGCGCCAGTACGTGATCACTTCACAAAGGGCATTGCTCGCCATGCAGGCGGAGGTCGAAGAGAGAAAGCGGGCGGAGGAACTGCTGGCGCATGCGCAGCGACTTGAGAGCACCGGCAAACTGGTCAGCGGCATCGCGCACGACTTCAACAATCTGGTGATGGTCGTGCTTGGTTACACGGATAGTCTGCTGCATGAGAACCAGGGCGACAGCGAACTGCGCCAGGATCTGATTTCGATTCAATCCGCCGGTAAAAAAGCTGCGGCACTTTCCGCCAAACTGCTGGCCTTCAGCCGACACCAGGTCGTGCAAGTTGAAATCGTCAACATCAATCAGTTGATCCGGGACCTGAGCCCGCTGGCGGAGAGATCAATCCCCGACAATATCAGAGTTCGACTCGACCTGGACGAGAACGCAGCAGATGTCAGCGTCGACCCTTTGCAAATGGAGCAGGTCATACTCAACCTGATGTTGAATGCCAGGGACGCCATAGGCACAGACATGGGTGAACTGACCATTACAACCCGCGGTGGCATTGACGGGATCGTTGTACAGGTGTCGGACACCGGCGGCGGTATAGCCGAGAACATCCGTGACCAGATTTTCGAGCCTTTCTACACCACTAAGGCCGCCGATGCAGGTACTGGACTCGGTCTCTCTCTGGCGCAAGGAATTATTGCCCAATTCGGTGGTTCGATCACAGCGGATTCGGAAGTCGGTGTTGGCACTACTTTTGAGATAGATTTGCCACTACCCCAAACAAAAGCAGCACAGTCGGTGACTGGAGGCCCGGAGGCAGAAAAATCTGCCTCGGATCTGACTATTCTGGTGGTCGATGACGACAACGATGTCCGCAAGATCGTGACGCGAATCCTTGAAACCAAATCGTTCCGGGTACTCGACGCAGACTCAGCGGAAGCGGCAATCGAGCTGGCCGCAACCAGTTCGTTCGATCTGTTGCTGACTGATGTGGTGATGCCCGGAAAATCCGGCATCGAGCTCGTTGAAACGCTGCGCGCACAGGGGTTCCCACAGCCGGCCCTGCTGATGTCAGGTTATGTTGGTGACATAACCGGCCAGATTCCGCAGATCGAGCTACCAATGATCAAGAAACCGTTCGATGCCGCGGATCTGATCCAGACGATCGCAGAGGTCATGGCCGCCGCCAAAGATCGGAGCGGCCATAAATCGCTCTAGCCTGACCTTCCGCTTAAGGCAGAAAAGACAGTGCTTCAACATCGGGATACGTCGCCAGACGTCCGATTCCTTTGCGGTGATCATCTACAATAACGAGCCCACCGGTCGGCAGCAGTGCCAGACCCTCAGGTTGCCGGTGCACAGCCGGCGCCAACGCAAAAGCGCTGACAACAAGATCTTTTCTGCTGACTCGAAGCAACCGCTGACGGTCAAGCATCCACCAGGCATCTGCCGTCAGATCAATGGCAGTGGGCTGAGGCTCACCTGCACCGGGGAGCGCTTCCGCGGCCAGGGTGAACGCCGTGGTCACCGCACCACTCGCGATATCAAAATGGAAAACAGCAAGCTGTCCCTTGTACTGGCCGTCAAGCGGCGTCTTGCAGGGCAACAGCAGCGCCCCGTCACTGTATGCCAGACCCTCTATTTCACAGATCTGCGCGAGCCCTGTCTCAAGCCGGGTCGCCTCAAACTGCTGGTCTGTTGCGTTCAGATCAACACCCTGAATCAAAAACACCGTGCCAGCGCTGTTCACGAGATAGACGTCGGAACCGGCCAGTGCAATGCCTTCCAGGTCTTCGTCAATGGGCGGGGAACCGATAGCACCCAGTTTCTCAACCGAGCGCAGCGCCAGCGAAATACGGTAAATCACACCGGCTTCATCGCTGTGAACAAGCACCGTGTCGTCATCAATAACGGCGAGGCCTGACGCTTCGTTTAAATCATCAGGCAGATACCACTGATGGTCTGCAAGCGGCGGCGGTGATGGCTGGTCAGCAGCGATATAAACCAGCAGAGCCGTGAGGATGACCAGCACCATACCCAGCAGGTACTTCAAGAGACACTGTCCGAGTTCGGGGTTTCCGGGGCCTTCTGCGCCGGCTCGAATAAAGCATCGTTGTCAGGGTAGATGACATTCAGAGCAAACATAATAGAAGCGGCAAACTCTGTCATCTCACCGCGCTTGGAATGGTCAATCAGCAGTTCAACCACGGCGACGATGACGAGGTAACCGATGATCTGGTAGTTACGTGGCATCGGCGCCGCGATCGCATCAAAAAATTGTGTAACCGCCGGTTGCCGCCGATACAGCGGCGTCGCCACAAACAGGTAAATCAACATGGCAAGTGCGAGGCCGGTACCGAAAATCAGCTTGTTGAGTTTGACCTCCTCGCCATCGATCTCAATCACGAGGTTATGCAGACCGATTTCACCCTGGGCATTGTTCTCTTCAAAAAAATCAGGCGACTCCAGCCCGAAAATTCTTTGCCCCCAGGAGATTTCTTCGCCGGCACCGAACAGGCAGAACGCCCCCAGCAGGAAAGTGACAAACAGGAACAGTGGTGAGCGTTCACCGCGCAGCTGTATGAAGCGGCGAAAGCAGACAACCATGGCCGTCAGGAGGACAACCACGGTGACCGACTCGACGAACCCATCTTCAACCACCAGTGAATAACGAAAAGCATCCGGATCAATCCGTGAGATGTAGACCGCATAGGCAAGGAAGACAGCGGTGGTGATCAGGGCACAGGCCTGAATCGCCTCACCCGGTGGCCAGCGCCAGCGTAGATGCTCACGACCTGCCCAGAGAATCAAGCCGGCCAGGAGCAGTGCGATCGGATCGACGAGGTAGTCCCACTTGTTGTCCGCAGGCAATATTCCAAGCAGGTATGCCAACAGCACTATGGCCAGCCAGCCAGCCAGCATGAACGCGCGAAACCAGGCAGCAATCGCAAGCACCGAAAGGAATACCGGAATCAGCACAACTGCGCGCTCGCCATGCTCATAAAACCGCAACTCCAGCAGCCCCAGCCGGGTCGGCAGCGAGAGCAGGCCTGCTATCAGAACGATACCAGCTGCGGCAACCAGCTCGCCGCGGGGCCGGGTTATCCGGGCAGGACCTTCCCGCACCGCCAGCACAGCGAAATACAGCAGCCAGACCACACTGGTCAGTGAAATCCAACTGAGCCACTCAGCCGCGTTCACATCAGCCACCCGCGGCTGCCTTCTGTTTGCAGACACATCATCGCGCCCTTCTCCGGTGCATATTTTCCGGCGTGAAAACACCGGCTCTAATCCTCATGTATGATACCAGTATCCACCGTGTCACCGGGTGACCTTGTCTAGAAAACCTTGTC
>JAYQAI010000024.1:28316-43413 GCA_038136715.1 Gammaproteobacteria bacterium | reverse complement strand
ACCTTGTCTAGAAAACCTTGTCCAGAGATCATTGTCTAGAAATCCTAATCTGGAAATCATGCGCCTTTTCCTGATCTGCCTGCTGTCGATTGCGACAGGTCCAAGCCTGGCGGATGCGTCATCCTATGTCGGTAGTCAAACCTGCCGCAGCTGCCACGTCGAAGCGTTCGCAAAGTGGCAGCAATCGCATCATGCTGCCGCCATGGCAGCCCCCTCCGAGTCCACGGTCAAAGCTGACTTCAATGACACAGAGGTAACGTTTCACGGGATTAGCTCGCGCCTTCGCAAGACTGCTGACGGAACCTTCCAGGTTGAAACTGAGGGTGACGCTGGCAGAGAGACATTCAACGTTGTTTACACTTTCGGCACGACGCCACTGCAGCAGTATCTGCTGGACACAGGCGAGGGCCACCTGCAGGCCTTTAATGTGGCCTGGGATGACCGCGCTCGCGAAGCCGGTGGCCAGCGCTGGTTTCACCTTCAACCCGATGAGACCATGACCCCGGATTCCCCGTTCTTCTGGACCCGCCATCTGCAGAACTGGAACACCCGATGTGCTGACTGCCACAGTACCGCCGTCGAACGCGGCTATGATGCTGACACCCGACAGTACGCCACCCACTTCGCGGAAATCAGCGTCGGTTGCGAGGCCTGCCATGGCCCCGGTGGCGACCATATAAATGATCCATCAGCCTCACCCATGATCCGCGGTCGGGCGAAGCTCGGTTGGTCCTTCAGAGCGGGCGAAGCCATCGCAAGGGCCGACGGCACGGCCAACGGTGCAGAAACCGATATGTGTGGCGGCTGTCATTCCAGACGAGATGTTATCGGTACTGTGACAACTGGTGCAGCGTTCGCAGATCAGTACCAGCTGGCACCACCGGTGCCGCCGCTCTATCACCTCGATGGCCAGATCCGGGATGAAGTTTTTGTCCTTGGCTCATTCCTGCAAAGCCGGATGCACGCCGCCGGCGTGACCTGCAGCAACTGTCACGAACCCCATTCGGGCGGACTGCTGGCAGAGGGCAATGCGCTTTGCGGCCAGTGCCATGACAGCTCAGTCTATGACGCGCTGAGCCATCTAGGCCACGAACGCGGGCAGCCCGGCAGCCAGTGTATTGACTGCCATATGCCCGCGACAACCTATATGCAGGTCGATGATCGACGCGACCATAGTTTCCAGATCCCGGCACCGCAACTGACACGGGATCTCGATGTACCGAATGCCTGCAGCGGTTGTCATACCAACCGCTCACCTGACTGGCTGCTGCGTCAGCGCGCATTTCCGGCGCCCAATCCGTATGCAAACCTGCTCAACGATATCCAGCAGCAGGCACCAGATGTGGTCCAGAGGATCGCCGGCTTCCTTCGCAACCCCGACCATGCCGCAACACAAAAAGCTGCATTAATCAGACAGGCGGGAATGACGGGAGCACGCGGTCTGGCACCGCTGCTGGCGGCACAGCGAGATTCAGCAAGCGCAGAGATCAGAGCTGCCGTTGCGGCTGCTTCGTCGGCCGTTACTGTCGATGAGCAGATTGCGCTTCTCAAAGACCTGGCGCTCGACCCGGTGCGATTGGTAAGACGCGAAGCGGCCCGAGCCATTGCACCGAGGCTGAACCAGCTGCCTATTGCCGATGCCAGGGCATTTCTCAGCACCATCGGCGACTTGAGAACCAGCCTGGCAGAACACTCGGACAACGTAGGGAACCTGACGGAACTCGCCATGCTCGAGTCACAACTTGGCAAGCGGCGGGCCGCAAAAAGTCACTTTGAACAGGCCCTGCAGATTGAGCCAAGCTACGTACCCGCACTGCTGAACTATGCTGACCTTGCCCGCTCGGGCGGGAATGAAAACCAGGTCGGAGAGCTGCTGACTAAAGCCATGGCCTTTGCCCCGGACAACGGTGCAATAAACTATAGTTTCGGCCTGCACCTGGTCAGGCAGAAAGCCTATGATGAAGCTCTCACTTACCTTCAGAATGCTGCCGTCGCGAGTGATGGTGAACCTGGCTTTGCCTACACCTATGCGGTTGCGCTGGAGAACCAGGGCCAGCTTGAGGCGGCACTGTCAGCCCTCGGCGAGGCACAGTTGAAGTGGCCAAAGCAAATTAACCTGCGTCTGCTTGAGATCCTCTACCTCGAGAAACTGGGTGATCGCGGTCAGCTCGAAGTAAAGCTTGCAGACCTGGCGGCAATAGCGCCGGCGCACCCCCAGGTTCAACAGTTGATGGGCCGGTATCATGGCGCGCTGACGCCGGGCGAGGAAGGGCCAAACGGCAATGAATAACTGCCTGCCCTAGAGGTCGACACCGGCACCCACAAGAAAGGTGACGTCTTTACTGTCCGTGCCTGCGGCCGGCTCAGTGTCATAGTCATAGTTAACCTGGACATTCAGATAGATACCGTCGGTAATGTCATAGCGAACCCCGGTCTTGCTGTTGAACACCGTATTCTCGCGCCCATTCAGATTGCGATAGATATGGTGGTTATGGAACAGCTCAATATCGCCTGCCATCAGGTCGTAACTGAAATCGAGGCGCCAGTCGATAAGACTGCTGGACTCATCCTGATTATTGATTTCCTCGTCAGCATAACCGGCACCCAGCTGAACGCTGAGCTGCCGATTCGGTTCGTCCCAGAAGTCGTAACCCAAGGAAGGGTTGAGGGAGAAACGCCGATCCAGCAATGCCACAGGATCACGTTCCAGCGTCGCGTTCATGGCAAAAAACCAATGTTCCAGCACACCATCCTTAAACAGATAGTTGTAACCGAGTTTCAGCCGGTCCTGTTCCTTTTGAGTCACCCCGTCGACTTCCTCGCGGATCGTCGTTATATCACTGAGATAACGATGGTCACCCCTCGTGAGCTGGAGATTGCCCTGCAGGTTCACCAGGTGTGATTCCGTGTTGCCCCGGCTGACGCTGGAGTTCAGGTCAATCTTGCCTTTCCATGCCCGCGGTTCACTCGCCTCAGTTGCTGCCGCAATCTCGGCAGGCGCAATCACCGGAGCTGACGCTGCGGTTGCCGCGGCAGCATCTGCTGTCGGGGCCTGGACCGAGACTTTGCCATCAAGCAGCGCCTGGATCGCTACATCGCCTGACTCAACCGCGGTGACGTGCTCTACCCTGACCCGCAGCTGGTCGCTGTATGGGGATGTGATCAAGAGGTAATTATCTTCCAGACCATTGATCTGCCCCGAAATTCGATCACCGTTGTCTAGGGTGATGACGTCAGCAGTCGCTGCTGATGCCCATGCGATGCATAGCAGACTCGATATAAAGCGCATAGTTTCTCTCAAACTTGGTAACAGGGATCTGTGTCGGCTGCGTGGCGCAACAGGTAAAGACTGCCACGATTATAATCGCTGAAGCGACTGTATTGTTGGAGGAATTGCCCACGCCTGCTTCGATGACCAAAGCATCGAAACGGGGGAATGACAAGAGCCGCGGTTCTACGCCATACTACGAAGCCCGACTCAAGCGGAGAAAGTTATGCCACGCGTCACTGAAGCCGGCGGCCTCGAAGGGTTCGGCGGTGTCTACGCCAACTGCCCCGACCTGCTCCAGGGCTTTATGTACAACTACGGCCTGCTCTGGTCTCACAGTCGTCTCGACCCGGTGCTGAAAGACCTGGTGAGACTCAAGTCAGCCAACCTGAACGGCTGTCTCTACTGAATTCCTGCCAGATCTTCTGCGGCGCAGAAGAACGGTATGGATGAAGCGATGATCGAGAAAATGAAAGATCATCAAAACTCGGACCTTCCACCCAGGACCAAAGCGGCCCTCGACCTGGCGGAAGATTTCATCTTGAATCACGCCCGCGGCGTCGACGACAGCTTCGTTGAACGAATGAAGAAACACTTCAGCGAGCCAGAGCTCGTCGAACTGACCGCCGCGATTGGTACCTGGGATTCAGTTCACAAGTTCAACAATGTGTTCGATGTACACCCCCCGGTTGAGGACGGCCAGTTCACCACTGACCCGCCTGATGTGCCAGCCGCCATGCGTCAACATGTGATTGAGCCAGGGAACAAGTATGCTGAGTGAAACGATCAGCAAATGATGCCATAGAAGAGCCCCGTCAACCGGGGCTTTTTTATTGAAATCAGTCACTTAGCGGGTTTTTGCGACAGACCCGAGACACCAGTTTTTTTCCTTTCAGCTATAGAACATCAACACCGGTTGATATATGATGCGCCCCGCGCAAAAAGCGCGCTTTCCCCGGGCTTTCACGGAAGCTGCTTCACACAAGGATTGAACTCGGAAATGCTGCACCAGCATGACCGGGCAGCCTTGTACAGTCCGGCTGGGGATACCAAACACCAAACTGACTGACGAGCCATTGTGATGACTGACTTAAGCAAATACCGAAATATCGGCATTTTCGCCCATGTGGACGCGGGCAAAACGACGACAACTGAACGAATTCTGAAACTGACCGGAAAGATTCACAAGCTCGGCGAGGTCCACGATGGCGCAGCGACCACCGACTTTATGGAGCAGGAACAGGAGCGCGGTATCACCATCCAATCTGCTGCAACCACTGCATTCTGGGACGATCACCGCCTCAACATCATTGACACACCGGGGCACGTCGACTTCACGATCGAAGTGTACCGTTCCCTCAAGGTACTGGACGGCGGCGTCGGCGTATTCTGCGGCTCTGGTGGTGTTGAGCCTCAGAGTGAAACCAACTGGCGCTATGCCAACGAATCAGAAGTCGCTCGTCTGATTTTCGTTAACAAACTGGACCGACTCGGCGCCAATTTCTACCGTGTAGTAGAGCAGGTAGAAAATGTCCTCGGCGCCAACCCGCTGGTCATGACTCTGCCGATCGGTGAGGAAGATGATTTCGTGGGTGTCGTTGAATTGCTGACCCGCAAGGCCTGGGTCTGGGACGACTCCGGTAATCCCGAAGCCTACGAGCTGCAGGACATCCCCGCAGACATGGTCGACAAGGTCGAAGAATATCGAGAAACGCTGATCGAAACGGCGCTCGAGCAGGACGACGAAGCCATGATGATGTATCTGGAAGAAGGTGAAGAGCCTGATATCGATACACTCAAGGCCTGCATACGCAAGGGCACCATCAACCTCGACTTCTTCCCTACTTTCTGCGGTTCTGCGTTCAAGAACAAGGGTATCCAGCTGGTACTGAACGGCGTCGTCGACTTCCTGCCCAACCCGACAGAAGTGAAGCCGCAGCCTGAAGTCGACCTCGATGGTACCGAAACCGGTGAATTTGCCACAGTAGACCCAGCCGGGCCGCTGCGCGCACTGGCGTTCAAAATCATGGACGACCGTTTCGGCGCCCTGACGTTTACCCGCATCTACTCCGGCACCATCAAGAAAGGGGACAACGCGCTCAACACCTACACTGGCAAGACCGAACGGATCGGCCGGATTGTTGAGATGCATGCCGACGAGCGGATCGAGCTCGACGCTGCCCAGGCAGGTGACATCGTTGCGCTGATCGGTATGAAGAACACGCAGACAGGTCACACCCTCAGCGACCCCAACAATGTCGCGACCCTGGAACCCATGGTCTTCCCGGATCCCGTCATCTCCATTGCTATCCACCCGAAGGACAAGAGCGCTTCTGAGAAACTCGGTGTTGCCCTTGGCAAGATGATTCAGGAAGACCCTTCATTCCGCGTCGAAACCGACGAGGAATCCGGCGAAACCATCATCAAGGGTATGGGCGAACTGCACCTTGATATTAAAGTCGATATTCTCAAGCGAACCCACGGCGTTGAGGTTGATGTCGGTGCACCGCAGGTGGCTTATCGTGAATCGATCACACAGCGCGTTGAAGACAGCTACACACACAAGAAGCAGACCGGTGGTGCCGGTCAGTTCGCCAAGATCGACTATATTGTCGAGCCGGCAGAGGCAGGTACGGGCTTTGAGTTCGAGTCGGTTGTCACCGGCGGTAACGTGCCTCGCGAATTCTGGCCTGCGGTTGAGAAGGGCTTCAACATGAGCATGGAAGAGGGTCCGCTTGCCGGCTACCCGCTGCTCGACGTGAAAGTCACACTGGTCGATGGTGCATTCCACGCTGTTGACTCATCTGCAATCGCCTACGAGCTTGCTTCTAAAGCGGCCTATCGTCAGACCATGCCGAAGGCCGGCCCGCAGCTGATGGAGCCGATCATGAAAGTGGACGTGTTCACACCAGACGAGCACGTCGGTGATGTCATCGGTGACCTGAACCGTCGCCGAGGCATGATCGAAGGTCAGGAAGCCGGGACAACCGGTGTCCGCGTCAAGGCTACAGCACCGCTGGCGGAAATGTTCGGCTACATCGGTGACCTGCGCACCATGACCTCTGGCCGTGGCCAGTTCTCCATGGAATTCAGCCACTACTCAGCCTGCCCGAACAGCGTCGCCGAAGAGGTGATCAAGAAGGCTACTGCCGCCTGATCACCGACGCAGCAAAAAGGCAAAAAACCGCTGTCCCCGGGGCCAGCGGTTTTTTTTTGCCTGCTCTGCAAGCATACGGTTCTTCCTGAGAGACGTGCGTTAGTCAGTGGTGACGACGAGCTCGCCCGACGGCTCAGACGTTAAAGCGGAAGTGTATGACATCCCCGTCCTGGACGATGTACTCCTTGCCTTCCTGACGCCACTTACCGGCTTCTTTCGCGCCATGCTCACCCTCGTGCTCGATGTAATCGGTGTACCCGATGACCTCCGCCTTGATGAAGCCGCGTTCGAAATCAGTATGAATCACAGCGGCTGCCTGCGGCGCGGTAGCACCGGTCTTGTAGGTCCAGGCCCGTGCTTCCTTCGGGCCGGCGGTGAAGTAAGTCTGGAGACCAAGCAATGTGTAACCAGCACGAATCACCTTGTCGAGACCTGGCTCATCCATGCCAAGATCCTCAAGGAACTCCTGACGTTCATCATCTTCCAGCTCGACTATCTCAGCCTCAAGCTTGTTACAGATCGAAACCACCTGGGAGCCTTCGTTCGCCGCAATCTGCCGCACGGTATCCAGATGCGGATTGTTTTCGAAGCCATCTTCATCAACATTGGCGATATAAAGAACCGGTTTCATCGTCAGCAGATGCAGATGATGCAGGGTCGATCGCATGTCATCCGGTGTCTCGAAAGTTCTGGCCGGATTACCGGCATCGATGTGCGCCTGAAGCTTCTCCAGATACTGCATCTTCGCCAGCTCATCCTTGTCACCACTCTTGGCAACACGCTGGACCCGGTTGATGCCATTCTCAATAGTCTGCAGGTCCGCCAGCTGTAACTCTGTGTTAATCACTTCGATATCGCCCGCGGGGTCAATCCGGTTAGCGACATGCGTCACGTTCTCGTCTTCGAAACAGCGAACAACGTGGGCAATGGCGTCCGTTTCCCGGATATTAGCGAGAAACTGATTACCCAGACCTTCCCCCTTCGAAGCCCCTTCGACGAGGCCCGCAATGTCAACAAACTCCATGCTGGTTGGGATGACCTTCTGGGGTGAGACAATTGCCGCAATCCGGTCAAGACGGGGGTCAGGCATCGGCACGACACCGGAGTTGGGTTCGATGGTACAGAAAGGAAAATTTTCCGCGCCCACACCTGCCTTGGTCAGGGCGTTGAACAACGTCGATTTACCGACATTGGGCAGCCCGACAATACCGCAGTTAAATCCCATCAGTCCTTCCTTTCTTCTGTTATCTGCTCGAACGGCTGTGCTGCGTTGTGCAGCCGCTGCATCGCTGCCTGCCACTCACCGCTGACCGCGTCCGGCAGCGCCCTCACCGCTTCATCAATACAGGTATCAATCATCGTTCGATCTGTCTTACTGACTCGCCCGAGCACGTGACTGGTGACACCGGCCTGATGACCGGGATGGCCAACACCGATACGCAGGCGGTTAAAATCTTTAGTGCCTGCGAGACAGGCAGAGATGTCTTTCAGACCATTGTGACCCGCAAGACCGCCGCCCTGCTTGAAACGGATCTTGCCTACAGGGAAGTCGATCTCATCATGCGCCACCAGCATCGCCTGCGGAGCGATTTTGTAGAAATTGGCCAGAGCTGCCACACTTTTCCCCGACTGATTCATGTAAGTGTCAGGGACCAGCAGCCGGACTTCACGGCCGGACAGCAGAACCGTTGCCACGCGGCCGTGAAATTTTTTCTCTGCCTTGAAACTCACGCCGTAACGCAAAGCCAGCTCATCGACAAGCCAGACACCGGCATTGTGCCGGGTGTCTGCATAGTCTTTGCCGGGGTTTCCGATCCCCACGATTAGATCGAGGGGTGCTGATGAGCTCGTCACACCGGGTTACGAGTGTTACTCGTCTTCGGCGCTGCTGTCGTCAGCGGCGGATTCTCCACCAGCTGCATCATCTACTGCCGCATCGTCATCGGATTCTGCAGTGCGCTTAGGCGCGTTGACGGACACAACCACGTGGTCGTGGTCATCACCCAGTTGCAGTGACGGAATCGTCAGGCCCTGAGGCAGTGTCAGCTCACTCATGTGGATAGATTCACCAACGTCCAGCTCTGCGATGTCGACCTCAATGAATTCTGGCAGATCGCCAGGTAAACAGGTCACTTCAAGCACGGACATGTTGTGTGAAATGTTCCCCCCGCCCTGCTTGACTCCCACGCAGGAATCTTCATTCATAAAGTGCAGTGGAACTTCCACGGTAATTTCCTGATCCATCTGAATGCGCAGGAAATCAGCATGCATGATGCGATCCTTGGCAGGATGACGCTGCAGGTCTTTGAGAATAGCTTCCTGTTTCTTGCCATCCGCCTTAATGGTGATGATGTGCGAGAAAAAGGCCTCGTTCTCTAAGGCCTTGTACAAGTCCTTGTGCGCAATAGAGAGTGGTTGGGGATCCCTGCCGGCGCCATAAAGAATAGCCGGGACCATGTCCGCGTTACGACGCAGGCGGCGGCTCGCACCTTTCCCCATATCGCTGCGCAGTTCTGCATTCAGCTCGAAATCTGACATTTCTTGCTCCTTGTTAAGCCATCCGGGTCACTGCGACCGTGAGTCCGGATGTGTGGGTCAACGTCATTCAGTGCAAAGCGAGGAATCTTGATTACAGACCCTCCGCTAAACTCAGGATGACAGTAAATTGCAGCGCTAGAATAGCGCCGGCTGAATCCTCTTCTTGAACAACGCCGAGAGTGATTCCTCATTGTTGATCCGCCTGATCGACTCAGCCAGTTCATCGGCAACGCTTAACTGCCGAATCTTCGACGATGCCGCACAGTCTTCACTGAGCGGTATCGTGTCAGTTACCACCAGTTCGTCCAGTGTCGAACTGTTAATATTCTCCAGGGCCCTGCCGGACAACACCGGGTGGGTGCAGTAGGCGATCACGCGTTTCGCACCATTGTCTTTCAGCGCGTTAGCCGCAGCGCAGAGTGTGCCTGCAGTATCGACCATATCGTCGACCATGATGCAGGTTCTGTCCTGCACATCGCCAATAATGTGCATCACCTCAGCCGCATTAGCCTCCGGCCGCCGTTTATCGATGATGGCGAGATCCGCATCATCCAACTGCTTGGCCATTGCCCTGGCTCTGACCACTCCCCCGACATCAGGGGAGACAATCATCATATCCTCGTAATTCCGTCTCTCAATATCCAGCAATAACACCGGCGATGCGTAGATATTGTCCACCGGGATCTCAAAAAAACCCTGGATCTGGTCAGCATGCAGATCAAGCGTCAGGACCCGATCGATCCCTGCGCTCTGCAGCATGTTGGCAACGACTTTCGCCGTGATCGGCACCCGCGCTGATCGCACCCGCCGGTCCTGCCGGGCGTACCCAAAGTAGGGAATCACAGCCGTCACCCGACGCGCTGACGCGCGTTGCAGGCAGTCTGCGACAACCATGAGTTCCATCAGGTTATCGTTGGTGGGTGCGCAGGTCGGCTGGATCACGAAGACGTCTTTTCCACGTACATTTTCGTGAATTTCTACAGCAATTTCGCCGTCACTGAAGCGACCGACGTCAGCAGCACCCAGTTCCATTCGCAGCCGGTCGACGACCCTGACAGCCAGGTCACGATGGGCGTTGCCCGAGAAAATCTTCAGTTCAGCCACTATTTTCGTCCAGTCGCGAGGCAGGGATATGGCTGGGGTGGCAGGACTCGAACCTGCGCAATGACGGGATCAAAACCCGTTGCCTTACCAACTTGGCGACACCCCAACAAATAAAGCTGTTTCTGCCCTGTGCGGGGCGTCTATTCTAACAAGACCACCCACGCAGCACCATCGGGCCCGTGAAAAACGGGCGCTATTGTGCTCATCGAGGTGACTGAAGTCAAATCCGGATTGGCGGCGATTTCAGCCCTGCCAGGACCACTGCCTGACCTTGAGCCGAAGCCGCACCTCGGGGTGCTCAAGCAGCATCTGGCGAGGACCTTCCGCGTCAGTCTGCTGGACAGTAAACACCCAGTCGCCATTGCGGACACCGGCGGCCGGCAAAGGTGTGCGCGTCGCATCCTCCCAGCCACGCACCCACCAGACGAGGGCATGCCAGGGCAGCTGCAGCGCACCGAGGCCCGTTGTCATCAGTTCATCACCGGGCCGATAACGAGAGATTTCATCGCCGGTATCAACGATAACTTCATCAGGGCTCGCTGCGATTGTGGCCACACCCACCCCCAACGGCCCAGAAAGCCGGATATCACTCTGATCATCGGTCTGAATCCAGGCGATACTGAGGACCCGGGAGGCAGCTGGAGTCTGCAGCACCAGTTTGCCGGTCATACGCCAGCTCTCAGCGGGCGCGTTCTTCGCCTGCCGGACTGACGTGCATGCCGCCAGCAATAGTGTCAGGCCCAGGATCAGGCAGAGCCGGCTCAATTAGTCTTCCCGGAACCGGCGCATAACGTCCTGCAGGATCTCGCTTTCCGGTGCAAGCTCCAGCGCCTTGTTCCAGACTTCCCGGGCTTCAGTTTTCTCGCCTGTTATCCAAAGAACTTCCCCCAGGTGTGCCGCAACCTCATCGTTCTGGAACAGCGAGAGAGCCCGGCGCAGGTATTCGATGGCGACCTCGTAATTCTTCAGGCGGTACTGGACCCAGCCCATGCTGTCGATGAACGCCGGCTCGTCCGGTTTCAGCGCGAGCGCTTCCTCGATCAACAGCAGCGCCTCCGCGTGCCGGTCAGTCCGGTCTGTGAGGGTATAACCCAGCGCGTTCAGGGCATCCGCATTTTCCGGATCGATCTCGAGGATGCGACGCAGGTCGTACTCGAGGACATCGAGTCGATCAAAGCGCTCGCCGGTCATCGCGCGGAAATACAGCAGGTCAATATTTTCGGGCTGGTCCACCAGGACCTCGTCCAGGAACGCCAGCACCTCCTGCTCCAGACCACGATCTGACAGCAGCTGGGCTTCGATCATCACCAGCTGCATGGCATGCTCGGCGTGATTGGTGCGGACCCGATCGAGGTGAGCCCGCGCCTCCTCCAACTGACCATCGTCAACCAGCAGCGCAGCGATACGCGCCTGCGCCGGCAGAAACTCGTAACCCGTACCAACCTGTCGGTATTCTTTCAACGCCGTCGCGGCGTCAGAGGCCCGCTCGGCAATGCCGCCCAGGTAATAATGAGCTTCACCAGCGCGACGATTCCAACGTACCATGCGCTCAAAATAACGCTTGGCCTCGACGTCGTCTTCCTGCTGCAGCGCGATCAAAGCCAGTGCAAACAGGACATCGCCATCATTCGGCGCTTGCTCGAGCACCTGCAGGTAAGCTTCGCGTGCCGCTGTCATCTCGTTGCGCTCAAACAGCATTCGACCCAGGATCAGCCGCAGACGACGATTCTCCGGCTGTGCGGTGACCGCTTCGCGCATGTAGGCGAGCGCTTCATCTCGACGCTCAAGCTTGTCGAGCAGGCTCATTTTCAGCACGATCAGGTTGGCTTCATCACTGTTCAACAGCAGCGCCTCGGCCAGGGCCAGGGATTCTTCATTACGCCCCGACTGTTCCAACAGGATCGCCTGGGCAAACCTCAGCTGCTCATCATCTGGATGACGCTGCACCATCTCGCTGACAACCGCCAGCAGTGATGCGCGTTCGTCAGCAGGCAGGTTGGCGGCACGGTAAGCAAACACTTCGAATCTGGCGGGGCCACCAAGTTGCTTGACCGCCTCCATGTGCTCGATGGCTGCTGTCAGATCACCCTCGCGCAACAGGAGATCGACGGCGTAACGGTGCGCATCAATATTGTCCGGGTCCGCGGCTGTCCAGATTTCCAGGGTCTGGCGCGCGATATCATCATTTTTCAAGTACAGCGCGAGCCGGGTTGCACGCGCGGCAACACCAGGGTCACCAGTCTCTCGCGCGGCATACAGGTATTTCTCCAGCGCCACATCGTAGCGAGAGCGGTAACCGGCAATTTCAGCCACCAGCAGTTGGTAGAGCGAATCGCCCTCGAACGGCGCAACAGGATAGTCCTCGGGCTTAAGAACTTTTGGCTCTGGCGCAATCGGTTCCGGTTGAGCCACCACCGGCTCAGCAGCTGGCACTTCAGCATCGGCGTCTGGTTCGACAGTCGCACAACCGCTGAGGGTGAGCAGCAGCACTGCAGCCAGCCATCGGCACTGGCGGAAGACCTCTGCGTTTTTGATTTCTCTCAAGTGAGTTTCGCCTTATAAATCACCGCATTACGGTGTATTCGGAATGTTAAGCAACGTACAATGACGGCCCGGGGGCTCAGGCCAACCGGACCGATCACACAGTTTAGTGCAACTGGCGCAGCCAGTGGTTCATTTTACTACACCGGAAACCCATGAATCTGCTCATTGTCGGCATAAATCATACCTCCGCTCCCGTGGAAATGCGGGAGCAGGTCGCTTTTACCCCGGAGCAGCTGGTCGATGCATTAAAGGATCTGGCTCACCATGCCCATCTGTCAGAAGTCGCCATCCTCTCGACCTGTAACAGAACGGAGGTCATCGCAACTTCACCCAGTCTTGATACGCAGGCCATCGTTAACTGGCTTGCCGACTACCACGGTCTGAACGTGACCGATCTCAGCCCCAGTATCTATGAAAAATTGAACAAAGACGGCGCGCTGCACGCTGTCAGGGTTGCCTGCGGCCTCGACTCTATGGTGATTGGTGAGCCCCAGATCCTCGGCCAGGTAAAGGAAGCTTACGAACACGCCAGGCGGATCGGCACCCTTGGCACAGAATTGCAGCATCTCTCACAAACCACATTCCGCATCGCCAAGCGAGTCCGGACGGAGACCAGCATTGGTGAGAACTCTGTCTCGGTCGCGTCGACGGCTGTGACCCTGGCTGGACGTTTGTTCAGCGATCTGCCCGCCTGCCACATCCTGTTGATTGGCGCCGGCGATACCAGCGAACTGGTGGGACGGCACCTGCTCAGTGCGGGCATTAACCAGATCACCATCGCCAATCGAACGCTCGAAAATGCGCGCCGCCTTGCCCACGAGCTCGGTGGCACCGCGATCGACCTGCAGTCGATACCGGCAAAACTGCCGGAGGCGGATATCGTCATTGCCTCGACCGCAGCGCGGCTGCCTGTCCTCGGCAAAGGTGTGGTCGAGCGGGCGCTGAAGTCAAGGAAGCACCGACCTATCCTGATGGTCGACCTCGCCGTACCTCGCGATATCGAACCGGAAGTCGCGCAGTTAAGGGATATTTATCTCTACAGTGTCGATGACCTGCAGGAGATTATCGAAGCCAACCTGAGCGATCGCCTGCAGGCGGCCGATGCCGCAGAACAGATTGTGACCGAAGAAGTTTCAGCTTACCGATCGCGACACGAAACCCGGCACGTGGATGCGACCATGGTGCGATTCCGGGCTTTGCACGAAAATATCAAACAGGACGAGCTCAACAAGGCACTGTCACGGCTCGAACGCGGTGTTGATCCAGCCGAGGTAATGAGCCAGCTGGCCAATCAGTTGACTAACAAATTTCTCCACGCACCCAGTGCCGGGATCAGGGATGCCGCCAGCAACGGCAGCGATGAACGGCTGGCCGCGATCCGGGATCTGTACGATTTGGACGACAAGCTTGAATAACTCTCTGCAACATAAACTTGACCAGCTACTCGATCGTTATGAGGAACTGGGTGCCCTGCTTTCGGACAGCGACGTGATCGCCGACCAGAACAAGTTCCGTTCCCTGTCGAAGGAATATGCTGACATCGAACCCGTAGTGAATTGTTTTCGCCAGTACGATGATGAGCGCCAGCAGCTGGAAGACGCGAAACAAATGTTGCATGACCCGGACCCGGAGATCCGCGAAATGGCCGAGATGGAAGTTGAGTCCCTCGAGGCCAGCCAGGTTGAACTGGATGCGACCCTGCAGAAATTGCTGCTGCCGAAGGATCCGCATGATGCCAACAACGTCTTCCTCGAAATCCGGGCCGGCACTGGCGGCGACGAAGCCGCGATCTTCGCGGGTGACCTGTTCCGGATGTACAGCCGCTACGCTGAGACCCAAAAATGGAAGATCGAGGTGCTGAATGAGCGGCCGGGTGAACATGGCGGCTTCAAGGAAATCATCGCCCGGCTCGATGGCCGTGACGCTTACGGCAAGATGAAATTTGAATCGGGTGCCCACAGGGTTCAGCGGGTGCCGCAGACTGAATCTCAGGGCCGTATCCATACCTCTGCCTGCACCGTAGCGGTGCTGCCGGAGCTCGATGACATCGAGGAAATCGATATCGACAAGAACGACCTGCGAGTCGATACCTATCGTGCCTCAGGTGCCGGCGGGCAGCACGTCAACAAAACGGATTCGGCAGTGCGCCTGACCCACCTGCCAACCGGCATCGTCGTCGAGTGCCAGGACGAGCGGTCGCAGCACAAAAACAAGGCCCGGGCCATGAGCCTGCTGCAGGCCAAGCTGCTCGACAAGGCCCAGACCGAGCAGGCCAATGAGCAGGCCGCGACTCGACGCAACCTGGTGGGCAGTGGCGACCGGTCAGAGAAAATCCGGACCTACAACTTCCCCGATGGCCGCGTGACCGATCACCGCATCAATCTCACCCTGCATCGCCTGGCGCAGATCATGACCGGTGAACTTGATCCCATCATCGACCAGCTGATCATCGAGCACCAGGCGGATCAGCTTGCAGCCTTGAGCCA
>JAYQAI010000024.1:16588-28216 GCA_038136715.1 Gammaproteobacteria bacterium | reverse complement strand
TGAGCCAAGATGGTTGATGCCAGTCGGCTCATCAGTCAGCTGCTGGCAGATGGCACCCAACGCATTGAGTCTGTCTCAGATTCGCCCCTGCTCGACTGTCAGCTCCTGATCTGTCACATCATCGGCAAGGGGCGTGAATGGCTCTACAGTCACGCTGACGAGACACTGACCGAATCACAGGCAGAAACTTATGCAACGCTACTGGCGCGACGTGAGCGCGGTGAGCCGCTGGCTTACATCACGGGTTCACGGCACTTCTGGCGTCGGGACTTTCGCGTCACACCAGCGACCCTGATCCCGCGGCCGGCGACCGAGCTGCTCGTCGAGACCCTCCTTGCGCGCCGCGGCAAGGCAGCATTGCAGGTGCTGGATCTCGGCACAGGGTCCGGCGCGATTGCAGTCAGTCTCGCGGCAGAACGCCCTGCCTGGTCCGTGACCGCCGTCGACCAAAGCGCAGCAGCACTGGCCGTTGCCGCAGGCAACGCCGTCGACCTTAAGAACATCCGGTTTTGCCAGGGCCACTGGTGCGACGGCCTGGCGCGCGACAGGTTCGACATTATCGTCAGCAATCCGCCTTATGTTGCAAACGCAGACCCACACCTCAAGGCCCTCACTTTTGAGCCACAAGACGCGCTGCAGGCTGGCATGGACGGCCTCGACTGCGTGCGGGAGATTGTCCAGCCGGGTTATGATTGCCTCAGGAGCAACGGCCTGCTGATGATTGAACACGGCTATGACCAGCAGGCGGAGGTTGCACAACTGTTTGCTGACGCAGGCTTCTCCAGCATCGAGTGCCTGACCGACCTGGGCAGCGTACCGCGCGCTGTTCTCGGACTGAAACACGCATGAGCATGAACGACGACCAGTTAATGCGCTATGCCCGGCATATCATGTTGCCGGACATCGACATTGCAGGACAGGAAAGATTGCTCGCAGCCAAGGTGCTGGTCGTTGGTGTTGGCGGACTTGGCAGCCCGGTCGCGCTCTACCTCGCCGCCTCGGGCATCGGCAGTCTGACACTCGCTGATCTCGATGAGGTCGAGCTGTCAAACCTGCAGCGCCAGATCGTGCACACCACTGGTAACCTGGGCCAACCGAAACCTGAATCCGCGCGGCAAACCCTCGCGCAGATCAACCCCGACGTCGAGGTTCGCACCATTTGCGAGCGGATGACACTCGAGCAACTCGAAACAGAAACCGAACGCGCTGATGTGGTCGTCGACTGCACTGACAATTTCGAAGTGCGCTATGCGATCAACAGTGCCTGCGTCAAAACAGGCACCCCCCTGGTGTCTGGCGCCGCTGTCCGACTTGAGGGCCAGCTCATGGTGATTGATCCGAGACAGTCAGACAAACCCTGCTATCGATGCCTGTATGACAACGCCGGGGAGACCGAGCTGAACTGCGCCACGACCGGAATTGCGGCACCGGTTGTCGGTGCCATCGGCACACTGCAGGCACTGGAGACGCTGAAGCTGATCATCGGCCTGGGTGAAACGCTGGCAGGCTACCTGCTGACCTTCGATGCGAAATACATGGACTGGCGCAAACTGAAATTACCGAAGAATCCCGAGTGCGCGACCTGTGGTGCTAGAACTGACCACGGGCCTGAAGATCAGCGTGGTAGCTTGACCTGACCAGGGGCGCACTCGCCACCTGGTGAAAGCCCAGGGACTCGGCTGTCTGTTTCAGCTCTTCAAATTCATCGGGATGAACGAATCGCTCTACCGCCAGGTGATCGCGGCTGGGCTGGAGATACTGTCCGAGGGTCAACATCTCAACGTCGTGAGCGCGCAGGTCCTGCATGACTTCGACAACTTCGTCGTTGTCTTCGCCAAGACCCAGCATCAGGCCAGACTTGGTTGGCACCTCAGGGTTGAGCGCCTTGAATTCCTTCAACAGCCTGAGTGACCATGCATAGTCGGCGCCGGGTCTGGCCTTCTTGTAGAGACGCGGCACGGTTTCAAGATTGTGGTTAAAAACGTCTGGTGGCACGGCTGTCAGTGTCGACAGAGCGACTTCCATGCGGCCACGAAAGTCCGGCACCAGCACTTCTATCGTTGTCGCCGGCATGCGCTGCCGGACAGCCTCGATACAGGCGGCAAAGTGGCCAGCCCCACTATCTTTCAGATCGTCTCGATCAACAGACGTGATTACCACGTACTTTAAAGCCATCTCTTCAATCGCTTCCGCCAGCTGCACCGGCTCATCGACATCAAGTGCCTTGGGTGCACCGTGGGCGACATCACAGAAAGGGCAACGGCGCGTGCAGATTTCTCCCATAATCATAAAGGTCGCAGTGCCGTGCGAGAAACACTCGCCGATGTTGGGGCAGGTCGCTTCCTCGCAGACCGAGGCCAGCTTACGCCGCCGCAGAATTGACTTGATGCGACTGATCTCCGGGTTCGACGGCATCCGGACCCTGATCCAGTCGGGCTTGCGCGGCAGCGTTTCGGTGGGAATGACCTTGATTGGGATGCGCCGCACTTTATCTGCGCCACGCAACTTCTCGCCCGGTCTCATCCGGTTCTTGTCAGCCATTGATTACCTTTATACCCTGCTGTGTTGCTTCCTGTTTCAGGACGCCACCTGTCGGAGCAGCGCATCATACCCGAATTCAACGCCGATTATCTCTGCCAGGCGGACCCTGACTTCATCTATGCTAAGCGTGATCCCGAGGCGCTTTAAGTCGGTCACCTCCAGCCCTTCAAAACCACAGGGGTTGATCCCCTCGAACGGTCTCAGATCCATGTCGACGTTGAGGCTGAGACCGTGGTAACTCCTGCCACGGCGAATCCGCAGGCCCAGCGCTGCCACTTTCCTGCCTTCAACATATACGCCCGGCGCCTTACTTCTGGTCATGCCGATCACGCCTTCAGACGCCAGCAGACTGATCACGGATCGTTCAATGCCCGTCACCAGCTGGCGCACGCCAATACCGAGACGTTTGATATCCACCATGAGGTAGCCGACCAGCTGTCCGGGGCCGTGATAGGTCACCTGCCCGCCCCGATCTGTGTGCACGACAGGAATCTCGCCCGGCAATAACACGTGTTCTGCCTTGCCAGCCTGGCCCAGGGTATAAATCGGTGGATGTTCTAGCAGCCAGAGTTCATCCAGGGTATCGGCATCGCGCTCATCAGTGAACTGCCGCATCTGCTGCCAGGTCGCGTCAAATGGCAGGGTCTGCAGCTCGCGGACGACAAGATTTTCCTGCATGGTTCAAAGGACGAGCCGGACGGACTCAATCTCCTTCAATTCTGCAAACAGCGCATGGATCTGCGCTTCACTCTCGGCCACCAGCATGAAAGAAATGGAAACAAAATTACCCTTGCGGGACGTTTTCTGCGAAACCTTGGCCGGCGTGATAGTCGGGTCATGCTTTGCCACCACCTCGAACACCTCATCGTGCAGGTTCGCACGCACATCACCCACCACCTTGATCGGGTAATCGCAGGGGTAGGTAATCTTGGGCGGTTCTTCAGACACGTTTGGATCCAAATCAGAGAGCAAGGGGGTCGCCGCCGGTCAGCTTGAGAAAGAACAGCATGATGGTATCCCAGAGTGCAGCGAAGAAACCGGCTTCCTGCACCCCGTTTAGTGCGACCAGCGGTACCAGGATCTCCTTGCCGTCTGACAGCGTCACTTTGAGTTCGCCCAGCGCCTCACCCTGGTCGAACGGAGCATGCACTTCATCGACGACAGTGACTGCGGCCTCCATGTCATCACGCGAACCCCTTGGAATCGTCAGCACCATGTCTTCCTCGATCCCCAGGCGAATGGATTCATGTCTGCCGCCCCAGACACGCACCTGCTTCAACGACTCATCAGCCTGGTAGAGTGCTGCGGTCTCAAAGTAGCGGAAACCGTAAGTCAGCAATTTCTGACTTTCAACAGCCCGGGTTTCTTCACCGGAAGTGCCCATCACCACGGAGATCAGGCGCATGTCGTCACGCAGCGCAGACGCCACGAGGCAATAACCCGCGGCATCGGTATGACCGGTTTTAACGCCATCGACTGAAGAATCGCGCATCAACAGTTTATTGCGGTTAGCCTGGGTAATATTGTTGTAGGTAAAGGAGCGCTCAGAATACATCTTATAGTGCTCAGGAAACTCGTTGATGAGCGAAACCGTTAACTTCGACAAGTCGGCAGCCGTCGTGTAGTGGTTCTCGTCCGGCCAGCCGGTCGCGTTCACAAAGTTTGTATTGTTCATACCCAGACTGGCAGCGTACTGGTTCATGACGTCAGCAAACGCTTCTTCACTGCCCGCAATATGCTCAGCCAGTGCAACGCTGGCATCATTGCCAGACTGAATGATCATGCCTCGCAGCAGATCTTCAAGCCGGACTTCTGTGCCTTCCTGTATAAACATGCGGGAACCACCCATGCGCCACGCTTTGACACTGATCCGGACCCTGTCCTCCCGCGAAATCGTGCCTCGCTTGATTTCCTGAGCGGCAACGTAGCTGGTCATGAGTTTGGTCAGGCTTGCCGGTGGCAGCCGCTGCTCGGCGTTGAACTCCACCAGCGGCTCGCCTGTTTTTGCATCAATGAGCAGGTATCCGGTAGCGGCCAGCTGTGGCGGCGAAGGGATGATAACCGGCGCGGCACTGGTCCAGCTAGCGAGTGATACCAGCAACAGCGCCACACAACCTTTCAGCCTAATGCTTGAAAACAACATGATTCTCCTTAGTGACACCTGTTCATCGTAGCCTATTCATGGTCGTCTACTGATGGTCGATAGTAACCCGCACTGGGTCGCCGAGATTCCTGTCACGAATCCGCTCCTCTACCACCATTTCCTCCTCCAGCGACTCGATCGGACCTACCCAGATCTTATAGAGCAGCGTCGCATCGGCTTGCTCACTGGACAGAATTCTAACCTGCACACCCACCGGAAGTGCATCCCTGACTAGCTGCATCTGCTGCTCCGCACCCGCACGCTGGCGGAATGCACCTGTCTGCAGATAGTAGATCTCTTTTGGGACGGCCTGTATCAGATCGGGATAATTAACTTCATCCAGCGCCTCAACCACAACCGCTGCCGTACCCTGCGTCTCAAAACCCAGGGCCCGGGCAGCACCATAGGACAGATCGATCAGCCTGTCATCGTGGAATGGTCCTCGATCATTGACCCTCAGGACGATACTCCTGCCATTGTCGAGATTAGTCACCTTGACTGTCGTCGGCAGGGGCAGGGCCTTGTGCGCCGCGGTCATTTTGTACATGTCGTAAACTTCGCCCATCGCTGTCAGGCGCCCGTGAAACTTTCGGCCGTACCAGGAAGCGATACCGATTTCGAGATAGCCCAGCGAGCTCGGCAGCGTCCGGTATATTTTGCCAAACACCTCATACTCACCGGGGCCAGGCTTCGGCTTAGCGGCTGCCGGCACAGACGCGGGCTGTTGCCGTGTATCGACAGTGGCAGCACATCCTGCCAGCACGGCACAGTAAAACAGCAGAATAAGACTGGAACGTGTCAACAAAATGGAGAACCTGTGAGCTGGCGTCTTTTCCCTGCCACTGTCACCGGTTCGCAGTCGCGGCCCGGCCCTGCTTCAGGTCTTCACTGAGCTGGTAGACCGCCATCGCATAGAGTTTGGAGTGGTTGTAACGGGTAATCACATAAAAGTTCTTCAGGCCCAGCCAGTACTCATCACCGGCCTTGCCGACCAGTCGCATCGGTGAAACCACCTCGCTGCCAGCCAGGCTCGCTTCTGACAGACCCAGGTCGCGCAGCTCAGCCATAGAGCGGGAAGGTTTGAGTGACTCGTTGAAAATATCAGCCGGCACACCGCGAGTGGCAGTCGATGCCACTGGCAGGGTGATATCCCTGTCACGTTGCCAGCCGTGTTCAGCGAGGTAGTTAGCCACGCTGCCAATCGCATCCACAGGATTGTTCCAGATATCGCGGAAGCCATCATCATCGAAATCAACAGCATAATGACGATAGCTGCTTGGAATGAACTGGCCGAGGCCCATCGCGCCGGCATAGGATCCCTTCAGCTCTGTAATCATCTGTTTTTCTTCACGCGCCAGCAGGATCAGCTGTTTCAGCTCACCCCGGAAAAACCTGGCGCGCGGTGGATAATCGAATGACAGGGTAGCGAGCGCATCCAGCACGCGATAGTTGCCCGTGATCCGGCCATACATGGTTTCAACCCCGATGATCGCCGTGATGATAACCGGGGGCACACCGTAAACCCGGCTCGCTTTTTCTAGCGCCACCCGGTTCTTGTGCATGAACTCAAGTCCGGCCCGGACGCGTTTCTCAGTCAGGAATATATCCTGGTAACTGGACCAGTTCAGAACGCGTTCTGCCGGCCGGCTGATAGCGTCGATGATAGACTGCTTGTACTCGGCATGACGGAACACCGAGAGCAATTCTTTTTCTTTAAAGGAAGCTTCCTGCGCCAGCTCTTTGACAAACGCCTGCACATCGTCGCGGTCAGCATAGTCCACCTGCGCTGATGCAGACGTCACGCTCAGGCAAGACACAAGCAAAAATAGAACAACACTACGATTCATCTGTCTCTCACAAGGTTATTCGGCGGTGAGTGTGGATCGACATCAGGATGCCAAACCCGGCAAACAACGTCAGGATTGATGTCCCGCCATAGCTCACCAATGGCAGCGGGACACCAACAACCGGCAATATCCCACTCACCATGCCGATATTAACAAACACATACACGAAAAATGTGAAGGTGATACTGCCACATAGTAAACGGCCGAAGGTGTCCTGAGCCTGAACGGACAAGATGACACCGCGGCCAACCAGGAGGATATAAAGAATCAACAGCAGCACAACGCCGGCCAGGCCCAGTTCCTCACCCAGCACGGCAATGATAAAGTCGGTCTGGGATTCGGGCAGAAAGTCCAGGTGCGACTGTGTGCCCTGAAACAGGCCTTTACCAAACAATCCACCCGAACCAATCGCCGTCTTAGACTGGATGATGTTCCAGCCAGCACCGAGCGGGTCACTCTCTGGATTCAGCAACGTGAGAATCCGCTGCCGCTGGTACTCACGCAGCCCGAAATAGAATAAAGCCGGTGCTGACACCAGGCCAATACCAATGGCAGCGAACACCAGGCGCCACTGAATGCCGGCCAGCAGCAGTACAAACACCCCGGAGGCACCAATAATGATGGACGTGCCGAGATCAGGCTGCATCGCAATAAGCACCACCGGAATGCCAATAAACAAGAGCGACCAGAACACATGTCGTTTCTTCGGTGGCAGGTGACGATCGTGAAAGTACCAGGCCAGAATCAGCGGCAGTACCAGTTTCATGATTTCCGAAGGCTGGAAATTCGTGACCCCAGGTATCCGCAACCAGCGGCGCGAGCCCTTAATTTCGAGGCCAAAGAAAAAGACAGCCACAAGCAACCCGATACCAGCGAGAAACATCCAGGGCGCGAGCCGACGATAAACAACGGGTGAAATCTGCGCCGCAATGATCATCGCTACGACACCCAGCACAAGCTTCACACTCTGCGCTATAACTGGCCCCGTCTGCTGCCCAACCGCGCTGTAGAGTATCAGCAGTCCATACAGCGAAATCGCCAGCAGCAGAAAGACCATGGGCAGGTCGAGATGAACGACATCACCCAGGCCGGCCTTGCGCTGGGCTCTGAGGCCCTCGCCTGGCAGCTGCCGCACGAAGTCATGACTCATTCGTCACCGCCACTGACTGCCGCAACCCGAGGTGGTGTGCCCCCCAGCAGGTGATGGTCAATAATCGCTCGCGCCACCGGTGCTGCAACTTCACTGCCGCCACCGCCATTTTCCAGCAGTACGGCAAGGGCGATCTGGGGCGCCTCGACCGGTGCAAAGGCGACGAACCACGCGTGTTTGCGTTGCCGCTCATCAAGCAGTTCTTCCTCGTAAAGCTCGCCTTGCTTGATCTCCACCACCTGCGCGGTCCCTGATTTACCGGCCATACGGTAGGGAATATCCTGGCCAATATAGGCCCAGGCCGTGCCGTTCTCACCATACCCCTGGTTGCCCCGGTGCACGACCTTCTCCATCGAACCGATAATATAGTCCCAGACAGCTTCTGGTATCAGTTCGATACTGTCGAGCCGGGGCACAGCAGAGAGCTCAGCCAGATCGCTGCCTGACTTCAACATTCGCGGTGCCACCCACTTGCCGCGGTTGGCCACCACCGTAATGGCCGTGGCCAGCTGCAGCGGCGTCACCAGCATGTCACCCTGACCGATACCGATATTCACCGTGTCGCCAGGGTACCAGGGCAAGCCACGGGATTCTCTTTTCCACTCGCGGGTCGGCAGCAGGCCACTTTTTGCCTCAGGCAGATCCAGAGCCGTATTTATGCCGAAGCCGAACAGCGCCAGGTAATTATCGATGCGGTCGATACCCATCTTCACGGCGAGCTCATAAAAGTAGACATTGCAGGAACGGTAGATCGCTTTCTGCAGGTCGACGATACCGTGTCCGCCGGCCCCACTTGTGCGCCAGTTCCAGTCGCGATAGAGGCGCTCCTGACCCGGCAGCTGGTACCAGCCCGGATCATCAATCTTGAAGTCCATGCTGGTCTGGCCCGTCACCAGACCGGCAAGACCAATAATCGGCTTGATCGTTGAGCCCGGCTGGTACTGACCTTGAATCGCCCGATTAAACAACGGTACATCAATCGAATCACGCAAGGACGCGTAGGTCTTATGATCGATCCCGGTTACGAACAGGTTAGGGTCATAGCCAGGCTTGCTGACCATGGCAAGGATACCTCCGGTCTCGGGCTCAATGGCAACCACGCTGCCGCGCCGGTCACCCAGGGCAGCCACCGCTGCCTGCTGCAGGCTTGAATCGACATGCAGTATAAGGTCCTTACCCGGCACCGGGAGATTGGATTCGAGCACTTTCATGACCCGGCCGCGGGCATCAGTTTCTACCTGCTGGTAACCAACCTGACCCAACAGATCTGCCTCGTAGTACTTCTCGACACCAATCTTGCCCATATGGTCGATCCCGGAGTAAGCCACCGGGTCAAGCCGACGTGCATCGTTTTCATTGATGCGACGGACGGAACCGACGGCATGCACCATGAGCTCACCCTTGGGGTAGCTGCGCACCAGGCGCGCCTCGACCTGGACGCCCGGCAGCCGGTGACGGTCGACACTGATACGGGCGATTTCTTCCTGACTCAGGCGAAACCGCAACGGCACGGATTCAAACGGGCGCTGGCGGCGCTTGATGCGCTTCTTAAATGCATCGATATCACCAGGCTTCAGCTGCAGTATCGAATCCAGCGTCGCGAGAGTCGCGTCCATATCATCAACCCGTTCTGGTGTCAGGGTCAGGTTAAAGGACGGTGAGTTATCAGCCAGCAGTTCACCGTTTCGATCGTAGATCAAGCCACGCATCGGCGGCAGCGGCTGGACCTGGATCCGGTTGTTGTCAGACAAGGTCACATAAGTATCGTGCTCTACCACCTGCAGGTAGAAAAAGCGCGCAACCAGGAACAGCATCAGCAGCACCAACAGGCCGAAACTCAACACGATCCGCTCAAAAAAGATGCGGCTCTCCCAGGTATGGTCTTTCAGCGCTAGTGGTTCAACCATGGTTTTCTCATAATTCCTGCAACCTACTTGTGGTAGGGGTGTCCTGCATTCACCATGAGAGCGCGATAAAGCTGTTCAGCCAGCATGACACGCACCAGGAAATGCGGAAATGTCAGATTCGACAGTGACCATTTATCGCTCGCAGCACCAAGGCACTCAGGCGCTAACCCGTCAGGGCCACCCACCAGGAACTGGAAGTGATTGGTTTCTCGACTCCAGTCCTGCAATTTTCCAGCTAACTCTTCGGTACTCCAGTTTTTTCCGCCCCGATCAAGGGCGATGATTCTCGCAGCGGGAGCAACTGCCGATAATAAGTGCCTGCCCTCTTCCGCTTTGTAGTTCTCAACTGAATTAGTTCTGCTCCGGTCCGCGGTTTTGATTTCAGTTATGGAAAACCCGCACTCACGTTTCATGCGGGATGCATAGTGATCGATGCCCGACTGTACCCAGCCAGGCGGTTTCGTGCCGACGGCAATCAGCTCAATCTTCAGCAAACGCGTCTTCGTCCTTATTCGGGCTCAGGCTCCAGAGCCGCTCAAGATCGTAGAATTCGCGCACCTTGGGCAGCATGACGTGAACGATAACATCCCCCAGGTCGATCAATACCCACTCAGATGTCTCCTGCCCTTCAACGCCGAGCGGGCGCTCCCCGGCGGCTTTAGCTTTTTCTATGACACTGTCGGCCAGAGCTTTCACCTGACGCGGCGTACTGCCGCTGGCCACAACCATGTGGTCAGCAATGTCGGTCTGACCTTCGACATTCAGCGCCACGATCTCGATACCCTTGATGTCATCAAGCGCATCAACTGCGAGATCTTTAAGTGCATCACTTTCCATCTATCTTCCTTCCTTTCGGCGGGAATGGTGTATCCCGCTACAAGTATAAATGGCACGCGCTGATGTAGCGATCAACGGCGGCCGGGACCAGGTCGCCAATCGATTCGCCCCGTTGGCGTCGCTGCCGGATTTCTGTTGCTGACACGTCTTGCTGGGCCAGGGTTTCAAACACAATACATCCCGCTGCTGACCGCATTGCCGTCGCCAGGTCAGTAACCTTGCCTTCTGCCCAGTCGGCCAGCAATGGCTCTGCTGCACTGCTCCCGCCGGGCCGCTCGATCACCAGCAGATGAGCCACATCACACAGCTCGCGCCAGCGGTGCCAAATCGGCAGGGTCAGCCACGCGTCCCGTCCCATGACAAAAAACAGCGGCGCACTGCCCAGCTGTTTCCGGTAGGCCATGAGCGTATCGAAGCTGTAAGACACACCTTCACGCCTGAGTTCACAATCATCCGTATCAATGGCATCAATGCCTTCGGCCGCCAACTGCAGCATGGTCAAACGGTCGGTCGCGGGTGTTGCCGGAACTGGCCTGTGAGCAGGAATTTGGCAGGGCACCAGCACGACCCGGGCACCTTCGATCAAATTCAGCAGGTCCCGCGCTGAGGAGAGATGACCATTGTGAACGGGATCAAATGTGCCACCAAAAACCAGGGTGGCTGTCATTGACGAATCTGACCGTCACCCAATACGACAAACTTTTGCGAGGTCAGGCCTTCGAGACCGACCGGGCCGCGAGCGTGTAGTTTATCCGTGGAAATACCGATTTCGGCGCCGAGCCCGTATTCGAAACCGTCAGCAAAACGTGGCGAGGCGTTTATCATTACCGACGCGGAATCAACCTCCCGCAGGAAACGATGACCCCTGGTGTAATTTTCGGTCACGATCGCATCCGTGTGCTGGGAACCATAATGATTAATGTGTTCAATCGCCTCATCGAGACCGGCGACCGTCTTAATCGCCAGCACCGGGCCAAGGTATTCTTCGAACCAGTCGTCCTCGGTTGCTGCTGTTACCGCATTGCCAAGGATGGCAGCTGTTTTCTCACAGGCACGCAATTCAACACCGTATTCATGAAAGCCGTGGGCCAGCCGCGGCAGAATATCGTCGGCAACGGCATCCGCGACCAGCAGGGTTTCCATCGCATTACAGACCGCATAGCGCTGGGTTTTGGCATTGATCGAAATGGCGTAAGCCTTCTC
>JAYQAI010000024.1:0-16488 GCA_038136715.1 Gammaproteobacteria bacterium | reverse complement strand
GCCAGCGCCAGGTTTGAATGGATCGCCTCTGAGCCGCCACGCAATATCGTCGCGTTGCCCGATTTCAGGCAGAGACTTGCTGCATCGATGGTCACATTGGGTCGGGACTCGTAGATGATACCGATAACGCCCAGGGGTACCCGCATCCTGCCGATCTGCAGACCATTCGGCTGATATGCCATATCGCTGATCTCGCCGATCGGGTCATCAAGGCTGGCGACCTGGTTCAGGCCCTCCACCATGGCGTCAAAGCGAGCATCGGTAAACGTGAGACGATCCAGCAGGGGTTCCGAAAGCTCATTTGACAGGCCGACCGCGAGATCTTTCTCATTCCCGGCCATTAACGCATCTCGACGAGCCAGGATCTCTTCACCAATCGCCCTGAGTGCCGAATTCTTGATTTCTGTCGTCGCACGACAAACCAGCGCCGACGCTTTCCGCGCTTCGATTCCTACCTTATGCATGTAGTCGGACTGCATATACTCTGCCACGGACCTTGAATAGAATTACTGACTTTACCGAACCAAATATTATACCCGTATTTCCGCGTGATCGTTCCACATCATTTCTTTGACCAGGAGCCGCTGGCGCTGGCCCGGGCACTGATAGGCAAAGTCCTGCGCCACCGCGTGGATCATCCAGACGGGGGCAGAATCTGGCTTGCCGCGAAGATTATCGAAACCGAGGCCTACTATCTGACAGAGAAAGGATCACACTCCTCACTCGGTTGGACAGAGGCCCGTCGGGCCATGTTCATGGAGCCCGGGGCGATCTATATGTACTACGCCCGGGGTGCAGATTCATTAAATTTCTCAGCCCGGGGTGAGGGCAATGGTGTGCTTATAAAATCAGGTGTCGCCTGGTCCGACCGCCGTTCCCCAGCCGCCGCGCTCGAGCTGATGCAGGCCATGAATCCGGTCAACGGCAGAGCACGGCCGTTGGAAAAACTCTGCAGCGGCCAGACTCTCCTATGCAGATCACTGGGCCTGAAGGTGAAAACCTGGAATCAGAGACGCCTGCAACGGGGCCTGCTGACTCTGGAAGACGTTGGCGACCGTCCTGACGAGCTGGTTCAGTCGCAACGCCTGGGTATTCCTGCCGGCCGAGATGAGCATCTGCCGTATCGATTCGTCCATCCAGCACATGTCCACCAGGCAACGAAAAACCCGCTCGCATCGGATTACTCGATCGTCAGGCAGTGAAACGCATGCGCGGAAGCGGACTTACGCAGCATACAATGGTGTAGAATTCTGTCATGGCCGAGATCCCCCTGTTTCCAATGCCACTTGTCATCTTCCCCGGTGGCCGGCTACCGCTGCAGATTTTTGAGACCCGCTATCTCGACATGGTGAAATACTGCCTGCGCAGCAACTCCGGGTTCGGTATTGTCATGATTACCGAAGGCAGCCAGATACTGAACAATCCCGATGAGCAATTGCCGGCAATCAAGCATTGCGGCACCTACTGCACCATTACCGACTTTGACGAGCTGGCGAACGGCATGCTCGGTATCACGGTCGAAGGTCAGAAGAAATTTGTTATCCGAGACGAATGGGAACAGCCGGATCGCCTCATGATGGGCAATGTTGAGTTCCTCGCTGACGAAGAAGACGTCGAGATGCCCGAGGCGCAGGAACACTTGTCCGGCCTGCTGGAATCCCTGATGTCTCACGAGGCCGTGCAACGCATCGGTCTCAGCTGCGACCTGAATCAGGCTGTCGAAGTCGGCGCCCGCTTAACTGAGCTCCTGCCCTGCCCCAATGACTTCAAACAGCGCATGCTGGAAGTGAAAGATCCGCTGGTCCGCCTGGAGGAAATCGAGAAGCTGGTCGATCAGATTCAGAAAGAACAAAGCTGATGGACCTGGTACAGGCGACGATCCTCGCCCTGATCCAGGGCATCACAGAGTTTCTGCCGATTTCCAGCTCCGGGCACCTGGTGTTGCCTTCCCAGGTGCTGGGCTGGCCAGATCAGGGACTTGCGTTTGACACGGCGGTACACCTGGGTTCTCTGGTTGCCGTCGTCACATTTTTCTTCCGTGATCTGGCTCGCTTTATCAATGCGGGCTACCAGCAGCTCATCATGCAGCGGCCGTCTGAGGACGGCCAGTACGCCGTCTGCCTGCTGATTGCGAGCCTGCCAATTCTCCCCGTAGGCTTTGTCGGTCGCTACCTTATCGAGGAGAACTTCCGCAGCATTGAGGTGATCGCGGTAACAACGATTACCTTTGGCCTGGCACTCTGGTACGCCGACCGCCTCCGCCAGGCGAAACCCCGGCTCATGACAGCACGCACTGCCCTCCTGATCGGTTTCGCACAGTGCCTGGCACTCATACCCGGGACTTCCCGCAGCGGTATAACCATTACGGCAGCACTGATGCTCGGGTTTTCGAGAAGCGAGGCGGCCCGCTTCTCTTTCCTGATGGCGATACCCACGATCCTCGGTGCAGCAGGGCTGAAGCTGATGGATCTCGTCACGGATCTCGGCGACCCGGATTGGGCGGCCCTCGCTCTGGGAACAACTGGCGCCGCTGTGTCGGCCTATGCCTGTATCAGCCTCTTGATGCGCTGGGTGGATCAGATCGGCTACCTGCCATTTGTGATCTATCGACTAATTCTGGGCGTCCTGCTAATCGGACTAGTGATATGACGGAACTGCTTCTCGCCACAATTCATGAGCACATTGGCCAGGAAGTCGCCGTAACAGAGTGGGTTGAGCTGGACCAGATGCAGGTCAATATTTTCGGTGAAGTCACCCGCTGGCCCAAGCGTGGCCACAACGACCGGGAATGGGCAGAGGCGCACAGCCCCTGGGGCGGCACCCTCGTGCATGGCTTCTTTATGGTCAGCCTGGTCACACACTTTCTCGAACTGGGCGGGTTTCTTTATGCGGATGGCCGGAATCCGCTGAACTACGGCATGGACAAGGTCAGGATCCTGCATCCCGTCATTGTCGGCGACGGCGTCCGGTTGAGAGACAGAATTACGGTCATGGAGGTACAGGACAAGCCAGAGGGCCGGCGACTCATCAAGACCGGACACCGGATAGAATCAGACAAGAGTGACAAGCCGGCCGCCTATATCGAGTATTTGAATCTCTGGCAGCCACGGTGAGGGTTGACGGAGAAGGCTTACGCAAACGAACGTCCACTTTCGCCTTTCAGTTTGTGGCTGATTTGCCACAAACCAAAAGGTTCTTTCGTGTGTCGATTTTCGGCTTTGCCGAATATCGACTAGAAAGGGATATCGTCGTCAAAGTCGTCGGTCGGAGGTGGACCAAAGTCATCCATGCCACCGCCAGTGCTGCCGCCACCTGACGCTGCCGGTCCCGGTGCACCGCCGCCAAAGCCGCCGCCTCCACCGCCGCCCATATCGCCACGACCGCCCATCATCTGCATCTCGTTGGCAACGATTTCGGTCGTGTAGTGCTTCTGACCATCGCGTTCCCATTCACGGGTGCGCAGCTCACCTTCAAGATATATCTGCGAGCCCTTTTTCAGGTATTCGCCTGCGATTTCAGCGAGCCGGTTAAAGAAAACAACGCGATGCCATTCCGTCCGCTCTTTGTTTTCACCGGAATCTCTGTCGCGCCACTGCTTACTCGTTGCCACAGAAACGTTGGTTACCGCACCGCCGCTTGGCATATATCGTGTCTCCGGGTCCCTGCCCAGGTTGCCAACCAGGATCACCTTGTTTATTCCGCGAGGCATTCTCTTCTCCTTTAAGCGCCGCCAGCTCCTGCCGCCGGTGCTATCACCTTGTTTAACTCATTCTCATTTAGTATCGACTCATCGACCTTCAGATAGGCCACCTGGTCTTGCGCGATGATGACTGCATCAGTCACCCCGTGAACGGATAATAACCTCTCCAACAGGTCGGTGTCAGAACTCTGTAAAGAGTCATCAATGGTAACCGTACGCGATGCGATCTGGCCCATATCGGGAAAGCCCAGACACATCAGCAACCAGCCAATGCAGATGAAGAGATTGACCAGTAAATGATCCTCCAAATCGCCGTGCATCAGTATCCAGCCGCTGACAACTCCGCCGGCAAATATACCCATGAACTGGCAAGTTGAGTAAACGCCCATGGCCGTGCCACGCATACCCGCAACCGACATTTTGCTGAGTTGAGCCGGCAGCAGCACCTCAAGCAGGTTAAATGCCATAAAAAACAACACGGCGCCGAGCAGCAGCCACCAGTAGCCATGCAGCGATACCAGCACACCAAAAGCCAGGACACTGAGCCCAACCGTCCCCGCCAGCACGCCCCGATTGTCTTTCAACCTGTCTGACAAGCGCATCAGCGGCAGCATGGCAACAAAAGAAACCAGCAGCAGCACCAGGTAATACAGCGCATGTTCGTCGGTCTCTATCCGGCCGCTGGCTTCGAACATCAGAGGCAGGACCGAGAAGGCACTGACCAGCAGGTAATGCAGCAAAAAGATACTCACATTAACCCGCCAGAGGTTCAGGTCTTTCAGCACCGTCCCAAGGCCCCCTGTCTGCAGCGTGGCATCGAGATTCGTTGTCCGAATCGTAGGCGTGGGTATACGGAACAGCAGCAGAGCCAGGCCCAACAGGCCAAGCATGCCCGTCAGATTAAAAATACCCGCCAACCCCCAGGCATTCGCGACAAATGGTCCCAGCACCAGCGAAAGGCCAAAAGAGCCACCGATCGCCGCTCCGATAATAGCCATGGACTTGCCACGCTGGTCGACCCGAGTCAGGTCGGACATGAGCGCCAGCAATGTACTGGCGATAGCACCACAGCCCTGCATGAAACGACCGACAATCAGACCATAGATGTCAGTCGAGAAGCCCGCGACGAAGCTGCCCGCAACAAACAAAAGGAGGCCCGCCGCGATAACCTTCTTCCGCCCCAGCCGATCTGACAGCAGCCCGAACGGAATCTGCAACAAGGCCTGCGATAAGCCATAGATACCAATGGCTATCCCGATCAGAAACGGCGTTGCCTGAGCCACATCCTGCCCCAGCAGCGGCAAAACGGGCAGCACCATGAACAGGCCCAGCATGCGGATCAGGTAAAGCAATCCGATGGACGTCGCCGCGGCAATTTCCTGCTGATTCATATCGATTGATCCGGGTTAGGCGCGAATCACGCCGCCCTGAAAACTTGAGTACGGATAGACTGGCTGTGTAAGCAAAGACGTACGCTGCAGCCGGGTCAGATCATACCAGAATCAGTCCCGGCTGGCGCGCTAAGACGAGATAGACAGCCTGCGAGCGGGGGGCTATGGCATTCGGGCAGCCAGCAGGCTGTTAACCCAGCCAATGCGACAGATCTCTGCCAATCAGTGCTGACGTCTTCTCGATGTCGTCGCGGTAACCGGCCAGCAACTGCGACCGCGTTGCCGCTGACAACGGCTCATAGTCGGTTTTCGTGAGGTTAACCGCCGCGTACAACCGATGCAGCAGCTCGATATTGTAGAGACTGTTATAGAGTTCTGGGGATACGCGTTCGATAGACCGCAGCATAGTATGCAGGCCGTTCCGGAGGAACTTCAGACGGGTCTTGCGACTGGGATTCACCCGTTCGTTCACTGTCTCCGGTATATGATCGGCTTCGATTCCGAGAAACTCGCAGAGCCGCCGGTAACAGGTTTCCGGCGATTCTCGGATATCGTCCATCAGAATGACGTGGATCTGATCGGTGGGAAACAGCTGGTAAAAGCGCTGCAGCAGAGGGGAATAGCGGCCTTCATCAACAATCGACGCTATATCAGCATTAGCGGCTAAAGCATCCTCGAAGCGGTCGGGCAGATCGCCATGATAGATATTGGTTTTGGCCCACTGAAATCGTGAATAGACATAGTCCACGGGGTGACGCAGGTTGACGATGAGCTTGACCTCAGGCAGGTGACGGTGAATCAGCCCGGCACTATGGGCGTTAACCAGATACTGAGGTGAAATTTCACCGCGCAGCTTGCCAGGCGCAGCGTCCGGGAACTGTGCCAGGTACCAGCCCATCCCCTTGTCGTAGTTACACCAGTGATCTCCCTGGTTGAAGAACTTGACCTCTTTCTTAGTCTTGTCGGAGGACAGCAGTATCGAAGGATGCGAGGCGAGGCAGCTTTCAACCCAGGTGGTGCCGGACTTGCCTGGTCCTACCCCGATAAAATCAATCTGGTTGCTGTTGTTACCTGCTGTCATGGCAAAGTCTCGTGTGTCTGTGATTTCAGCTGTTCCGGCTGAGGCTCCGGTGCTGATAGTGCGATCATGAGCAGCACCACGACGCAGACCAGGTTGACCACCAGAATAACGCTGAGCACCTGATGCAGCGTTTCGGCGACAAAGTACACGGCCAGGACCTGCACAGCAGCCGCTCCCAACATCACGTAGCTCGCAGCCACGCGGCCACGGGCTATCTCATAGGTCATGATCAGGTGGACGAGGGTCATCGGTGCGACCGCCAGCGCGAACGGCCCGAGCAGGTGGACCGCAGTCAAAAACTTCTCGCCGAAAAATGTCGCAATCAAAAACTGCGGGTAAAGGTAGAGCAGCGCAGCGCTCGACATTGCGATTAACAGGGTCAGCATCAGCGAGCGACTCAGATAGTGACGCGTGCTGCCACCGCGGCTCGCATCAGAGGCCACCATCGGAAACAGCGCCAGTGACAAAGCCGTCGGCAGGTAAAGCACTATTTTTGCAATAATCGCCGCCGAGCTGAAGATGCCGGCGTCATAGGCAGTAAACAAGCGTTTGACCAGAATGATGTCTGACTGTGAGAGCACGGCGAAGGCGAAATTGGCGAGCAGTATCGGCAGAAACCGATAACCCGCTCCCGCTTCGACCTCGAAAGAACCGAATCCGGAGCGAAAAGCGCGCATCACAGGCACGGAGGCAATGCCAAGAACGAGCATCGATCCCAGCGCGATACCTGCCATGACGCCCGCCAGCGCGTAGCCCAGGTAGACCAGCGCGACGCTGAACAACAGCTTTGAGAACCCAAGACCTGCCGGTATGAATGACAACATCCAGAAATTCTGGGTACCCTGGAGCACTCCTCGGGTCACGCTGATACCGAGGGAGAGATAGATCGCCAGCGCCAGCAGGGCAAGCGCCAGGCGTTGTTCCATCCTGAAGAATTCGGCCAGATACCCTGACAAACCCGCCATCAAGAGACAGGCCAGCAACCCGAGGCTTAATATCCAGCGGTAACTGACCAGGACGAACCAGTTGGTTGCTGCGTTCTCACCCCGCGCCATCAACCCTGCCACTTCCCGAGCGATATGGTTGGTGATCGCCGCAAACGGTATCCCGATAATCGTGATCAGTGCCAGCAGGGTATTGAGCTCACCGAAAGTGGTGACCGGCAGCATCCTGCCCATGATGATCTGGAACAGGTAGTTCGCGCCACCACCCGCGACGGCACCAATAAATAAGATGACTGAACTCCGATACAGGTCATCCTTCGACAGGTCCAATATTCGTCGCAGCACCGAGGTCATGGCCTTCGATGCCGATTCCGGCAGGGTGATGAGCGCAGCATGCACCGCATCATGCGCTGTCACCCCAGATGCGTCCAGTCCATCCGATAAGAAGCCAATCTGTTATTGCAACGACCAAAGCGCTCTTGAGACACTAGGCCTTTTGGCCTTTGCAAAAGGCCCCGACCCCACAGGTGCAGCAAAGCAAGATGGATCACATCTCCATACATGGTGCGAAAACCCATAATCTGAAAGACGTCAGCCTTGATATTCCGCGCGATAAACTCATCGTTATTACAGGCTTATCCGGCTCCGGCAAGTCATCCCTTGCCTTTGACACGCTGTACGCTGAAGGCCAGCGCCGTTATGTTGAGTCGCTGTCGGCGTACGCACGCCAGTTTCTATCTCTCATGGAGAAACCTGACGTCGAGTACATTGAAGGGCTGTCGCCCGCGATCTCGATCGAGCAGAAGTCGACCAGTCACAACCCGCGCTCGACGGTAGGCACGATCACCGAAATCTACGACTACCTGCGCCTTTTGTTTGCAAGGGTCGGCGAACCGCACTGCCCGACTCACGATATCAAGCTCGAAGCGCAGAGTATCAGTCAGATGGTGGACCAGGTGCTGGATTTGCCGGAGGGCACCCGCGTCAACCTGCTTGCCCCGGTGATCCGTGAGCGCAAGGGGGAACACCTCCACGTCTTCAAACAACTGATGACACAGGGATTCGTTCGAGCCCGAATCGACGGCATCATCACTGATCTTGACGATGCACCCGCCCTCGACAAGAACAAGAAGCATACTATCGAAGTTGTCGTGGATCGCTTTCGTATCCGTGATGATCTGAAAACCCGCCTGGCAGATTCATTTGAAACCGCGGTGCAGGTTTCCGACGGGATCGCTGCAGTTTCCTTCATGGATGAGGAAGACAAGCCAGACCTGCTGTTCTCGGCACGTTTCGCCTGCCCGGAGTGCGGCCATTCGATTCAGGAACTGGAACCGCGCATGTTCTCGTTCAATAACCCTGCCGGTGCCTGCCAGAAATGTGACGGTCTTGGCATCCAGCAATTCTTCGACCCAGACAACGTCGTTGCCTATCCTGATCTGTCACTGGCCGAGGGTGCGATCCAGGGCTGGGACCGGCGCAATATTTACTACTTCCAGATGCTGGCATCACTGGCAGACCACTACGAGTTTAAACTCGAGACCCCGTTCCAGGAGCTGTCAGCGAAACATCAGCGGATCATCCTCGAGGGCAGCGGCCGTGACGCAATTCAGTTTCGCTACGTCAATGACCGCGGTGATGAGTACACCCGGGCACATCCGTTCGAGGGCATTCTCAACAACATGGAGCGGCGCTATCGGGAAACTGATTCACAGATGGTGCGGGAGAACCTTGCCAAGTTTCTCTCGACCCAGCACTGCCCTGACTGCCGGGGTGCGCGCCTGAATGCTGACGCGCGTGCCGTAACGATTAACAGGAAATCGCTCTCTGACATTACCAATCAGTCAGTCAATGACGCCTATGAGTATTTCACCAGTCTGTCACTAGAGGGTCAGCGCAAAAAGATTGCTGACAAGATCCTGAAAGAAATTCAGGCACGCCTTGGATTTCTGAAAGATGTTGGACTCGACTACCTGACGCTGTCGCGCAGCGCTGACACGCTGTCCGGCGGTGAAGCCCAGCGCATTCGCCTGGCCAGCCAGATCGGTGCAGGTCTCGTTGGCGTCATGTACATCCTGGATGAACCCTCCATAGGCCTGCACCAGCGCGATAACCAGCGCCTCCTGAACACCCTGATCAGGCTACGGGACCTGGGCAACACCGTAATCATCGTCGAACATGACGAGGAAGCCATTCGCGAGGCGGACTTTATCGTCGACATCGGTCCAGGTGCCGGTGTCCACGGCGGTGAGGTCGTCGCCGCCGGTCAGCTCGATGACATCATCAGTGAGGATCGATCCGTTACGGGCCAGTTTCTCTCTGGACAACGCGGCATTGCAGTGCCGGCGACACGGCATCCGTTTGCATCGGACAAAGTGCTGACCCTGGCAAACTGCACCGGCAACAACCTGAAGAGCGTTACTCTGGACATCCCACTGGGCCTCATGACCTGCGTCACTGGCGTCTCCGGTTCCGGTAAATCGACGCTGATCAACCAGACACTCTACCCGCTGGCCGCGAGGGAACTGAACGGTGCAACCAATCCCACGACTGCACCTCATGACAGCGTCACCGGGCTGGACCAGCTCGACAAGGTGGTCGATATCGACCAGAGCCCAATCGGCAGAACACCGAGATCCAACCCCGCTACCTATACAAACATCTTTACACCGATTCGCGAGCTGTTTGCTGCGACCCAGGAAGCACGCTCCCGCGGCTACAAACCAGGCCGATTCAGTTTCAACGTCAAGGGTGGACGCTGTGAGGCCTGCCAGGGAGACGGCCTGATCAAGGTGGAAATGCACTTTCTGCCAGATGTCTACGTTACCTGCGATGAGTGCCGGGGCAAACGCTACAACCGCGAGACACTCGAGATCCTCTACAAGGGCAAGACCATTCATGAGGTTCTCGATATGACCGTCGAGGATGCGCACACGTTTCTCGGCGCAGTCCCGGTCATCGAGCGACGTCTGCAGACACTGCTCGACGTCGGACTTGGCTATATCAAACTCGGCCAGAGCGCGACCACTTTGTCGGGGGGCGAGGCGCAACGGGTCAAACTGGCACGCGAGCTGTCAAAGCGTGACACCGGTAAGACACTTTACATACTTGATGAACCAACGACGGGTCTGCATTTTCACGATATACAGCAGCTGCTGGAGGTCATTCACCGGTTGCGCGACCACGGCAACACCGTCGTTGTCATCGAGCACAACCTCGATGTTATCAAGACGGCAGACTGGATCGTTGACCTCGGTCCGGAAGGAGGGTCCGGCGGCGGCGAAATCATTGCCACCGGTACGCCGGAGCAACTGGCAGAGACACCCTGCTCTTTCACCGGCCAGTTCCTGAAACAAACTTTGGATAACTGATACGCCATGGACGACATGCATAACCTGCCGCACCCCTTTGCTGACCTGATCGGCTTCGAAACCTCTAATCAGGGCGAGGGTGTGTGCATTAATGAACTGACGATCGAGGAGAAGCACTTTAACCCCCATGGGATAGTTCATGGTGCTGCTATTTATGCCCTCGCAGATACCGGTATGGGCGGCGCCCTCTCGTCGCTGCTTGATGAGGGCCAGATCTGCACCACCATAGAGATCAAAATCAACTACCTGAGGCCAGCCACCCGCGGTCATCTCACCTGCGAGACCCGAGTCATCAACAAAGGTTCTCGCACCGCGGTGCTGGAAAGCAGCGTTGTCGGAGAAGACGGTAAACTCATCGCGCGAGCCATGGGCACCTTCATGATCTTGTAAGAGGATTTGATTCACCATGCAGCTGACACATGAGCAACTCAGCCGGTTCAAGTCAGAGGGATATCTGCAGATCCCAGGATTACTTGACGCAGACCTTTGTCGCCAGGCCCAGGACCTGCTGTGGCACTCGCTGCCTGCAGGATCAGATATTCAACGCGAGGACCCCGCTACCCACATCGGGCCTTTCACTGACAAGGACTTCCAGGATGACCCGCTCAACTCGAGGGTAGGATTCCGCTGGCAGCTGCGCCGCAACAGCGCCGACGCTGATCTGATCGAGCTGACTTACAGCGACGCCATCATGGCAATTGCGGAACAGCTGCTCGGTGAGGGCCGCGTCAGCACACCCGTCATCGGTGGCAACGTTATGGGCAGCATGGGCAAGGCATGGCCGGGAGGACCGGTTGATCCCGCCTTAAATTCTGAGGGCATCCGCGGCATCTATGGGACGCTGCCCTATGGTGACGCGGCCTCGGCACCGGCCACTGGCGCCCACACCGATGGCCACCCCTTCATGCTCAGCGTTGTCGGTCTTATTGATGACTGCCCGCCAAACGGCGGGGCTTTCACAGTGTGGCCAGGATCCCACAAACGGCTGTACCCGATCTTCCCGTTGCAGTACGACCAGGCTCGAATACCGTTCTATGAGCACATGCCCAGCCTGAAAGGGATTGTCCATCCACCGGCGTACCACGAGGAACTGGCAAGGATACTGGCAGATACAGAACCTGTTGACTGCTGGGGCAAGGCCGGTGATGTCGTGTTCTGGCATCACCGACTCGTTCATGCCGCTTCAGAAAACCACAGCGACGTGATCCGCCAGGCCGTGCTGGCTGACCTGAATCGCGTCGATCTCGACCAGCTGCGGCTCGACCCGCCGCAGGCAAACATGTGGCGCGACTGGTCTGAAGCATTGAACGCCGCGCCCGACCCGGCTTAGCAATATCGCTCCGGACCGACCCACTGCGCGGCACTGTAGCGATCACCATGGGCCCACCCCACCGGCAGTAATGTCTCGATCCGTGTGAGCTGGGTGTCAGAAAGTTCGAGGTTCCAGCCTGCGGTGAGCTGGTCGAAGTGGGCCGTCGATCGAGTACCCGGTATCGCTATGACATGCTCGCCCTGGGCTAGTACCCAGGCGATAGCCAGCGCTGCGGCAGGGATATCGAGCTCGGCCGCATAGGCCCGAAAGCCTTCGGTCGCCGCAATATTCGCGCTGTAGTTAGGTTCCTGGAACCTGGGGTTGATCGCGAGGAAACTACCGATGTCTTCCACTGCCTGCAGCGTCAGGGGAGTATCCGTCAGCAGTGACCGGCCAACTGGTGAGAAGGCTACCAGCGCAGTGCCAAGCTCGGCGCAGGTCTGGATCAGGCCCAGTTCGGGGTAGCGCACACCCAGCGAGTATTCCGACTGGACCGCATCGACATGACACTCGGCCTCTGCCCGCCGCAGCGAGTAAGGCGCAATCTCAGAGAAACCAATACCCCGGGTCTTGCCCTTGTCTTTCAGGACCTTAAGGCTGCCTGCGACCTCTTCGATCGGCAGCTCAGCCTGCCGCCGATGAACATAGAACAAATCAACGCAGTCGACACCAAGCCGCTCGAGACTCTTGTCGAGCTCACTTTCGAGGTGTTCAAGCGTATTGTTAAAGCAGCGGTTGCCGTCAGCATCAAGCGCGATCGCTGCCTTGGTCGCGATATGAAAACTATCCCGAGTCCCGGGGTTGTCGCGCAGGAACTGACCGATGGCTTTCTCTGATCGCCCCATACCGTAAACATTGGAGGTGTCGATATGCGTGATGCCCTGTTCAAGCGCAGCCGACAGGATGGCATAGGAATTCTCTTCCGTGGTGGGACCGTAGAATTCGGCAAAACTCATAGCACCGACACCCAACGCCGACACCTCGGGGCCTAGCTTACCCAGCTTGCGATACTTCATTTCTGTCTCCTTTTTGTCTTCCGGATGCCTGGCAATACGCAAGAGCCCACTCAATCAAACAGATCACGGAACCAGAGGATGATCGGGAACAAGTATTGCGCTATCCAGGGTTGATCAGCCAGCTCCACCAGGATGCCGTCAGGGTCATAGAAAACGACGATACTGCTCGAAGAATCCGGCCCCGAACAACAGGGAGTGATCCCCGAAACAAACTCAACCCCGCGTGCCCGCAGGGCTGCCGTATCCGCCTGAATATCGGTTGTCGCCAGCGCCATACGATGAATACCGATATGGTTGATCGGAATGGCGTAGGGCGGGGTGGCATCGAAGTGGGATACCCACTGGATCAACTCAAATCTCGAACCGTCAGACGGGTTCACAAGCACTGCACCCTTTATCCGGATCTCTTCATTAAAACCCAGTGCACGTGCCACATCGATTGATTCAGTCTCTGGCAGAGAACGCTCGACCTCATAACCGAACATGCTGTACCAGGCGACAGACTCATCAAGATCGCTCACATTAAGGGTAATGGCGCCCAGAGAGTTAATGAAAGTCTTACCATTACTCTCTTTTTCACCAGGCACCTCAACCAGCTTATAGAAGGTACCATCCGGGTCCTTGAAAACAACGAAGCGAGACCCATCGGCACGAGTAACCGGCGCTGCCAGGAACTCAACACCGATTTCGCGCATGTATGCATAGTCCGCATCAATGTCGTAGGTATGCATATCAGCGCTGACCATGCCGAGTCGATTCATGCGAGGATACGGACTCGCCTCATTACGCGGGATAGTGAATTCAATCAGGTCGATGACACCGCCCCTGAATCCATTCACCCCAATCAACTCACCGTGCAGAAGGTAACCACCGGCTTCTCCGCCTTTCGTACCGTCATACTCTGTCGGTAGAGTAACCCCAATCGCTTCCGCCATCGCCTGGGTATTGGCGTCAGGAAAACCCGTCAGGGTCTCGAAACCCAGGGCGCCATAAAAAGCCCTGGCTGACTCGAAGTCCCTTACATTGGTATTGAAGTGGATGCGTGATGTTACCTGTAGTTCGACATCACCCTGGGCAGCCCTTGCGGCAAGCGCTGCCGAACTGCACACAAAACACATCAAAGCGGCCGCCAGGACCGCCACCGACTGGCTCCTCGCAATGTCAGTTAACTTCACCGGCCGGCCTCCCCGTCTCCTGCTCAAGGCACCATTTTTTCTTCGTCAGAAAAAGCAGCCAGGACAGCAGCGCAAGGACAGCATGGATCACTAAGCCTACCACCTGATCACCTGCCACCATTAAAGAGACAAACAGCCCGGTGTGAAATGTCAGGAGTATTCCCAACACCGGCGATACCAGCGCCATGTGCTGCCGCTGCGGCCACGCCCAAAGAGACACACTCGCGATCGCGAGCGCGGCAAAACCATAGTGCATGGACCATTGATTACCCAATCCGATGGCCCGAATTCCCTCCGGTCCTGCAATCAGACTCAAGGCTGCCATCAACTCAAATAACAGATTCAGGACAAGCAGTATCGCAAACATCTTTTTCATTGATCCCTCCCAAAACGGAGTCATCACGACACCCGAACAACCAATGTACCCGAGATCCAGTCGTGTAAACACCGCCGCTGGCGGCCAAATATGAAAAGCTGATCCAGCAGCGGCAGAATAGTGAAGTACGGAACAATGCCAACAAACAGCAACGGAAAGAAAAGAGCTCTGATGCAGACCAGTTTCCAGAAGGCCGCGGGAACAAACTCGAAAGTTCCGTCAGGCAGGCCCGTTAGATCCGCCGGCGCACGAACAACAGCGATACCGAGCAGCGCCTTGCCCAGAGTCTGCCCCCTGTGCCAGAGCAGATAGCCATTCAACAATAGGTAACTCGCAATCGCCAGCAGGAGCACGTGGAACACCCACCAGCGATCAACGAAGTCTTCGGCATGCTCCACCACACCCGTCAGCATCACCAGGAACAGCGTCAGCCCCGGTACCAGCACGGCATCGATCGCGGTCGCAAACAGACGACACCGACGGCTGGCAAGAAAGCAACCCGATGGATTCAGCTCATTCATCAGCATCTTCCAACTGGAAGACCAGCAGCGCATTGCCCCCGCGCTGCGCACCGACGTAACGATAACCGGAAGTCACCAGCAGCAGATCGTCAGCCAGCATGGGGCCATGCGCATCAAAAGCGCCTCCTTCTGCTTTCTTTCCGTTCACGGCTTCGAATTCACGCCAGGCGTCAAATGACCAGAGTTGCCTGCCCGTCTCCGCTGCAAAGATTTCGAGATAACCATCCATGGTGCCCGCGACCACGATATCGTTGGCCGCGGTGATCGCGCCGGACAACCCATACTCACATTCCAGATCCGGGCAACGGGAACCCCGGGCAAACTGCCAACGCTGTTGCCCAGTCGCAATCTCCAGCGCATAAAGCCCGGGGGCAGGCTCGCCGGGTGAAGGAAACCCCATCACCGCTTTGTCGCTGATCGGCACATAGACCAAACCCAGCGATTCATTTAAAGCAAGACCCCAGTGGATGCCGCCGATGATACCGCCTCGCCCCAACCGGGTTGTCCAGACAGGATCGCCTGTGACACGGTCCATAGCGTGAACTTCCGCTGACTTTTGTCCTGCCAGCACCAGGTCCCTGCCATCTGCCGTGGTCACCAGCACCGTAGGCGCACCAAAATCAACGTCAGGTCCCATTGGGTCGGCACAGTTTGGATGCGCCGTTGAAAGGTTACAGGCGGCCGTGTAAGCGTCGTTAGCCGTGTACTGGCGAATCCAGACAACCTCGCCGGTATCAGCATCAACCGCAAAAACGGCATCGCTGGTGTCAGTCGTCGGGTGTGTATAGTTCTGCCCAGTGCCAAAGAAAAGCCACCCTCGCGCGCTATCGTAGCTGGGTGTTGCCCAGACAGGTGCACCGCTCGGGCCGTACTCTTCCACCAGCCAGAAATGACTGCCGGTCTGCACGGCTTCCTCTTCGATGGTGGGCCTGTACCAGAGCTTTTTACCCGTGGCGAGATCAAATGCCGCCATACCACCACTCGAGGTACAGCAGCCGTAGAAGGGGTTGATCGCGAGCGTGACCTCCATTGAGGCCACCGGCACAAATACCTTGCCGTCAGCGATCTTCGGCGTGCCAGAGTACTGCGGCAAAGTCTCGTCATCGACGACGGCATGCCAGATGGTTTCACCCCGTGCCGCATTAATCGCGTAGATGCCCTTGAAGCGATCGGCGAACAGCAGAATTGCTTCACCCTTCACCTGTGCAAACAGGACAGCACTGCTGATATCGCCGTCATGTTTATAGACCCAGCGCTCACAACCGGTGTCACGGTCAAGGGCAACCAGGCCATGATCCGAATCGCCAATAACAATGGTGTCTTCCGTGACGAGGGGATAGGACCTGGGTGTCATGTCCGACAGTGCATAGGCCCACTTCAGAGACAGGCGCCGGGCATTCGCTGCCGTGATCATTGATCTCGGCTGGTAGCGGGTATTGTGCTGGTCAATGCCCCAGCCATCAGCATAGTGCTGGGTGAAGCTGGCTGGACTGGCGCAATCGGCCATGGCGGCGGATGACGCGAACAGGCCTGCGATGAGAGCACCACCAAACCACCGGGATGGCATTTTGAATAATCTCTTCAAGCGACCGCAATTCCTC
>JAYQAI010000023.1:25177-47283 GCA_038136715.1 Gammaproteobacteria bacterium | reverse complement strand
CGTTTGTAACGTTGCCACTGGCCTGCTCAGGGCTGTTTAATCAGCTCAGGGCTGTGTTCAATCAGCTCAGGGCCGTCTATTCAGCTCAGGGCTGTTAATTCTGTCTCAACATACGACGTGCGCGCCTGTACGGCACAATCGCATAACAAATCTGCATCAGGGCGAAGGTGCCGAAAAAAACCCACACATTCAGTGGGTCGACGGTGACAAACACCCCTGCCAACAGCGCCATGGTCAACACGAACTTGCCGATTTCACCCTTAATCGCATGCCCCAGACCAGTATCTCCGGCGGGCGAAGGCTTCAGGCTGATCACCAGCAGGTAAAGCGTTGGCACGAGGCAGCTGATCCCCGCTAGCAGTGCGGACATCACCGCGACCCTGCCGAGGGCCAGACACAATAATGAAACCAGAAGTGTCCCAAAGAGCTGCGCCAGAGCGACCTGATAAACGGGCGAATCTGTCATGCTGGAAGATCTCAGAGCCACCTTGACCTTAAACGGATTTCACCCGGTTCGCTGCGGTGGCAGAGTATAGGGATAAAGGTATGGCGGGGCAACTCGGCCAGCGCCCTTTTTATGCGGTTTAAGCCGGTTTTTGATGAATTTTTATCGAATTGCGACGAGGAATTGTCGCAGCGCAACATTTTGCCTGCTTTTACTCCTCGTAGCCCATCTTCGAGAGGATGCCATCAAGCTCATCCAGGGAGTTGTAACTGATGACCAGTTTGCCCTTGCCTTTGGCGCTCTGACGAATCTGCACGGGCTGACCAAAGCGCTGGCCAAGGTTGTCCTCAAGTCGCCGGACATCCGGACTGACAGTTTTCGTGGTCTTTGGCGCGAGCGGTTTCGCCAGATTCCGGACCATTGCTTCTGCCTGGCGCACATTCAAGCCTCCCGCAGCAATCTTGCGTGCAGCTTCAACCTGGTTGTCGTCATCCAGGGTCAGCAGCGCCCGGGCATGGCCCATTTCCAGGTCACCTCGGGCCAGCATCTCCGCCACATGAGCATCCAGGCTATTCAGTCTGAGCGTGTTGGACACCGCACTACGGGACTTGCCCACGGCTTCCGCCACTTCCTGGTGAGTCAGCTGAAAATCGTCGATGAGACGCTGCAGGGCGCGCGCTTCTTCCAGTGGATTCAGGTCTTCGCGCTGAATGTTCTCGATCAGCGACATTGCCAGCGCTGATTCATCATCAACATCCCGGACAATCACCGGCACCTTTTCCATACCTGCTTGCTGCGCAGCCCGCCAGCGGCGCTCGCCGGCGATAATCTCGTAACTGTCCGGCCCCAAAGTCCGCAAAACAATCGGCTGCATCAGGCCCTGAGCCTGAATCGATTCGGCCAGCTCGGCGATGGAGGCATCATCGAACTGGGTTCTGGGTTGAAATCGCCCTGGCCTGATGAATTCGACCGGTACCTCAGCCAGGCCGCCTTTGGCTTCTTTCTGCGCGGACTTGTCAGCCTTCAGATCTCTCGGCAACAGAGCATCCAATCCACGGCCTAGACCTCTCTTCTTCGCTACCATCTATCGAACTCCAACCATTTCCGGGTGACGGTTCAGTATCTCTCCGGCTAGCGCGAGGTAGGCCTTGGCACCCCGAGAGTACTTGTCATAAAAAAGTATGGGGACCCCATAACTGGGCGCCTCCGCCAGGCGAACATTACGCGGCACCAATGTTCTGTAAACCGTATCGCCAAAGTGATCAATCAACTGCAGTGAGACTTCGCGGCTGAGGCTGTTGCGCGGATCATACATGGTCCGGATCACACCCTCGATCTTGAGTCTTGGGTTAAAACTGTCGCGCAGGCGATCGATAGTGCCGAGCAGGGCAGAGAGCCCTTCTAGCGCATAGTATTCACACTGCATGGGTATGATTACGCTGTCGGCTGCAACCAGACCGTTCACCGTCAGCAGACCCAGGGCGGGCGGACAATCCAGGATAATAAAGTCATACCTGACACGGATCGAAATCAGCGCGTTCCTGAGCCGGTGCTCACGTCGGTCGAGGGTAGTCAACTCAAGTTCCGCACCCGTCAGGTCAGCATTGGCACCGATGAGATCAAAGCCCGCTGCCTCAGCATCTACGATTGCTTCTGGCGCTGTTGCCTCTCCAACGAGCACGTCATAGACCGAGGTTTCAAGATCGTGCTTGTCAATACCACTACCCATGGTGGCATTACCCTGGGGATCAAGGTCTATAAGCAGGACTCTGCGATTCATCTGCGCCAGCGAAGCAGCGAGATTGACAGCTGTCGTGGTTTTACCAACCCCCCCTTTCTGATTTGCTATCGCGAGTACTGCGGTCATAACTCTACCTGCTGCCTGACTGCTCAGCAGCTGATTCTGATTAAATATCGATTGGCGTCCAGACCCGGCACCGACAGTTCGCTGGTTTGAGTTCGGTCTTTCAGTTCCGCCAACTCTGCCAGTTCACCTTCGTAATCAGGCCCCTTCATCGCCAACAACGAGCCACCCGGTCGGACAAGGCGGCCGCAACTGTCAACGAAACCTCCTACCTGGCGAAACGCGCGCGAAATCACCTGATCGTACTGACCCTTATGATCCTCCACCCGCGCCTGAATGACGGCAACATTGGCGAGCTCAAGCTCAATTTTTGCCTGGGTCATAAACCGGGTCTTCTTGCCGTTGGGGTCGAGCAGTATAAAGTCTTTATCGGGATTGGCCAGCGCCAGCGGTATGCCGGGAATCCCGCCGCCGCTGCCCACATCCAGAACAGTATGCCCGGTAATCCAGGGATTGACGGCATAGGCATCCAGCAGGTGGTGCGTGATGACCTGTTCCGGCGATGTGATCGCTGTCAGGTTGGTCACCTTGTTCCATTTCAAGAGCAGTGCCTGAAAATGCAGTGAGGACTCAACCAGGGACTCTGTCCCACCCAGCCCGAGCACTTCAAGCCCGGCGGCAAGCCTGGTTCTAAGATCCATCAGGCGGACTGTTGCAGGGCCGCGTCCTTCGACAACGATGAACGTTTTTTCAGGTAGATGAGGAGCAGCGATACCGCGGCCGGTGTCACACCGGAAATTCGACCGGCCTGACCCAGCGTTTCGGGGCGAGCGTCCGTCAGCTTTTGTATTACTTCGTTAGAAAGTCCCTGGATCTTGCTGTAATCCAGTTCGGCCGGCAGCGCCAGATTCTGTTGCGCCTGGAGACGTTCGATTTCCTCTGTCTGGCGCGCGATGTAACCCTGGTACTTGCAATCAATCTCGACCTGCTCTGCAACCTGTTCAGAGCTTGTGTCAATACCTGCCGCCTGCATCAAAGGGACGATAGAAACCTCGGGGCGTTTGAGCAGATCATGCAGTGAGTATTCTCTCGACATTGGTTTGCCGAGCAGCGCTTCAAAGCGTTCGTCTCCGGCCTGCACATATCTGGTTTTCAAAGTGCTATCGAGCGCCATGATCCGCTGCTGCTTGTCGCAGTAGTGTTGCCAGCGGACATCGTCGACAAGACCCAGTTCTCGCCCGGTTTCCGTCAAGCGCCGATCAGCATTGTCCTGGCGCAGGATGAGCCGATATTCCGCCCTTGACGTGAACATGCGATAGGGTTCGCGCGTGCCCAGCGTGATCAGGTCATCAATCAGGACACCAATGTAAGCCTCGCTGCGATCCGGCGTCCAGGGTTCAAGACTGCGGCTGCGGCGTGCAGCGTTGAGGCCAGCGATGAGTCCCTGGGCAGCAGCTTCTTCGTAGCCCGTGGTGCCATTAATCTGGCCGGCGAAATAGAGACCGGCAACATGGCGGGTTTCAAGACTGGCATACAGCTCACGCGGCTCGAAGAAATCATACTCTATCGCGTAACCTGGTCGCGTGATGTGAGCCTGCTCAAAACCCTTGATGGATCGAACCAGTTCCACCTGAACATCATAGGGCAGGCTGGTGCTGATTCCGTTGGGATAAAGTTCCGTGGTTTGCAGTCCCTCTGGCTCAATAAAGATCTGGTGCGAGTGCTTGTCAGCGAAGCGGACCACCTTGTCTTCAATGGACGGGCAGTAACGCGGTCCAACACCTTCGATGACGCCGGAATAAAGTGGCGACCGGTCCAGACCATCGCGAATAATATCGTGGGTTTTCTCGCTGGTCTGGGTAATGAAGCAGGACACCTGCGCGGGATGATCATCCAGCGTCGAAAGATAAGACATGACCGGTCGCGGCGATTCACCTGGCTGTTCTTCCAGGTCGCTGAAGTCAACCGAGTTGCCATCAATTCGCGGCGGTGTACCTGTTTTCAGTCGATCCACCGTAAACGGCAGTTCACGCAATTTCGCAGCCAGCGCATTCGAGGGTGAATCTCCCATGCGACCACCAGACTGGCGATCGAGCCCCACATGAATCAGTCCACCGAGGAACGTGCCGACAGTCAGGACAACCGACCTTGCATACATCGTCAGGCCCATATGGGTGATAACGCCGCGGACCTCGTCATCCTCGATCAAGAGGTCTTCCACCGATTGCTGAAAAATGCTGAGGTTCTGCTGGTGTTCCAGCATCTGTCGAATCGCGGCCTTATAGAGTGCCCTGTCAGCCTGGGCACGAGTGGCTCGCACGGCCGGGCCCTTGCGAGAGTTAAGGACACGGAAATGAATTCCTGCCTTGTCGGCAGCGACGCCCATTGCACCCCCAAGGGCGTCGATCTCTCGTACCAGGTGGCTCTTGCCAATCCCACCAATCGCAGGATTACAGGACATCTGACCCAGGGTTTCGATGTTCTGGGTCAGCAACAGTGTTTTCGCGCCAGTTCTGGCTGACGCTAAGGCAGCTTCAGTACCTGCGTGACCACCACCGACAACAATGACGTCGAATTCCTGTTTCATCGGCATATTCTAGGGATTTTCGGGCGGGCAAGTATACGGATGCGGGGGTAAAAGTCACATCCCAATGAAATCTGCTACTTACCAATACAGAAGCTGCTGAATATCTCACCAAGCAAGTCATCGGCTGTAAATTCGCCGGTGATCCGCCCCAAAGCCTTCTGACACTCGTTGAGTTCTTCCGCCAGCAGTTCTCCGGCTGCGAGCTCAACGAGTGCCGCCTCTCCTGCCTCGATAGCAACCAGCGCTGCGCTCAAAGCGTTCAAATGGCGTGTTCTGGCAGTGAAACCACCCTCCAGCTCAGCCTCTACACCCAGCTGCTGCTTCAGTGCAGCTTTTAACGGGGCCATGCCCTCGCCAGTCTTCACAGAAACCGCCAGTCCACGAGATGGCAGCTCCTGACCAGGTTCAAGCAGATCAATCTTGTTGAACACGACAATTGCATCACCATGCAAAAGTTCATCAAGCTCCGCCAGATCTGCCTGCCGCTCAGCGGGCGCAAGGCTGGCATCAACAAGTGCAATCACAAGGTCAGCTTCCTGCACTGCCTTGACGGCCCGTCTGACCCCTTCACTTTCGACGACATCAGTACTTTCACGGATACCGGCTGTGTCAATCATTCGCAAGGGAATACCATCGAGCTGCAGGGATTCGTGCACAATATCGCGTGTCGTACCCGGGATGTGGGTCACGATAGAGGTTTCCCGGCCCGTCATTGCATTCATCAGGCTGGATTTACCAGCATTCGGTTTACCGACGAGCACCACGGACGCACCCTCTGATAACAGCGCACCGGCGTGCGCTTCATCCAATATCAGCATCAGTGTGCGCTTGACCTCAAGCAGCTGCGACTCAATTCGATCGTCAGACAAAAAGTCGATTTCCTCTTCAGGGAAATCGATGGCGGCTTCAACGTAGATTCGAAGCTCGATAACACGGGTGAGCAGTCGGCTGATGCGCCTGGAAAACTCACCCTGCAGTGAGCGCATCGCCCCCCTGGCGGCAAGCTGCGTGCCACTGTCAATCAGGTCTGCTATGGCTTCAGCCTGAGCGAGGTCGATTTTGTCGTTTAAAAAAGCCCGCTGCGTGAATTCACCGGGTTCGGCAATGCGAACGCCCGTCTCGAGGACGCGGTTCAACAACATATCGAGCACCACGGGTCCTCCATGGCCCTGGAGTTCGAGTACATCTTCACCTGTAAATGAGTCGGGCCCCTTGAAATACAGCGCAATACCTTCGTCAATCGTTTCGCCGTCTCCACTCTTGAATCGGCAATAGGTCGCGTATCGGGGTTCCGGCACCAGACCGGTGACAGCGGTTGCGACTGAGACTGCATCCGGACCCGATACCCTGACGATGCCAATGCCACCACGTCCAGGTGCGGTCGCGACGGCAGCAATCGTGTCCCTGACGTACATCTGTGCGGTGCTAGTTGCCTTTCTCTATCTGCCGGGTGACATAAAGCTGCTGCAGGATTGAGAGGATGTTGTTGACCAGCCAGTAAAGTACGAGTCCGGACGGAAACCAGAGAAAAAAGAATGTGAACATAATTGGCATCAGCTTGAAGACCTTTGCCTGCATCGGATCCGGTGGCTCTGGCTGCAGCATCTGCGTCAGGTACATGGAAACGCCCATCAAAATCGGCAGCACAAAGTAAGGATCCATGGCCGACAGGTCATGAATCCAGAGGTAAAAAGGTGCCTGTCTGAGTTCAACGCTTTCCATCAAAGCCCAGTAAAGCGCAAGAAATACGGGCATTTGCAGCAGAATTGGAAAACACCCACCCAGCGGGTTTGCACCTTCTTTTTTGTAAAGATCCATCATGGCCTGCGAGAACTGCTGCCGGTCATCGCCAAAGCGTTCCTTCAGCTTGACCATCTCAGGCTGCAATTTCCGCATTTTCGCCATTGACCGGAAACTCGCGGCGGAAAGTGGGTAGAGCAGCGCCTTAACAATAATGGTGAGGAAAATAATCGCCACGCCCCAGTTATTGAATACCGAATACATCACCGTCAACAGGTAGAACAATGGCTGAGCCAGCCACCAGAGAAACCCGTAATCAACAGTCAGATCAAGACCTTCAGCGATCTCTCTCAGGCGGTACTGGTCCTTCGGTCCAACGTAGTACTGCGCTGACAGATTACCCGCTTCACCGGGGCTGACGGTCACCGCAGGGTAAGTAAATCCAAACAGATAGATGTCATCAGCCTTCAGCTTACGCGCATGAAAAGTCGCTTCATCGACATCTCGGGGTACCCAGGCCGACACGAAGTAGTGTTGCACCATCGCCATATAACCAGCGTCACGGGTGAGCCGGTAAGACTCTTCCTCAAGATCATCAAACTCCAGCTTGGCGTAAAACTCACTCTCTGAACGCGTGGCGCCGCCGACGTAAGGCTGCATACCCATCAGGTTGTCAGAGACTGAGTGCGGCTCTTCACCGTCACGCTTTATTTGTGTGTAGAGTGCGCCGCGCCAGTCCGCTGCGGTGTTGTTGCGGATGTCATAGTTGAGATCAACGAGGTAATCGCCACGACGAAACGTGAACTGCTTGATGATCTCTGAGCCGCCTGCCTGGGTGTGGGTCAGCGATACTGTCAGTTCATCAGCGGAGCCGAGTTCATATAAATCGCGTTCAGCCTGGAAAGTCGGTCGCTGGCCAGACTTGTCTGTGCCATCCGGACCTATGAGCCCGCTCTGAACAACATAGCGGTTTCTCGGATCTACAAGGAGAAAAGGAATATCCGGGGTTTCCAATGTCGCGGGGTAAGCAGGCAGCGCAACTCGGACAATATCCCCCCCAGTCAGGTTAATCTGGATATCAAGCACATCAGTTTTAACCCGAATCAGCTGCATCACCTGAACGACCGCTGGCTCCTGAGCAGGCGACTCGTCTAACGTTGGTACGTCATCTGCTGAAGCACTCGCTGACGAGGGTATTTCAACCGGTACGATGTCTGCCGGCAAAGTCTGCGCGGGTGTGTCAATTTGCGTAACGATCTCTCCGCCAGCATTCGGGTCCACAGGCGCGTTGCCATAGTCTTCGTTCCATGCCAGCACCAGCATGTAGGACGTTACCGCCAGTCCCAGCAGGATCAGAATGCGTTGAATATCCATGGATCAGTGTCCTTTTTGCGCAGCCAGGTCTTTGACTGGCTCCAGATCGTTTTGATGAGTGATATCAGTGCCCGGGACAGGGTCATAACCACCGGGATGAAACGGGTGGCAGCTGCCGAAACGTCTTAGGGCAAGACGCGTACCTTTAAAGATGCCGTGCAGCTCTAGCGCTTCTGCTGCATAAGCAGAGCATGACGGGTAAAACCGACACCGGGGACCCAGTACACTGGTGAGCGTCCACTGGTAGACCCGGATTAATGCAATCAGGATGGATTTCATCAAGCAATCGCCTTGGCCTGGAGTTCAGCCCAGAGTCTTGCAAAGTGCTCGTGTAGTTTCGACTCTGTTAATGCGCCGTTTCTTGCCAGTACCACAAGGTCCAGGTTGGTAACTGCCTTCTCTCTGCGAAAGACCTCCCGGATACAGCGTTTCACTCGGTTTCTGTCTACCGCTTGCGGCAGGTTTTTCTTCGCAATCACCATACCCAGGCGGCTGCAGCCAGCGGCGTTCCTGCGGGCAAGCAGTAAAAAACAATGACTGCTCACGGCAAAGTCGCGATTTTTAAATACTGCGTCAAATTCTTCTGATCGAAGCAGCCGGTGGCTGGCGGGGAAGGCGTTTGAAGTCATTGAGCGCTCTGTCAGCATTGATAGAGTATATTGAGCGCTCACACGGGAATGATACCGCTACGCTGTATCAGGCAGACAGTACTTTGCGGCCTTTGGCTCGGCGACGCTTGATGACCAGTCTGCCGCCCTTCGTCGCCATCCTGGCACGAAAACCATGGGTTCTCTTTCGCTTAAGTACGCTAGGCTGGAAAGTTCTTTTCATGTCAGGTACCGAAAGTGGGGTTCCAAAAAGGAGCGCGATTCTAATGAAGTTGAGTTCTAGCGTCAACGCGCAAGTTCTTGTGAGCCCTTATAGAAATATAAAGTATATATATAAGATTTATTGATATTGTTTCTATTATAAGTCGAGCAGCTGTGAGTAAGGCTTGAAAGCTTCGGGATATCAAACACTTGGCGTGCGTCAAAGTCTTCTGATATCTCGTTGGTTGTTTCTTTGTTTCCTGTGGATATACATCGTATAACCTGTCGCTTTATCCACTGGGCTGACGGGCGAGTGAAGCTGAAAAATTTAATCCACAGGTTATGCACAGGTTAGCCACTAGTTATTCATCCGTTGTGTGTATAACTAACTGATTAATAAACACTTTTTAATCTTAATTTTTTTCACAAGTGCTTCCCTTGGCACACGGATTAGAGTTAATATCTGCTAATGCTGACAGTGATTTCAGCACTGTCAGAAAGCGTGATCTTTACCCGCCCGCACAGGTAAAGAAGACCATCGAAAAATGATAAAAATGCAGTAAAACGGGGGCTCTGTGGGGGCAACAATTTGGCAGAAATGCCTTGATCGACTGGAAGATGAACTCACCTCGCAGCAGTTCAATACCTGGATAAGACCACTTCAAGCTGTTGACGACGCTGACGGCGTTCGTCTACTTGCACCCAATCGGTATATCCGGGACCAGGTCCAGGACAATTTCCTCAATAGAATCAGGGAGCTGATCGCTCAGGGCGGTTTCGGCCGGGTTGATCTGGAGATCGGCAGTACCGGCAAAGTAAACCAGCGGGAACCCGCACCTAATACGTTCGCGACTCGCGAGCGTTTCTATCCGCTGCTGGATCTGAACAAGGACTTTACTTTCGATACCTTCGTTGAGGGTCGTTCAAATCAACTGGCTCGTGCAGCCGCGTTCCAGGTTTCTGAAAACGTCGGTGGTGCATCATATAACCCGTTGCTGCTCTATGGCGGTGTTGGGCTTGGCAAAACTCACCTGATGCATGCCGTCGGCAACTCAATCGCTGACCGCCATCCACAACTGAAAGTCGCTTATATGTACTCTCAGCGATTCATGGAGGACATGGTTCGAGCGATTGAACAGGGCACGATGAGTGACTTCACTAAGTACTATCGTTCAGTTGATGTACTGCTGATGGATGATATTCAGTTTCTTGCTAAGGGGATGAAAACTCAAGAAGAATTCTTTCATGTTTTCAATAGGTTACAGGAAGATGGCAGTCAGATCGTGCTGACCTGTGATCGTTATCCGAAAGAGATAGAGGGCCTGGAGGAACGTCTCGAAAGCCGCTTTGTCTGGGGGATGACTGCGCCGGTGGAACCACCGGAACTGGAGACCAGGGTCGCGATTCTGATGAAAAAGGCAGAAATTGAGCAGGTACCGCTGCCGAGTGAAGTCGCTTTTTTCATTGCTGAACGTATTCGTTCGAACGTGCGGGAGCTGGAAGGCGCACTCAAGCGGGTCATTGCCAATGCCAAGTTCACTGGTCGTGAAATTTCGATGGAGCAGGTGCGTGAATCGCTGCGGGATCTGATTGCGATCCAGGACCGGCAGATCGGCATTGAGAATATCCAGAAAACTGTCGCTGACTATTACAAGATCCGAGTGAGTGATCTGCATTCGAAGAAGCGAACCCGATCCATTGCCCGGCCCAGGCAGCTGGCAATGGCACTCGCCAAGGAGCTGACCAATCACAGCCTGCCGGAGATTGGTGATGCTTTTGGCGGTCGTGATCATACGACAGTCCTGCATGCCTGTCGCAAGATTGAGGAACTCAGGGAAAGCAGTCGAGATATCCGTGAAGACTATAACAACCTGCTCAGGTTGCTAACGGCATAGGCTGAAGATTTGAAGTTTACTGTTTCACGAGAAAAGCTCCTTGAGCCTTTGCAACTCGCCTGCGGCGTCGTCGAGCGGCGACAGACCGCACCAGTCCTGTCTAACCTCCTGATTCTCGCCGAGAAAGGTCAGCTGGTGATGACCGGCTCAGACCAGGAAGTCGAACTGACAGTCACGATTGCTGACGTTGAAATTGAGACGGAAGGTGAGGTTACCGTGCCCGCCAGGAAGCTGCTGGATATTTGCAAGAGCCTGCCAGAAGGCGCCGATATGACGGCTAACCTTGAAGGTAATCGCGTCGCTCTCGACAGTGGTCGGTTTTCGTCTCACCTGGCTACCTTGCCGGTGGCGGAGTATCCGGGTATTGAGGTAGGCGAGGCGGAGACTGCAATTAAACTGTCTGTTAAAGACCTCCGCCGGCTCCTGCAGAGAACCAGCTTTGCCATGGCGCAGCAGGATGTCCGGTACTTCTTTAACGGCATTCTGTTTGAGGTTGAAACAGATCTGGTTCGATTCGTCGCGACTAATGGGCAGCGTCTCGCCGCCAGTTATGTGTCCGTTGCCGATTCGACCGATAACCACCAGTTTATTATTCCCAGAAAGGCAGTTGTTGAGCTGGCTCGAATTATGGGTGACGCCGCTGATGAGCAAGTCACGCTTCATTTTACGGCTAATCACATGATGCTGGCGCGTTCTGGATTGCGACTCGTGACCAAGCTGATTGATGCGACTTATCCCGACTACAATCGTGCAATTCCTGCCGGGGGTGATAAGGTAGTGATCGCAGATCGTCAGTTTCTCAAGGACGCACTTTCCAGAACTGCGATCCTCTCGAACGAGCTCTACAGAAATGTCAGGCTGATTGTGATGCCAGGCCGGCTCGACATGCATGCGAACAATCCTCAACAGGAAGAAGCGGAAGAGAGTCTGGGTGTAGAGTACGAGGGTGAAACCCTTGAGATCGGGTTCAATGTTAGCTATCTGATTGAAGCGCTGGCAGCAATGGATGGAGAGCGGGTCAGAATAACACTCTCTGACGCTGGCAGCGCCTGTCTGCTGGAAGACACTGACGAACCCGAGTCGCTGTTTGTTATCAGCCCTATGGTGCTTTGAGACCAGAGCCCTATAGGAAAAGGGATAAAAGATTAGTAGGTGCTTACTCACATCGCGTAGTGAGGTGGCCGAACGGTGAACGCATATGAAGTTTTCGGTAAATCGTGAGTCACTTTTGAAACCGCTGCAGCAGGTAGCCGGTGTTGTTGAACGCAGGCAGACATTGCCCGTGTTGTCCAACCTGCTGCTGCAGGTAGCAGATGATCAGCTGTCAATGACAGGGACCGACCTTGAAGTTGAGATGGTCGGGCGCGTGGCAGTGCAAGCGGCCGAACCCGGAGAAATTACGGTACCTGCCAGGAAACTGGTAGATATCTGTCGAGAGATCCCCGAACAGGCTGATATCGAATTCTCGATGGCGGACAACCGGGTAGAGCTGAAATCGGGCAGGTTTCGCTCGACGCTGTCCACGTTGCCGGCTGTCGATTTTCCTTCTGTTGATCACGGTGAATCACTGATGTCAGCCGAGCTTGAAAGCAAAGCGCTGAAGAAGCTGCTGGATCAGACAGCGTTTGCCATGGCGCAGCAGGATGTTCGCTATTTCCTGAATGGCATGCTGATCGAGATTGGTGAGGGTCACATCCGGTCCGTAGCAACGGATGGTCATCGGCTCGCCTTGAGTGACTTAACCCAGGATGGGCTATCGGGTGAAAAGCGTCAGGTCATTGTGCCGAGAAAAGGTGTGATCGAGATACAGCGTTTGCTGCAGGAACTCGAAGACACTGTCTCGGTTAGCATAGGCGCGACTCACCTCTGCGCCACTTCTTCTCTTTTTACCCTGACGACGAAGCTGGTTGATGGCAAGTTCCCCGATTACGAGCGAGTGATCCCGAAAGAGGGCGATAAGATTGTCTTCGCCGACAAACAGGAGTTGCGCCAGGCACTAAGCCGAACGGCGATTCTCTCCAACGAAAAATTCAGGGGCATTAGAGTCGCGCTTGTTCAAGGTCAGTTGCAGCTGTCCGCCAACAATCCTGAACAGGAAGAGGCGGAAGAAACCGTCTCGGTTGAATATGAGGGTGATGAGCTAGAAGTCGGTTTTAATGTCAGTTACCTGCAGGATGTACTGGCCGTCATCAACAATGAACGGGTGCGAATTACTCTGCATGACGCCAACAGTAGCGCTGTCATTGAGGATCCTGAACTTGAAGATGCAGTTTACGTCGTTATGCCTATGAAGCTTTGAGTGCGCAGGCCTCACACACCACCCACCCATTTTTTCGTCACTCGACTCATCCAGGTTGTCGCCAGAATCTGCCATGGGCCTGACTCAGCTTGATGTCGTCCACTTCCGCAATTTAGAGCGTGTGGCCTTGGCGCTGGCACCGGGTGTTAACCTTTTACACGGTGATAATGGCAGCGGTAAGACAAGTCTGCTTGAAGCGGTACATTTTCTGGGTTCTGCGCGTTCGTTCAAAACAGCCAGTCCCGACTCGTTGATTATGAGAGGGGAGGTGCAGTGCCTGGTCAGGGGTGATGTCGCCAGCGATTCGGGAGTCTCCCGGATTGGAATCCAGAGAGACCGAGGCGCTGAACGTGAAATCCGGATCAATGGTGAGCCCTGTTACAAAACCAGTGAATTAGCACGCCTCCTGCCGACCCAGGTTTTAGGTCCAGAGTCGGTTGACCTCCTCCTCGGACCACCATCACTGCGACGCCGTTTCCTGAACTGGGGGTTGTTTCACGTGAAACATGACTTCAACCAGTTATGGGATGAGGTGAATCGGTGCCTGCGTCAGCGAAACCAGATTCTGCGTCAGGAAAACCAGTCATCCCAGGAGCTTCATAGCTGGTCTGTACAACTGGCAGCATTGTCAGAAAAACTTGACCAGCTTCGCTCTGGATACATTGATAGCCTGGAAGCGCCTTTTCAGGCGGTGGTTGAAGAAATCTCCGGAATGCGGGCAATCCGACTTGAATACTTTCGAGGATGGGAGCGCGACGGTAACCTCTTAGAAATCTATCAAAAAGAAGTAAATTCTGATCAAAAAAGAGGATTTACACAGAAGGGTTTTCAGCGCGCAGATGTTAGAATAACCGTCGACGGACAACCTGCTGTCAAGGTCTGTTCGCGGGGCGAACTGAAAGCGCTGGTATGGAGTTTGATTCTGGCCCAGGGCAATCTCACGAGAAGCCGTGAAGATACGAAAACCTTATTTCTGGTCGATGACCTCGCCTCTGAATTTGACAGGAATCACCGGTGGCGATTAGGAAACTATCTGGTAAACCATGGCCACCAGGTGCTGATTACAGGCGTTGATCGAGACGCGTTGACCGACTGTTGTGAAGACAGATTTGAAACTATGTTTCACGTGAAACATGGTGAGGTAGAAGTGGAGCAATAAATGACAGACGACAAGTCGTACGATTCCAACAGTATCAAAGTCCTCAAAGGTCTTGATGCCGTTCGAAAGCGGCCTGGTATGTACATCGGAGATACCGATGACGGAACCGGCCTGCATCATATGGTTCAGGAGCTCGTTGATAACAGTATTGATGAGGCCCTCGAAGGTTACTGCAGTGAAGTCAAAGTCATTATTCACCCAGATGAGTCAGTCACTGTCTCCGATAATGGCCGTGGCATACCGGTAGACATGCACGAAGAAGGCAGGTCTGCCGCCGAGGTCATCATGACTGTTCTGCATGCAGGCGGAAAATTCGATGACAGCAATTACAAGGTTTCCGGGGGGCTGCACGGTGTTGGAGTTTCCGTTGTTAACGCGCTGTCCTCGGAACTCAAACTGACGATTTGGCGGGACGGTAAAATCTGGGAACAAACCTACCATGACGGCGTTCCGGAAGCGCCCCTCCAGATTGTTGGTGAAACCAGTCAGACCGGTACCAGCTGTCGGTTTAAGCCGTCGGCAGAAACTTTCAGTAATATCGAATTCCACTACGATATTCTGGCCAAGCGACTTCGCGAGTTGTCTTTCCTCAACTCAGGCATTTCCATCGACCTCGCTGATGAGAGATCTGGCAAGCAGGAGAAATTTAAGTACGAAGGCGGCCTGAAAAGCTTTGTTGAGTTTCTTAACAGTAATAAGACCCCGCTAAACAGCATTTTCCATTTCAACGTCGATCGGGATGATGGTGTTTCCGTGGAAGTCGCCTTACAGTGGAACGACTCCTATCAGGAAACTATCCTGGCCTACACCAACAACATTCCACAGAGCGATGGCGGAACCCACCTACAGGGTTTTCGGGGTGCACTGACCCGTAGCCTCAACAATTACATTGACAGTGAGGGCATGGGGAAAAAAGCCCAGGTCAATACGACGGGTGACGACGCGCGTGAAGGTCTGACCGCGATTGTCTCGGTTAAGGTGCCTGAACCTAAATTTTCATCGCAGACGAAAGACAAGCTGGTCTCCTCTGAGGTCAAGACTGCGGTAGAACAGGAGATGGGAGAGTATTTCACCTCGTTCCTGTTGGAGAACCCGCAGGAAGCTAAAGCCATTGTCCAGAAGATGATTGATGCTGCCCGGGCCAGGGAAGCCGCCCGAAAAGCGCGGGAAATGACCCGACGCAAGGGGGCTCTGGATATCGCAGGATTGCCTGGGAAACTGGCTGACTGTCAGGAAAAAGACCCGGCCGAGTCAGAAATTTACCTGGTAGAGGGTGATTCTGCAGGAGGCTCTGCGAAGCAGGGCAGGGATCGTAAGTTCCAGGCGATTCTGCCGCTCAAGGGTAAGATCCTCAATGTAGAGAAAGCCCGGTTCGACAAGATGCTCTCGTCTGCTGAAGTTGGCACCTTGATTACAGCGCTGGGTTGCGGCATCGGTCGAGACGAGTTCGACCCGGACAAGCTGCGCTATCACCGCATTATTATCATGACGGATGCGGACGTGGATGGCGCACATATCAGGACCTTGTTGCTGACATTCTTCTTCCGTCACATGCCGGAGCTGATCGAACGGGGACACCTGCTGATTGCCCAGCCACCGCTCTACAAGATGAAACGCGGCAAAAGCGAGCGCTACATCAAGGATGAAAATGAGCTGACTGAATACCTGCTCGAAGTTGCGCTGGAAGAAGCGAGTATTGATACCGGACGCGAGGGCGAAACAATCACCGGTACGGAACTTCGTTCACTGGCAGAAGCTTTCTACGGCAGTGAGTCAAGAATGCTGCGGCTGGAAAGGGTGTATCCGTTGCCGGTGCTTGAGCAGCTTATATATTTACCAAGGCTTCGCGTCGAGGCGTTGAGTGATCGGGATGCTGTCCAAAACTGGGTTGATCTGCTGGCAGCGCGAATGGCTGATTTGAACACCAACAGAACGCAATACGTACTGACAGTTACTGAAGACGCTGAACGACATCTCTTCTATCCGCACATCAGTGTGGTTAACCATGGGGTAGAACGTACATATGTGATGTCCCGGGACTTCTTTAGCTCAACCGACTACGCCAGTTTTGCTGATTTCTCAGAACGCATTGATGGCTTGATCAGCGAAGCTGGTAGTGTGAGTAAGGGTGAAAAATCGGAATCTGTCACCAGTCTTGCCGGGGCACTGGCCTGGCTGCAGAAAGAAGCGCTGCGTGGACAGTCTCGCCAACGCTACAAGGGACTGGGTGAAATGAACCCCGACCAGCTCTGGGAGACGACGATGGATCCCAGATCCCGCACCATGCTGCGAGTGACCATCGAGGATGCAATCGCTGCTGATCAGGTTTTCAATACTCTGATGGGAGATCAGGTCGAACCCAGGCGAGAGTTTATCGAAGAGAACGCGCTGGCAGTTGCGAACCTTGACGTTTAGTCGCGCTCAAGCTCTTGCAACAAGTGTTGCACGAACGCGGCCAGATCGCTGAAAACAGGCTGGTACTCGGGGTTTTCCCTGAGCGTTGTCTGACCGTTGCCGGTGAGGACCAGGATACCTTGACACCCTGCTGCTCCGGCGGCTTCCAGGTCTTTGGTAGAGTCTCCGACGAAGTAGCCCCTTGATAAGTCCAGTTCATGGCGTTCTGCGAGCCCAAGCAACATGCCCGGCTCAGGTTTACGGCATTCACAGCCTTCATCCGGATGGTGCAGGCAGCAGGCAATCTCTCTGATTTCACCGCCAGCAGCGCTAATCTGGCTCAGCATCTTTCGATGAATCGAATTTAGTGAAGTGAGTGTTAACTTACCCCTGGGTACCCCAGCCTGGTTGGTCGCGATGTAAACCGCAACACCTGCTCGGGTTAACGCGGCAATCGCCTCTACCGAGCCACCCACCGGAATCCATTCCTCCGGTGATTTGATGTAATCAGGTGAGTCCTCGTTGATGACACCGTCACGATCCAGAATGACGAAAGGCGTCATCAGCGACTACTGCAGCAATGAAAAATCAGCGACCAGCATGAACTTGCTGCGCAGCAGTGACAGCAGCGACAGTCGGTTATTCTGCACGGCCGGGTCGTCGTCCATCACCAGCACGTCATCGAAGAAGCGGTCGACTGGTTCCTGCAGTGCGGCGAGTGTTTCGAGTTTTTCTGAAGCAGTCTGCGACGTGTTTACATCGAGATTCGAAATAGCGTTGAAAAGATCCTGCTCCGCCGGTTCGGTTGCAAGCTTGCTGTTGAAGTCTGGCAGTGTTCCGGCATCAACTTTCCTCAACAGATTCGCAACCCGCTTGTTAGCTGCGATGACCTGTTCGGCGGATGGTGTTTGTCGGAACGCGTGGATTGCGCGAATCACACGATCAATGTCGGCAAGGCGAGTGCCTGTATTGGCAACAGCAGTTGCCGCATCGACAATGTCTTTGCTGATCCTCTGGTCTGAGTAGTAACCAACCAGTCTGTCGAGGACATAGGCCTTAACGGCGCTCGTTGAAAAGTCGCGCTCATAGATCCTTGCAGCCTCAGCCAGGCAGTCATCAAGATCCAGTGGCAAATCGTTTTCGATGCAGATTCTGATCACGCCCAGGGCCTGCCGTCGGAGTGCGAAAGGATCTCGCGATCCAGTAGGTGGTTGATTGATACCAAACAGACCAACCATGGTGTCAAGTTTATCGGCCAGAGCGACGCTGGAAGCCAGCGAAGTCTCGGGCAGTGCACCGCCGGCCTGGGTTGGCCGATAGTGTTGTTCAATCCCCTTCACAACATCGTTAGACTCCGCGTCGTGGCGGGCGTAGTATCCACCCATGACGCCCTGGAGATCAGGGAACTCGCCCACCATGTCACTGACGAGATCAGCCTTACACAGGGTTCCGGCGCGACTCGCGCTTTCAGGATCAGCGCCAGTCTGCTTAGCTATATAGCCGGCAAGCGCTGCAATACGCTCAGTTTTAGCGCCGTAGGTACCCAATTCTGTCTGAAATACGACAGCGGCCAGCCGTTCAACATTGTTGATGAGCGGGGTCTTCGTATCCTGGCTGTAAAAGAAAGCAGCATCGCTTAGTCGTGGTGTTACCACCCGCTCGTTGCCGGCGATGACGACTTCGGGGTTTTCGCTGATGATATTCGATATCGTAATAAAAGTAGGCCGCAATTTGCCGGTTTCCGGATCAGTCAGATGAAAGTAGCGCTGATGTTCCTTCATGGCAGAGATCAGGACCTCGGCTGGCACCGCCAGAAAATCCTCGTCAAACTTGCCTTGCAGTGCGACTGGCCACTCAACCAGCGAGGTCACCTCGTCGAGTAATGCGGTGTCGAGTTCAAGGGTAGCCATTTCCTTTGCGGCGATCGCTTGAATGGCATCATTGATCAGTGATCGCCTTTCATCAAAGCTCACAAGCACTTTCTGTGCGCGACAATCTTCAACGTAATCGTTGGCGGTGTTGATGGTGAAGGTTTTCTCACCCATGAATCGGTGACCACTCGACTCACGACCAGCGGCTTTGTCTAAAACTGTAACCGGCACCACAGCGTCACCGTAAAGGCAGACCACCCATTGGACAGGCCTGACAAATTCGGTCCTGTTACTGCCCCAGCGCATACGTTTATCAATCGGCAGTGCCGCCAGAGCTGCATTAATAATCGACTCAAGCAACTCCGCCAAACCCTTGCCAGGTTCCGAAGAGCGGAACATAAGCCACTCACCTTTCTCGGTGGAATGGGTCTCCAGTACCGCCGGATCTTCAATCCCGCATGAACGCATGAAGCCCTGCAGTGCCTTGGTTGGTGCACCACTTTCATCAAAAGCCGCCTTTACCGCTGGCCCCCGCCTTTCAATCGCCTGATCCGGTTGCTTATCGGCCAGATCATTGATCATGAGCGCAAGTCTTCTCGGTGTTGCATAAGCGGCCACTTCGCCGTGGCTGAGCTGGGCCTCACTGAGGCCCTCTTCGACGCCGGTGCTGAAGGCAAGCATGAGGCGCTTCAGAGATTTTGGCGGCAGCTCCTCGGTGCCTATCTCGATTAGCAGGTTATTACTGGCCACTGGCGAGCTCCTTCTCTACGAACGCCTTCGCTTCCTCGGTAGCGAGAGGAAAGCCCATCGCCTGCCGCGAATCGAAGTAAGACTGGGCCACATTTCGGGCGAGTGTCCGAACCCGCAGGATGAATCGCTGGCGTTCGGTTACCGAGATAGCATGGCGAGCATCGAGCAGGTTAAATGCATGCGATGCTTTCATCACATACTCATAGGCTGGCAGTGGCAGGCCTTCGTCGAGAAACCGTCCAGCCTCTTTCTCAAAGAAATCGAACTGAGAGAACAGCGCATCGACATCGGCGAGATCGAAGTTAAAGCTGGACATCTCGACCTCGTACTGGTGATAAACATCGGCGTAGGTCACGATACCAGAGGGTGTCTCGGTCCAGATGAGTTGCTTGAAGTCTTCGACCCCTTGCAGATAGAGCGCCAGACGCTCAAGACCGTAGGTGATTTCACCCATAACGGGATAACACTCAATGCCGCCGACCTGTTGGAAGTATGTGAACTGAGTGATCTCCATCCCGTCCATCCACACCTCCCAGCCAAGACCCCAGGCACCCAGGGTGGGTGATTCCCAGTTGTCCTCAACAAAGCGAATGTCGTGGAGGCGGGTGTTGATACCAAGGTGCTCCAGTGATTCCAGGTACAGTTCCTGGAAATCATCTGGCGACGGTTTTATCACCACCTGATACTGGTAGTAGTACTGGTAGCGATTTGGGTTCTCGCCGTAGCGACCGTCCGTGGGGCGACGACAGGGCTGAACGTATGCCGACGACCAGCTTTCCGGGCCGATGGCTCGGAGAAAAGTGGCGGGATGAAAAGTTCCTGCGCCAACTTCCATGTCATAAGGCTGCATGAGAATGCAGCCTTTCTCCGCCCAGAAGTTCTGCAGGGTGAGAATAAGGTCCTGAAATGTTAACGACATAATGTAGCTGCCTGGTATCGCCGCGCCCTCTCCCCAGGCTGATGGTCAGCGTTTTTGGGTCACCGGGCAAAAAAGGGCGTAAGTATACATCGGCTCCACTAAATCAGATAACCTCAGCCTTGTGGGCACTCGCGGGCATGACGGGATGAATATCACAACCAAAAAACGCTGTGACTGGTGCGGGCATGATCCGCTTTACCAGGAATACCACGATATTGAATGGGGCATGCCTAACTTCGATGACCGCCAGCTGTTTGAATTTCTGCTACTTGAAGGTGCCCAGGCTGGCCTGGCGTGGATAACGGTACTCAAAAAGAGGGAAGGTTACCGTAAGGCATTCAGTCAATTCGACCCAGAGAAGATCGCGCGATACGACAAGCGCCGGTGCGAGCGCCTGATGCAGAACCCGGGCATTATTCGTAATCGGCTCAAGATCGAGAGCGCGATCAGTAATGCACGGGCTTACCTCAAGATTGTCGAAAATTACGACAATTTCGCGGAATACATCTGGCAGTTCGTCGATCATAGACCTGTGCAGAACCGGTTTCGCAGCATGAAACAGGTACCCGCTAACACTCCTGTTTCTGATGTGATGTCCAGGCAGCTGAAAAAAGACGGGTTTAGATTTGTCGGGACAACGATCTGTTATGCCTACATGCAGGCAACGGGCATGGTGAATGACCACCTGGTGACATGCTTTCGTCACGAGATCTGTCGGCAGGCAAGCGCCTAGATGTCGGCTTTGCTGCTGCATATCCTCGCTGCCCTGCCCCGGGGCTTATTGCAACGGCTGGGCGTGCTGACCGGTATAGCCAATCATAGGCTTAATACCATCGCTGCCAAGGTCACGCGAGTGAATCTTGGCCTTTGCGGTCAGGACCCTGATCTCTCGCAGAAGTCGCTGATTGAAACCGGGAAAACCTTGATGGAAACACCGGCTGTCTGGCTCGGTGATCCAGATCGGATTGACCGCTGGATTAATCGTATTGAGGGTGAGTCACTCCTAGAGGAGGCGATCAAAGAAGACCGCGGTCTGCTGATGTTGTTACCTCATCTCGGCAACTGGGAGCTGTTCAATATCTTCTATGCCCGCTACGGGAAGATGACCGCCATGTATCAGCCGCCCCGACGGGCGTCGCTGAATCGGCTGCTGCTGGATGTCCGGCGGCGCCGGGGGAATGAGATGGTGCCCGCCGACCGCCGGGGCCTGACCCGTCTGTTTAAGGCGCTGAATGAGGGGGCTACCGTTGTTATCCTGCCGGACCAGGTGCCGACATCGGGCAGCTATGTGCCCTTTCTCGGGCAGCAGGCTCTGACCGATGAGCTCGGGGTGCGCCTGCTGCAGCGAACGGGTGCCAGGGCCCTCGGCATATTTATTCTGCGGAACGCAGAGGGTCGATTTGATGTAGTGATCAGGGAACCTGACCAGGATATCTACAGTGCTGATATGCCGACTGCAATGGCCAGTATGAACCAGCTGATTGAATCAGGTATTAGTCTCGCGCCCGCGCAATACCAGTGGGAGTACAAGCGCTTCAAGGCGAGGCCCGCGGGCGCGAAAAAGGTTTACCGCTTCAACAAGCCCCCTGGCGTTCATGTCTAGACAGGTTTGCGGGCAACCAGCATGGCGCGACCCGCCAGTGGGTTTTCCGGATCGATTGATGCTGATTCGTCGCGTTCCAGCAGCACATCAAAGTCGGCGAACATCGACCGAAGTTCGCCGGTTGCGAGCAGAAAATCGGGGTTTGATGGACCGCTGCCAATCTGCTTTGCGGCGGTGAAGGTCTGGAACAGGATCAGGCCCCCGGGGGCGAGAGCCGTTTTCATGGCAGCCGTCAGTGATCGATCGAGGTAGTGGCAGTTGACGATCACATCCCACTGTTGGCCACCCAGGCGCTCTGGCTTGATATCGCAGCAGCTGGCGTTTAAAGGAAGTCCGAGCGCGCGTGCCCTCTCCCGCAGCTGATCGATAGCAACATCGGAGATATCCCAGGCATCGACAGTCAGACCCCGCTGGGCCAGGAATATCGCGTTGGTGCCCCTGCCGCAGGCGATATCGA
>JAYQAI010000023.1:0-25077 GCA_038136715.1 Gammaproteobacteria bacterium | reverse complement strand
TAAAACACAGCAGGTATTTGGCAGTATCGGTGATCCCGGCATAGTTAGCGGCGACTTCGCCAAGACCCGGGCCCAGGTTGTTCAGGGTGGCACCGACTGCGGAGAATGCCGTGACGAAATCCAGACCGGTCATGATCAACGCCAGCTGCATGAACAGGAAGACGATGACGTAGACTGAAAAGAAGCCCCAGACCGCTTCCATGATCGATTCCGATACTCGCTGATGATTCACTTTCACCGGGAAGACGGCGTTTGGGTGTATCAGTCGATGAACCTCTCTTAAACCCTGTTTACAGATCAGCAGGACGCGGATCACTTTCATCCCGCCGCCGGTGGAGCCAGCACAGGCACCGGTGAAGGCACCAAAGAAAATCAGGAAAGGCAACATGCCCGGCCAGGCTGCGAAGTTTTCTGTCGCAAAACCGGTTGTGGTGAAGATGGAAACTACGTGGAACGCCGCGATCCTCATGGCCTCGGTAGCGCCTGCAACCGCACTCATGTAGAGGCCGGCAGAGACTGCCAGCGACGTCAGGAGGAGAATAACGAGATAGAACCGGACTTCTTCATCTTGGAAGTAATGCCGGGCAGAGCGCTGCTTGAAGGCGAAAAAATGCAGGCCGAAATTGATGCCCGCAACGATCATGAAGAAGATGGCCACGGCCTCGATCAGGGCCGAGTCAAAATAAGCAATGGAAGCATCGTGGGTTGAGAAACCACCAATGGCGACGGTAGAAAAGCTGTGACAGACCGCATCGAAGGGTGTCATGCCGGCGAGCCAGTAGGTGACGGCACAGATGAGGGTAAGACCAAGATAAATTGACCAGAGCGCCAGCGCAGTTTCCTTGATGCGTGGCGTCAGCTTTGAGTCCTTCACCGGGCCCGGTGTCTCTGCCCGATACAGCTGCATGCCGCCAATACCCAGCATGGGCAGTACCGCGACAGCGAGCACGATAATGCCCATGCCCCCCAGCCACTGCAGCTGCTGCCGATAGTAGAGAATAGAGTATGGCAGGTTATCCAGACCGACAATCACTGTGGCCCCGGTCGTGGTCAGCCCGGAAAAGGATTCGAATAGGCCGTCGGCGATAGACAATCCCAGACCCTGCTCGCCAATAAAGGGTATGGCGCCGAACACCCCGAGAGCGATGTAATAGAGAACGGTAATCAGGAACCCGTCTTTGATACGCATATCAGCGTTGTAACGGTGAAAGGCGAGCCAGAGAAAAAAACCGATGACGAAGGTGATAACAAAAGCTTCAAGAAAGATCTGAATCACGCCATCGTCGAACAGGAGCGAGACAAGGACAGGCGGCAACATTGTCAGGCTGAACATCATCAGCAGGATGCCGAGGACACGAAAGGCGATCTGGAAGTGCATTGTCAGCAGTTGACCATGCGCTGACAGTGGTTAGAAAAAGCTGAGTGGTGCATGAAACAGCCTCTCGACTTCTTTGATTCGTTTCTTGTCGACAAGGAATAGCACGACATGATCATCCGTCTGTACCACCACATCATCGTGGGCAATGATGACGTCCTCCCCCCGCACAATAGCGCCAATGTTGGTGCCTGAAGGCAGCTCTATGTCTTCGATCTTTTTCCCGACAACTTTGGAGCTGCTGGCGTCGCCGTGGGCGACAGTTTCGATGGCTTCCGCCGCACCGCGTCGCAGCGAGTGCACCTTGGCAACATCGCCCTGGCGAATATGGGCCAGAATGGACCCCAGGGTGGCCTGCTGCGGATTAATGACGATATCGATATTGCCGACCTCGATCAGATCAACATAGGCGGGATTGTTGATGAGCGTAATGACCTTCCTTGCACCAAGACTTTTCGCCAGCATCGATGACATGATGTTGGCTTCATCATCATTCGTGACGGCACAAAAGACGTCGGTTTCCTCGATGTTTTCCTCGAGCAACAGCTCTCTGTCGGAAGCATCACCGGCAAGCACGATCGTCCTGTCGAGGCTCTCCGATAGTTCGTAGCAGCGTTCTCGACTGTGTTCAATGATGCGGACACCGTATCGGTTCTCGACGGTCCTGGCGAGTTGTTCACCGATGTGGCCGCCGCCGGCGATCACGATTCGCTTGTTCGGCTTTTCTGCACGCCGCATTTCTGACATGACATGTTTGATATCGCGAGTCGCGGCAATGAAAAAGACTTCATCGTCTGCCTCAATGACAGTATTTCCCTTGGGTATGATGGGACGGTTCTTACGAAAAATGGCAGCCACGCGGGTATCGACCAGCGGCATGTGCTGGCGCAGATAGCGAAGTTCCTGGTCTACCAGTGGGCCGCCGTAGTAAGCCTTGATGCCAACCAGCTGGAGTTGCCCGTTGGCAAAGTCCATGACCTGAAGTGCACCGGGGTTATCGATAAGCCGACTGATATCGTGGGTCACGATCGCCTCTGGATTGACGATGACGTCAACTGGCATATCGTCATTGCGAAAGATCCCGCCGTCCCGGATATAGGCGGAGGATCGAATCCGGGCAATCTTGGTCGGCGTGTTGAAGACGGTATAGGCGACCTGGCAGGCCACCATGTTGACTTCGTCGCTGTTGGTGACGGCAATCAGCATGTCAGCATCTTCGGCACCGGCCTGCCTGAGGACATCCGGATGTGAGGCCAGACCCCTGATCGTTCTGATGTCCGCCTTGCCCTGCAGGTCTTGCAGGCGTGCCTCGTCGGTATCGACGACGGTAATGTCACTGGATTCCAGCGTCAGGTTATGCGCCAGGTTACCGCCAACTTCCCCAGCCCCGAGGATGATGATCTTCATGATGCCTTTCCAATTCGAGCGTAGTAAAAACCGTCATGGCCAGCCTGGGTGGGCAGTAACTGCACGCCGTTTCGGGTGCTGATGATTGCATCGGAGGTTGCGGACAATCTGATAGGCAGGCTTGAAGCGCGTGCGTTGCTTTCAAGGAAAGCGCTGACCAGCAACTCGTTCTCTGTTGGGAGAACAGAGCATGTTGCGTAAACGAGTTCACCGCCGGGTTTTAACAAATCAAAGGCCTTCTGCAGGAGCGCTCTCTGAATGACGGCTAGCTTAGCAATATCCGATTTCAGGCGCAGCAACTTAATGTCGGGGTGGCGCCGGATAATGCCGGTCGCTGAACAGGGAGCGTCCAGCAGAATGCGATCAAACTCCGCTGCTTCATTCAGCTCCTCCAGTGCCAGGGCTCTGATTTCCGCTTTAAAGGACAGTCGTTTCAGGTTCTCCTCGATGCGACCAATACGTTTGCGATCGCGGTCGACGGCGAGGAGATCAACATCAGCCAGCTCGAGAATGTGACAGGTTTTGCCGCCGGGTGCAGCGCACGCGTCGAGTACCCGCTGGCCGGGTTCAAGGTTAAGCAGACCAGCGGCGAGCTGGGCGGCCTCGTCCTGAACTGAGACGCTGCCTGCAGCAAACCCCGGTAGCCGGGTGACCGCAACCGCACTATTGAGGATCACGGCATCATTACTGAGTGCGCCGGCAACGGCTATCAGGTCGGCAGATACGAGTTGCGCGATGTATTCATCTCTTGCGTGTAGCCGACGGTTGATCCTTAGAGTCATGGGCGCCTGCTGCTGGTTTGCGCTGACAATTGACTGCCAGTGATCCGGCCATGCGGCTTTAAGTTCGTCAATCAGCCATTCAGGATGATTGAACTGCACCTCATGATTGTCGTTTGTGAATTTATTGGCCAGGGTTTCGCGTTCACGCAGATAGCGACGCAGCACCCCATTGATGAGTCCCTTTGCCCAGCTTTTCTTCAAGCCGGCAGCGGCGTTGACTGCTGCATTGACGCTGGCGTGGGCGGGTCGTTTTAAGTGATCGACGCTGTAAATTGCTGCCAGCAGCAGTGCGTTAAGGTCCTGGTGCTTGGTAGCCAGAGGTTTGTCGAGCAATTCGTCGAGGACTGCGGTGAGAAAGTAATAGTTTCGGCACACGCCATAACAGATCTGTTGGGCCAGCGGCGAAGTGTCTGCATCGATCAAATCGTCAAGGTGTCTTGCATCTAAGAGGACGGATCGAACAATCCTCGCTGCCTTGACGTATTCGTTCATCGACTGGCACTGTCAGCGGCAGCATTAAAACGCGTGCCGGGCGACAAGACATCCTTCCGGCCGTTCATGACATCCATGGGCGAGAGAATGGAGCCTTTGCCCAATGGCAGTTGAATAGACTTGACGAGGTAGGCGCCCTCGCCGCAACTCACCAGCACGCCGGCCGCGGTGACCGACAGGATCTCACCGGCAGGTCCAGTACCGACTGCGACTTCTCCTGTGTGAATCTTGACTCGCTTGTCGTCCAGGAAAGTGAAAGCAACCGGGTCTGGCTGAAAAGCACGAACCTGGCGATCAACCTGCTCAGCCGAGTCCTGCCAGTTGATCTGCGCTTCTGTCTTCTCAACCTTGCTGGCATAACTGGACTGGCTGTCATCCTGGACAACCGGGTCAATGCTGCCGGCGTCGAGCCCGTCGATAACCTCGACCAGGCATGTCCCTCCCGCTTTAAGCATTTTGGTAAGCAGGGTGGCCGTGGTTTCAGTCGCATCAATTTCGAGACTGCGAGTGGCCAGCATCGCCCCGGTATCGAGGCCTGCATCCATCTGGATCACGGTGACCCCCGTGGTTTTATCACCAGCGAGAATCGCGCGCTGTACGGGTGCAGCGCCGCGCCAACGTGGCAGCAGTGATGCATGTACGTTAATGCAGCCGTATTTCGGCCAGGCGAGCACCGGTGGTCTAAGAATCTGGCCGTAGGCGACGACGACGAGCAGATCAAAGTCCAGTCCCTCGAAATCATCGGTCGTCAGCCTCCCCGGTTGCAGGCAGGGGATCGCGGCGGCCTCTGCCGTGATCTTGACCGGGCTCGGGATGAGCTTTTTACCGCGCTTGCCAGGTCGATCGGGCTGCGTAATGACGGCAACGACATCGTGACGGCTGTCAATGATTGCCTGCAGGTGTCCTGCGGCGAATTCCGGCGTACCGGCAAATGCGACTTTCACAACGAGAATTCCGTAGAGGTTTCAGCTTGGAATGGTGTCAGGCTCTTTGTTTCTGGAGCTTCTGCAGTTTCTTTCGGATCAGCTGGCGTTTCGTGTTTGAAAGGTAGTCGACAAACAGCTTGCCCTCCAGGTGATCCATTTCATGCTGAATACAGACCGCGAGGAGATCGCTGGCCTCTAGCGTAAAGGGCTGTCCTTCGCGGTCGATTGCCTCGATCTGGATCTCGGCGAAGCGACTGACAGGCTCATAGAAGCCAGGTACCGAAAGACAGCCTTCATTGGTCTCAATCTCTCCTTCGCCGGTCCTGATTTCCGGGTTGATCAGGATCAGCGGCTGGCTTTTGTCCTCTGAGACGTCGACCACCAGCATCCGTTTATGAAAGTTCACCTGGCTCGCGGCGAGACCAATGCCCGGCGCGTTGTACATGGTTTCCAGCATACTGTCGGCCATGCTGGCAATTCGACCATCGACGTTTTTGATCGGGCTGGCAACCGTTCTGAGCCTCGGATCGGGAAATTCAAGAATTTCTAATAGGGCCATACAGCTTTGTCAGATACCTCTAGTAATAAAGCAACTTGTGCTGCTAAGATGATGATCAAATTGGAAATTACAGCTCAGGAGCATCGTGTATTTAGCGCTCCCGGCTGCGCAAAAACTGCCATATTGTACTCTATTTGCAGATGGGGTTCGCCTATGAAGATTCTACCGAGACCAGCCTGGCTGGGATCACTGCTGCTGATGCTGTCAGTGCTGATTTCCAGTACCACGGCCTTTGCAGAAGAATCTGACAGCCTGCTGAAAGAGGGTCACCCCGACCAATACACCGTTAAGCAGGGTGATACACTCTGGAATATCGCTTCCATGTTTCTGGTAGATCCCTGGTACTGGCCGGAAATATGGCGCGTAAACTCAAATATCAAGGACCCTCACCTTATTTACCCTGGTGATGAGATCGTCTTGCAGTATGTCGGCGGCAAGCCACAACTGACATTGAATCGAGGCGAGGCGGGTCGAACCTATAAGCTTTCACCGCAACAGAAGGTCCGCGAGGGTGATCGTTATGAAAAACTCTCACCCAAGGTGCGGATTTCACCGCTTGCCAGCGCGATTCCTGCCATTCCGCTGGATGCTGTCTCCAGCCTCATGGCAACGGGGCGGATCGTTGAAGAAGACACCCTGGAGAATGCACCAAGAATTCTCTCTGGTCGCTCAGAGCGCCTGATTTTCGGGCCAGGTGATCAGTTCTATGCCAGGGGTGAGTGGGACGAAGACACCTCGGTTTACGGTATCTTCCGGGAAGGAAATGTTTACCATGATCCGGAGACTGACGAGATTCTGGGCTACGAGGCCGTCGAAGTTGGACTGGCCCGCGCCGCGGATCGAAATGGCGATATTGTCACCTTTGATCTGACCAGCGTGAAAGAAGACGTGCGCATCGGCGATCGGTTGCTGCCGACTGAGGAGCGCCGGGTTGAATCAACCTTTTATCCGGAACCCCCGTCGCAGTTTGTGGAAGGCGTCATTATGACGGTGCTGGGTGGTGTGACACAGGTGGGCCGAAATGATGTGGTGGTGGTTAATCGTGGTACCAGCAGCGGTCTCGACGTCGGCAATGTGCTTGCCATCGCCAAGAAAGGAGCGACGATTCGGGATCGCTTCAATCGTGACCGGGTTGAGCTGCCGACTGAACGGGCCGGCATCCTGATGATTTTCAGGGCTTTTGAGAAAATGTCTTATGGCCTGGTGCTGCAGACAACGGAACCCCTCCGCGTCGGGGATGTCGTCAGAACTCCCTGACCGCGTTCGGTCTGCCCGCTGACAGATAAAACCTCTTTTATCCCGCAAAGGTGCAAGGCCTGCGCTGCTGTCAGCGACGACCACATGTTTCTATGATGGCAGCCCTTGATACCAATAAGGGGTGCCAGCTTCATGTCTGGGGTCGTTCCCGACGATGAGTCTGTATTTGCGCTACTGGCACTGCACCGGCTGCTGCTGAACAAACCGCAGGTTGCGAAGGCGCTGCTGGCGCAAGCAGGGACTGCTGTTGCAGCACTGGCTGTGTTGACCCGCGGCAGTCTTGGTGCAGAAGTTGAGGCTGCGGTGACCAAAGATCTGCGCTGGCTGGAGGCACCGGGCCGCCGTCTCTTGACCTATGCTGACTTTCCAGAAGCGCTCAGAGCAGTGCATGACCCACCTTTCCTGTTATTTGCTGAAGGCGACATGTCCCGACTTGTAGATGGTCTGGTGCGTGTCGCCATCGTCGGCGCGCGACAGGCATCAACCTATGGCCGACACCAGGCGTTGGTGATCAGCGAGGCGCTGTCCGACAGCAACGTCTGTGTGGTCAGCGGGCTTGCGCTGGGTATCGACGCCTCCGCTCACGAGGGGGCGCTGCGAGGCACAGGCTCGACCATCGCAGTGCTGGGTACCGGTTGTGACACGGTCTACCCGAGGCGCAACTGGCGTCTCGCGGAACGCATCGCCGCCGATGGCTTGATCATCAGCGAATTCCCGACGGGCACGCGTGCCTATCCCGGTCATTTTCCGCGCCGAAATCGCATTGTTACGGGTGTCAGTCGTGGGATTGTTGTTGTTGAAGCAGCTGAGCGCAGCGGCTCGCTGATCTCTGCGCGCCTGGCGTCTGCCGAAGGCCGCGATGTCATGGCAGTGCCGGGTCTTGTCAGCCACGATCGAGCGGCGGGATGCCACCGGCTGATCCGCGAGGGTGCTATGCTGGTGCGGCACGCCGCCGACGTTTTTGAGGAGCTTGGCCTCACGGCCGTTGTTGAGCTCGGGCTGCCAGGACCGGCGCCGGATCTTAAGCCCGAGCTGCGAGCGCTGCTGGCGTGTCTTTCCGGAGAACCTTTGAGCATTGATGAGATTCTGGCGGAGTTACCGTCAAGCGTGGACGAGCTTTCTGTCAACCTGGTCAGTCTTGAAGTTCAGGGATTGATCACTGCAGAAGCAGGCCGCTACCAGGCAATAGGCAACTGAGGTCTGAGCGATAGTCTCGACCCGCTCGGCTTGATGAATTTGTTCTGCTGGGCTAATTTCGCCACTCTCTTCTGTGGCCCTGAATCCATGATGTTACCTGTTGACCCGCGTCTACGAATGCCAATGCTCGCTCAGGCAATGGTCGGCCGCCCATGACGGCGCGTCTTGCGGTCCTGGGCAACCCGATCGTTCATAGCCGCTCACCCGAAATTCATGGTTTGTTTGGTGAGCAGGCCGGCATCGAATTGAGTTACGAGCGTATCCTGGTGCCCGACGGTGAATTTGCGGCGGTCGCGGGTGAATTTTTTGCTCGACCGGAAGCGGTCGGTGTCAACGTGACCGTTCCCTGCAAGGCTGATGCCTGGCGCCTTGCAGGCGTCACGTCCGATAACGCAGAGAAAGCGCAGGCTGTGAATACGCTGTGGCGCCAAGCCGACGGTACCTTGAGTGGTCACAATACCGACGGGGACGGGCTGGTTGCGGACTTGATCAACAACCTGGGCTGGCAACTGCAAGACCGGCGAATCCTGGTGCTGGGTGCCGGTGGAGCCGTCCGCGGTGTCATGGCGAACCTGCTGGCGCAGCAGCCGGCGAAACTGCATCTCTGGAATCGGACCCGGTCGCGGGCCGAAGCCCTGGTGTCCGCCTTCGGCGACAAGGCCGAGGCATTACCCGCGGATCAGCTGGAGACTGCCTACGATCTGGTGATTAATGGCACCTCAGCCTCGTTGAGCGAACAGCAGATAGCCCTGCCGGCCTCGATTATCGGTGACGGCAGCTGCTGCTACGATATGGTCTACGGTGCTGAACCCACGCTGTTCAATCGCTGGTGTCTGGCACAAGCGCGCTGCCGGGTCGCGGATGGTCTCGGCATGCTGGTTGAGCAGGCCGCGGTCGCCTTTGAGATCTGGTTTGGGGTCCGGCCGGAGACTCGGCCTGTCCTGGCGCACCTTCGTAAAACACTCTAACTCACTTTTTGCTACAGGTAACAATGACGATGAATCCCCTCCTCGAATTCCGCGCCCTGCCCCCCTTTGGTGAAATCCAGGCCGAGCATATGCTGCCTGCTGTGACGCAGGTCCTGGAAGAGGCACGAGCCGGTATTGAGTCGCTGCTGGCACAGCGGCCTTATACCTACCAGTCACTGGTTCAGGGCCGTGAGGAGCTTGAAGACCGGCTGAATCAAGTCTGGTCGCCTGTTTCCCACATGAATTCGGTAGTCAATTCAGCCGAGATTCGCGAAGCGCACCAGGCCTGCCTCAAGCACATCACTGACTATTACACTGAAATGGGTCAGAAACGGGCGCTGTTCGAGGCCTACCAGACCGTTGCAGAAAGTGACGAATTCGCTGACCTGGACCAGCCGCAGAGAAAGGTACTGAATAATGCCCTGCGGGATTTCCGGCTTTCCGGTATCGCTCTGGCGGAGGCTGAGCAGCTGGAATTTTCGAAGCTGGCAAGCGAGCTGTCAGAGCTCAGCAGTCGCTTTAACAATAACGTCCTGGATGCTAATCAGGCCTGGTCGAGACTGATATCGCAGGCAGACGCCCTGCCGGGTGTGCCCGCCTCTCAGCTGGCAGCGATGGCCCAGGCGGCTGCATCCAGGGAAGAGACAGGGTATCTGTTGACTCTGGATATCCCCTGTTATCTCGCAGTGATGACCTACTGTGAAGACCGTGCGTTGCGGCGGGAAATGTATCTGGCCTATGGCACCAGGGCCTCCGATCGCGGCCCGAATGCGGGTGAGTTCGATAACTCAGAGATCATGACGAGAATCCTCGAGGCCCGCGCGCGTCAGGCTGCGCTATTGGGCTTCAGTAACTATGCCGAGCTCTCGGTGGAGACGAAGATGGCGAGATCCGCCACCGAGGTACTCGATTTCCTCGACAACCTTGGAGAGCGCTCCCGCCCGTCCGCAGAGCAGGAACTGGCAGAAATCCGAAGTTTTGCCGCGAGTCAAGGCTGTGCCGATCTTGAGCCCTGGGACGTGGGCTTTTATGCCGAGAAGCTGAAAAAGGCCCGATATGACATTTCCCAGGAAGAGTTGCGGCCCTTTTTCCCGGCACCGCGCGTGATTGAGGGCATGTTCGAGGTTGTGAGGCGACTGTTTGACGTGGAAATCGTAGCGACAACCGATATGCCAGTCTGGCATGAAGAAGTCATGACCTATGAGATTCAGAAATCCGGCCAGCCGGTCGCTCGCTTTTATCTCGACCTTTATACGCGCGACAATAAGCGGGGCGGGGCCTGGATGGCTGAATGTCGGGTTCGTCGGCGTGATGCGATGGGCTTACTGCAGCTGCCGGTAGCCTACCTGACCTGTAACTTTTCAAGACCCGTAGGGGATGATCCCGCTCTGCTGACACACCCCGAAGTGGTAACCCTGTTCCATGAATTCGGTCATGGACTGCATGGCATGTTGACCCAGATTGATGATGCACCTGTCTCCGGTATCAACGGCGTTGCCTGGGATGCTGTTGAGTTGCCCAGCCAGTTCATGGAGAACTTCTGCTGGCAGGCTGAATCCCTGGCCTTTATCTCCGGCCACTATCAGACCGGAGAGCCGTTGCCGCCAGAGATGCTCGCCAAGCTGCTCTCTGCCAAAAATTTCCAGGCGGCCATGATGATGGTCCGGCAGCTGGAATTCGGCCTGTTTGATTTCCGTCTGCACGTCAATTACGACCCCGAACGGGACAATCAGGTCCAGGAAACCCTGGATAACGTAAGAGATGACGTAGCAGTCGTGAAGCCGCCCGCCGAGTATGCATTCCAGCACGGTTTCAGCCATATTTTCGGCGGCGGCTACGCTGCGGGATACTACAGCTATAAGTGGGCTGAAGTGCTGTCAGCCGATGCATTCGGCAAGTTTATAGAAGACGGCATCTTCAACCGTCAGACTGGAGAAGAGTTTCTCTCAACCATCCTCGAGAAGGGTGGTTCGGAGGACGCGTTGGACCTTTTCATTGCCTTCCGTGGCAGGGAACCTGAAGTCGACGCCCTCCTCCGGCAAGAGGGAATTCTGTCGTAGGAATACGATCCTGAATACCGCTAAAACACCCTGTTTTATTGACCGGCATCAAGTTGTGAAAACCCAAGACGCTGCTATAATGCGGGCCTTTGTTGCTCTGCAACAAAAGCGCTATCGGCTGTCGCTGGGACACGAGTGTAAAACGGTAATAAATCGCTGATCGATAGCAATCAGTTATTAAATATGGAGTCTCATTCATGAATAGAGTGAAGCGGATGTGGCACGTCGGTTTGTCGCTGCTGCTGTTCAGTCATGCCGCGCTGGCGGACTGGTCAGCACTGAACCTGCGACAGGGTGTCACTGAAATCAGCCGCGGCGTCTATGACCTGCATATGATCATCTTCTATATCTGCTGCGTCATTGGTGTTGTGGTATTTGGTGCGATGATTATATCGATGCTGATGCATCGGAAGTCAGTCGGCGCAGAACCAGCGACCTTCCACGAGAATACAAAACTGGAAATACTCTGGACGGTCATTCCGATCGTTATTCTCGTTGGGATGGCCGTCCCAGCGACCAGCACCCTGCGCGAGATGTATGAAGCAGGTGATGCTGACATTTCTATTGAGGTGCGAGGTTATCAATGGAAGTGGCAATACACCTACCTCAACGATGACCCCCAGCAAGAAGTTCAATTCATGAGCGCCCTGCTCACCAGCCAGGATGAAATCTACAACCGGGCTAACAAAGGCGAGCACTATCTGCTGGACGTCGACAATCCTCTCGTTGTTCCCATCAACAAGCGGATTCGTTTCCTAGTAACGGCAGACGATGTCATCCACGCTTTCTGGGTGCCGGACTTCGCTGTGAAGAAAGACGCGATTCCTGGTTTCGTGCATGAAGCCTGGACAGTCATTGACGAGCCGGGTGTCTACCGCGGCCAATGCGCTGAGCTATGCGGTAAAGATCATGGTTTCATGCCAATCGTTGTCCACGCGGTCGAAGAGCATGAATATGACATGTGGCTGGCCGAACAGCAGGAAGAAGCCGCGGCAGCCTTCGAGCTAGTTGGTAAGGAATGGACCATGGAAGAGCTGATGGCCAAGGGCGACGAGGTCTACGCGCGGAACTGCGCAGCCTGTCATCAGCCCAACGGACAGGGTATTCCGCCGGCGTTCCCATCCCTCGTAGGACAGGGCGTCGCAGTTGGCCCCCAGCAGGGCACCATCGATGTGCTGCTCTACGGTCGGGCAGGCACCGCCATGCAGGCCTTTGGCAAGCAGCTGAATGCTGCTGAGCTCGCCTCCGTCATCACGTACGTCAGGAACAACTGGGGTAATGACACAGGCGATGCCATCCAGCCGAAAGACATCAATACACAAATGGCCAGCAGTGAGTAAGCTGGTAGAGGAAAGACGAGATGAGTGCAGTTATTGAAGAACATCATCACGACGACCACCATCATGGTCCCGATAAGGGCATCATGAGATGGGTCTTTACGACTAATCACAAAGACATAGGTACGCTCTACCTCTGGTTCAGTTTCATTATGTTCCTGACCGGTGGTGTGCTGGCGTTGGGCATTCGTGCGGAGCTGTTCCAGCCTGGCATGCAGATCGTAACGCCGGAATTTTTTAACCAGTTGACCACCATGCATGGTCTTATCATGGTTTTTGGTGCGGTGATGCCCGCATTTGTTGGCCTCGCCAACTGGCTGATTCCCATGCAGATCGGCGCGCCCGATATGGCGCTGCCCAGGATGAACAATTACTCATTCTGGATTCTGCCATTTGCGTTCGGCATGCTCGGTGCCACCTTCTTCTCGGAAGCTGGCGCCCCAAATTTTGGCTGGACCTTCTACGCGCCGCTGTCAACGACCTACGCACCGGATTCGGTAACCTTCTTTATCTTTGCCGTCCACCTGATGGGTATTTCGTCCATCATGGGCTCCATCAACATCATTGTGACTATCCTTAACCTGCGCGCACCGAACATGCGCCTGATGGATATGCCGCTGTTTGTCTGGACCTGGCTGATCACAGCATACCTGCTGCTGGCGGTCATGCCCGTGCTTGCCGGCGTCGTGACCATGATGCTGATGGATATTCACTTCGGCACGGCGTTTTTTAACGCGGCGGGTGGCGGTGACCCGGTCTTGTTCCAGCACGTGTTCTGGTTCTTCGGTCACCCCGAGGTATACATCATGATCCTGCCGGCGTTCGGTATTGTGTCTGCGATCATTCCGACCTTCGCTCGCAAGCGTTTGTTCGGGTACGACTCAATGGTCTACGCGACGGCTTCTATCGCCTTCCTGTCGTTCATCGTCTGGGCCCACCACATGTTCACCGTGGGTATTCCGATCGCGGGTGAGCTTTACTTTATGTATGCCACCATGTTGATTGCGGTACCGACAGGAGTGAAGGTCTTTAACTGGGTAGCGACGATGTGGCAGGGTTCGATGACGTTCGAAACGCCGATGCTGTTCGCGATTGCCTTTGTGATTCTGTTCACGATAGGCGGTTTCTCCGGTTTGATGCTGGCCATCACGCCGGTTGATTTCCAGTATCACGATACTTACTTCGTTGTCGCGCATTTCCACTATGTGCTGGTACCGGGCTCAATATTCTCGCTGATGGCTGCGGTTTATTACTGGCTGCCGAAGTGGACCGGCAATATGTACAACGAGACCCTGGGTAAAACCCATTTCTGGTTGTCCTTCATTGGCGTGAACGTCACCTTCTTCCCGCAGCACTTCATTGGCCTGGCGGGTATGCCACGCAGGATTCCTGACTATGCACTGCAGTTTGCAGACTGGAACATGGTCTCCAGCATGGGTGCGTTCCTGTTTGGCTTCAGCCAGCTGTTGTTCCTGTTCATTATCATCCAGACAATTCGTGGCGGTAAGCCTGCGACAGATAAGGTCTGGGAAGGTGCACATGGACTGGAATGGACGGTGCCGTCACCAGCGCCGTATCACACCTTCAGCACACCACCGGCTGATATGAAAGAAGCTCACGGTTAAGAAGGCACAGGGTAGTAGCAATGACTGAGATGTCTCGAACAGACACCGGCAAAGCGGTCAGGAAGCTCCTGTTGATTGCTGTGGGCATGTTTGGTTTCGGTTTTGCCATGGTACCCCTGTACGACCTTGTCTGTGAGGTCACTGGATTGAATGGGAAGACCGGCGATCAATATATTTCCGACGGCGCTGAAGTCGTCGATGAAGATCGCCTGGTCACCATTCAGTTCCTGGCGAATAACAACGCTAATATGCCCTGGGAGTTTCGCCCTGCAGTGCGATCGATGAAAGTCAATCCTGGCAAGATGTCGTATGCGGAGTTCTACGTAAAAAACGTCACGGGTGAGACTATGGTTGCCCAGGCAGTACCCAGTGTTACCCCGTTTCATGCGGCGGAGTACATGCACAAGACAGAATGCTTCTGTTTTGAGCAGCAGCAACTGGCTGAAGGTGAGGACCTTGATATGCCACTGCGATTCATTATCGACAGTAATCTGCCGAAAGATGTGAAAACGCTGACGTTATCCTACACACTGTTTGATATTACTGATCGGACAGATGCGCTCGCGAGCGCACGTTAATAAGAATCAGGAGATTTATATGTCCACTCAAGACGCTTACGAAGAATACTACGTTCCTCATAACAGTAAGCTGCCGATCTTTGCCTCAATTGGTATTTTTCTCACCGTTTACGGCATGGGAAATATGTTCAATGAGACCAAGGCTGGCGTAGACAGCGCCTTTGGTGAAATCGTGTTTCTGCTGGGTGGCCTCACCATGGCAGCGACGCTCTGGGTCTGGTTCAGCACGGTTATTCGTGAAAACCACCAGAAACTCTACAGTAACCAGATGAATCGCTCTTATGTCTGGGCGATGAGTTGGTTCATCTTCTCTGAGGTGATGTTCTTTGCGGCATTCTTTGGCGCACTGTTCTACGTTCGCGTCTATGTCGTGCCCTGGCTGGGTGGTGAAGGCGAACGCTCACCGGCCGATTACCCCTTCTTCCCTGGCTTTGAAGCCCACTGGCCGTTGATGAATAACCCGAACCCGGAACTGTTTAAGGGTCCGTCTGACATTATCAGTCCCTGGGGTCTGCCACTGCTGAACACGATTCTGCTGGTAACCTCAAGCTTCACAGTAACTTTTGCCCACCATGGCATTAAGGAAGGTAACCGTAAGAAGCTGATTAACTGGCTGGTTGCTACTATTGCGCTGGGCCTGATCTTTCTTTGCGTCCAGGCTTACGAGTACTACCATGCCTATGTTGACCTTGGCCTGACCCTGGGTTCCGGTATTTTTGGCACCACATTTTTCATGCTGACAGGATTCCATGGGGCTCACGTGACGCTTGGAACCTTCATGCTGATCGTCATGCTGTTCCGGGCTCTGAAAGGACACTTCAATGCTGAAGACCACTTTGGCTTCGAGGCCACCTCTTGGTATTGGCACTTTGTCGATGTGGTATGGCTCGGATTGTTTATCTTTGTTTACGTCCTTGGGTCTTAAACGAGAGTTGATAAAAAACCCCGGTCATGCCGGGGTTTTTTTTCGGTGAAAGCTTTTTCCTGAGATCAGCGTATTAGGAGTGGCCGGCCCACGGTGCACCGCCAACGCCGAGTTGGCCGGTGTAGAAGCCGTAGGCAACAAAGACCAGCAGCAGAGCCGCGAGTGAAACCCTGATGAGCAGCAGATTAACGGTTCTGCTCTTACCACCCTGACCCATGTCATTGAGCAATGTAAAGAGGGCGCCGCCAAGTGCAAGAACGTTGGCAATGAAAAGGATGACGATGATTACTTTGAGCCACATGACGATGATTCCCGGGTGGGTTTGCTGAGAGTATACGTTTGCAGTTTACGATGGCGAGAAAATTTCAGTTCAATTGGAAAGTCAGCCTGTTCGCAGGCATCTGCCTGCTGGTTTTCCTGCGTCTGGGGCTCTGGCAGCTGGACCGGGAGCAGGACAAGATCGAGCTGATTGCGGATCGCGCGGCGAAAGCGGCGGAGGCGCCTTTAATGGCGTCGGAACTGCCGCTCGATGTCCTGGCGGCCGGCGCTCGTGCACGGCTGACGGGAGCTTTCGATCAGTCGATAACGCTGCTGCGCGATAATGTGGTCCTGCAGGGCACTGTGGGATTCGAGGTTCATCAGCTGTTTGCTGAAGTCTCAGGCCGATTTTTCCTCGTGAATCGTGGTTTTGTGCCCATGGGACGCACCCGGCAGGATGCTGTGCAGATTCCGCCGGTCGAGAGTGGCGAGGTGACGTTGCTCGGGACAATTTATGCCGGCGAGGGCGCGCCGCTGATGCTGGGTGAAACGCCTATGGCAGAGAGCTATCCGGTAATTGTTCAGCGTATAAGCATCGATGAGGTGGCGGCAGCCAGCGGACGGGAGATCTACCCCTACGTCATCAGGCTCGCCGAAGAAGCACCTGGGGCGTTGCCCCGATACTGGCCAGATACTGTCATGTCGCCCGAAAAGCACTTTGGCTATGCAGTGCAATGGTTCACGATGGCCCTCGCCGTGAGTCTGGCGTGGCTATTTTTCAGTTTCAGAAAGGAAGAAGGCGAATGACAGATTCTTCAAACCCCAATAATGAGGAGCAGATCGACTCTGATGCGCCTGCGGTGGCCGCGAGTCGCGTCAAGTTTCTGACCATCGTCAGTATCGCCTTTGGCCCGATGTTGATTGCCTATCTGGCTTTCATGTACTTCCCGGAATGGGCGCCCTCGGGTACAACCAATGAAGGCGAGCTGATCATGCCCCCGGTCAATGCGGCAGAAGTAGCGACTGAGCTGACAGAACTCGAGAGCTGGGGCCTGGTGATGCCGCTCGCGGCTGATTGTGCTGACGACTGCCGCGAAATCCTCTATCTGTCGCGCCAGGTTCTGACCGGACTTGGCAAGAACACTAATCGGGTGACCCGCTACATCCTGGCGGAGCAGCCTGTTTCCGCTGAGCTCCGGGAACACCTGGAAGCTGAGCACAAGGACCTGAAGGTGATAGAGGGTAACCTCGGGCCACTGACCGCGGTTAGCGCGGCGTCCCCGCTGCTGTTTCTGGTAGATCCGAACGGCAACGTAATGATGTATTTCACGCTCGAAAAGGCAGGTAAACCAATGCTGGGGGACTTGAAGCACCTCTTGAAACTCTCAAATATCGGGTAGCTTTTGATGGACGTCTGCTCAATGGTTTTATCCCGAATGCCGCAGCAGTCCCGGTGGGCTCCCTGCCCGCTCGCTCTAAGGGCTGCGCAGAGTGAAAAATAAAGGGGATTCGTTTAACATTCGCGTCCAGCTTGGAACCACCGTTTTATGACTGATTACTCCCAGACAATCCAGGAAACGCCTTCATGGCGTGACTACTATGAGATGTGTAAGCCGCGCGTGGTTTTGCTCATGCTCCTGTGCACGCTGGTAGGGATGTTCCTGGCCACAGAAGGCATGGTGCCTTGGGATATTCTGGTCTTCGGTAACCTTGGTGTCGCTTTAGTAGCGGGTTCTGCGGCCGCCCTGAACCATATGATCGATGCGACGATTGATGCGCGAATGGCGCGGACGATGAACCGTCCCATCGCCCAGGGGCGTGTTTCAAACACCCAGGGCGCTGTCTTTGTGGGCGTCACGGGTATCCTAGGTATCGCTATCCTCGCGCTGCTGGTGAATCCACTCACGGCCTGGCTGAATCTGGCCTCCTGGGTGGGTTACGGAGTGATATACACTATCTACCTGAAGCGAGCGACGCCGCAAAATATTGTGATTGGTGGCCTGTTTGGCGCCGCGCCGCCCCTGTTTGGCTGGACCGCCGTGACCAACAGTATCGACGGTGGCGGTTTGCTGCTGGTTCTAATCATTTTCGCCTGGACCCCACCGCATTTCTGGGCACTGGCCATCGATCGCATGGAAGAGTACAAGAAAGTGGATATTCCCATGCTGCCGGTAACCCATGGCGAGCATTACACCAAGGTCCACATCCTGCTTTACACGATCATCCTGGTCCTGACGACGATTCTTCCGTACCTGATCGGTATGAGCAATATTCTTTACCTGTTATCAGCCCTCTCGCTGGGTGCCGTCTTTGTTTACTGGTCGCTCGTCATGTTGTTCACTGATAACCCGAAGGCACCGATGGAGACCTTTAAGTACTCCATCGTTTATCTTGCGTTGCTGTTTATCGCGTTGCTGGTTGATCATTACGTCTTCCCGGTGACGTACACGGGCTGAACAGGCAGTCATTTACAGGTGGATACCGGCGTGAGAAATACCTTATTTGGCCTGGCAGCCTTCATCGCTGCCATCCTTGGGCTACTCGTGGCGAGCATCGTGATCCCTCGCCCGATGACCGATGAGCAGAAGCGCGAACTCGGTCTCTACCACTTTGACAAACCCCGGCCCATCGCTGAGTTCAACATGACTGACCACCGGGGCAAGGCTGTTGGTCTCGCCTCCCTGCAGGGTCAATGGTCGCTCGTATTCTTTGGCTTCACCACCTGCCCGGATATCTGCCCGACGACGCTGGGCGTGCTTAGCCGTGCTGTCAGGGACCTCGAAGAAGCACCCCAGGTTATTATGGTCACTGTTGACCCTGAACGTGATACACCAGAACTTCTCAGTCAGTATGTGCCCGCATTCAACCCGGCTTTCGTCGGCTATACCGGTAGCTTCGATGAAACTGTCGCGTTGGCGCAGCAGGTCAATATTGCCTTTGGCAAGATGCCCGGTGACGGACCCGGCACCTATACGATGGATCATACCGCCAGTCTCGTGGTCATCGACCCCAAGGGTCGTTATGCCGGTTTCATCAAGGCACCGCATAACGCCCAGAATATAAAGAAAATTATCCGTGCACTTATTTAGGTCTTCATCGTCAGGTTGCCCGGCCACTCAGCAAAACTGTCAGCAGAAATGCTGTCGTGGGGCGGTGTATCTCGCTGGGTCGATGACATAAGATAAACGGCTCAATCATCGCCGCCAGGAAGTTTGCGTGAGCCTATCTTCGGACAAGCCAGAGGAAGCGACACTCCAGACCTGGTACCAAACGGTCCGTCAGCAGTCCCTGAAGCTGTGCAGTCCACTTGAAGTCGAGGACTATCAGGTACAACCCATGGATGACGCGAGTCCGCCGAAATGGCACCTCGCCCATGTCACCTGGTTCTTTGAGACCTTTCTGCTGAAAACCCATCGAGCAGGCTACCAGCCGTTCCATCCACAGTATGAAGTTTTGTTTAACTCCTACTACAACGGTATCGGTAAGGCACACCCGCGAGCCAAGCGCGGCTTTCTGTCACGGCCGCTGCTCGAGGAAGTCCTGGCTTATCGCGAGTATGTCGACGAAGCGATGCTGTCCCTGCTTAGTGGTGTTCTGGCCGATGACGTCTTATTCGCGGTGGCGCTGGGCCTGCACCATGAGCAGCAGCACCAGGAACTGATCCTGACGGATCTCAAGTACAACCTGGGTAACAACCCATTGAAGCCGGTCTACCTGCCAGGCGAGCCAAAGCAGGTCAAATCAGCGATGCCGCTCGCCTGGCACGATTATGCAGGGGGTCTGGTTGAAATCGGTGCAAAGGAACATGGCGGCTTCGTTTACGACAACGAAAAGCCCCGCCACAAGGTCTATCTCGATCCCTTCCAGCTGGCGTCCCGCACGGTGACCAACGGTGAATTCCTGGCGTTCATCCGGGATGGTGGTTACGAGCGGCCGGAACTCTGGTTGTCTGACGGATGGGCACACCTGGCTGCACTCGGCCCTGAACGCTGGCGCGGTCCGCTTTACTGGCGTGAGAATGGCGATGCGGTGCTCGAGTACACGCTTGCCGGTGAAGCGCCGCTTGACCTGCAGGCACCGGTCTGTCACGTCAGCGGTTTTGAAGCCGATGCCTATGCTCGCTGGTGTAATGCGAGACTGCCAACCGAAGCAGAGTGGGAGACCGCTGCTGCCTGTGCCCCGATGACAGGTAATTTTGTCGATGCCGGTGTCTTTCATCCGACGGTCTCGGCCGCAGACAGCTTTTATGGCAATGTCTGGGAATGGACGGCCAGCAGTTATGGACCCTACCCGGGCTTCAAGCCGTTCGCCGGCCAGCTCGGTGAGTACAACGGGAAATTCATGGCCAATCAGCTGGTGCTGCGCGGTGGTTCCTGTGCAACGCCGCAATCCCACATCAGGCCTACCTATAGAAATTTCTTTTACCCGCCGGATCGATGGCAGTTCTCCGGCATCAGACTGGCACGGGATGTCGGATGAACAGCCTCCCCTCCATCTATTTCTACGATCAGATTCGTGAGGAACTCGATCACTTTGATGAGGTCGTTGCAGGATTGTGCGCCACCGAGAAATACATCTCGCCCAAATTTTTTTATGACGAACGTGGCTCAAAGCTCTTCACTGAGATCACGCAGCAGCCAGAATACTATTTGACCCAGACTGAAATTCGCATGCTCGAGAAGCATGCGGCTGAGATCAGCGAACTGGTCGGGGACGATTTTCTGCTGATTGAGTATGGCAGTGGCTCTTCCACCAAGATCCGAATTCTGCTCGAACAACTCCGGCCTGCCATCTATGCACCACTCGATATCTCCCGGCAGTATCTTGCTGATGCAGCAGAAGCGCTTGCCCGGGAATATCCTTGGCTTGAGGTGCATGCCGCCTGTGTTGATTTCACCGATGAATTTGACCTGCCTTTTGCCAGCGATAAAAGAAAAGTCAGTTTCTTTCCCGGTTCCAGTATCGGCAATTTCGAACGGCATGAAGCCGCTGACTTTCTCGCTCGTGTGCGCCGGCTGGTCGGCAGCAACGGGGGACTCCTGCTGGGCGTGGATTTGAAGAAAGATCCTGATGTCCTGCATGCCGCCTACAATGACAGTGCAGGCGTCACGGCTGCGTTTAATCTCAACGTCCTTGCTCATCTCGAAGATCGCTATGCTGCAACAATGAACAGGGAGCACTTCCGCCATGAGGCCTTTTATAACGAGGCTCTCGGCTGTATCCAGATGTTCCTCGTCAGCGAGGAAAAACACACCATTCAAATCGGTGAGCATCTCCTGCCTGTGGCCAAGGGGGAGCGGATCCATACCGAGAACTCACACAAATATACGATCGACGAGATCGAAACCATGGCCCGCCGTGCCGGATTTGAAGAAATTCATCTCTGGCAGGACGACAATGAATGGTTCGCCCTGTTCTATCTTCATTGAACGAACCGGCGATGAGACTCATGGCATCAGGTGAACGGCGAGGTCCAGCATTTCCCTTGGGTTTTTGAGCGGCGGATCACCGCTGTCGATCCGTGTGAGTGCGAACCTTGCTGCGCTGACTTGTTGCAGTGATAACAGCGAGGCCGATTCTTCCTCGCTGAGTGCGCGAACACCTTCGTAGCCCCTCATCATGGCGTCACGTTTTGCGGTATCAAGGCGGCGATTGTCGTCTAGGCACCAGTCATTGATCGCAATGGCCAGGTCCTGGATCAGCATGTCAGTGCAGGCATGGTAGAAATCGATCACACCGGTAAGTTCGCCTCCGGCAAAGAGGGCATTGTCCTGGAACAGATCACCATGAATCAGACCCCGAGGCAGGTCCTGCTGCAGCAACTCCTCGTAGCGCGCAGCCAGCTCGGTCAGCAGCGCCCGGTCCACGGCGGAGACGCTATCAGGAAGTTGGCGGATCCGGTCCTGCATCCAGTTAAGATCATAGGGGTTTTCCCGCTCGAGACTGATCTCACCGAGCGCGCGATGGCTCGAGGCGATGAACCTGCCCATGACTTCACAATGAGCAGCGTCGATTGTCTCAAGGTGTTCGCCGGGCAGGCGCTCGATCAGAAAAGCAGGTTTGCCGCAGAAGATGGTTGAGGTCATCCCGTCCAGTGTCATGACCGGCGAGGCGACCGGCAGGCCGTGGTGCTTCAGCTGCGTCATAACCTTGTTGAAAAAAGGCATGTCGTCAAACCCATGGGATTCCATGATGGTCAGGACGAAGCTGCTGATGCTGCCGCCATTGTCGAGATCGACAAAGTAGTTAGAGTTTTCAATGCCGCCGGGAGTCGGCTGGAAATCTTTCAGTCGACCGCGACCGAACATCACCAGATATCGTTCGAGCGCCTCGCTGCTGAAGGTAGTAAAGGCAGCCACCCGTTACCATTCCACGATTACCCACTGAGGGTATAGCTTTTTCTTGTGATCCAGGCCCTCGAAATTTGGCGAGCCGTCGGCAGGTACCAAGTAATAGGGTCTGCCCTTTTCAGGCACAATCTTGATCATCGTCAGCACACCGTTTTGCCGGTATTCGTAGATAATGCGATCCTCGCCCTCGATGATTTCAATCTGGTCTTCACCGTACTCATCGGGGTGAGCTGCCGCCGCGCTCGCAGTGAGCGGTGCTGCCAGTATTAAAGCCAGCGCGACCGTCGACGATACCGCCTGCAATGACTTGACGGCCAGCGATGGAAAATAGCGCATCTTCAAAGTATGGTTGCTCATGTTTGCCGGAGCCGGTCGCTTATGAGTAAAGACTATCAAGTTGTGCTGATAGACGGGTCATCGTACCTGTTTCGTGCTTTCCATGCACTTCCGCAACTGGTGTCCTCCAAGGGACAGCCGACAGGTGCGATCAAGGGTGTGGTCAGCATGATCCGGAAGTTGATGACGGACTACCCAGACAGTCAGATCGCCGTCGTATTCGATGCCAAGGGCAAGACTTTTCGGAACGATATCTACCCTGAATACAAGGCGCATCGACCACCCATGCCGGATGAGTTGCGCAGCCAGATCGAGCCGATTCACCAAATTGTCCGCATGATGGGTCTGCCGCTGCTTGTTATAGAAGGGGTGGAGGCGGACGACGTTATCGGCACGCTGGCAACGCAGGCGACCGAAAAGAAGCTGGATGTGTTGATCTCAACCGGTGATAAGGATATGGCGCAGCTGGTCAGTCCGCATGTGACCCTGATTAACACGATGAACGATAGTTTCACCGATGAAGAGACAGTGGTCGATAAATTTGGTGTGCGCAGTGAACAGATCATCGATTACCTCGCGCTGGTAGGCGACACCGCAGACAATATTCCTGGGGTGCCGAAGTGTGGCCCGAAAACAGCTGTAAAGTGGCTCACTCAGTACGACTCGCTGCAGGGCGTCATGGACAACGCGGAAGACATTGGCGGCAAGGTTGGCGAAAACCTGCGAGATTCGCTGACGTTTCTACCGATGTCTTATGACCTTGCCACCATCAGGACCGATGTAGCGCTGCCGCATTCCGTTGAGGAACTGGTGATGTCCTCTGCCGATACGAGCGGACTGCTCGAGGCTTTTAAGGAATACGAGTTCAGGGCCTGGGTAGCTGAGCTGGATGGGGAGGAAGTCGATGTGCCTGCGCCTGATGATGTTGCCGGTGAATATGAGATTGTTCTTACCCTGGAAGCGCTGGATAGCTGGGTCGAGGTGTTGAAGGCAGCGGAAGCCTTCGCTTTCGACACGGAAACCACCAGCATCGATTACATGGAAGCCCGGCTTGTTGGTGTCTCGTTTTGCTGTGAGGCAGGTAAAGCTGCGTATGTGCCGATCGCTCATGATTACATTGGGGCGCCAGCCCAGCTGTCGCAGGATGTTGTGATGCAGCGTCTGACACCACTGCTGCAGGACCCCTCGAAAACCGTTGTTGGTCAAAACCTCAAGTATGATATCAGCGTGATGGCTAATCACGGGCTCGAAGTAATGGCACCGATCGAGGACACCATGCTTGAGTCCTACGTCCTTAACTCCGTGGCCTCACGCCACAACATGGATGACCTGGCACTTAAGTACCTGGGTAAGTCGACCGTACATTTCGAGGATATCGCGGGTAAGGGTGCCAAGCAGCTGACCTTTAACCAGATCGAAATCGACAAAGCCGGCCATTACGCAGCGGAAGACGCAGACATCACCTGGCGCCTGCACGAGGTGCTCTCAGCGAGGCTGGCGGAAGAAGGTTCACTGGTGTCCGTATACCGTGACATAGACCTGCCGTTGGTGCCGATCCTCTCCAAAGTCGAGCGACAGGGTGTTTTGCTGGATGAGGTCCAGCTGCACGAACAGAGCAAGGAGCTGGAAAAACGCATGTCGGAACTCCAGCAGGAAGCCTTTGGCCTTGCCGGCGAGGAGTTCAACCTGGGCTCGCCGAAACAGCTGCAGGAAATCTTCTTCGAGAAACTGGGCCTGCCCGTCATCAAGAAAACGCCAAAAGGGCAGCCCTCTACCGCTGAACCTGTGCTGCAGGAGCTGGCCCTGGATTATCCGCTACCGAAAGTGATCATGGAGTATCGTGGCCTGTCCAAACTTAAGTCCACCTACACTGACCAGTTGCCAAAACAGATCACACCACAGACAGGCCGGGTCCACACGTCATATCACCAGGCGGTCGCAGCGACCGGACGTCTCTCGAGTACAGACCCCAACCTGCAGAATATCCCGATCAGAACCACGGAGGGTCGACGGGTCCGCCAGGCCTTTGTTGCACCGGAGGGTTTCAAGGTGATGGCGGCAGACTACTCACAGATTGAGCTGCGAATTATGGCTCACCTGTCTCAGGACGAGGGTCTCATCAGTGCGTTTAACGAAGGCCTGGATATCCATCGCGCAACTGCCGCTGAGGTGTTCGGTGCGCCGCTGGATGGCGTCGCTGACGAGCAACGCCGCAGCGCTAAGGCGATAAATTTCGGCCTGATCTACGGCATGTCTGCGTTTGGTCTGTCGCGGCAGCTGAATATTTCCCGCGGTGATGCCCAGGAGTACATAGACCGCTATTTCGATCGTTATCCCGGCGTCAAAGCTTATATGGATCAAACCCGCGAGCTGGCGTCAGAACAAGGCTATGTCGAAACAATCTTCGGCCGGCGGCTTTACCTGCCCGAAATCAAATCCAGCAACTTCCAGCGTCGCCAGGCAGCGGAACGCACCGCTATTAATGCACCGATGCAGGGCAGTGCGGCGGATATCATCAAACGCGCCATGATCACTGTTGACGCCTGGCTGGCAGAAACGGAAACCAGGGCTCGGATGACCATGCAGGTACATGATGAACTCGTACTTGAGGTACCAGAGAAGGAAGTCGAAGAGATTACCGATGG
>JAYQAI010000022.1:37810-50322 GCA_038136715.1 Gammaproteobacteria bacterium | reverse complement strand
GGATCCGTCGCCAAGATTACAGGTCATGAGGGCCTGCAGTTCACCGGCAAGGCACGATGCTTCCACGGTGAAGAAGCCGCACTGGCAGCAATTCTGGATGGCACAGTCGTCGAAGGCGATGTTGTCGTCGTGCGCTACGAGGGCCCTCGCGGTGGACCCGGTATGCGCGAAATGCTGTCGCCAACCAGTGCCATTAACGGTCGCGGCTTGTCTGACAAGGTGGCATTGATCACCGACGGGCGCTTCTCCGGCGGCTCCCACGGCTTCGTCATCGGCCATATCACACCCGAAGCTTTTGATGGCGGCGTTATTGCGCTGATTGAAGATGGTGACGAGGTCAGGATCGATGCGGAAGCCCGTACCATTGACGTTTCGGTTTCCGATGAGGAGCTGGAAAGACGTCGAAGCCAGTGGCAGCGGCCTGAACCGTACGCATCCAAGGGCATGCTGGCAAAGTACGCACGCCTGGTTAGTTCGGCCTCAGAGGGCGCGGTCACCGACAAGTTCTGATAGCCGGGGGGAGCACGGCGCATGCTCCCTGCTTTTGGCGACAGCTACCAGAACACCAGGGTCCGGACTTCAATCGATTCTCGCGGTGGTGCATCTTCTTCAACGCCCGGAATCTCAATCGCAGAATGTGCAGTGAACCGCGCCACACCAGATTCATCGGCGTCATAGCACTTCAGCAACATTGCCTCATCAGCCCGCATGTCTGAGACATAGAACCAGCGATGTGACTTGTTGTGCGCCACCGAATAAATCTCGCCGTTTCGGTCCGGGTAAAGAAGATCAGTCTCAATAAAGTCTGCTGCGCTCATGCTCGCTGCATCACAGACAGCCAGCGGTGATTGCTGGACGGGACCGACAATGGGCTTCCAGACATTGATCACAGCGAAACGTCGACTGATTAATGCTTCAGCTTCCTCACCACTGACGAGGTCACGAACCCGCTGCGGTCCGGAGCCATGGGTATAATCGTTGTGGACGAAAGTGACCGGCTTCTGCACCTTCCTGTCAGTCTCGGCCCGGACCCGGTTCCGGAGGTTGTAATCAAACGCGAGAACACGACTGGCACCAGTGTGCTCACGCACCAGTGCTTCAACCTCTCGCAGGTAAATGTTTTCGACCTGAGCTTCATCGTACAGATCATCCGCTTTGGTATTGAGACTGACGATTTCTATACCTTCTTGATCGAGCCCAAGCGATCCCATCACGGATCGCGCATCTTGGACCACCACGTCAAGTCGCTCAGTCTGCGGTGCTCGCTCGGGCGCATCTGCAGGCGGCTTGTAGTTATAAAAACCGGGGCGCGTGTCCTGCCGGACGACATAGGTTAACTGGGTCGAGACATCCATCAGGACTCAATACCCCCTGTTTCAGGTGCCGGCCTGGCCCGCTGGTTGTAAAGCAGCGCTCGCAGTTGTTTAACCTCCTCTTCTGACAGTTTCGAGAAGTCGTTCTGCATGTCAGACCCCGCGGCCATACCACGCTGCACGGCGGGTCGTTCGCTCAACTCCTCAAACCAGCGCTTGAAGTATTTGAACTCGTTGATGTCCTGGCCCTGGCCTTCCCAGTTGACGGTCCACGGATAGCAGATCATATCGGCAATGGTGTAGTCGTCGCCGCAAAGGTAGCGCTGATTGTAAAGCTGGTTATTGAGGACGCCATAAAACCGGTTCACCTCGTCGGTGAAGCGGGTGATGGCATAACTCTGATCACCGGCGGAATCACCGAGGCGCCTGAAGTGACCGCACTCCCCCGTTTTCGGGCCCTGGTTCGCCATCTGCCACATGACCCACTGAATCACGTCATAGCGACCGCGAACATCAGACGGCATGAACTGGCCGGTCTTCTCGGCGACGTAAAGCATGATGGCCCCGGATTCAAATACCGAGAGCGGGCCATTGCCATCTGCAGGATCATGGTCGACAAGCGCCGGCATCCGATTGTTTGGGTTGATTGCGAGGAACTCATCGGTGAACTGGTCACCCTTACCGATATTACATTCGACCAGGTTGTAATCGAGGCCACACTCCTCGAGTTGAATCGTGACTTTCTTGCCATTCGGGGTTGGCCAGTAGTGCAGATCGAGCATGGGCTTGCCTTGAGAAAAGTGAGGCCCCAGTTTGCCACTAAGCGCACCGTCGAGGGAAATGCACAGCAAAATCTATGGCAACTCCGGCGCCAGATTGCTGTTGAAACGAATTCTGCCCAGAAAGTGGTGAAATTGACCAATAAAGGCCAACGCAATTCCAGTAAAATCAGCGACTTAAGGCTGGCATGAAACTTGTACAGCCATTACCAGGCTTGAAGCAGTTATAAGGAGCAATCATGGTAGAGCTGATTTTTCACATCCTGGGTCTCGGTGCCATCATCCTGCTGGTGGCTAAGACTCTGCCAGGTGTTCACGTCGAGTCTTACGGCACAGCTGTACTGGTCGCGATCGTCTATGGCCTGATCAATGTCACGCTAGGTACCGTACTGAAACTGCTTGGCATTCCCTTCATTATCATCACGCTGGGTATTTTCCTGCTCATCATCAATACCTTTCTACTTTGGATTACAGATGAGCTGATCGAGGACTTCGAGATTGAAGATGTGGGTACCACCTTTGTGGCTGCCTTGCTGATCACCATTGGAGACACCATACTCAGCTGGGTGTTTTAAGGGATGTGAGGGCTGATCATGCACGAGGATCGGTTGACGGTCTGGGGTGTCGGCACAACCAGGACCATGCGTGTGCACTGGATGGCGCATGAGCTCGGTCTCGACTACGAGACCCGGCGCATCGAGTCCCGCTCCGGTGAGACCACCGATGCTGAGTTTACTGCGCTGAATGCGCGCCAGAAAATTCCGCTGCTGGTTCACGGCGACCTGGTACTCGCTGAAAGCTATGCGATCATCCACTACCTCCGGTCCCTGTCCGATGCTCTGCCCTATGATGCCTTTCAGCAATCCGCACAAGGCGGGGCGAAATACGACGAGTGGCTCTCATTTATCCTGATGGAGCTCGACGCGACTTCGCTCTATGTCGTCAGGCGCCATAAGGACCTGCCCGATATCTACGGTCATGCACCGGCGGCGGTCACCTCATCGATCGCCTACTTTGAACGCATGCTGGCTGCCGTTGCTGACCGGGTCGAGCCCGAGCGGCCAGTCTGGGGCACGTGTTTTTCTGAACTCGATATCCTGTTCACCATCGCCCTGGACTGGGCTGTCTTCCTCGACATTACGCTCGAGGATAACCTGTCTTTGTACCTGCAGCGCATGCAGGACCGGCCTGCTTACCAGGCTGCGCGGATACACAACTTCCGTGATCTGAAGATACAAACGTTGCCACTTGAAAACCGTTGATACAGATTACGCATCGGGATCATGGCCCGCTGGGTGGAAGACGGGCGTACGTTTCTCAAGGAAGGCACTTATGGCCTCTCTCGCCTCCGATCCGCCCGCGCTGTCAACCAGATTCGCGGCTTCAAGCCTGAGGCTGGCGGCAAGATCCTGGTTCATACCAGCATGCAGGTTCTGCTTCATCCTGCCGAGCGTCTGGGTCGGGCCCTCAGCGAGCGAACGGGCGTAAGCAAGTGCATCTTCACGAAAGGTGGTTACTGGAAACACGCGATTGAGCAGACCAAGCTGCAAACACTCGGCGGCATCAATCCGCTCGGCCCGGTACATCAGTTCCTTAGCCTTGGCGAGGCCGATCAGGCGGGGCAGAAACCAGCTGCTGCCGTAGTCACCGGACAGGCCAATGTTACGAAAGGCGGTAGTGATAAAAGCATTTTCGGAGCCGATGCGGAGATCACAGGCGAGGGCAATCGAAGCCCCTGCACCAGCAGCGGCACCCGGCAGCGCAGCAATGGTGATCTTGTCGAGTTCATAGAGCCGCTGCGTCAGGGTCTGCTGACGTTTAGTCAGGTCGTCCACCCGCTCCTCGCGTGACCGCGGCTCTGCCGTGCTTCCCCCCATCCCTGATACGTCGCCACCGGAACAGAAAGCATCACCGGCACCCGTCAACATGACGCAGCCAACACGCTCATCCGCCTCAACAATCAGCAGTATTTCACGCAGCGCGGGTGTCAGTATATCGCCGAGCGCATTCTTCTTATGGGGTTTGTTCAGCGTAATGATCGCGACACGATCAATTACCTGACACAGCAGTTCCTGAGTACCAGTATCGATCTCAATCACGTGTCAGACCTCGGCCAGAAAGGGGCCATCGACGCAAAGCCGGCGCCCGTCCGGTGAGTGACAGGCCCCGCATATCCCCACCCCGCACTTGGTCAGGTAGTCAATGGCACTGAATATGCGGTCACCACTGACATACTTCTGCTGGACCGCAATCGCCGCATGGACCATCGGAGCCGGGCCGCAGTTATAGAAAACGAGTTCTGTCAGGGCAGGCTCATCAAGCCCGGTAAGCCAATCATCCAGCAGCGCAGTGACGACACCATGGTAGCCCTCGCTGCCATCATCGGTCGCAATATGGGTGCTCGCAACTGCCGCACACTCATCCTTGAAATAGAGACGTTCGGCCGTCCGCGCGCCCAGGAATACTTCTGCGTTGCCGAAATCACGGGCGATCTGGTAAACCGCAGCGAGGCCGGTACCCCCCGCTACGGCGACAATTTTCGAGCCAGCCGGGGGCGATACGGCCACCCCATGAGGCCCCCTGACATGAACCGTCGTTCCTGGCTGCAACTGCAGCAGATCGTGAGTAAAGATGCCGACATCAATGACCACCAGCGAGAACGGATCATCGGTCAATGCCGAGAAGGGTTTCTCGCCCAGGCCCGGAATCCACGCGTACACGAACTCGCCGCCCCGAACTTTGAGTGCACCGTCAAACGTCAGGATCGCGATATCGTCACACACCCGCTCAACCGATTTCAGGGTATAGGGTGTGAACCCCATGTCGACCTCGTACTGAGAAGTGACCGTCTCAGTCGCGGCACTCAGGCCCTGGTGCAACGATTCAAATCGACTGGCCACTTCTTTCGTATCAAGTCCGGTCAGCGACGAACCCACACCGAAGATGCTCGCACCTTCATGCTGGAACGCCAGTACATCCTCAACGGTGGCGATACCGCCACAACCGATAATAGGCACATCCACGGCTTCGCGGATTTCTTTCACGCACTTGAGCGCAACGGGCAAAACCCCCCTGCCGGACATGCCGCCCAGCTTATTGGTCAACACCGGGGCACCGTGGGACGTGTAATAAGCGGGCCCAACAGTATTTATCGCACACAGTGCATCAGCACCACCGGCGACAGCAGCACTGGCAATCTCACCAATATTAGGGACATTGGGTGTGAGCTTCGGTACGACCGGAATATCAACGACGGCCTTTACTGCCGCGGTGATTTCCTGCACCAGACCGGCGTCCTGACCCATGTCCATACCGTAGCCTTTGGCATGAGGGCATGACAGATTCAGTTCCAGGCCATCGGAATAAGGTGCAAGCATTTCAGCTACCGCAACGATTTCCTCTACGCTGCCACCAAAAATCGAGGTCAGCAGGAAGCGATCAGCCGGCACCGACAATTCCGAGAACTGCGCTGCTGCCGCTTCTGCACCGGGATTCGTCAGGCCTACGGCATTCATAAAACAGCCTGGCGCATACTGGGTCATGATCGGCTCGCGGTTTCCGGGTCGAGGTAGAGGACCGATGCTCTTAGTCGTCATCACCCCTACTTCAGGCATGGTGTCAAAGATCCGTTGAATAATCGGCGTTGCGGTCGCGATGATGCCTGACGGGATCGTGAATGGACCGGAAAGTGATTTACCCAGAAATTCGTACTGCAAAGCGTTCATAACATCCTTTATACGTCGGCGCGTATGATAGCAGCCAGGACCTGCGAGTGGCCCGCTAATTTCGCTTATGGGACAATAACGCTCCCTGATACAACAAGAACAAGAAGTGAAAGCATTTATCGTCGCAGGCCTCCTGCTCCTGCAAGCCTGCAGCCGTGAAAATCCAGAGCCAGGTGCCCCTCCCGCGCCAACCACTACAACGCCAGCGGTGGCAGAAGCCAAGCCTGAGCCTAAAGAGGCAACAGAGACCACCCGGGCCTACTTCGGCGATTTGCACGTTCACACCATGTATTCGTTTGATGCGTTTACCTTCGGGACAACAGCATCGCCCGACGATGCCTACGAATTCGCCAAGGGCGACGTTATCCGCCACCCCGGCGGTTTTGATATGCAGTTGGGCGAACCGCTGGATTTCTATGCCGTCACTGACCATGCGTTTTACATGGGCAGTATCCCTGCAATGGCCGACCCCACGACCGAACTGTCAAAACATGAGATCGCCGAGGGCATGACTGACCTGAGTACAGCCAAGAAACGGTTCAATCAGTTCCAGCGCATCCTCGATTTCCTCAGCACGGATCGTCGCGACGAGTTGCTAGATGCAGGCGTGTTCAGGGATGCCTGGGAAGAAATCAAGGCGTCAGCGAATCGACACAATGATCCGGGCAAATTCACAACCTTCATCGCCTACGAGTACACAGCAAGCAGTGGCGTGCAGGAAAACCTGCATCGCAACGTTATTTTCAACGGTGATCGCGGACCGGACCTGCCCATGTCCCGCATTGACAGCAGTAATCCGGAAGACCTATGGCGCTGGATGGATGGACTGCGCGATGAGGGCATTGAGGCACTGGCGATTCCACACAACTCGAACGGTTCGAATGGCAAGATGTTTAACCTGGTGGATTTCACCGGAAATCCGCTCGACCAGCAATACGCCGAGCTGCGCATGCGCAACGAACCCTTGGTTGAAATCACCCAGGTCAAGGGAACCTCTGATACACACCCGGCGCTGTCACCGAATGACGAATGGGCAGATTTCGAGATCATGCCGGTCAGAGTGGCGTCGACCCTGGCAAGCCAGCCAGAGGGCAGCTACGTCCGCGAAGCCTACCGGCATGGCCTCGAGTTTCAGGAAAAGAAAGGCTTCAATCCGTTCAAGTTCGGCGTGGTTGGTGCCAGTGACACTCACAATGCCAGCTACGCCGGTGATGAAGATAACTACTGGAGCAAAGTGGGGGTCATTGACGATGATCCGGTTGAACGCGGCTCAGTGCCGCTAGCCACCCCCCTGGAGGATGGCAGCCTGTACACACCCGGTTACTTTCATTACTGGAGTGCAGCTGGTCTAACCGGCGTCTGGGCCGAGGAAAACACTCGTGAGGCGATTTACGCCGCTTTCCGTCGCAAGGAAACATTCGGCACATCGGGACCACGAATCAAAGTAAGGTTCTTTGCCGGTGCTGACCTGCCGGATTTAAACAGCCCCGATCTCATTGCTGCTGCCTATGATACAGGCGTTCCCATGGGGGGCGAGATGATCGCCAGCAGCGAAACCTCACCGGAATTCCTGATCTGGGCGTCCCGGGATGCTGCAAGCGCACCACTGCAACGCCTGCAGGTCATCAAGGTAAATGTCAGGCAAGGCAGATCCATTGAGCAGGTTTATGATGTTGCCTGTTCTGACGACGCTGAAGTCAATCCCGAAACGCACCGCTGCCCTGACAATGGTGCCCGTGTGGATATCAGCGATTGCAGCATCTCGGCCAATGTCGGCGCGAGCGAACTGAAAACGCTCTGGCAGGACCCGGATTACGATCGCAGCGAACATGCCCTCTACTATGTGCGCGTGCTCGAGAACCCGGTGTGCCGCTGGTCCACCTGGGATGCACTGCGAGCAGGCGTCCCGCCTCGAGAAGACCTGGCGGCGACAATACAGGAACGAGCCTGGAGCTCACCGATCTGGCTGAGTCCCGTGGCTGGGCAGGTCGATACAGCATCACTGAACAAGTAGCGGCACTGATGAAAGAACCTATTCTCTGGTTTGCTGTAATCGGCATTCTGTTATTTTCTCTGGACCAGTGCGGCAAGAACGATCCGGTCATTGTTGATGACGCGGTGCGCAACCAGATCGCGAACCTCTGGGAAACCCAGATGGGTGCACCGCCCGATGAAGCCGAACTGGCCTCGCTTGTAAACCACTGGGTCAGGGAAGAAATCTTCTACCGCGAGGCTCTCAGGCTGGGCCTTGATCGCGAGGATACGATTGTGCGGCGCCGGCTGGTACAGAAACTCGAGTTTCTCGCCCAGGAGGTCGATGAATCTGCAATCACGCCCGCAGAAGTCTCAAACTTCTACGCGGCCAATCTCGCCGATTACACCCTGCCCGAAAGATATTCACTATCGCAGATATACATCGCTGAAGCAGGCAAAAGCACAGACATCAAAATCCAACTCGAAGCCGGTGCTGACTGGCAGACCCTGGGGCAGAGCTCCCTGCTGCCAAGGCGCATGATTCGTAAAAGCGCCCGGGAAATCACATCCACCTTCGGCGTTGAATTCACCGACAATATCGTCGATCTTTCGCCTGCAAAATGGCATGGCCCTGTCAGCAGTACGTTTGGCTTTCACTTCGTCCGGCTTGATGCGGTGGTATCAAGCGAAGTGACACCACTGGCGCACGTCGAGCGGCAGGTGTTGTCGGACATGCTGCACCAGAAACGAGAAGAATCGCTCGAGCGCTACTACCAGGACCTCATGCATCAGCACGAGGTGGAATATCAATGAGCCGCGCTCTTCTATTTGTCCTCGCTGGACTGCTGACCCAGGTTGCCGCGGCCCACGAAGTCAGACCGGCATTGCTCAGCCTGACTGAGCAGGCCGGCAATCAATATACCGCAGTATTCAAGCAACCCCAGGTGCAGGGCCGGTTTCTTAACCTGCAGATCGAAACCAATTGTGATGCCGAACTGATCGAAAGCAGAACCAGTGCCGCTGCATTACAGCAGAAGTTCACGCTGAATTGCGCCTCAGGGCTCGAGCAGATCACCATCAACGGCCTTGAACGCACCCTGATCGATGCCATGATCACTATTACCCGACAGGATGGCAGCCAGCAGAACCATCTCGTCAACGGCCGCAACCCCAGCGTCAGCACGGCGAGCGGCGCGGCGACACCGGTATACCTGACCCTGGGCATGGAGCACCTGTTTTTCGGCATCGACCACGTGCTCTTCGTCCTCCTGCTGTTGTACCTGGTCAAAGGCTGGCAGAACCTGGTCAAGGTCGTCACCAGTTTTACCATTGCACACTCCATCACACTGGCGCTCTCGGCACTCAGCATCGTCACGGTTGCGCAGGCGCCGGTTGAGGCACTGATCGCCCTCAGCATCCTGCTGCTGGCCGCTGAAGCACTGGGCCCAGGCGATACTCTGATCCATCGACAGCCCTGGCTGATCACCTTCGTTTTCGGCCTGCTGCACGGTCTCGGGTTCGCCGGTGCTCTCGCGGAGATTGGCCTGCCCGAAGGCAGCACCGTGATGGCTCTGTTCCTGTTCAATGTTGGCATCGAGATCGGCCAACTCGTCATCATTGCCATCGCGCTCGCGCTGCTGCTCGTTATTCGGCGCATGACGATCAGCGTGCCACAGCCCGTGACCCACGCACCGGTATACCTGGTTGGCGGCCTTTCAGCCTATTGGTTTTTGGAACGCTCGATTCAGGTAATCTTCTAGCCGAGACTGAGCAGCACCCTCAGAAAATTGAACACCGGGGGTATCCCGTCAGCGCGGCAGCAACCGAAACAGGTAGGATTCAGCGACATCTTCATTCCGCGGGCGATTGCCGTACTTGGCCTCCCACTTGTCACTGAACGACTTAAATTCGTCGGCAGCATGCACGCGTTCAGCACGCAGCTCAAAGAGCTGACCGTCAATGCCGAGGCGGACTCGAGGGTCCTGTTCAATGTGCTCAACCCAGGTCGCCCGATTCGCACCGGCGTAAACATAGAGATCGGCACCGTCACCGATAATCCAGAGGTTGACCGAGTAGGGGTCACTGGGGTTGGTTTCCAGTTGAATGATATCCGGCGCCGCAACCACGGACCAGGCATCAGGCAGAGGCGCTACCTTGCCGTCAAGCTGGCCACCGGAAATGGGCAGATACTCGCAGCCGGATACGGCCAGCGTCAGAGCGATCATCATCGCAAGCCAGAGTTTCACAGGCATCTCTCCTTGACATACTAGAGCCTAAAACTGCCTATCTTGACCCCCGGATCAGACCAGGGTCAAACACCGACTGTCGATCAATCAGCCGCTGCTGGCCACGCAGTCATTAACCGCGGTTTTCAGCGTCTCAAGCGTGAACGGCTTCTGGATATAGTGGAATTGATTGAATTCCTCTTCGGATAATTTTCCACCAAATTCACCGTATCCGGATGCCAGCAGCACCGGCACGGGTTTTATCTGACAGATCTCACGCGCCGCCTCGATGCCGTCTTTGAGCGGCATCCTGATGTCAGATATGAACAGCCATATCTGGTCCTTCATGCGGCTGAACGTGTCAACGGCCTCGTGTCCGTTCCTGACAGCGACGACATTGAAGCCAAGGTTCTCGAGCAGCGCCATGGTCGCCATGCGCACCGCGTCATTGTCTTCGGCATACAGCACGGTTTGTTGTTCACCCAGCGGCGCGTGCCGCCGGGACGGCGTCGACGCAGTTCGCGAGGAAGTTTGGCCAGGAAACAGGATCTGCATGGTGGTGCCACCGGGTACCCGGGTCCAGACATTCAGCGTACCACCGACATTCCCCAATATCCCGGTCACTGCGGAGAGCCCAAGACCCTGGCCTTCTTCCCGCGTCGAATAAAAAGGCTCAAAGATACGGCTGATCTCATCGACGTCGATGCCACTGCCAGTGTCGTTAACCTCAAGACAGAACACGCTGCCTGAATCTTCGACCTCAGGACCTAAACTGAGAACGGGGGTACTTTCCCGTTCGTTGACGCCCTGCTGCAGAGTGACTTCCACCCGCCCGCTGCGAGTCGCATCCACCGCATTCTGCACAAGATTCAAAATGATCTGCTGCAACTGTTTTCTGTCACCGATCACCGTGGCGTCATCAAGCCCGACATTGTATTTCAGCTCTACCGCAGCCGGCAGCGCCGGCATCAACATCTGCAGGACGTCGCGCACCACCGTATCCAGATTGATCTCATCGTTCCTCGCAACATCGTCACCGGTATACTGCAGCAGCTGCTGGCAGATTGAGCCAGCAACCTTCGCACTGTCGACAATCGCCTTCAGCCTGGCGGTCACCTGATCATCACTGGAGCTGTGGAGGCCCAGTTGGGCATTGCTGACCACGCTTTGCAGGATGTTATTAAAGTCGTGCGCAACGCCTGCCGCCAGTCTGCCCAGACTATCCCGGCGCTGTGCCTCGAAAAACTGATGTTCGGCCTGTTTTCTCTCCTGGACATTCCTGAGACTGCCAATGACTTGTTTGTTCCCGGCAATATCATTGAGGGTCGCGGAAATCTCACAATCAATCGCCTCGCCTAACGCGGCAATCAGCTGCACGGGTTGATTCTTCAGAGGTTCGTCATTGAGTTCCTGGGGCCACTCGAGCCCTGCCCCGGCAGATTTCAGCAACTCGACAAATGGCTTACCAATAAGCGCCTCACGGTCGTAGCCAAATTGTTCGATGCTTGATGACAGCCTGATGATGTCACCCTCATTTGAGAGCTCGAAAAAGATTTCGCCGACACTGTCGTAAAGAACGTCGAGCTGTTGTTCCCGGGCAAAAAGATAACGGGCTGACGCCTGGATCGAACCCTGGAGATAGACCAGCGTGATTGCGGGTATCAGCACCAGCATCATGAAATAGAACAATCCCCCGTCGCCACCCTCACCCATACTCACAAGGAAGATACCGGTAACAAAACAGAACGCGACCAGCGCCTGAAGCAGGGCAAGAAGCCAGCGCGAGTCCGGCCTTGCGCCGAGCACAGTCAAAACAGGCAACAGGCACATCAGTGCCGCGGCCAGCAACCAGGCAACCGCGGGCAACCAGCTGAAAAAATAGCCCATAACCAGCCCAGCTGGCGCTAAAGTAAACGCTAGAGTGAAGAAACGCCTGCGCCAGACCGGCGAGCGAGCGCCTCGGGCTGCCATCACACTACTTGCGGCCGCGAGCAGAATGACGAGAGCGCTGCCCGCGAGCAGCAGTTGGCTCTCTGGCAACACGGTCAATAGGATGACAAGCCCATGCCAGATCAGGACGGAAGCCTGAGTGAGCAGCACAAAGTATGTTGTATGCCCTCGGGTTCGACGATACTCAAGAGAAATCAACAGCACCGCGACGCCATTCATCAGGGCGAGGAAAGCTGATGCCATCAATTGGGCGCTGTCAACCATTGGGAGCAGGTGGAAAAAGTTTAGTCAGTATTATGCCTGCCGTGGCTTCTAATGCTCGTAAGCGAGTTGTAAATGCCCTTGGAGGCAAATGAAAAACTCGCTCAGTCTCCTGTCGCTCGGCCGAAGCCGCCACCACCCGGCGTTTCAATCACGATGCAATCAGCGGGATGCAGTCTGGCCGAATCTGTGCCTGAAAGCGCTTCTACCCTGCCGTCAGCCCGGATAATCGCGTTCTTGCCTGTCTGGCCCGGCTGGCCACCAGCAAGCCCGTAAGGCGGTACG
>JAYQAI010000022.1:23081-37710 GCA_038136715.1 Gammaproteobacteria bacterium | reverse complement strand
TCGTTACCGAAAGTCAGATTGTTCATCGTGCCCTGGGCCGCAGCCATAACACCCAGAGCGCCGAACAGGGCATCGGTTACCGCCTGCGAAGTCTCGACATTGCCGGCGACGACGGCAGCGGGAAAATCCGGCTGTAACATGCTGTGATCGGGGATGACGATGTTAATCGGCTTGAGGCAACCCTCATTCATCGGGATATCATCGGCCACCAGCGTCCTAAAGACGTAAAGCACCGCCGCCCGCGTTACAGCAGAGGGTGCGTTGAAGTTGCTGGTCAGTTGCGGCGCTGTACCGCTGAAGTCGACGGTCGCACTGCGTTCTTCTGGATTAACGCTGATGCTGACTTCAATGGCATGGCCGTCGTCCAATTCGTAGCGGAATTGCCCATCGACTAACCGATCAATAACCCGGCGCACTGATTCTTCGGCATTGTCCTGGACATGGACCATGTAGGCATTCACAACATTGAGGCCGAATTGCTCGATCATCCTCTTTAGTTCCTGTACGCCTTTCTCATTCGCCGCTACCTGGGCGCGAATATCCGCAATATTGTTATCCGGATTTCGGGCCGGGAACTCACCGGATGCGAGCAGACCTCTGAAACCAGACTCATCAAAGACGCCATTGGCAAGCAGGCGAAAATTATCGATCAGTACACCCTCTTCGGTGATGGAACCAGAGAAGGCCGGCATCGATCCCGGTGTCACACCACCGATGTCGGCATGATGGCCACGGGAACCAACATAGAACAACACCGACCTGGTCTCACCATCAAACACGGGTGTAATGACCGTCACATCCGGCAGGTGAGTGCCACCGTTGTATGGGGAATTCAGCGCGAACACATCGCCTGGCTGCATGCTGTCCTGGTTTGAATCAATCACCGACCTCACGCTTTCACTCATGGAGCCCAGATGCACGGGCATGTGCGGCGCATTGGCAACCAGGTTACCGGCGGCATCGAAGATCGCGCAGGAAAAGTCGAGCCGTTCTTTCACATTGACCGAGTAGGCGGTGTTCGCCAGCGTTGTCCCCATCTGCTCAGCGATAGACATGAACAGGTTGTTGAACACCTCGAGCATGACCGGGTCGGCTTCAGTACCCACAGCGTGGCGGGCAGGCAGCGGGACCGTCCGGCGCAAGACTAAACTCTCATCGACCGATACTGTGGCTGACCAGCCCGGCTCCACCACCGTTGTCGCCACCGCATCTGTGATCACCGCGGGCCCGGCAATCTCCTGGCCCGCGCAGAGCAGAGCACGATCGTAAAAAGGCGTCACATGGGAGGCTTCCTGCGTCCATACCGGGTATCGCTGCATGGCCTCCGCTGGCAATTTCACAGTTTCGGAAACTTCATCAGGAATATCGTCAGCGATACTGACCGCTTCCACAGTCAACGTCTCGATGACCAGTGCTCGCGCCGGATCAATGAAGCCAAATTGTTTTTGATGTGCTTCTTCAAATGCCTGTCGGATCGCATCGGACTGAAGACCTGCCGCCACGGCGAGGGACGTATCTGTCCCCTCGTAGCGCACCAACAGCTTCGGGACCGTGGTGACAGCTGCTGGCGCCAGTCCCTGGCTGACGAGTTCGCCCGCTGCCCTCTCAGCCAGCGCGTCAAGACGCACCTGCATGTCCTCCATCATGCCCTCTGACAATAGCTGCTCGAAAGTCTCCTCGCGCATGGCGCGAGTGTCAGCAAGCCCCATACCGTAGGCCGACAGGACCCCGGCTAGCGGATGAATAAACACGGTTTCCATGCCAAGCGCATCGGCAACCATGCAAGCGTGCTGACCGCCAGCCCCACCAAAACAGCAGAGGGCATACTCGGTGACGTCGTAGCCCTTCTGTACGGAAATCTCCTTGATCGCGTTGGCCATGTTTTCAACGGCAATCTGAAGAAAGCCGGCGGCCACCTGCTCCGCTGACCTGCCATCTCCGATCTCGCCAGCCAGTTGGGTAAAAGCCTGTCGCACTGTTTCCTGATCGAGGGGTTGGTCAGCATGCTCACCAAACACCCTGGGGAAGTGCTCAGGCTGGATCTTACCCAGCATGACGTTGCAGTCCGTGACGGTCAACGGGCCGCCACGGCGATAGCACTTTGGCCCCGGATTGGCACCGGCACTTTCCGGGCCGACACGGTAGCGCGAGCCATCAAAATTCAGAATCGAACCGCCGCCCGCAGCAACCGTATGAATCTTCATCATTGGTGCCCGGATACGAACCCCGGCCAGTTGTGATTCCAGGGTGCGCTCTAATTCACCGGCATAATGAGAGACATCTGTTGAGGTGCCGCCCATATCAAAACCGATCAACTGCTTGAAGCCTGCCTTCTCTGCGGTTTTTACCATGCCCACAACACCGCCCGCGGGGCCAGAGAGAATGGCGTCCTTGCCCTGAAAGCTCCGGGCATCTGTCAGCCCGCCATTCGACTGCATAAACATGAGCCTGGCGTCGCCGGTGGCGCTCGCGACCTGGTCGACATAGCGCCGAAGGACCGGCGACAGGTAAGCATCCAGGACCGTGGTATCCCCCCGGCCAATCAGTTTCATCAGCGGGCTGACTTCGTGACTGACTGACACCTGGGTAAACCCCGCAGCCAGGGCCAGCGCCTTCAGGCACGCTTCATGCGCCGTGTAGCGGTAACCGTGCATCAGCAGAATCGCCACCGAACGATAGCCCGCGGCAAAAGCTGCCTGCAGCGCCTCGCTGGCTTCAGTTTCATTCAGAGGTACCAGCACCTGACCGCGGGCATCGATGCGCTCGCTGACTTCAATCACGTGTTCGTGCAACAGCGCAGGCAATTCGATTTTCAAGTCAAACAGACGCGGGCGATTCTGGTAGGCAATCCGCAGCGCATCACGAAACCCCCGAGTCGTAACCAACACCGTGCGGTCACCCTTGTGTTCGAGCAACGCATTGGTAGCGACCGTCGTGCCCATCTTGATAGCGTCAACGACCTCGCTCGGAAAAGGTGTCTCAGGCTCAATATTCAGCAGGTAGCGCATACCGGCAATCGCAGCATCGGTATACTGCTCAGGATTTTCTGACAGAAGTTTGTGGGTGAGCAGCGAGCCATCCGGCTTTCTGCCAACGATATCGGTGAACGTTCCACCCCTGTCTATCCAGAATTGCCAACCCGCAGCCCGAATCATTACCACCTCACTTCAGCCTGGGAATTGTCTCACATTCGTTGAATTCGCTCCCAGGATGTTCAACCCGAGTGTGCCTGGGAACGATAGTCATCGAGATACTCACGGATCTCTGCCAGCGACGCTATCAGTTGCGGGGGATCGGCAGCCGGAGCGGCAGCAGCAAACTCCGCCAGCAACGGCGACACGCCCGCAATGCAATCATCCCGCATCGCTCTGCCAGCCGCCGTCATCGTGACACGTTTCTGGCGACCACTGCCCGCTTCCGGCGAGATTTCAATGAACCCCTTGGCCTCGAGTTTCTTCAAGGTGTTCGTCATAGCCCCACGCGTCACCTGAAACGCTGCAGCCAGCCGGCCCGGCGAGGCCTCACTGTCGACCCGGAAAAACCAATTCAGCACCGAGAACTGGGATTGGTTCATGCCTGTAGGTAATTGTTGCTCAAACAAGCGTGACGAGAGCTGGGCGATGATATTGATTTCGTTAAAGAGGCGGAAATATTCCGCGGGGGAATGCTCTGTCTGGTCTTTCACTGGTTGCTCCGCTAGCTTGGCAGGTCTGTCAGGATTAAGGGCATAGGCGAGAGCCTTGCACAATCTTAAAGTTTAATATTAAACTATTTAATATTAAATATTTTCCTGGGCCAAGTCATGAAACTCATCGTTAGTGTTAGTGGGCTGCTTATCTTTGCTGTTGTGTGCATTGTTGTACTCCAGATTGCCGCCTCAGAACGGGTCGAGGTGGTAGAACTGCACACCATGGACGCCAGCGGGGAGGAACAGACCACACGTCTCTGGATCGTTGACCACGAAGGCCGCCCCTACCTTCGCGGCGATGATGGTTCAGGCTGGGTTAAACGACTGAAAGCTTCAGCACAGGTCAGCCTGACCAGAGATGGCGAACGACACGCTTATCGTTGGCAGGTTCGGCCGGAGAAAATCGAGACAATCAACCAGCTCATGCGCGATAAGTACACCTGGGGCGACCAGGTGATTACCACAGTTATCGGCGATCGCGGTGAGTCGAATATGTTTGTGCTGACGAAAATCGAAGGTTAATCAACGCCGGGCGGGGATCAACGAGCAGGTCTGGTCTTCGTCGTTGAAAGTAATCAAAACCTCACCCGCCTCAAGCTGACGCATCACGGCCCGGCGCTTTTCATCAAGCGAGACAGGCCGTGCACCATACTCAGTGCCTTCGCGGGTGACGAACTCCTCGACAATGCCGCGCAGGGCAGTTTCACTCAGGGAGTCCCAGGGAATCGCTATACTTGCCATGATTTGGCTTTCAGTTCTATCAATCCGGCTATGGTATATACTCTTTCCAAAGCATAACAAGCGCTTAGCAACGCTAACCTGAATGACCGACAATCCAACCCGTCTGCTAATCGTTGAAGACGAGCCAATCACACGCAGCCAACTGCAAGCCAACTTCGAAAAAGAAGGCTTTAAGGTATGGACAGCTGAGGACGCCGAGCACGCCATCGAGCTGCTGGCATCTGAGCCGATTGACGTCTGTCTCATCGATATCACTCTGCCAGGGAAGGATGGTCTGACCCTGACACGGGAGCTGCGAGCAGATTCAGATATCGGCATTATCCTGGTGACAGGCAAGGACGACTCGGTTGACAAGATTGTTGGCCTGGAATCCGGCGCCGACGACTATGTCACCAAACCATTTGACCCGAGGGAGCTCCTGTCCAGAGTCAAGAACCTGGTGTGGCGTGTCCGCACGCAGGAGAAACAGAAAGAGAAAGGATTTAAACGTCACTTCGAGGGCTGGACACTGGACCTCAACAAGCGGGAGCTGACCACGCCCCAGGGCCAGGTACAGTCCCTTTCCGCCGGAGAATTTCATCTCCTGCTGGCCCTGATCGAGAATGCTGGCGAGGTCATGACACGAGATCAGCTGATGAACAAGATCAGAAACCGCGAGTGGTATCCTGATGACCGCTACATCGATGTCCTGGTAGGCCAGGTCAGACGGAAGTTCCGCCAGTTCGACGCCGAGACCACCTTCATCAGCACCATTCACGGCACAGGCTATCTATTCGCGCCCACCGTCAACTGATCAAGCCAGGGCTATGCATTCGCTGCCAGGTTATCAACAGCTGAAGTTAATTCACCAGGGTCAGCGCAACCTGGTTTACAGCGCCGTCCGGGCGCAGGACAAGCTAGCAGTCAGCATCCGCCAGCTTCGACCCGAGATGACAACCCCCCAGCTGTTTCATCGCTACCGGAGCGAGTACGACCTGCTATCGCAGATCCAATCAGCATTTATCGTCAGGCCGGTAGAACTGATCGACAGTGGCGAGTCGCCCATCCTCGTGATGGAACGCCCATCGGGTGAATCACTCGCCGAAATCCTGCGGCATGACCCGCCCACGATTTCCCAGGCAGCCGTCATCGGCAGCCTGATCGCCCGCGCAATCGCTGACCTGCACAGCGCCAACATCGTGCACAAGGATATCAATCCGGCAAACATCATCTACGATGCTACGGGACCCGATCTAAAACTCATCGATTTCAGCATCGCCGTCACACTGCTGCCGGCACAGAGGCCGCCGATATCGAGCGGCACCCTCGCGGGAACGCCGGCCTACCTGGCACCAGAGCAGACCGGACGCATGAATCGTTCTGTCGACTTTCGCTCTGACTTCTACTCGCTCGGCATCACCCTGTATGAACTGCTGACCGGCACCGTCCCTTTCTCCGGTAACGACCCGCTCGAGGTGGTCTACCAACACACTGCGGTCGATCCGGTACCACCGGATGAGCTGAATCAGGCTGTACCTGACGCACTCTCCAAGATCACAATGAAACTGCTATCGAAATTGCCGGAAGACCGGTATCAAAGCGCAACTGCCATCGTTCAGGACCTCGAGACATTCATCCGACTCGATCGCGCAGGTCGAGGAGACACTGACTTTGACGTCGCTCTTGATGACATTCCAGAGCAGTTCAGCATCCCCGAGCGCCTGCTCGAACGGGATGAGCACCTGCTGCAGCTTTTGTCTCAGCTCGACCTGGTCGCCAGCGGGCGCTCAACGGTCGTCATCTGTACCGGCGAAACCGGTATCGGCAAAACGGCACTGCTCCATGAATTTGAGCGTGAGGCAATGGCTCGAGGTGCGAGGCTCGCCAAAGGTTCGCACGACCCCATCAATACCGATGTGCCCTACAGAGCTGTCTCTTCCGCTCTCAGCGATCTGGTAAGACAACTAGCGAGACGCCCCGATTTCATCGAACAGCGCGAAAGCCTGAAGCGCCGTCTGAAAGGGCTTGAGGAACCCCTGCTCACCCTAGCACCCGAACTCACCGACATGCTGGGCCTCCAGCTTTCGGCACCAGGCGAGAACCACATTGATGCAAAACCCCGGCTAGTACGCGCGATCACGATCCTGGTCCAGACTATCTGCAGCGATGAGAAACCGCTTGTTATCAGCCTGGACAACATTCAATGGACAGACAGTGCCTCACTGGATCTGTTTGCAAGCCTCTTCAACAAGGACGCACCTGCCAGCGTGATGCTCATTGGCACCTTGTGTGCCAGCGACCTCGAGCCGGATCACCCTAACCGCATGCAGATTGAGCACTTGCTGGCGCACAATGATAACGTGCAGCTAATCGGGCTCGAGGCCTTGTCAGAATCAGCCATCAATCAGTTACTGGCAGGGTTTCTGTTTCGATCAGAGGAAGAGACCAGCGACTTCGCTGCACTGATCCGGGAGAAAACCGGGGGCAATCCACTTAGCATCAGGGAATTTCTCACTCGTCTTAATACCAACGGGCAACTTGTATTCGACCGGCGGCATCGCGAATGGTCCTGGAATATCCAACAAGTCTCAGCGGAACCCACCACAGATAATGTGAGCCTTACGCTGTTTGACCAACTGCAGGATCTCGACGGCAGCACAACCCAAATACTGAAGATCGCCTCATGCATTGGTATCGAGTTTGAACTGGAAATCATTCAAATGGTCTCGGGTTTGCCGCTGCCTGAGACAGCATCGAAGCTGTCCAACGCTGTTGAGAAGGGTTACCTGTTGCAAATTCCCAGCGACTATCAGTCCCGGGATAAGCGAATCCTGTTTCGCTTCTCTCACGAGCGTGTCCAGCAAACTGCCTATAGCCTGCTCGATGCGGCTGAGCGGCACCAGTTCCACTCAAGCATTGGTCATGCCCTGCTCCAGCTGACACGTGGTGACCTGGAGCCCCGCATCTTTGATATCGTCAACCAACTGAATACCAGTTACGAAGTGCCAGGCAACACTCAGCTGGATCAACTGCAACTTGCAGAACTGAACACCATGGCAGGACGTAAGGCTCGCAGCGCAGGTGCATTCCACCAGGCCTTCAAACATTTCAGTACAGCTATCGGGCTGCTTGGCCAGAACGCCTGGGTCAGTTACGACAAGGCGCTGGAAACTCACCTCGAGGCTGCGAACGCCGCCTACCTGTGCGCTGATGAAAATCAGCTCGACGAGCTCACAGGCAGAATCCTGACGCACGCTCGTTCGCCCCTGGATCGAGCTGCAGCGCTGGAAACCAGAATCAGGTTTCAGATCTCAACATTTCGCCTGAGCGATGCCGTCAACACCGCTGCGGAGGCATTGGCTTCAATCGATGTTGTCCTCAAGGACATGACTCACCCATCAACCCTGCGCACCGTTGCTTCGGTTCTGACCAGCTGCTGGCGACTGTCGCGCCAGGGTGAGTTTTCCCTGCCGCCTATGACCGACGAGAAACACCTGGCAGCGATGAAATTGTTGATGTTGATGGCCCATGCTGCCTATATCTCAAACGACCAGCGTATCACGCGTATCGTGCTAGAAATGGCCGACCTGTCCCTGCGCCACGGCATGGCCCCCGAGTCCTCTTTTGCATTCCCAGCACTCGGGTCAGTGTTGATCAACAATCTCGGCACCATTGATTTCGGTTACAGGCTTGGTCGGATAGCCCTCGAAAACCTGACTGACGAGAATTCAGCGTTACACTGCCGCACCCTGGTCCTGGCACATAATTTTAACCTCAGCTGGAAGGACCACCTCAACGCAACCCTCGAGCCATTGGCTGACGCCTACGCCCTCGGCATGGAGAACGGCGACGTCGAGTACGCATTGATCGCCGCTGTTTCAGGCTCCGCAAATGCATTCTTCCTGGGGCATGATCTGTTCAGCATCGAGAAAAATCTGGCTGAACAATCAAACGAAGCTCGCCGGCACCAGCAGATCTCAATGGACTACATGGGCAGGATCTATCAGCAGGCGGCATTGAATCTTCTGCAGAGTGAAGACTCACCTTTTCTGCTGAGCGGCACCGCGCTCAATGAGGCTGACCTGCTCCGCTTTCAGGCGCTGAAGGTTGATGATTCCACCCTGGCCAACCTGTTTATCGTCAAGCTGTACCTGGCGGTGCTGTTCCGTCAGGACGATCTGGCTCTCGACTACGCTGATATGGCCCTCACTCATCTGAACGCGGTCGCTTCAACCCCGGTGATTCCCTGTTTCCGTATGCTGGAAACGATTGCCTGTATCCGGACACTGTCTGACAGCACCGGCCTCCAGCGCATCGGTATCGAATTCAGAATATGGCGCAACCTGCGACTGATGCGACGCTGGGCGCACCATGCGCCGGCGAACATCGCTCATCGATTTCACTTCATCCGTGCTGAACTGGCGGCAAGCCGCGGCCAGGATCTCAGGGCTATGAGCCTCTACGAGCAGGCCCTGGAAGATGCAAACCGAGCGGGCTACATCAACGACGTCGCGCTGATCGCAGAGTCCTACGGCAGATTTCACCTGCGTTACGGGCGCAACGCTTACGCTCGCTACCATATCAGCATCGCGATTAGAAACTATCAGCGCTGGGGTGCGGAGGCGAAGGCCAGAGCACTGCAAAATGAATTCCCGGATATGACTGATCGACTACTAAACGAAGCGGCCACAGGCGGCTTCGTTTACAGCACCAGCAAAAATCTGCTCGACCTTGAAACGGTCACCCGAGCATCCCAGGTACTGGCTGGCGAAGTCGTGCTCGAGCGAGTCCTTGAAAGACTGCTGCAAACTGCATTGCTAAATGCCGGCGGCCATTGTGCCAGCCTGATCCTGCGATCTGATGACGAGCTTAGGGTTGAGATCACGACCTGGATGAACGACAGCGAAACAGAGTCACGGCTGAATTCGTTGCCTGTCACTGAGTCCGATGAAGTGCCCATTTCAATTATTCAGTATGTTGCCCGAACCCGTGAAGACCTCGTGCTGAACGATGCGGTCAATGACGATATCTTCACACAAGATCAGTACATCCTGCGGGAGCAACCCCAATCAATCATCTGCATACCGATCGAGAGTCAGTCGCAGTTGATCGGAATTCTCTACGTTGAGAACTCGCACAGCACGCATGCTTTTTCCCAGGAGCGGATCTCCGTGCTGAAACTGCTCGCCGCCCAGTCTTCGATCGCGCTGGCAAATGCCAGTCTTTACCAGCAACTCAGCGACTCGCGAAATAAGTATCTGTCACTCTACGAAAATGCTGTCGAGGGCATATTCGAGGTTGATGCGGAGGGGAACCTGACGAACATCAACCCTGCAGGACTGACGCTGCTGGGCTATCGCAACATCCGCGAAATACGGCAAGCGATTCAGGCGCAAATCACCAGTTTTTTCCTTGAACCGGAAGATTTTAGGGAGATTCAACGCCAGATCGGTGCACATAGCCGCATCAATGGCTTTGAGACACGCCTGGTACAGGCCGACGGCACGCCGATCTGGGTCGCTCTCTCAGCCCAGGTTGTGCGCGATCCTCTCTCCGGTTCATGGGTGCTTGAGGGTTCGATGCTGAACATCGACGAACGCAAAGCGCGCGAAGAAGCAGAACAGGGCCGCCTCGTCGCGGAGGCCCAGACAGCGACGAAGAGTCAGTTCCTGGCGAACATGAGCCACGAGATCAGAACGCCGATGAACGCCATACTCGGCTATACCGATATTATGCTGGAAACCGAGCTCGACGAAACCCGGCGTGCCAACCTGCAGACCATCCAAGACGCCTCAAACCACCTGCTCCATGTCGTCAATGACATTCTTGATCTGTCGAAGTTCGAGTCCGGCAAGATAAGCATCAACAAATCCCCATTCACCCTGTCTTCGCTCTTCAGGGAGATGGAGAACCTGTTCCGGCTTGAGGCCAGGCGCAAGTCTCTGAACCTGGAAGTGCCCGTAATCACACCGACAGATGAATCCAATCTCGAAGGCGACTCTGTGCGTATCGGCCAGGTGCTGATCAATCTGCTGAGCAATGCCCTGAAGTTTACCGAGACAGGCAGCGTCAGGCTGAGCTATAAGGCAGAGGACGCTGACAACGGCGAAGTGCTGCTGCGATTTCAGGTCACTGATACCGGGATCGGCATTGACCCCGAGAGCCTGGATAGCATCTTCGACACCTTCGATCAGGGGAATACTGCCAGCAACGGAACGGGCACCGGGCTCGGCCTGTCGATCAGTCGCAAACTGGCAGAGACCATGGGTGGCAGTCTCTGCGCCGACAGCGAGCCAGGTCAAGGCAGCACCTTTACCTTCACCACCCGGGTCAGCGCACCAGCCGCCGCAACAATCGAGCCAGCGCCGCAACAACCTGCTCAACGGGCACCGCTACCAGCCACAGATTTGCTCCTGGTAGAAGACAACGAGATTAATCAGAGACTAGCGAGCCGCTTGCTTGAAAACATGGGTATGGTCGTCACCATAGCGGCAGATGGCCAGGAAGCTCTCGACATGCTGGCAGAGAAGTTCTATCCCATCATTCTGATGGATATCCGTATGCCTCGCATGGATGGTATCGCCACGATCAAGGCCATCCGCGCAGACCCAGGACTGAAATCAGCCGCAGTGATTGCGCTCTCTGCCGGTGTCCTGGCGTCGGAAATAGAGGAGGCCATGAATGCCGGATTTGATGACTACCTGACCAAACCCCTGATTGCCGACGCAATCTATAAGGTTCTGGCAGGTATCGTCGGCATAGCACTGGAGACCAAAACGGTATCTTCAAAAGGCACTCTGGTAGTGAATGGTATTGATTTCGGCCATGCCATCGAAAATCACAGTGGCGATATTGAGTTCATGATGTCGCTGACAGCAGACTTTATCGACATCTATGGCGACAGCGGCAATCAGATCGGCGCTATGCTCGCAATAGGTGAGGTCGAGACTGCACAACGGCTGGCCCACAACCTTGCGGGCATTTCAGGCAGTTTTGGCGCAAACGCGCTGATGGTCGCCACGCGATCACTGGAAAAGCAGATTGCTCATGCCGGCAGCGAGAGGGAAGCCTGTCTAGCCAGCGTGACAAAAGAGCTCAGTAACTTCACTGCAGCGATTGAAGAGTTCCGCTCTCAGCTGGCCGCTAAAGGTTGACCAGGTCCAGGGTCCGAAGCTGCCCGCTCTCAAGGCCCGTAAAGTCGAACAACTCTGTATCTGCCAGGTGTGACGGCACAACATCCGTCAATGCCCGGAAGATTGAATCTGTGCGTCCTGGGTGCTGCCTGTCCCATTCTTGCAGCATTTCCTTGATTACCTGGCGTTGCAGATTATCCTGGGATCCGCAAAGGTTGCAGGGAATCACCGGCATGCCCTTCAAACCAGCGTAGCGTTCGATATCTTTTTCCCGGCAGTAACTCAGTGGTCTAATGACCATGTTACGGCCATCATCGCTGAGCAGTTTGGGCGGCATGGTTTTCAGCTTGCCACCATGGAACAGGTTCAGGAACAGGGTTTCGATGAGATCATCCCGGTGATGACCAAGGGCAATCTTGTTGTACCCGTTCTCACTGGCAAAGCGGTATAAAATGCCCCTTCGAAACCGGGAGCACCACCCGCAATACGTCTTGCCTTCCGGCACCATATCAGTCACAAGGGAATAGGTGTCTTCTTCCAGGATGCGATAATTGATGCCCAGCGACGTAAAATAGGCTGGCAGCACCTCTTCAGGGAAGCCCGGTTGTTTCTGGTCAAGATTGACAGCCAGCAGCTCGAAGTTAATCGGTGCGTGTTCAGCCAGACTCAGTAAAATATCGAGCATGGTCAGCGAATCTTTTCCGCCCGAGATACAAACCATGACACGATCGCCTTCAGAGATCATATTGAAATCAGCGATGGCTTTGCCAGTTTCGCGCCGCAGCTTTTTATGCAGTTTGTTACGTTCGTATCTTTCGTCTGCCATGAGTTACCTGAGGATTGATCAGCTGGTGGACTGCGCCGCGATTTTACACCCTAAGTCAGCGGCTTTGTATCTTGGTGCAGTTGTCACAACCTGGTTGATCCTGGCAAGCCCCGCCAGCCAGGCAGGCGTCATACTGCTCTATCATCATGTTGATGCGTCCACGCCGCCTATTACCAGCATCAAACCCGATCAATTCGAGCGTCATCTCAATATAATTGAAGAGGAAGGTTACAGCGTCCTGCCACTCCAAGACCTGGTTGAGCGATCCATGGCAGCCGACGCTGATCCGACAGAGAAAATTGTCGCGATCACATTCGATGACGCTTACCAAAGTATCTACACCGAGGCTTACCCACGCCTGAAAAAGCGCGACTGGCCATTTACGATTTTCGTTGCGCCCGGGTATGTCGCTGACAACCACCCGCTGTATCTCAGCTGGCAGCAGTTGCGAGCGATGGCAGATGCCGGTGCCAGCATCCAAAATCACACCTACCGCCACGCACACCTGATCCGCAGGCAAGCTGACGAATCTGACGCGATGTGGCGCGAGCGGGTGAAAAACGACATCAGCCGGGCCGCTACTCTCTTGGCGGAGCGAGGCTTCGAGACATCCCAGTTCGCCTATACCTATGGCGAGTACAACCCGGCACTGCTGCAGATTGTCCAGGAGATGAATCTCACTGGGTTCGGTCAGCAGAGCGGCGCCGTCGGCCCGACATCAGATTCGAGACTACTGCCCCGGTTCCCCCTGTCGGGTGTTTACGTCGGTGCAGCAGCGTTTCGCGACAAGCTGCGCAGCCTGCCGATGCCGGTAGAATTCAAGGATTTTGACCCGCTTGTCGGCAGTGATTGGCAACCGAAGCTGACGCTCAACTTCCTGTCTGGTACCACGCCGCATGGCCTAAATTGCTTTGGTCCCGGCGGCGCCATGGCGCTGACCGCGATAACGCCCGGCAGCGTGCTCGTAACACCGGCCCAGGACATTTCGATCGGCCGCTCTCGCTATAACTGCACCTACCCGCAACGCACGGACCAGGGCATCCGCTACGCCTGGTTTTCACAGCTCTGGATCAGGAAGAGGGCTGACGGCACCTGGTATCCAGAGCCCTAGCTGAGTTCCCGAAGGACACTGGCCGGCGGCGTATCCACGACCCGGCGGGTAGCAAAAGTACCCACGAGGCCGATCAGGAAGACCCCCACCAGCGGACCCAACAGCCACAGATCGGGATTCACCTGGTAATCCAGTTCGAAGATTTCTGTTTCAAGACCGTAAACCGTGATCTCAGAGCCGACGGTTGCGAGAATACCGGCGAAGAAACCGAGCGCACAGAACTCGATGAAGAGGCTGCCCAGGACAAGGCGACGCCCTGCCCCGAGAGTTCGCAGTATGGCGTGCTGCTTGAGCCGCTCATCCATCGACGCCTGGATGCTCGCAAGCAGGACAAGTCCGCCGGAGGCCAGGATCAGCACAAGCACCAGTTCTATCGCCAGGGTGACCTGGTCAATGATGCGCTGCACCTGCTCAATCAACGCATCGATTTCAATAACGGTCATCGTCGGGTATTTGCCCAACAATTCATTTAAAAACAGTTTGTCTTCTGTCGGCAGGAAGAAACTGGTCATGAACGTTGAGGGATAATCAACCAGTGCTCCGGGCGAAAAGATGATAAAGAAATTCGGCTGCATATTGTCCCAGGCAACCGTTCTGATACTGGCAACCCGGGTTTCCAGCTCTCTTCCCTGAATCTTGAAGACCAGGCGGTCGCCGACCTTGAGCTGATTACGATCGGCCAGTTCCTGCTCCAGCGAAACCAGGACTTCTTCACCGGTATAATCCTCGGGCCACCACTCACCGGCAATGACGTTGTTGTCGTCCGGCAGTTGTTCCGCCCAGGTCAGATTTCGCCCTGAGCTCGTTCTCGGTCCGTCTTCACCAGGTCGCCTGATGCGCTCATCCCGCTCAGTTGCCAGCTCATCATTCACACTGAAGATGCGCCCCCGGATCATCGGGTACAGCGGCTGGGACTCAACGCCATTCTCGGCGAAGAGTGATTGGATCGGGGCAACATCTTCGGGGGAGATATTGATGGCAAAGTGATTGGGAGCATCCTCAGGAATCTGTGCCTGCCATTCGACGATCAGTGCGGTACGCACGAGATAAAGAATCAGCAGGAGCATGATGGCAAGACCGAACACCATGATCTGCAAAGTATTCTCCTGACCTCGACGCTGCATACCCGCCAGTGCCAGCCGCCAGGCGCT
>JAYQAI010000022.1:8291-22981 GCA_038136715.1 Gammaproteobacteria bacterium | reverse complement strand
GGCAGCTCGACCGGAATGTAGGGATCGAGAATGGTTGCCACACCAAACTGCATCCCATAGCCGATGAGTGCGCCCAGCATGGTCGCAGTTACACCAAGAATCACGAAGATCAGGGTGAAGGTCTGGTCAACCATGTTCGGTGTTGCACCTAGCGTCTTTAGAATGGCTACGTGATCGTAATGCCTAAGGCTATAGCGCTGCGCTGCGAGAGCGATCGCGACCCCGGCCAGGACAACCCCCAGGAGACTGCCAAGCAGGAGGAAACGTTCGCCACGCTCAAGCGCGTCACCAATGCCCTGGGCGCCTTCCTTGATGCCAAATATCCTTGAATCGGGTCCTATTCGTTCCTTCGCCCAGGCAGCAAACTCTGCCACGGTACCCGGGTCGCCCGCAAACAGATACCGGTATGTCAGACGGCTGCCGGGCTGGACAACTTCCGTCGCCGGGACATCAGCCAGATGCATCAATACCCTCGGACCGGCTGAGTTGAATCCGCCACCGCGATCCGGCTCCTTGATCAGAACCCTCGTTACCGGGAAGCTCGCGACACCAACATCAAGCAGCTCACCGGGATTCACGGCCAGAGCAGGAAACAGACGGCTCTCTATCCAAATTTCGCCAGGTACTGGCCCTCGATCAACCGGCGCACCGCGCATGAAGGCCTGGTCACCGGCGATAAGCCTGCCGCGCAGCGGGTAGGCATCATCGACGGCTTTCACCGAGGTGAACTGGGCTCGGTCTTCTGAGAACACCATCGACAGAAAAGACAGTGTCTCGGACGTCTCCAGCCCCATCTGCCGGGCCTGCTGAATAATCTCAGGCGCGATCGGCACACTGGAGGATATCACCTGGTCAGCCGCCAGGAAGGTCGCCGATTCGGCCAGCAGCGCCTGCTGCAAGCGGTCAACGAAAAGCGTGACGGTTGTCACCGTGCCAACCGCAATCACCAGTGATGCCAGCAGCAGCGTCAGTTCACCTGCACGCCAGTCGCGCCACAGCAGCTTGGACGCGAGGCGCAGAACTTTCACCGTGCGCCAGCCCGAGTCACCGCTGCAATCTCCGGTAACACAATTTCACCAGAAGCGATCTTTATGGACCGGCCGCAGCGGTCGGCCAGGCGTTGGTCATGCGTTACCAGGACAAGGGTCGTGCCGTACTCTTCGTTCAGCTCGAAGATAAGATCAATGATGTGCTGGCCAGTTGCTGTATCGAGGTTACCCGTCGGCTCGTCGGCAAACAGAATGTCTACAGACGAGGCAAAAGCACGGGCAATGGCCACGCGCTGCTGCTCTCCACCAGACAGCTGTTTCGGGTAGTGATTGACCCGGTGCTGCAGTCCAACTCTTTCCAGCAAGGCCATAGACTTCTGCGAAGCATCGCCGTCACCTTTTAGCTCTGCTGGCAGCATGACGTTTTCCAATGCTGTCAGACTGGCCAGCAGCTGGAAGGACTGAAAAACGAAACCGACGAGTTCAGAGCGAACCAGGGCGCGCTCTTCTTCATCAAGAGAGGTGATTTCGTGCTCACCGAGGAAGATCTGGCCGCCGCTCGGCGTGTCGAGTCCGGCCAGCAGGCTGAGCAGGGTAGTTTTGCCCGAACCGGACGCGCCAATGATAGCGACCGATTCGGATTTCTTGATTTCCAGATCAATCCCTTTCAATATCGTCAGTTGCCCCTCAGAGGTGGCTACCGTTTTTCCCAGGTCGTGTGCTTTGATCATGCTCAGTCAAATAGTCAGCCCATTCAGAGACATACGTCTGGCTTGTGGCTTTGGCCTACTCCTCTTTTTTCTCAACCCTGCAACCGTCACTGCGGCAAACCTTGTCGTTTTCGGCGATAGCATCAGTGCAGCCTACGGCATGGATGAAGATCAGGGCTGGGTCAGTCTTCTATCACAGCGTCTCGCAGACAACTACCCGCACTATCGCGTGATCAATGCGAGTGTTTCCGGCGAAACGACCGGCGGCGGGGTCACAAGGTTACCCAAAACCCTCCAGATTCACCAACCGAAGATACTGGTGCTGGAACTCGGCGGCAACGATGGTCTGCGCGGCTACCCAATTGACAAAATCAGGCAGAATCTGTCCCGCATGATAGAAGGCGCCCAGCAGGCCGACATTACCGTTCTGCTGGTGGGCATGGTGTTACCCCCCAATTACGGCCGCCGCTACACCGAGGCTTTCGAATCCCTGTTCGAGTCGATCGCCAGCGAATATGCTATCGCCTTTGTTCCTTTCCTGCTGGACGGGGTTACAACCAACCGCAACCTGATCCAGCGGGATGGCATTCACCCGACCGTAGAAGCACAGCCGAAACTGTTGGCTGACATCTGGCCTGTGCTCGAGCCGCTGCTGCAGGAAACCCCTGACTAGCTTTTCATCAAAACCTGTTCACGCGCCCGCCAGTCCGGCATCACTTCGTCCAGCAGCGAATAGAAAGCCTTATTGTGGGGAAAGTGGTGAAGGTGGCAAAGCTCATGCGCGATCACGAAGTCAATCTGCGACAACGCTTCTCGAATGAGCAGCAGGTTGAGGCAAATATCGCCTCGACTCGAGCAACTGCCCCAGCGCGATTTCATTTTCCGAACGCTGAATCCCATCGGCCGCCGCGGCTGCGGGAAAAGCGAGGCAAGCCGCTCAATTCGCGCGGCAAACAGTTGCTCAGCTTCTGTGCGGTACCATTCGAGGATGCGTTTTTCGACCCGGACGGGATCCGCCGGCGCATTGCAGCTGACGTAAATCTCAGTGCCGGCAATGTCAACCAGGCTGTGGCGACTCTTCGCCAGGGTTAATCGGTAACGCTGACCAAGGAAACTGACCCAGCCACCTTGGGAATAGTCATCAGCAGGTCTGCGATAGGTCCGCGCCATCTGATCCTCTGCCTCGAAGATCCAGTTGACTCGGCTCTTCAGGAAGTTGTCGATGTCATGCCACGAACAATTTGTGGGCACGCGCAGCTCTGTCATGGCGTCTTTCTCGACATGAATCGCCATGGTCTTCCTGCGTCGACGCACAATCTTGACCCGGGTCTTTTTTGCGACTGCGCTAAGCTCGCAGACGTAACTGGCACTTATGCCACCCTCGATCTTCACCATCGGCCCAACGGCAGCGATGGAGGACTCAAGTGCCGTCAAGGGTCTTTATCTGCAGTTGAGCCACCGAGGCAAGGAGGAGACATCGGCACCTCACCCATACGCTCGTGCCACTCCCGTTCGGTGTAAGTGTGCAGTGCGAGGGCATGCACGGGCCCCGCCAGTTCCTCGCTGAGAATTGCGTTTACCCGCCGGTGTCGCTGGATCAGACGCTCGCCCTCGAACACAGGGGAGACCAACACGACGCGGAAATGAGATTCAGAACCTGGCGGCACATTATGATTACCACTCTCGTTAACGACATCGAGATGCAGAAGGTCCAGTTCAACCGCGAGTTTTTCCTCTATCGCTGCCTCTACGCTCATGTCAGCCTTTTTCTGTCAGGGCAAAGACACCATCCCAGCCTGATTCAGGCGGTTGGTCAATATAGGTCTGGCAACGCTGGATATAGGTTGTAGAGGGACCATCGCCGCCGATGATACCAAGACACTTTTCAAAAGCAGCTTTCGCGGCAATGAAATCCGCACGCTTGTAAAGCGTCAGCGCTTTTTCGAACGCATCAACCAGATCCGCTGTCGCCCCCGCCGTCTCACCCTTCCTTTCAAGCAGCTCGTATACCGTGACGGGTTCAGACTTGCCAACGACCCGGATCGTATCAAGCTCACGTACGTCGATAAGAGAGGCACAACTCTGGTAGGTGGTTTCAGATATCATCATCTGGGTCCCGAACGCCTTGTTGGCCCCTTCGAGGCGAGAGGCAAGGTTCACGGCATCACCCATGATGGTGTAATTCAGCTTCTGGACTGATCCCATGTTGCCCACGACCATCGGACCTGAATTCAACCCCATCCGTACGTTAATCAACGGCGAGCCTTCTGTTTCCCACTTTTGCCGCAGTTCAACGAGACGTTTATTCATATCAATTGCCGAGAAGCAGGCCAGCTGCGCATGATCGGCCTGAACATTGGGAGCGCCCCAGAACGCCATGATCGCGTCACCTTCGAACTTATCGACAGTGCCCTCATAGCCGATGATAATGTTGCACATCTCCGTGAGGTAATCGTTCAATAACTGCACCAGTTCGGATGGTGTCAGGTGTTCAGAGATCGTGCTGAAACCGGCGATATCAGAAAAGTACGCCGTCATCTCCCGCTCTTCACCACCGAGTTGGACCTTCGAGGGATCTTCAACCAGGTCCTGTACCACTTTCGGCGAAAGGTATTGGCCAAACATGTCCCGGATCATCGTCTTCTGACCCATCTCTGAGATGTAGAACCGAACATTGACCACTATCATTGAAAAGACCGCCGCCAGTACCAGGTAGCTCATGGAAATGACGTAACCCTGGTAAACATAAAGATACGTTGTCAGCAGGATAAAAATGAAGATGGTGCCCAGGCTGATGGCGTTTCGCGGCACCGGGTTCGGCAGCCGACGTGTTCCCAGGAATATCGCCATCAACAGCAGGCCAAAAAATATCTCGACGCCAAGCGAAGCAGCTACCAGAGGGCCGCCACGCAGAATAGTGGCGATACCTTTGGCGATCACTTCAACACCATAAACATCGCCAACCGGCGTTTCGAACTCATCGTGGGCCACTTCAGCAACCTCGCCAATCAACACGATCTTGTCCCTGACAAGGTAGGCGAGTTCTTCCAGCTCTTCTTCATCGTCAAGGAACAGCAGGTCGGAGGCAGAGATGCCGACCACCTCATGCAGCCTTGCTGTCCCATCACCCAGGACCGGCAGGAGCGGATAATCAATGTACATATCATTGAACTGGTCAAGCTTGACCTCGATATCCGGACCCAGAGACAGGACACCGTTGTCGATTGAGGGTTGCTCTTCGAGGTGCATGGCCGCAGCTTTAACAATAAATGGCCAGGCGTCATACAGATCGACCATCTCCGGGTGTATCCTGAGGCGGACGACACTCTCTGAGATAGCACTATTAGATGTGATGTTGGAGTACCCGTGCTCCGTGATGGCGGCGAATCGCTCGATGGCGGTATTGAGCGCCTTGAATTCATCACGCTCTATTTCCGCCTGCGAAACCATCAGCACATTTCCTGTTTCCTGTAAGGCACTTTCGAGCGTCGGGTCTTCACCATAGGCACTGTTAAAGTCGAGCAGCATGTCGACGCCAATGACGCTGGCGCCCATTTCGCCAAGCCTGACAATAATGGTGGAAAGGTCTACCCGTCTTAAGGGGTACTTGTCGTATTCCTCATAAAACGCTTCGTCGGTGTAAACGATAACGAGATCTTCATGGGGTGACACGAGCGACTCATCCCCATAGTGCGTTCTGAGTATCTGACGGTAAGAAAGCGTCTCGTCTTCAATCAGTGAAAATGCCTCGCGATACTCGAGAAAAATCGCCAGCAGGAAGAAGAACATAACCGCAATCAGGTCATAGTGTTTCTGGTTCTTATTCATGATCCTGTCCGGTCACAACGTACGCTGTACCGAAAAAAAAGCCCATGGGTATCTTATAAGATACCCATGGGCTTTTACAGTTAGCCGTTACCGTCGCAACGGCATCGAGCTGCTTAGTAGTCCTCTTCGAGTGCCGCGTTATAAAGTCGCGCTTCACTCTCACGCAGGTTGCTCAACTTCAGATCCTGATAGGACTGAATCAACAGCGGACGCATATCATTGTCATCCGGGTTCTGCTGAAAGTATTCACGGTAAGCATCCATTGCCGCAACGTACATGCCCTTCTCTTCGAGGATGTTCGTCTCAAGGAAAATATCATCGCCAACCTGCTCAAGCAGATTCATAACCTCCTCTTCTTCTTCGGCCGGCATGACTGTGAACTTGCTTTGCTTCCTTGGAATGTAGATTGTGCCGTCCTTATCGAGCACTTCAACATGATAGGTGTGTTCGCCAACGCCGGCATCGGCGACACTGTATCGAATCATCTCGGATGTGCTCTGGGCAGGCACTTCGATCGGATCACTGTCATTGATAATGAGTCGATAAGAGAACTCAGGGCAGGCATTACGCCAGACCAGGTCCGCATGCGCCTGTGACACCGTCACGTCCCGAATTGTTCTAACTTTGCTGTCACAAAGCGGCTCATCACCTTTGTTCACGCTGCGCCGAACCGTGGTGTAACGCTGGGCTTTGGCAAACTTGTTCATCAAACTCTGAAACAGGCTAACCTCTTCCTCTTTCGGTTCTGACAGACTGCCGGTAATGACCGTTGCGCCTTCAGCTGCAATTTCAATCAGGCTGTTAGCGCCAAGGGCCTGTGAATCTCCGCTGGCCTGGTTGATCAGCTTGCCGCCACCATCTTCACCGGTTCTGACCTGGTAGCCGGCGAAGAGATACTTCGTGCGCCTGACAGGGCTCCAGCGCGTACCGTTGCGACTGTATTCAACTTCTCCCTCAATCTGCACCAGTTTCGCAACCGGCGGTTCTTTTGCACTGACTTCCATGCCGACCAACGTGACAAGGATGCCAACGATTACGCCAATAATTGTCATTTTCATGTTCTTCCTCCGATTACCCTAAGGTGTCTTAAAGCTAACCCGATTTAGGGTCAAACTCTGTTTCCGTTATGTTAAACCAGCCCGGGGCAGACGGCCTGCCTTTCATCGGCAATCCTGCAGACTCCATCTGCTCGACACAGCACATATACCCTTCGTCTTGAGTGCTATTGTATCCAACCAACGCCTGCAGGAAATGCGCACTGCGTCACATATTCAGGGAGTAAATGTAAGATTTTTGTAATTCGGACTCAGTCGATGCAGTATTCGAACTGGAGTTCGGCCACTTCGATCAGGTCACCCAGTTCGATTTTGCGCGATTTAAAGCCGATGGGCTCACCGTTGACAACGGGTGTTTTGTTCCGGTCCTTACCACCATCCACGTGGATAATGAAATGCCCGTGGGGTCGTTTGGACACAGCGGCCACCTGAATGCCGGGAACGCCAATGGTCGTCAGTGCATCTTCGAGTTTCACAACCTCACCCGGCTCTCCACCCACGACGATCTTAAGATACCCGTCAGTCTGATTGGCGACCGGCATCGAGCGAATTTCAGTCTTTTCCTCCGCTTTTTCCCCGCCTGAAGGCCGAGCCGGTGCCTGCTTGGTCGGGGGAGATTTGTCTATCATCTGGATTCGCAGTTGATGCTCACCGATCGTAATCAGGTCCTCATCTTTTATCGCGTACTCTTTCACCTGACGACCTTTCACATGCACGCCATTGGTTGAGCCAAGATCACGAAGAATGTAGCCGTTCCCAACGAATTCAATTTCAGCGTGGTTGCCGGACACGGCTGGATCCTTGATGGGAATGTCACACTGTGCCCGACGACCGATAGTCAGGCGGGTCTGCTCCATGGTGACCTGTTGCACCGGTTTGCCTTCCTTGATGATGATAATCTTGAGGGTCAGTCAAGCATCCTCATTCAAACCCGTTAACACTGCGCTTGAGCAATACGGCCTCTTCTTCCTGAGGGTACGGATTGACACTACGAGTCAGGATCACAGAGATGTTGTCTTTGCCGCCATTGGCATTCGCGAGTTCCACCAGGTAATTGGCCAGCTCTGTCAGATTACCTGACAGTTCCATAAAGGCCCGCTCTATGTTCTGGTCAGGAACGAGGTCATGCAGACCGTCTGAACACATGAGGTAAACATCACCGACCTCAGTGTCATATTGATGGCATTCGACTTCAACGAACGGGGCCACCCCAAGGGCACGGGTCACAACATTTTTTTTGTCCGAAGTTCTAGCCTCTTCCTTCGTATACAGTCCCTTATCAATCAGTTCCTGAACAAAGCTGTGGTCTTTAGTGACCTGCTCCAACGCATTGTTCCTGAACCGATAGACCCGGGAATCACCGATGTGGGCAATCGATACGCGGTTGTCATAATAAAGCGCAACGACCACGGTCGTTCCCATACCCTTGTGCTGTAACTGTGTCTGGGAGGAATGAAAAACCGCATCATTAGCCATCTCGACCGCTTTTCTGACGATCCGCGACTCGATTGGCAGTTCGGTCTCTTCCTCGGGCAGCTCTGCTGGCAAACTGGATTCGCCCAGACGGTAGGCGATCAGCTCCTGCATCAGCAGGTGCACGGCCATAGAGCTGGCGACCTCACCCGCGTTCAGGCCGCCCATGCCATCTGCCAGCACGGCAATACCCAGCGTCGGGTTGTCACTGATATAGTCCTCGTTGTGATCTCGCACCTGACCTTCATCGGTGCGGCTGGCTATCTCAATCTTGCCTTGCAGGTTGACTGTCATATTTCGCTGGCTTCTCGTTCGTCTCGCTTAACGCCCATTCGTTCCATGCACACCTTAATATGCGCAGCGAGCTTCTTGCCGCTCTGGTAGCGCTTCTCAGGCTTTTTCCCAATGGCATTGTGAATCACTTTGCGCAGCGCAGGATTAATGTCCGGTTTTACCATCTTGATGTCAATCGGCGGGTCATTAACGATGGAGTACATCAGAGTTGCCATGGAATCACCTTTGAATGGCAACTCGCCACTGACGAGTTGATACAACACCACACCCAGCGAGAACAGGTCCGCTCTGCCGTCTACTTTTTTGCCCATGCACTGCTCGGGCGACATGTAGTTCGGTGTACCTAGCACCGTACCCGTTCTGGTCTTACTTGAGTCTGTAATGCGCGCGATACCAAAGTCTGTAATCTTGACCGTGCCGGTATCAGGGTCATACATGATATTGCTGGGTTTGATATCCCGGTGCACGACGTTCTGTGCATGGGCATAGTCCAGCGCCTCGGCGCAATCGCTGATAATTTTCAGCACGTCGCCTACAGGCAGCAGCTCTCCCGGTTTGATGTGCCGGTCAAGGTCGTAGCCCTTCAACAGCTCCATCGCGATGAAGGCGAGATCATGCTCTTCGCCGGCATCGTAGATGGCGACAATGTTGGCATGATTCAGGCGTCCAGCCGATTCAGCCTCGCGAAAAAATCGCTCTTTCACCAGCTTCAGCTCGTCATCGCCGAATTCCTGCGACAGTGCCATGGTCTTGATAGCAACATCGCGATTGATTTTCGGGTCCTTACCGAGATAAACAATCCCCATGGCACCCTGCCCCAGCTCTTTCTCGACCTGGTAACGACCGAGCATGGGTTTCTCCACGCTGCCATCTTCATTGATGATAGTGGCACCGAGCATGCCCTGCGTTCCGCCACCCATGAGCACTGCATCATCCATCGACTCGCAGCGCTTGATACGCTTCTCAATATCACGGAAGCCGGCAGCGGTCGCCGAAATAAATTCGTAGCAGCTCTGTGCCTTGTTGTACTGACGCTTGCGCTCAAAGTCGAGCCCAAGGTTGTACACCATATTGAAAGTACTTTCTTCTGGCGGACAGTGACGAAATTTCTCAAAAGCTGCATCGAGCTGACCCTGTCCCTGGTAGGCGAGCCCCAGCATCCGGTTACTCTCTGCCGAATCCGCCGCACTGATTGCCTGGCTCTGCTCTGAAAGGATGAAAAGGCGGGTACTCATCACGATCAGGCAGGCAAACCCTGCCAGCATCGCATAAACCATCGATATCACCAGGCCAAGGTAGATGTAGGCGACGCTGGCAGCGATCGTAAACAGCAGATAGACGACCACAGCGGCAGCCATCCTGCTGCCAAGACTCCTGATCATGCCCGACGCCAACAAAAGCATCAGGAAAACACCGGTTGCCGCCGATTCAATCAGCGTGCCGGCCGGCCGCAGTGGCGCCCCGTTCATCATTGTGCTGATCGAATTGGCAATAATCTCAACGCCATAAACCGATCCCATCGGGGTATTGAACTTATCGTGAGTGACCTCCCAGGTGTCCCCGACAAGAACGATCTTATCGCCGAAAACATAACCCCATTCTTCGGCCTCATCTTCCGGCACATCTGCCAGTTCAAGAATTTCGAGCGCTGAGAAGCCAGCTTCGCCTTCACTCAGATACTGGGTGCCGGCAGCCAAAGCCGGGAAGTCGATATAGATATCACCGAACTGGTCGAGCGGTATTTCAACATCACCCAGAGCCAGGCTGTCGCCTTCGAGACGCGGCTCAACGTCCCAGTACATGGCCAGGGCCTGCACAGCATAGGGCCAGCCATCTTTATTGTTGGTAATATCCTTGTGAATTCGCAGTCGCGCCAGGTTGTCGACAATGGCACTCGTGGGTTGCAGGTTGGTATAGCCCGTCACTGAGGTATTGCGCAGCGTTTCCGTCGGATAACTGAGACCGGTGAACTTGTCACCATCAAAGTTGGCATAGGACACCAGCAACACGTTCCCTGCCCGTGTCAGCATCTCAGCGGTTGGCTCATCCTCACCGTAGGAACTCTTGAAATCCATCAGGAAGTCGAGGCCGACGACCTTGGCGCCAAAACCAGCAAGAATCTCTGCGATCTTGCCGAGATCAGTGCGTCGGAAGGGAAAGCTGCCGTACTCCTCGTACAGGTCCTCGTCCAGCGCGACAATCATGATCTCATCCCGCAAGCGGGTGTAATCGGGGTCACCGTAGACCGTGCGCAGGATGTGACGATAGGAAATCGTCTGATCTTCCAACAGGGAAAAAACTTCGAAGCGCTCGGCAGGAATCGTCAGAAGGAAAAAGACCAGTGTGATCGCAACGTCCCAGCGTTTCAGCGGATTCTTCATGACTTGTTATTCTCGTCCAGGCAGCCGCGGGTTAGGCAGGCTTCGCGACAATTTTTACCGACAATTCTGCGTTATCGGCACTGACATGTCCATGACAGTCCGATCTTCGGCATGTCTGGAATTCTCGATCTACTTTGCCTATTCTTAGATCCTTGTAAGCACTACCCGATTCACGATGTTAACTGTTCTATCGCCAGCAAAAACCCTGGATTTCGATACGCCGGCTGCTACCAGAAAACAGTCGGCCCCTGCCTTCGCTGCTGAGACCGAAGCGCTCGTTCAACTGATGCAGAAAAAGTCATCACAAGAGTTGAAGAAGCTAATGAGCATCAGCGACAACCTGGCCGAACTCAATGCAGACCGGTATGCCTCATTCAACAGCGACAGTGAGAACCTGAAGCAGGCCATCCTCGCATTCAAGGGCGATGTCTACATAGGCCTCGATGTCGACTCTTACAACGAGCGAGACTTCACGTTCGCCCAGAAAAGCCTGCGCATACTCTCTGGTCTCTACGGCGTCCTCCGCCCGCTTGATCTGATTCATCCCTATCGTCTCGAAATGGGCACTAAATTGAGGAACTCTAAAGGGAATAATCTCTACGATTTCTGGGACAGTGCGATTGGCGAGGCGCTGGCGGAAGAGCTGTGCACGCACAGGAATAAGACTCTCATCAATCTCGCATCAAACGAGTACTTCAACGCAGTTGATAAATCACGCCTGCCGGGTGATGTGATCACCCCGGTTTTCAAAGACTACAGCCGAGGCACTTACCGCGTCTTGAGCTTCTTCGCTAAGAAAGCCCGCGGCGCGATGGCCACCTATATTGTTCAGAATCGCATCAACAAACCCGCCGACCTGAAAAACTTCGACGTCGACGGTTATCAGTACAACGACGGATTCTCAAGCGACGATCGCTGGGTATTCACCCGCAAGGGCTGAAGCAGCTGGCAACCACTCAACTAGACCTTCGCTTCGTGACCCCCAGACTCGGCATCATCGTCAATCCGTTTTCCGGTCGTGATGTAAGACGTGTCGCGGCCCGCGCCAGCACCTCGGATCACCATGAAAAACAACAGCAGGTCACCCGCCTCGTATTGGGTGCTCTGGCCGCAGGCGTCGACAGGATCTATCTCGGTCACGAACCCTTTCGCATCAACGAGAAAGCCGTTGAGAATCTGCCCGAACGAAACCAGGTGGAGATCCTCCGCTATCCGCTGACCCATACCGCAGCTGATACACGAAGCATGTGCCAGCTCATGTGGGCCGAAGGTTGCAGGGTCTTCATCGTTCTGGGTGGTGACGGCACTTCCCGTATTGTTGCCGATGAGATTCCCGAGGCGATTATCCTGCCGCTTTCGACCGGCACCAACAACGTGTTTCCATACCGGCTCGAAGCCTCTGTTGCCGGTACCGCAGCAGGTATGGTGGCAAGCGGCAAGGTCTCAGCTGCACTATGTCGACCCTGCAAGCGCATCACCGTCGAGTTCGAGGGCCAGTCTGAGATAGCCCTGGTTGACGCGGTGCTCCTGCGCAACGATTTCATTGGCAGCCTGCTGCCTTTCGCCGCTGAAAACCTGTCGACGATCCTGCTGACGCGTGCGGAGCCCGCCTCTGTTGGTATTTCTCCTATTGGCGGTTACCTGTTGCCGACGGGACACCACGATGATGCCGGGGTGGCGACCGAATGCACGCCTGACGCCGATCAGCGGGTCAACGTGCCGATCTCACCTGGTCTCCATCAGGATGTCGGTATCGCCGCCATACGGCGGCTCGAACTCGGTGAAACCATCGAATTCCAGGGGCCTGGCATCATCGCTTTTGACGGCGACCGCATCATCAAACTGAGTGAAGGTGAGACGGCGACCGGCAGGGTCGAGCGCGATGGGCCAGGTATTATCGAGGCCGATATGGTCATGGCCGAGGCCGCTCGACAGAATCTGTTCACCAAAGGCCCGTAACTGCCCGACTTTACTCACAAAACATCAATATCCCATCTGCAAAAATCGTCCATAATCCGCTATTCTTTATGACCATCCGCACAGACCGATGAGTGTGCCGGAGAACCGGAAACTTGTTATGCCATCCATGAAAATATTTGCTTTAGCTATAGTGCTTTCTACCGTTATCGGCCTGCTGCTGCCGATACCCGTTGCGGCGGTCGAAGAACCGGTCACAAAAACACTGGTCTGGCCCGACGGGACCCGCTATGTGGGCGGTGTACTCGATGGTAAACGCTCTGGCAAGGGCACGATTTTCTGGCAGGATGGCACTCGCTTTGTCGGTCAGTTCGAAAACGATATGCGCAATGGTCCCGGCACCATGATTTTGCCCGATGGCAACGTCTATACCGGTTTCTTTGAAAATGATGAACTGATCGACACCGAATCCACAATCGCCGCCACCGATTCGGTCGAGCTTGATGAAGCTGAGACAACATCGGCACTGGGCAACACCGAGCTGCCGATGGAAGCCGATTCGATCAGCGGCGAGGATATCGCTGATACAGTCGCCAGCAGCACCGTTGAAAACAATGATCCCGAGCCAGGCATGGAACCGGACGCATATGAGTCGAGCGACGATGACCTGTTCGACGCGGAAGTCAATGCTGTCACGACAGCAGTTGAAGATGATCTGCGCGAGACCATCGACCTGTGGGGTGCTGCCTGGTCTGAGCAGAATGTGACCCAGTACCTGGCAAATTACTCCACTGATTTCAGGACACCCAATGGTCAGAGTCGTCGCCAATGGGAAACTCTCAGACGCTCGAGGTTGACTCGCCCCCGCTATATCAATATTGACATCGACTACCAGCGTTTCGAGTTCGTCGAAACTAACGTTGTCGACGCGTTCTTCCGCCAGAGCTACCGTTCCAACACTTACAGCGACCTCACAGACAAGGTGCTGCGGATGCGTAAGGAAGGCAGCGACTGGAAGATATTAATAGAACGCAGTCGCTGATATTCAGCTATTCATGATGGCGACCTGCCTCGCCAGACCCCGGGGCCTTCGTTAGACTAGGTGCTTTCAGTCTGGAGCCCCGACCATGTCACAAGCGCCTTTACCTGTTCCCGCTGCCACAATTCTGATGCTGCGCGATGGCCCAAATGGCCTTGAGACGTTCATGGTCGTCAGGCACCACCAGATCGACTTCGCATCCGGCGCCCTGGTGTTTCCCGGCGGTAAGGTTGACCAGGGCGATTTTGAGGTGAGGGAATACTGTCATGGCGTCGATGGGGCCGATGACACCTCAGTGGGCCTGATGGCCGGTGCCTTGCGAGAGGCCTTTGAGGAATGCGGTATCCTTCTCGCCCGTCCGGCGGGCTCCGACGAGTTGATTTCCGGCGAACGGCTTGCAGTATTGACACCTTACAGAGACCAGCTCCATCAGGGTGACATTTCCCTCGCGGACTTTCTGCAGCAAGAGGCCTTGATTCTTGCCTGTGACAAGCTCCAGCATTTTGCTCACTGGATCACTCCCGACATGATGCCGAAGCGTTTCGATACGCACTTCTACCTCGCCGCAGCCCCCGCAGACCATCTCGCCCTGCACGATGGACACGAGTCTGTTGATTCCGTCTGGATCAACCCGGCAGATGCGATACAGGGGGCAAAAGACAAAACCTACACCATTATCTTCCCGACACTGATGAACATCGAGATGCTCGGCGAAAGTGATTCAGTCGATACCGCCATCCGTATGGCGGCAGAGCGCGACATTGTGACCGTGCTGCCGGTAGTGGAGCAGAGGGAGGATGCGAAATACCTTTGCATACCGGCAGAGGCTGGATATTCAGTGATTGAACAGAAGTTGCCTGGGTAACTCTTCAGCGAAGTAAACAGGCTTCGGTGGCTGCAACATCGAAGATTGGTGACGCTTTACCGCCATTATAATGTGGCGAGAACTTTGCGCGAGTTACTTTTCGTACTCTCTGTGCCGTAAATTACGCTGTGCCGTAAAT
>JAYQAI010000022.1:0-8191 GCA_038136715.1 Gammaproteobacteria bacterium | reverse complement strand
GGGCCACACATGTAGAACTCACAGTCTTCCGGCGCCGGATGGTCCTTCAGATATTCTTCATAAAGGACATTGTGAATGAATCCGGTCAGGCCGTCCCAGTCCTCAAGATTCTGATCAGACAGGGCAATATGCCAGTCAAAATTGTCATTCTCTTCCGCAAGCTTGTCGTACTCATCAACGTAAAACAGTTCACGCTGATTCCGACCACCGTACCAGAAGCTGATCTTTCGATCTGTTTTGATTCGCTTCAACTGATCAAAAATGTGGGCGCGCATTGGTGCCATACCGGCACCACCGCCGACGAAGACCATCTCTGCGTCAGTTTCCTTGGCGAAGAACTCACCGTAAGGGCCAAAGATCGTTACCTTGTCGCCAGGTTTCAACTTGAAGATATAAGATGACATCTTGCCGGAGGGGAAATCTGTACCCGGCGGCGGTGAAGCAATTCGGATATTGAACTTCATGATGCCTTTTTCTTCCGGGTAGTTGGCCATCGAGTAGGCGCGGATAGTGGTCTCGTCTACTTTTGAGTGGTTATCGAAGACTTTGAACTTATCCCAGTCGCCGCGATACTCTTCATCGACCTCAATCTCACTGTAGTCCATATCGTAGGGCGGGATTTCAAACTGGACGTATCCTCCCGCTCGGAAATCCACTTCTTCGCCTTCCGGCAGCTTCAGCACCAGCTCCTTAATGAAAGTAGCGACATTATCATTGGAGATGACTTCACACTCCCAGCGCTTAACGCCGAAGAATTCTGCCGGGACCTCAATCTTCATGTCCTGCTTTACCGCTGTCTGACATGACAAGCGCCAGCCTTCTTTTGCCTCTCCGCGTGTAAAATGGCCTTCCTCGGTCGACAGCATGGAGCCGCCGCCCTCCACGACCTTGCAGCGACACTGTGCACAGGTGCCACCACCACCGCAGGCAGACGACAGGAAGATGCCTGAATCAGCCAGCGTGTTAAGGAGCTTCCCACCCGCTGATGCAACAATCGTTTTCTCCGGATCGCCGTTAATCTCAATCGTAACCTCACCCGTACTCACCAGCATTTTTCTGGCGTACAGAATGACGAATACCACCGACATGATGACGCCGGTGAACATGGTTACACCAAGTACTACTTCCACTACGTTCATAACCCTTAAAAGCCGTTAAAGCGAAATACCGCTAAATGACATAAAACCCAGTGACATCAACCCAACGGTAATGAAGGTGATGCCCAGTCCGCGAAGGCCATCAGGCACATCGCTGTACTTCATTTTCTCCTTGATGCCGGCCAGGATCACAATCGCCAGTGCCCAGCCAACGCCGGAGCCAAAACCATAAACCACGCTCTCACTAAAGTTGTAATCGCGGTTTACCATGAATATCGATGCACCCAGGATGGCACAGTTGACTGTGATCAGCGGCAGGAACACTCCCAACGCGTTGTACAACGCAGGGACGTATTTATCGAGAAACATTTCCAGTATCTGCACGATCGCTGCGATCACACCAATATATGACAGAAACCCGAGGAAACTGAGGTCGACATTCGGCATGCCCGCCCAGGCCAGCGCACCTTCAGCCAGCAACAGGTTATAGATCAGATTGTTCACGGGGACCGTAATCGTGAGCACAACGACAACGGCGACGCCAAGTCCGAAGGACGTCTCGATCTTCTTCGAGATGGCGATAAAGGTACACATGCCGAGGAAGAACATCAGCGCCATGTTTTCAACGAAAACAGCGCGAACGAACAGACTCAGATAATATTCAAGCATGATTAGACCCTCGACAGGGCGGTGTGTCCGCCGATTTCATACTCAATTTCTTCCACCTGCTCTGTCTTCCAGGCACGCAGTGCCCAGATCATAAGGCCAATGATGAAGAACGCACTCGGCGCGAGCAGCATCAGACCATTGGGTGTGTACCAACCACCTTCAGTCACCAGCGGCAGAATCTGGTAGCCAAACAGGCTGCCTGAGCCGAAGAATTCTCTCAATGTCGCAACCAGCATCAGAACGATGGAGTAGCCGAGACCGTTACCAACGCCATCGAGAAAGCTCATGCCCGGCGGGTTCTGCATGGCGAAAGCCTCTGCGCGCCCCATGACGATGCAGTTGGTAATAATCAGACCGACGAAGACGCTCAACTGCTTACTGATGTCATACGCCACCGCGCCAAGGATCAGATCAACCAGGATCACAAGCGAGGCGATAATGGCCATCTGCACGATGATGCGTACACTCGAAGGTATATGGTTTCGGATCATCGAAATAAAGAGGTTCGAGAATGCACATACAGCCGTCAGCGCAATACACATGACCAGCGCCACTTCCATCTTGGTGGTCACCGCCAGCGCCGAGCAGATGCCGAGTATCTGCAAGCCGATCGGATTGTTGTTGAATACCGGGTTAAACAGCACTTCTTTCGTATTCATCGCTTCGCTTATCCCTTCAGTTCCTTGAGGACCGGACCAAACCCTTGCGGTCCCATCCAGTATTTAACGAGATTGTCGACACCGACACTGGTCAGCGTGGCGCCCGACAAACCATCGATCTGATACGCGGCATTGGGCGAGGAAGGATTCACGCTGCCTTTGATCACACCCAGCTTTACTTCACCGCCACTGTAGATCGACTTACCCGCCCAGCTGGCCTTCCAACGAGGATTGTCGACTTCGCCACCGAGGCCCGCTGTTTCACCATGCTCATAAAAAGTTATGCCTGAAACAGTCTGCAGGTCACCATCAATCGCGAGGTAGCCATACAGCGTCGACCAGAGACCGTAGCCATGCACCGGCACAACCACTTTGCTCACTTCGCCTGCTTCTTTCAGCAGATAAATTACGCTGTATCTGGCACGGCGCGAAATCGAGGCTATATCCTCTGCTTTCGTCAGAGCTTTGGACGTGGCGGGATCCTTGGATGCCTTACGCTGGTCATAAGTCGTGACGTCGAGACCCAGATCAGAAACTTCCAGCTCCGAGAGCAGGCGTTTCTCCTCAAGATCGACCATGCGGATTTCGAAGTTACCGATCAGTCCGTTGATATCTTCGCCGCCGGTCGCTTCTTGCTTATTGTAAAGGCCGGCTGCCTCAAGAATATTCTTGTTTCGGTCCAGTTCCTTGTTGGCCAGACGCTGCGGTTTTAGAAACACCGCCGCACTCGAAACCACGACAGAACAGGCCAGACAGACCAACAATGCCACGACAATGATGTTGGACATCGAATCCTTGTTTTTAGGTGGTTCGTTATTTTGATCAGAGTCCGACACGAGCGAGCCTCCTGTTAACGTTGGAGCGAACCACCGTCCAGTCAATCAGCGGCGCAATCAGGTTCGCAAACAGAATAGCCAGCATCATGCCTTCCGGGAAAGCCGGATTGACCACCCGAATCAGCACACACATTACGCCGATCAGAACGCCATACCACCACTTGCCGGTGTTGGTCATCGCGGCGGACACCGGGTCGGTCGCCATGTATATCATACCGAAGGCAAACCCTCCGACGACGAGATGCCAGTACCAGGGCATGGCGAACATCGGGTTGGTGTCCGAGCCAATGACATTGAGCAGCAGTGACATAGCAACCATACCGAGGAAGACACCAGTAATAATTCTCCAGGACGCCGCGCGGGTGACCAACAGGATGACGCCACCCAGCAGGATGGCCAGAGTCGAGGTTTCACCGATAGAACCCTGGACATTACCCAGGAACGCGTCCATCCAAGTGACAGTGCCAAGCATGTCATTCTGCACACCCTCGGCTGCGGCGATACCCAGCGCCGTCGCGCCGCTGAATCCATCTACCGCCGTCCAGACCGAGTCGCCGGAGATTTCCGCCGGATAGGCAAAAAACAGGAAGGCCCGACCCGTCAACGCCGGGTTAAGGAAGTTCTTGCCGGTGCCGCCAAAGATCTCTTTGCCAATGACGACACCGAAAGATATGCCCAATGCGACCTGCCAGAGCGGGATGGTTGCCGGCACGATCAGCGTGAACAGTATGGATGTGACAAAAAATCCTTCGTTCACCTCATGGCCGCGAATGACCGCAAACACGACTTCCCAGATGCCGCCAACAACGAACACCACGAAATAGATAGGCACCAGGAACAATGCGCCGTATACCATACAGTCCCAGACGCTGTTGGCGTCGTAACCCGCGACCATCTCCAGCAGGAAACCGCGCCAGCCACCCAGGCTTTCGATGCCCATCTGGTCCATGGCCAGATTGGCCTGATAGCCGGTGTAATACATCCCGGCAAACATTGGCAGAAAAGCCGCAATCCATACTGTCGACATCACTCGCTTCATGTCTACCTGGTCGCGGACATGGGATGATGTCTTGGTGACATAACCGGGCGAGTAGAAAATGGTGTCAACCATCTCATAAACCGGGTACAGCCTTTCGAAACGGCCGCCCTTCTCGAAGTGCGACTCGAAGCTGTCTAAAACCTCACGTAAAGCCATGCATTAACTCTCTTTCTCAATTCTGCTCAGCATCTGGCGCAGATAAGGGCCATACTCGTACTTACCGGGACAAGCAAAGGTACAGAGCGCCAGATCCTCTTCATCCAGCTCGAGGCAGCCCAGCTCGATGCTGGCATCAAAATCCTCAACGACGAGCGCTTTCAGCAGCTGCACTGGCAGAATGTCGAGGGGCATCACCTTCTCATACGTGCCGAGGGGAATGATTGACCTCGGACTGCCGCCAGTTGATGTTGTCAGATCAAACTGCTTACCTGTCCTGAACGCACCGGCGAAAAGACCGGTGAGGGAGAACTTCTCGAGGCCTGGTGCAACAAATTCAAGCAGTTCGCGCTCAGTCCCTTCGAGCAGGGACGACACCTGATTATGGAAGCGCCCGAGATAGGCCGTACCGCCTGCGGCCTTGCGCCCATCAAGCACGGAACCACTGAGTACACGATTATCGGTTTCGGCCAGCTCACCAGCGGTCAGCTCTTCCGTGCTTGCGCCTAGCCGCGTTTTCATCAGCCTGGGATTGGCAGCGGTGGGGCCGGAGATAGCGACCACCCGCTCAAAAAACAGGTTGCCGGTCATGAACAGGTGCCCGATGGCGATGACGTCCTGGTAACCCACATACCAGACACTTCGGTTGGTGTGTACGGGATGCAGGAAGTGAATGTGCGTCCCGGCATTACCCGCGGGGTGAGGGCCTGAAAATGTCTCGTTTCTGACTTTGCTGTTGTCAGAGGCCGGCAGCTCCGCACCACTCATACTGCAGACATAGACTGATCCTTCCGTCAGGCAGGAGAGGACGTCAATGCCAGCGAGGTAGGCACTTGCCTGTTCGTTAATCCAGAGTGCAGGATCCGGCGCACCCGGGCGTGTGTCCGCTGCCGTAACGAAAATGGCGGATGGGGTGCCTGACGGGCTCGGCACTTTACTGTAGGGCCGAGTGCGAATCGCGGTCCACTGGCCGCTTTTGACGAGGTTTTCTACCACCTTGTCGCGCTCAAGTGAGCGCAGTTCCGCTGCCGCGTAACTGGCAAAAGACTCGCCGGCATCATCGCTGATTTCAATCACGAGCGATTCAAAGATCCGCTTCTCGCCACGATTGATTGCAGCGACCCGGCCTGATGCAGGCGCCGTGAATTCAACACCTTCCGTTTTCTTATCTGTAAAAACGAGCTGGCCGGCTTTTACCTGGTCACCCTCTCGAACCGCCATCGTCGGCTTCAGGCCCGGATAGTCGTATCCGACGAGAGCGACGTGTTTTACTTCTGGTCCGGTCTCGATTTCCTGTCGCGGACTTCCACTGATAGGCAAATCGAGTCCACGTTTAGTCTTAATCATGCCTTCCTGACTACGCCTTTTCGAATCTCGAATAAATAAAACTAATATATAAAACTGAGTGGATCGAAGGGCTGAACGCCTCGACGATCGAATACTGTGACCATCAACGGACGATGGAAGCGGACCCGGGATGTTTTGGTATAGCGAGCCCGCTGAAAATCGGCGCCAATTATAGAGATTTAACCCTTATTTATCTAGCAACAGAGGCGGCTTTCGCGAGTTTTTTCGACCCGGGAGTCTCCTTTATGCCGCCGCTCAACGGGCCACCTGTAATGGCGCCTCGGTCTCAACAGTTTCACCGGTTACAGGCTGCCGCGGCACAATAGGATACTTGATGCCCGCCATCTTCTGAGCGACTCGAACAACCTGGCAGCTGTAGCCGAATTCGTTGTCGTACCAGACATACAGAATGACCTGTGAGCCCTGCACTATGGTGGCATGGCTGTCGATAATGCCGGCGTGCCGATTGCCAACGAAATCAGTCGAAACCACTTCATTCGATACCGTGAAGTCAATCTGGCGATTCATTGAGCTGTTAAGCGACACATCGCGCAAATACTCATTCACCTCATCGACCGTGCTGTCATCTTCGATCGACAGATTAAGGATTGCCATGGAGACATTCGGCACAGGCACACGGATCGAGTTTCCCGTCAGCTTGCCATCGAGTTCCGGCAGCAGTTTGCCGATTGACGCCGTCGCGTTGGTTTCGGTCAACACCATATTCAAGGGCGCTGAGCGGCCCCTGCGTTCTTTGCTGTGCGTATTGTCGTGCAAGTTTTGGTCATCCGTGTAGGCGTGAACGGTTTCCATATGACCGCGGACAATGCCAAAACGATCATTGATGCACTTGAGTACCGGCACAATCGCGTTGGTTGTACAGGACGCTGCGGCAATGATGTTATCTTCCGGCAGCAATTGATCGGAGTTGGCGCCCGAAACAATGTTCTTGATATCACCTTTACCTGACGTCGTCAGCAGCACCTTCTCGGTGCCCCTGGCCTGCAGGTGCTGCTCAAGTCCTGCGCGATCACGCCAGGCGCCGGTGGAATCGATGATCAGCGCATTCTTGATGCCATATTCAGTGTAATCAATACTGGCCGGGTCAGATGCGTAAATAAACCGGATCACGTTGCCGTTACAGATCAGACAGTGATTCTCTTCGTCGACACGAATGGTGCCCTTAAAAGACCCGTGAATTGAGTCACGGCGCAGCAGACTGGCCCGCTTCGCCAGGTCCTCAGCCGGCTTCTTGGGCGGGCGTAGCACCACCGCTCGCTGCACCAGGTTCTGTCCACCCGCGGCTTTCTCAACGAGCAGTCTGGTCAGCAATCTGCCGATACGGCCAAAGCCGTAGACCACAACATCACGCGGCTCGTGATGAATCGTATCGTGCTGACCGAGGATCTCCGAACACTCGCGTTCAACGTATGCGCGGATAGAGAGTCCCTCGTCATTCTCCATGTATTTGGAGGTCAGCTTGCCGATGTCGATGTGAGCCGGGCCGAGGTCCAGTTCACCCAAGATTTCAACGATCGGGTGGGTCTCGAACTCAGACATCTCGTTGTATTCGATCTGACGCACAAACCGGTGCGCCTTCATGATCTCAATGACCGACAGGTTGTAGAGCGGAACACCATGAATATAAATCACAACGTTGCGCCGATAGAGTCCGCCGATCATCGGAATCATCGCCTCTGCGAGCGCTTCCCGTTCTTTAAAATCAGAAAATGCGCCGTCTATTCCTGGTTTAGCCACGAATTTCTCCTGTCTGAACTACGTCTCAATTCGCTCTCTGGTAAGTGTTAGGCCTTCGCCGGACTGCGTATGCCTGTCGACCTGAGTTAAAGCGCCGGTATTATCCCTTTATTGCACTGCAATATTCAACAAACTCAAGTGCTTATCGGGTCGAAACCAGGCGCAGAATACTGTTTTCCTGATCGATCTCAAACTCAAACCTAGACAGGTAATCCATGCCGAGCAGACCATCAACATCGTCGTCAGGCAGGTGGAGCACGCCAACGTCAGGTGCATCAACCTGATGCCCCGCAACTGCCAGCGATTTCACACTGACCAACGGGGCCTGCAGCACACCCCCGGCGGTCGAAAATCGTGCACTGCGATACCCCTCCCCGTAGCCAAGTGAGGCCAGAAAAGCCGGCTTCAGTACCGTCATCGATGCACCAGTATCGAGCAGCAGGGCGGCGTTTCTACGGCCATCCACCGCCACGTCGATGACGAACTGATCGCCTCGTCGCATCATCTTGACTTCCGCCAGCACTGGTGCTGACTCAGTGGTCAATTGCCTGATCAGCTGACGGGCGCGGCCACCGAGCTGCGCGTGATTTTCGATCTGAGCGAGAACTGGCAGCGCCGCATCGGGCGCGC
>JAYQAI010000021.1:28378-50653 GCA_038136715.1 Gammaproteobacteria bacterium | reverse complement strand
GCGTCTCCGTCGCCAGGCCAGCCGCCAGCCAGGCATCAATGCCGCCTTCGAGGGGATAGACTCTCTCTATACCGAGTCGCTTTAACTTGAGCGCTAACCTAGCGCTCGATGCCTCGTTGGGTCAGTTACAGCAGAGCAGGATATCGCTGTCCCTGGGAATCCTGTCGGCATGCTGCTCAATGGCTTCCATCGGGACCCGCAGGGCATTCGGCAACAAGTGCGGCACGGCACGTATGTCGTAGTCATGGCGCAGGTCAATAATATAAAGGTCTTCCCCTCCCCGCAGACGTTCATCCACTTCCAGAGGCGTGAGCTTGCGCATACGCAGGGAACGCAGAAAGCGCTGCCGAGTAACAAACTTGTAACCGAAGTAGGCAAAGATCAAAGCGCCCAGCGCGAATCCTGCCAACAGCCCGACATCCGCTGCCGCCTGCACAATGCTTTCGACTTCCGAGTGAAAGATCATTCCAAGCCCAATAAAAACCGCTGCCCAGAGCAGTGCCCCAAGAGTGTCCAGAACAAGGAACGTGAGCATACTGACGCCAGTCAAGCCCGACATGGGCGGGGCAAGCGTTTGCAGTCCCGGCACAAATTTACCGATCACGAGTGAGACAGGTCCCAACTTCTTGAAGACATTTTCCGTGTCGCGCACACAGTAATCAGGCTCCATCGACAGGATGCAAAGCAGATGCAGAACACGGGCGCCTCTCAAGCGTCCGAGCCAGAACCAGAACAAGTCAACTGGCACTGACGCGAGCACCACAAGGAGGACGACCGGCACCAGCGCCATTTCACCCATACCGACCAGTGCGCCTGCAGCAAGCAGCAAGGGGATCGCCGGCAGAGGCAAACCTGCCTGATCCAGAAAAACCCATACGAAAATTAAGACGTAACCGTGTTCAACGAGGAAGGGGAAAATTTCAGCCATTGGCAGCAGACGCTAAAAAGGGCTGAATGCTACCCAAAATCACCAGAGACGCAAGAAATTCACGGCACAGCGACAGCTTCATGCCGTTAAAGGGGCTTGCTGTCCTGGTTAGACTAGTGCTCACGGCAAGTTCGCCACCATTAGAGGTTCATGCCCATACGGTACTCAGGCGGCACACCAAACTCTGACGGCTTTGGCGCGCGCGTTTCGGCCAGAAGTTCAAGGCCCACGGCGCGATAGAATTCCACTGCCGGGTTGTCCGACAACACGTCGAGCTGAAACCGCTTGTAGCCCTGCTCTTTTGCCTGCTTAATAGCGCCATCAATCAGATGGAAGCCGATTCGCTTGCCGCGGAACTCAGGCTTCACTGCCAGAGCGTGAATGTAATACGTGTCTGCGTGAATAACCGGATTTAACCAGCTCGCGTGATCTGAGCGCGCCAGCACACCGGGAATATCATCCGGGTCAATTGCACCATCAGCAATCAGCTTCCGCCAGACAGGACCAAGCGCAACCCCGCGTTCCCTGAACTCAGTCCCCTGCATGCCAATCTCGATGCCCATCAACTGCCCGTCTTCAACCGCAACCGTTGCAGCATCAAAACCAAAAAGTGATCCGCTGTGGCGCCAGGAACCCAGTACAACGGCATCGAATAATTCCCTCGTTCCAAAGTGATATTCATAGGATACGGGCCCAGTCGACCACATCAGCTCTGGGATATCTGGGGCGAACTGAGCGGCCGTATCAGCTGTAACTGCAAGTAACTCCAACTTATTCTGCTCCTTGTTGTTAAGATTCTAATTACTCTGCCACTGCTCTCTGTCCCCCGGTGGCCTTACCCAATTTGATTTAGGCGGCTCGTAGGGCCTGTCTTCGCCCGGGCGCTTTTGACGATCAGGAAAAAGCCCGGGATTCAGCTGCGTGCAGTAACTCAGCGCATTGTCACAGCACACCCCCAGCCCCCTAGAGAAAGGCGGACTGAAACAACGTACGTTGGCACCGGAGACAATTCGTTTTTCTGTCGCATCCCGCAGTGCGGAACGACTGACGCAAACAAAGTGTTCGTCCTTAGGGTTTCTGACCTCCTCGCCAACCGGCACCATGTAACGGCGCACGTCCTGCCATCGCGTCTGCAGACGGTTAACCAGGGGTGTGCAGGCGCCTCGCAGGCCGTCAGCTTCGACACTGATCTGCGCAAGCGCCTCTGGCGTCAGCAGCACACAGAAAAGTAGTTGCAGGATCAATCGGGACATCCGTGGAGCATACGACATCTTCTTACCTTTCCAAACATTTGCCTCGGCCTGCTTGAATGCCGTTGTCGTGCGTGGAATCATGATGCTCATGATCACTCCCAGCTTAAAAAGCTTTGTATGGATTACCGGCCTGCTGCTTGCCGGTTCAATTTCCGCTGATCCTCTGTTTGAAGACCGCGACCTGTTCGAGATGTCGCTCGCAGCCGACTTCAAAACGATGTTCAAGGAAAAAGACAAGTCGAAGAGATACCCCGCGAGGTTTGTCTATCCTGGCAGCGAGGGCGCTGTTGACGTTGAACTAGAGGTGAGGGGCAATTTCAGACTGCAGAACTGCCAGGTTCCCGGACTGCGCATCATCTTCCCGAAAAAGCCGAAAGAAGGCCTCTTTGCCAAGCAGAAGAAACTGAAGCTGGTTGCCCAGTGTCGAAAAAAGGGCGATATGTGGCAGGACTACCTGATCCAGGAGTACACCGCTTACCGGGGCTATGAAACTTTAACTGACAACAGCTTCCGCGCGCGGCTGGTTAAAAGCACCTATGTCGATACCGGTGACAACGATAAGAGCTGGAACAACTATGCCTTCTTCATCGAGGACAAGGGCCGTATGGCGAAACGACTCGACATGAAAGAGGTGAAAGACAACCAGGTCAGTCGTAACGACCTCTCACCAGCAGAAGCCAACCTCGCGGTCATGTACCAGTTTCTCGTTGCGAATACAGACTTCTCACTTTTGAAGGGCGAGGGTGATGAGCCCTGCTGCCATAACGCCAAATTGCTCGACCCAGGCGGCAAGCTGGTGCCAGTGCCCTACGACTTTGACTTGTCTGGCATTATCAATACACGGTACGCCGCGCCACCCATGAGTCTTGGTATCAAGAAGGTCACCCAGCGTCTCTATCGTGGTTTCTGCAACAATAATGAGGTCGTGCCTGACACGCTGGCTCACATGATCGCCCGGAAAGATGACGTTTACGCAGCGTTCATGGACGAGCGTATTCGACCAAAAACCCTGAAGAAAATGGGCAAATTTCTCGACAAGTTCTACGAGATCGCCGCCAGCCAGAAGAACATTGACCGGCACATTATCAGGAAGTGCCGGTAGCTGAATGTGAGTGCCGGTAGCTGAATGTGAGTGCCGGTAGCTGAATGTGAGCGCCGGTAGCGAAGACTACTTGCCGATTTTCAGGCCTCTTCTAATCAGCTCGTGGCGGCAGATCTTCCACTCGCCATCGACCCGCTGCATGTCTGTCTTGTAGGTACCCCATAGGGTCACCGTGGTTTCTGCATCGCCCTTTGGGTAATGCAGTGCCTGCAGGTCATTCCGGGTCCGGGCGTAATCGCCATCAATTTCTGCCAGCATTGGGCTGAACTTGTGCTGAGTTGAGTCGTACTGGTCGATGGCATTTTTCCACCAGGGGAAAAACGCTTCCATGCCATGAAAGTCATCTGGGGTAAGCCCAATGACATGCACATCATCAGTAAACAGCACGCGATAACCCTCGTAGTCTTTCTCATCCACGGCGGCTGCGTACTTCAACATCACGTCCTGCAACGCGATACGGTCTTCAACATAGCTGCTCATGGTTAACCCTGCTCCGGGTCACGGAACTCGAGACCGCGTTTCTCGCGCTCCTTGTTCATGCGTTCAGTATCAGCACTAAGCGGTGGTGTTTTCTCGTCTTCGCTCAAGAGTCCCATCCGATCTTTCTGGGATTTTTCTGCATCAAACGAAATCCACTTTTCAGGCACCACAGAGATAACGGTGCGCAGTGGCGAATCCAGAAGATCGTAGAAAGCATCTTCGCCTTCCTTGTTGTCTGGTGAGACTTTTTTGGCGAGTAGATGGTAGAACCACTCTTTGGTCTCCGTATCGTCATGGAAAGTCGCCCTGCCCTTCACCGTTACACAGCCACGTGGGCATTTTGGGTCCTGCGAGGTGGCGCCACTGACAGTGACCGAAACCCGGTTATCGCGTTTGATGGCGGCTGTTCTGTGACGGTGGACAGCAAAGGTAATCCAGATCTTGTCGTCGGCCCAGACAAACGAGTGTACAACCCCGACGGGCCAGCCATCTTTGGTTGCCCACATGAGCACGCATTCCGGTGCCCGCGTCATCAATTCCTGTTTCTGATCTTCACTGTGACCGTAGATTGAGACGATCTCGTGATCATGTGCAGCCATTGGTTTACCCTCTCGTTTGTCTGTTATCTGTCTGCTTGACGCCACCGCAGTATACCGCGATCTTTGAAAAAAAAGTCAAGCCTGACTTTTTTACCAGACAACTCTGCTAGACTGCCTGGCATGAACAATAACAATCCAGACATCATCCGTTTCTCCACGCTCGGCGACATGCTGATCAACGCTGCAGACAGGCACCCTGACAACGATCTGCTGATCTTCCCGGAACGCCGTGTCACCTACGGCGAGTTGCGCGATGCGGCCTACCGGCGTGCCCGGGCCATGGCGGCACTGGGGCTTGGCAATGGCAGCCATGTCGGCATCCTGATGGCGAACTGTATCGAGTACATGGAATGCCTGATGGCCGCACAGTTGATCGGCGCGATGGCGGTGCCGGTCAATGCCCGATACAAAGCGCCGGAGCTGGCCTATGTGCTGGACAACGCGGATATCGATCTGCTGTTTACCCACGACCTCATCAGCGAATACGCTAACTTCGCAGATCTCGTGAATGCTGCGTTGGCAGAGAAACGCGCCGATTGCCTGCAGCATCTGATCCTGATCGGCAATGATGCAGACGGCTTCATGAGTGACAGCGACTTTCTCGCACTCGCAGAGGGAGTAGACGTTGAAGCTGTCGAAGCGTGTCGTCGGGCCGTCAGGGTGCGGGATCCGGCGATTATGATGTACACATCAGGAACGACCGCCAACCCGAAAGGCTGCCCATTGAATCACGAAGTGCTGGTTCGCAACGGCATTAATATGAACCATTCGAGGTACTTCCTCACGGAAACCGATCGTTTCTGGGCGCCCTTGCCCATGTTCCATATGGCCTCGATTCTGCCGTTAATGTGCTGCATGGACGCAGGCGCTGCAATGCTTTCAATGACCCATGTCGAACCGGGCCTGTCGCTTGAAATGATGGAAAAGGAAGCCGTGACCGTCGCTTTCCCCTCCTTCCCGACTGTCACGCTCGATCTGATCAACCATCCCGATTTCAAGACCCGGGATCTTTCAAAACTGCGACGTGTGAACAATGTAGCGCCGCCAGACCTGCTCCGCCAGTTCCAGGAGGCTTTTCCCCAGGCCGTACAGACAGGCGCCTACGGACTGACAGAAGCCGGCGGTGTTATTGCCTACAACCACCCCGACGACCCACTTGAGTCCCGCTTACATACCTGCGGCAAACCGATGCCCGGTCTCAGCGCAAAGATTGTCGACCCTGAAACGCTGGCAGAGAAGCCTGCCGGAGAGCAAGGGGAGATTCTCCTGAAGGGCTACTCCGTGTTCGATGGCTACTACAAGTCGCCAGAGAAAAATGCCGAAGCCTTTGTCGATGGCTGGTTCCGCACCGGAGACCTCTGCGCGATTGATGCCGATGGCTATATCGAATTTCATGGTCGCATTAAGGACATGCTCAAAGTCGGTGGCGAAAATGTCGCAGCCATTGAAATCGAATCTGTGATGAACACCCACCCTGCTGCCAACCTGGTGCAGGTCATCGGCGTACCCGACGAGCGTCTGTTCGAAGTAGCCTGCGCATATATTGAGCTTAAGGAAGGCGCTGACGTTACGGCAGAGGAAATGATCTCTTTCTGCCAGGGCAAGATGGCCAGCTACAAAATACCACGCCATCTCAGGTTCGTCAGCGAATGGCCGATGTCATCAACCAAAGTGCAGAAGTTCGTCTTGCGGGAATGGTTTGACGCAGAGTCAGCCTGACTGACCATCGGCCGCGTCACAAGGGCCAGCTCGCTCTCATGGCTCAGCCCTGAAAGTTTGCTGTCCTTGAGCCTGGCGCCGGCGGATCTTCCGGCGGACCAGCAAAACACTGGGCGATGGCCATCCATTGCTCAGCAGGCTCGCCTACAACAGTCAGGTTCACATCAGCGATATTCCGGCCCTGGGTAACGACGTGACAGAAATCGACGGCATCGCCTTCGACCCGGTTCTGCTCGTCTGGCTCGTTAAACTCCCAGATCTCACCCGAAGGTGCTGAAAGCCTGACATAAGGCGCAGATCCCGGCGGTTCCATGCCCCGGTTGGCAAAGGTCCAGCCATAGGTTTTTGCACCGATCACTGCAATGTTTTTCAATCGGTCTGTGTTCACGCGGGTCTGGCCGAACATGTCGAAGATATCCTGGCCATGGGCCCAGGTTTCCATCTGGCGTGCTGTCGTAAACATCATGACGCCCATATCAGGACCAAACCAGGGGACCCTGCGCTTTGGATCACTGGCGCGCAGCAGGTCACACATTTCACTGAAATAGGCCCACCAGGTGTCCAGCAGAACCTGACCTGTTTCAGTCGGGTTCATCGTGGCGCCAACGACCTTGGGATCGGCCTTGGCGGCGGCAAAGGCATCGGCATCTTTCAGCGCCAGCACGGCCATTTTGTCTGAGCCATGCAAATGCTGGACGACGTTGTTGATGGTCCAGCTCTTAAACGGGGTATTTTTTTGCCAGTCTGTTTCTGCAAGAGATACCAGAACTTCTTTTAACTCCTGGCCCTCTTCCCTGAGGTCTTCAGCCTGCTGAAACATGATTCCTACCTCTAAAGTTCAGACCCTGACATCATCCCAGTTCTCGGTAGGACTTTTCCAGTTTCTTCGCCTGTTTTTTTGAGATACCGCCGAGCGCGATTATGGCATGACGGACCCGCGCTCGAACCAGGTCGGGTCCCAGAATGGACATCGAGTCAAATAGCGGGGGCGATACCGGTTTACCGGCAATCGCAATGAAAATCGGGCTCAACAAATCTCGAATCTTAATGTTCATATCAGCTGCGAGTTGCACGAACAAATCGTTCAGGGCATCTCGGTGCCAGTCACGCTGCGCTTCCAGTCGCCACAAGGCAAACTGCAGATACATCTTCACATCGTCCTGTTCGAGACCCTTAATCTTAAAGTCTTCCTCGCTGAGGTCATGCAGACCTTCGGCAAAGAAACCGATCATCGGGGCCAACTCCGAGAATACGTCAACTCGTGCTTTCACCAGCGGAATAATTCTCAGCAGGTTCTCACGATTGTAGGCCCAGGCCGCGAGGCGGTCCGCAAAGGCCTCATCATCAAGCGACTCGCGCAGCCAACGGCCGTTCAACCACTTCAGTTTCTCAACATCGAATACAGGCGCGCCGAGTGAGATCCGGCTGATATCAAACTGCTCGATCATTGCTTCGAGACTGAACTTTTCTGATTCGTCAGGCATGCTCCAGCCCAGCATCCCCAGGTAGTTCAACACGGCTTCCGGCAAAAAACCCATGGCCTGATAGAATCCGATACTGGTCGGATTCTTGCGTTTCGACAGCTTGCTCTTGTCAGGATTACGCAACAGCGGCATATGAATCAACCGCGGCATATCCCAGCCAAAATACTCGTACAGCAGGATGTGTTTGGGTGCCGAGTTGATCCACTCTTCGCCCCGGATAATGTCAGTGATTTCCATCAAGTGGTCATCAACGACCACAGCCAGGTGGTAAGTCGGGTTGCCATCAGCTTTCAGCAACACCTGCATATCGATCTGGCTCCAGGCGATTGCAATTTCGCCCCGAAGTTCGTCGTGAACGATGCAATCGCCCGCCTCCGGTACTCGCATTCTGACCACGTGTGACTCACCCGCATTGAGGCGACTCGAGACCTCAGCTTCAGACAGACCGAGACAGCAACCGTCATATCGTGCCGTAGCCCCCGCCTGCATCTGTGCAGCGCGCATTTCATCAAGCCGTTCTTTCGTGCAGAAGCAGCGGAACGCATGGCCGTTGGCGAGCAGCTGCTCTGCGTATTGGCCGTAGATTGCTGATCTCTCGCTCTGGCGGTAGGGTCCGTGCGGCCCTTCCACATCGGGACCCTCATCCCATTCGAGCCCGAGCCAGCGCAGGGAGTCGAGAATGACCTGTTCTGATTCCTTGGTGCTTCTTTCTGCGTCGGTATCTTCGATTCGCAGGATGAATTCACCACCGGCTTTCTTTGCGTGACAATAGCTGAACAGAGCCATGTAGGCGGTGCCAACATGAGGGTCACCGGTTGGTGAAGGCGCGACGCGGGTTCTGACTTTCATTGTCGGCAAGAGACCTGGCTAACTGCGTTGAAAACGGCCCAGATGGTACACTATCCCTCTATAAAGATTAATCTCCGCACTCCTCCCGGGGCGTATAGATTCAGCGAATACTCTCAGACTATCCAGATGGTTCAACTCGACAGAAAACTCAGCGTCGCGCCAATGATGGGCTGCACCGACCGGCACTGCCGGTATCTGTTACGCCTGCTTTCACCGCAATCACTACTCTACAGCGAGATGCTGACGAGCGGCGCGCTGATTTACGGCGATGCTGAGCGGATCCTGGCCCATACGGGCGATGCGCCGGCGGCACTGCAACTTGGTGGCAGTGACCCGGAAGATCTTGCCACCTGCGCTGCCATGATCGAACAGGCAGGCTACCAGGAGGTGAACCTGAACTGCGGCTGCCCCAGCGACCGCGTCCAACAAGGTGGTATCGGCGCCTGCCTGATGGCTGAACCCGAGCTCGTCGCAGACTGCTATCGCGCCATGGCAGAGAGGGTCAGCCTGCCTGTCACTATCAAATCCCGGATCGGCATTGATGACCAGGACAGCTACGAATTTTTCCACCGCTTTATCGCAATCATCTACGAGGCCGGTTGCCGAATCTTTATCGTCCACGCGAGGAAAGCTGTACTGAGCGGGTTAAGCCCGAAAGAGAATCGCGAGGTACCGCCGTTGAAGTACGATTATGTCACCCGCATCAAGCATGATTTCCCTGATGCTGCCTTCGTTCTGAACGGCGGCATCACCGGCGTCGACCAGGCCGTGACACTTTCCGCCAGCTGTGACGGCGTCATGCTGGGGCGAGCCCCCTACAGTAATCCCTATCTGCTCGCCGAGTTGGATGCCGCTCTTTTCGGCAACCACCCGGCCAGTCGTGAGGATGCCATGACCGGCTATCTCGCCTATATGCAGCAGGAGATAGAGCATGGCACGCACATTAAGCACATGGCAAAACATCTGCTCGGTCTCTATACCGGCATGCCCGGCGCTCGTGCCTTTCGCCGCCACCTCAGTACACATATGTATCAGGAAGAAGCAGGACTTGAGGTCGTGATCGATGCACTCGCCTGCGTCCGTGAAAGTCTGCAGGAGACCGGAACATGATTGATCGATTGTTCGATGCCTTTCGCTCACTCGTTGACGAGGTTGACGGGGGCGACAGTCAACACACGAATGAGGACATCCACCTCGCCGCAGCAGCATTGATGATGGAGGTCGCCAGGTCTGACACGACAACGCGCGACATTGAGCTGAAGACGCTGGCTGACATCCTGCAGGGCCGCTTCAACATTCCGGCAGACAAAGTCGCTGAACTCGTCGACGCTGCTGGCGACAAGGTAGAGACCGCCCACGACCTTTACCAGTTTACCCAACTGATCAATGATCACTTCCAGTATGCTGAAAAAGAAGACCTCATCTTTTCGATGTGGCAGGTGGCCTACGCCGATGGTCATATCGAGGCGATTGAGGACCATATCATCCGGCGTGTCGCCGGCCTGGTCCACCTTGATCATGCCGATTTTATTCGCCTGAAGCTGAAGGCCAGAGACACGCTGGGCGGGACCTGAGACAATCTCAGAAATCTGACATCAGAACCGGAGACAGGCTCAATGAGAAGATTGATCTTTGCGACGACACTGCTGACCTTAGCTTTCCAGTCGAATGCCACTGGGCTGAGGGAATCGCTGGCCGCCTGCGCCGCTGTTTCCTCAGATTCAGATCGGCTTGAGTGTTTTGACCAGCTAGCTGAATCGAATACTGTCGACATCGCTGAGCCCGGGGTCATCCCGGACACGATCGGTCGCAAACGGGAAAAAGCCAAAAAACAGGAAGTAGCAGCGTCTGAAATTTATGATGTGTCCGTCAAGAGCTGCGAGCGCAGCACTGCATCAAACCGAACCACATTCACGTTGGAAAACGGCCAGGTCTAGCGCCAGAAGAACACTCGCTGGCTGTCTTTAGGGGACTGCAAGGGAAGCGCCACCATCAAAAGCGGCTATTTCGGTTACTCCCTTTATGTCGTTGGGATGAATAAGAGTATCGGCGTAATACGCGTTGATTGAACCGGTTACTGGCAACCGGTTCCCGAGATACGCTCTCGAGTCACGTTTTCTTCTTCAAGCGATCTGACGAGATCACAGAACTTTACGCGATTGTCCTCATTCAACGCCATAAGTGTCTTATGCGCCGCCAGCACCTGCTCGCGCATGGCATCTTCGCTGGTGACTTCCTGCGGCAGCTCGATCATATCCGCTGAGGTCACCGCTTCGCCGGTGATGAGGTACACCTCTTCCATCGCCATGCTTTCAAGAATGCGGGTGATGTCCGGGTTTGGGGAGACGATGCTGGGTACCTGGGAAAACTCCTCGCGACAATAAATACCCAGTTTTGCCAGCAGGCCCAGTGCAGTGCTGTCGATCGCGGTTGTTTCATACATGTCAACGATCAGCGCCTTGAGGTCAGCGCAGCTGCGGATGCGTTCTAGGAATCGGGAAATCGTTGGACCCAGTGACAAACGCACATCACCCTCAAACTTCAGGATATGTATTCCAGCCGTCTCTGCATATAGGATCTTACCCACGACTCGCCACCGTAAAGATTGCAATGTCATCGGGGATGGTACGAGCTGTCAGCACGCCAAGATCATCGACGAGATCGTCGACCATGGCCTCAGGAGCATCCTGATGGTGCGATTTTACGACGGACAACAAGTGCGCTTCCTTGCTGTCCAGGGTCGACTGGGGAAGAATTTCGAACACTCCATCAGAAAACATCACAATGCGATAGCATTTCGGCAGCGCCAATTCATGGGTATTAAAGCCGGGTTCGCTATAGAGCCCGAGGGGTTTACCACCAATTTCAAGAAAGCCGGCGCTCTCATCTGCGCAAAGGATTGTACCCGGGAAATGCGCCGCATTGCTGTACTGCATCCGATCATTTTCGTGATCGATAATGGCCAAAAACATCGTGACATGGTGTTCCAGGTTCCACTGCAGCAGCTCACCGTTGATCCAACTCAGTACTTCCGCGGGCGAGTTGATGTCCTCCGAGTCAGTCAGCAACCGCCGGGACAGGCCCTTCAGCAACACCGTGACAAAAGCACCGGAAGCCCCGTGCCCGGCAACGTCAGCGATGTAGAACAGCACACGGCCATCGGGTAATTCGAAGTAATCGATAAAGTCTCCGCTCATAATCATGGACGGATATAGCTGGTGGTTGAATGTCAGTCCCCGGATCGCCTGCGGTGCACTCGGCAGCATGGCCTGCTGCACCCTGAAGCCACTGCGCTGATCGCGCTCAAGCTGCTCAAACAGGTTGATTGTCTCTTCCTGCGCCTCAACGGCTGCCACCTTCGTCACATGCTCCAGGTTCTGCTGAACGACATAGGGCAGCAGCTCGCACTCTGCGCCGACATAGTAGATGTAGTCTGACGCGCCAGCTTCCAGATGCTCCCGCATGTTCTCCTGGTCGATATCTATTGCGACCATAATGATAGGGATCATCGGGAACTGACGATTCAGTTTGTTAATCAGGGAAAGTGAGGAGACACCCGGTTCCCGGGTCAGCAGAATCAGGTCAGGCAGTGCCGCGCGGACCTCGCGCAGGGCATCACCATAAGACACGATCCGGACCGGCGTGAACTGGTTATCCACCAGTTGCTGCCGCATGGTCTCTGCAACGGCAGATGAAGAAACGATAAGCAGGCTGGGCTTATCTGTGCCCATCTGACTGTCCAGGATCGCTCAACTGCTTCAATTTACCCCCGATCGCGCGAATATGTTGCAGCGCAACGTGCACGATTCGAGTGCAATTTAGCCGATAGGTCTTTCCGTGACAACCATTTAGCGGTGGTTCTTGATGTGAAGCCTGAGGCGCTCAGGTCAGAAATCCTCGAATTCTTCATCGAATGGATCTCCTGCCCTGCCATCCTGCTCGAGGTACTCGCGGCGCTGCACGTAAGCCTCACGAAAGAACAGGTAACGATCACCAAAAGCCGCCGCATCCACGTTCAGCAATTCTGCCCGCTGCTGCACCAGGCGCGTCGCGAGGCCCAGGTTGCGATGAGCAACGGGTCGAAGATAGCGCAACGGATCAGCACGGTTGCCGACGGGTTGCGCAAACGCATCGCGCAGGCTGCTCGGGCCGAGGAACGGCAGGACGAGATAAGGGCCTCGCGGCACACCCCAGACAGCCAGTGTCTGGGCAAAGTCTTCTTCATGATTAGTCAGCCCGAGTTTGGTCGCCGGATCAAACAGTCCGCCCAGACCCACCGTGGTGTTCACAGCGACACGCAGCAAGTCATTGATGAAAGCGCCCGGCTTCGCCTGCAGCAGGTTGTTCACAGCATCGCCAACATCATTGAGGTTACCAAACACCCGGCCTGCCGCATTGTAGACAGGGACCGGCATGACCTGCCGGTAGCCGCTGGCAACCGGGCGGAGCACATGCTTGTCAGCCAGGTCATTGAACGCATGCGTCCTGCGATTCAGCGATTCCAGTGGATCAGAAACCTCGGCTGTAGCAGGCAACCCGATGAGCACACCCAGGCACGCTATCAGCAACGTTTTCTTCACCTTCGCGAGCTCACTTTCGCCTGCCCATGACACTCTCCCATTCTTTTTCCAGGCGCTTACTGGAAACCCTCGTGGTAGTTCCTATCGACTGGGCAAACAAGGAGATACGAAACTCCTCCAGCATCCAACGGAATTTCTGCAGCCGACCCTGGTCTTCTTCTTCCAGCGCATCCCAGCGGTCCAACAGCGGTGTAATTTCAGCCGCAGCCTCTTCATCGCGATGACGCTGGTAGCGGTCCAGCCGATGTTGTACGCCCTTGAGGTAGCGCGGGTACTGCCTGAGCGAGATGAACGGCACACTGGCCGGAAAATCGTGGGGGAACAGACCACTCAATTGCCTCTTGATGTCCGCCCGCAACTCATCGGGTTTTTGCGCCAGCGCAAGTTCGATTTCGTTCGCCTGCTTCAGCGCAGTCCCGGTCAGCCGCGCAACCTGTTGCAGGCAGTCATAGAATCCTTCACGCCAGGCGAGTCGGGCCTCAAAAGTCTGCTGATCACGCACCGGGGGCTTATCTTCAAGCAGTTCATAGTGAAACACCGCGCTGACAATACTGTGCTTCAACTGACTGGCCGGCCCGCGCGTCGCGAAATAGATCGCAAAATTATCGAAATCGGGGATATTCGCCGACAGGTACTTGTACTGATCCTGCAGGCGCAAAAGGTAGAGTTTGAGCAGCCCCTGCTGCGAGAGTTTTTCTGCTCGCCAGGCAGACTCAGTCAGCTGAATCGCAACGCTTTCACCCTGATCAATCAAAGCTGGGAAATAGCTGATGGCGATCCCTCCCCGCTCGAGTTCAACAGACGCGGGCAGATCGCCAAAGGACCAGTCTGACAGACCACTTTGCTCCAATGCATGTAAATCTCGCTGCTTGAGCTCTGCTGACACTGAATCACTCAATTCATCCACGAGATTGTCCAGGTTACGACCTCGAGCCAGGACCTTGCCCCTGGTGTTGACGACGCGGATATTGAGTGCGAGATGCTTATCAATGCCCTCAGGTTGAAAGTCATCAGGCTTGACGCGCGTGCCCGAGAGCCGGAAGAGTTTGTCTGCCAGCGCTTCGACCAGGGGTTTACCAGTAAATTCAAAGTCTTCCAGGACCCGGTCGACATACTCAGGGGCCGGCACAAAATTTTTGCGGATAGATTTCGGCAGTGACTTCACCAGCGCAAGACATTTTTCCCGCAGCAGCCCCGGCACAACCCAGTCGAGCTGGGCCCGCGGGACCTGATTCAGAAGCACGACGGGTACATCCACAGTTACGCCATCATCACCGCTACCGGGCTCAAATTTGTAGCGGAGCGGCAGCTGCGCCGTACCCACCTCGAGTCGGTCAGGAAAGTGATGCTGTGACAGATCTGCTTCACGCCGCATCAACTCATCTCTGGTGAGTTGCAACCTGCGGTCATGCTTCGACGATGCATTGACGAAAGCTGCCAGGTCAAATTCGCTGCTGACTTCTAGCGGCAGCATCTGATCATAGAAGTCGAACAGCACCCGGTTCTCGATCAGGATATCGCGCTTGCGGACCTTGGATTCGAGTTTCTGTATATCTCGAATCATGCGTCGGTTGTGCTGGAAGAACTTCAGCCGGGTCTTCAGCAAACCTTCGACCAGGCCTTTCTGTATGAAGATCTCACGTGCCGATGAAATATCTACGGTGCCGAAATCCACCAGTCGATTACTGACGATCAAAAGCCCGTAGAGCCTGACCTCTTCCCGCGCAACAACCTGGCCACGCTCCTGGCTGAATTCGGGGTCATGATAGCTGCGCTGAACCAGGTGGCCCGCCAGGGGCTCAATCCAGCTTTTGTCGATTTCCGCGACGTTTCTCGCAAACAGGCGCGAGGTTTCAACCAGTTCCGATGAGAGGATCCAGCGCGGCTTGCGAGAGAACTGGGACGAACCAGGAAATATGTACTGTTTACGGTTTCGCCCGCCCGTGTATTCATGTTCACCGGTCTTCTCTGCTATCTGGCCAAGCAGGCCTGTCATCAGCGCCCGATGCACCGCACTGTAATCGGCCGGGCTGCGGTTGAACTTGAGCCCCAGCTCTCGGCTGATCAACACCAGCTGTCGATGAATTTCTCGCCACTCGCGCATACGTATAAAAGACAGAAAATTCTGCCGACAGTATTTGCGCAGCTGACTCTGGCTCAGGGCCTGTCGCTGCTCCTCGTAACTCTGCCAGAGATTGATTAGTGCCGTGAAATCAGACTTTTCATCCCAGTATTGCTTATGACAGTTGTCTGACGCCTGTTGGTGATCGAAGGGTCTCTCGCGCGGGTCAGCAATGGTCATACCGGCAGCAAGGATCAGCAGCTCATTCAGGCTGCCTGCCTGGTCAGCCTCCAGAAGCATGCGGGCAAACTTCAGATCAATGGGGAATCGGGTCAATTTTTTGCCGAGCTTCGTGATCTGCCGGTTGCGCGAGACCGCACCCAACTCATAGAGCAATGCGAAGCCATCGTTAATCTGTTTCGGATTCGGGCGCTCGACAAAAGGAAATTTTGACATGTCGCCCAGTTTCAGTTGCAGCATCTGCAGAATGACCGCAGCAAGGTTGGTCCGGAGGATTTCTGGTTCAGTGAACGCCGGGCGATCGGTAAAGTCTTCCTCGCTGTATAGCCGAAAACAGACACCTTCGCTGATCCGGCCACAGCGCCCCATACGCTGGTTTGCGCTTGCCTGGGACACAGCCTCAATCGGCAGCTGTTGCACCTTGGAGCGGATACTGTAGCGCGAGACCCGGGCAAGGCCGGGGTCAATCACGTAGCGGATCCCCGGCACCGTCAGGGAAGTTTCAGCCACATTCGTCGCCAGCACAATACGACGCTGGCTGTGAGCGGCAAACACCCGGTTCTGGTCTGCCACGCCAAGCCTCGAATAGAGCGGCAGGATCTCGTAGCCCTTGGGACCCCGGCGTTTAATTTCCCGGGCAGTTTCGCGAATTTCACGTTCACCAGGCAGAAAAATCAGCACGTCACCCTTTGGCATCGCGTCGATCTCATCCAGCGCCTCGAGAATACCGCGAGTCATGCTGTCTTCTTCATCATCCTGATCTTCAAGCGGTCGGTAGTGGACATCGACCGGATAGGTGCGACCGCTGACTTCTATAATCGGGGCATTGCCGAAGTGCCTGGAGAAGCGCTCGACGTCAATCGTTGCCGACGTGATGATGACTTTCAGATCCGGTCTTTTCGGCAGGATGCGCTTGATATAGCCCAGCAGGAAATCAATATTGAGACTGCGCTCATGCGCCTCGTCGATAATGATGGTGTCATAGCGCTCAAGGAAACGGTCATGTTGCGTTTCTGCCAGGAGCACACCGTCAGTCATTACCTTGATCAGGGTCTCCGGACGCGACTCATCCTTAAAGCGAACCTGGTAGCCGACTTCCCTGCCAACCTCGACGTCCAGTTCTTCGGCCAGGCGGTGGGCGATAGTGCGTGCAGCCACGCGCCTGGGCTGGGTATGACCGATGCGACCAAAAACCCCGCGACCCGCCATTAGACAAAGCTTGGGCAGCTGCGTTGTCTTACCCGAACCTGTTTCACCCGCGACGACGACAATCTGGTGATCTCGAATGAGTCGAAGAATGTCTTCCGCCTGCTGCGCCACCGGCAGCGCTTTCGGCAACGTTACCGCGGGGACGCAACTTTTCCGTTTCTCAACCAGACCGATGGATTTGTCGATCGAGCGAGCAAGACGCTCCCGCTCCTTTTTCTTTTTCAGCTGGCGCCGCATTGAAAACCGGTCGGCAAGCATACACTCGTCGATCCGATCCTCGAGGTCCTGGTAAGAAAGCGGCTTCATGAACAGAATCCATCGCAGTTGGCACTTGCAGGCCTTTTCGATAACCAGACCCGGGCACCACGATTATACGCGTTCCCTGAACGGCTGTATTAAACGAGTGGTTTCTCGCCGCAGTTCTGCCGCTGACAACCGCCAGGCCTGTCACTCAGCACCAGCGTTAGTCCAGGCACAAAAAAACGCGCACCATCTGGCGCGCGCTTTTTCAATAAAATCAGGTATTTATTACGTTTATTTGAACTATTTAGAGAGGATGTTCATCCCTTCTTCAATACCCGCGATCGTCAAAGGATACATGCGATCCTCAACCAGCTTTTGGATCAGGGATACCGACGTCGAATATTCCCAGGTGTCCTGAGGTGTCGGGTTAATCCAGATGACCTTCTCGAAGGTATCGAGCATCCGCTGCATCCAGATCGCCCCCGCTTCCTCGTTCCAGTGCTCGACTGAGCCGCCGGCATGGGTAATCTCGTAAGGTGCCATGGTCGCGTCACCAACGAAGATGACCTTGTAGTCATGGGTGTACTTGTGAAGGATATCGAAGGTGTCAATCCGTTCGTTCATGCGGCGGTTGTGTTCTTTCCAGACACCGTCGTAAATGAAGTTGTGGAAGTAGTAGACCTCAAGATGCTTGAATTCCGACCGGGCCGCTGAGAACAACTCTTCACAGACCTTGACGTGGGCATCCATCGAGCCGCCATTATCGAGCATCAGCAGAACTTTAACGGTATTCCTGCGTTCTGGCCGCATGATGATATCCAGCAGGCCGCCGTTTTTCGCCGTCTTGCTGATGGTGTTATCGATATCAAATTCGTCTTCGGCCCCCTGGCGCGCGAGTTTTCGCAGACGCCGCAGTGAGATCTTCAGACCCCGCGTCCCGAGCTCAACGTTATCGTCGTATGCCTTGTAGTCGCGCTTGTCCCACTGGCGCTTGCCACGTCGCTTCTTACCTTTGCGATCATTGCCTTCTTCGCCGCGGCCATTCTCACCCTTGCCTTCCTTGTCTTTCTCTTTGCCTTCGCCACGGGCTGCTTCTTCCACTTCCCGCTTGAACGCCTCAATCAGCTTTTCAAGGCCACCCAGGGACTGAATTTTCTCCAGCTCTTCCGGCGTCAGGCTCTTTTCGAACTCGCGCCGCAGGTATTCATCAGGAATCAGGGAAGCCAGCAGGCTGGAGAGATCTTCCAGACCCTTGAAGTAATTACTGAAGGCCCGATCAAACTTGTCGTAATGACGCTCATCTTTCACCAGCGCCATACGGCTCAGGTAATAGAACTCATCGATATCCGCGTAAACCAGTCGCGCTTTGAGAATATCGAGCAGATGCAGCAGCTCCGTGATGGAAACCGGGATGCGGGCTTTCTTCAGAGTAAAAAAGAAATTAATAAGCATGTCGTTTCAGACCTCTGCTGCTGTCCGTTGACCTTAGCTGCCGCCACCCTGACGACGGTTCATGAAGGCAAGCCTCTCGAGCAGCTGAACGTCCTGCTCGTTTTTGACAAGCGCACCGTATAGCGGCGGGATGGCTTTCGACGTATCGCGGTTGGTCAGAATTTCATCGGGGATATCGTCTGCCATGAGCAGCTTGAGCCAGTCGATCAGTTCAGACGTTGAGGGCTTTTTCTTCAACCCCGGCACCTTGCGGACATCAAAGAAAATCTCCATGGCTTCTTTCACCAGGTCCTGCTTGATGCTGGGATGATGCACGCTGACGATATCTGCCATCGTATCCCTGTCGGGGAACTGGATATAGTGGAAGAAACAGCGACGCAGGAATGCATCCGGCAGTTCCTTTTCATTGTTACTGGTGATCACGACGATCGGCCGGTTCTTCGCTTTAATCGTTTCGCCAGTCTCATAGACGTGGAATTCCATGCGATCGAGTTCAAGCAGGAGGTCATTCGGGAACTCGATATCCGCTTTGTCGATCTCATCGATCAGGAGGACGACTTTTTCGTCCGCCTCGAAGGCTTCCCAAAGCTTGCCCTTTTCGATGTAGTTCTTGATGTCGTGAACCCTGTCATCGCCCAGCTGTGAATCGCGCAAACGCGACACCGCGTCGTACTCATAAAGGCCCTGCTGTGCCTTGGTCGTCGACTTGATGTGCCAGGGAATCAGTCGCATGCCCATTGACGCGGCGATTTCCTCCGCGAGCATCGTTTTACCCGTGCCAGGCTCACCCTTGATAAGGAGCGGACGTTCGAGTTCAGCAGCGGCATTGACTGCCATCTGCAGTTCATCCGTCGCGATGTAGGTCGATGTACTGGAAAATTTCATTGACAGGCTTCCAAACGTGAAAGCCCAGCAATATAACGACTGACCAGGCAATATGCCAGCCCACTGCACCCGACTGATGCCCTGCCCTCAACCGCCATTATCTGCCCGGCGCCCCTGGAACCGGCGAATGATCAGCACAATCAGCATCAATGCGGCACATACCAGCAGGGCAAGCGATGCTGCCAGGCCATTTGACGAGCTGCCGATCAGCAGGTCCATGGCTAAAACCATGGCTGCAGGCGCCACATGCTCATGGGATTCACCGATGTACCAGGGCGTGTAAATAGTCACCAGCACGAGCCCGCGCAACAGATCACGCCAGCCACCATGACTGATGGCCCGGGTGAATTTCCACCAGAACGCACAGAAAACCGCGCCGGCGAGAACATAGGTCACCCAGGCAATGACATGCTGGTATTCACCGATAAAGGCGTCCATCAGGTTTCTACCCAGGTGATGATCTGGTCTTCCATGCTGTCAGGGTGAACATGGGTTTCAGAGATACACTTGCCGCGAATGGTAATTCCCGCCTCATGTACCGTTTCTGTCGAACCTGACACCAGTGGATGCCACCATTCCAGGTCACGGCCTTCCGCAACGGTCCTGTAGGCACAGCTTTTGGGCAACCAGGCATAATCGAGGGCGCCGACAGGGGTCAGGTGAACACAGTCCGGAACAAGCTTGTTGCGGTCTGGATACTCGGTACAACGACAGGCGTCCTGGTCGAGGTAGCGACAGACAACCGCGGTATAGTAGACCTCAGAACTATCTTCATCTTCGAGTTTATGCAGACAGCAGCGCGCACAACCATCGCAGAGCGACTCCCATTCAGCCTCGGTCATCTCTGTTAGTGATTTTTCTTTCCAGAACTGGCTCATGTCCTGCTCACCTGAACTTTTCGTCCGCCGGCGGCAGCTGAAGGTGGTAGCCCTGGACCTCCAGGTTTTCCATGACACGAAGCGGATCCTCCCGTGCCAGGGTACGTTCAGCATGCAGTGTAAATGACAGTGCCAACTCAGGCGCACCAAACTGAGCCATCAATTGTTCTGGCACAGTGGCCAGATCATCCCCTGCCTTAACGTAAAGATAGAGATTGGCTTTCCTGCTGCTGCGATAGACATCGCATTCAATTTCAGTCATGACTCAAGCAGCGCTCCGAGCAGATCTCGACCCACAGCTTCCTCACGCCAGCCTGTCAGTGCTTTCGGTAAAGCGTATTGTCCCGTTTCACCCGATCGCAACAGCGCTTCGAGATGGCGCCGCTTGGTCAGCATCTCCGGTGCAATCGCCAACTCGCGGGCTTTGGCTTCGACCACCTTTTTCAACTGCTTGAGCTTGCTGCTGCTGACGGGCAGGTCTTCCCGCAGAATCTGTGGCGGACAGTCTGTCTCGGGCACCAACCCGGCCTTTTCTCTGATCAGCAGAATATCGTCACCATACTTTCTGACCTGGCGCGGCGTCATACTCGCCTGGTGCTGCAGGGCATGCCGCGTCGACAGCCCCTGTTTAACAATAGCCATCAGCGCTTTCTGATCAGCGACGCGGTTTCGCGGCACATCATCTTGCCGAGCCTTGTTCTCACGCCAGGCAAATAACGCTTTCAGCTGGTTCAATTCAAACCGGTCAAACTGCCAAAGGCCTTTCAACTTCAGGTAGGCCACTTCCGGATCGACCATCGTCGGGATATCAGCACCAAGGTTTTCCGACTCTGCCCTGACCCAGGCAGCCTTCGGTGTTCCGGCAAGAGCGGCCGCCTGCTTATGATAGACCTGCAAAAGATGAATCACATCGAGAGCGGCATAGTCCAGTTGTTCATTCGACAAGGGTCTCGCCAGCCAATCCGAACGTGTCTGGTCTTTCGGCAGACTGATACCGAGATAGTGCTCGACCAGAGCCTGGTATCCCAGCGAGAATCCAATGCCAAGTACAGCACCGGCAATCTGGGTATCGTGAACCGGTGTCGGCGTGACCCCCAGTTTGTGCTGGAATACTTCCATGTCCTCTGAGCAGGCATGGAACACCTTCAGCAGGTCAGCCCGTGTCAGCAGTTCAGCAAGGCTCGACAGGTCATCAATAGGCAGGGGGTCTACCAGGAAACAGATGCTGCCCGTATAGATCTGGATGAGACCCACAATAGGGTAATAAGTATTGAACCGGGCAAACTCGGTATCGACCGCAATCACCTCGACGTCATGACAGGCCGCATGAATCTGCGCCAGACCAGCGACTGAATCAATGTAGACGTAGTCTGTCATGTTTCCTGCTGCAGCTGCTTGCGCCCTTCGAGCGCACGGCTCAGGGTGCCACCGTCGACGAACTCAAGTTCTCCACCCATCGGTATGCCTTGGGCAATGCGCGAGATTGCGAGCGGCGTCTGTTTCAAGGCCTCTGTGATGTAGTGCATGGTTGCCTCCCCTTCGACAGTTGATGAGACGGCCAGTATCAACTCGCTGACACTGTCGTCACAGCGTCTCACCAACTGCTCAATGCCTATTTCTTCAGGGCCACGGCCATCAATCGGTGAAAGTGTCCCCATCAGCACGAAATAGTAGCCACGGTATGCCGCAGACTGTTCCAGGGCGATGACGTCAGCAGGCGTTTCAACAACACAGAGCAAACTCGGGTCGCGTGAGCGATCGGCACAGATCGAGCATTCCGCCTGTTCACTGAGGTTGCGGCAGCGACTGCAGTTGCCTATACGATCCATGGCATCACTCAACATGCCGGCCAGATGACGTCCGCCTCCGCGGTCGCGCTCAAGCAGGTAGAGCAACATTCGCTGGGCACTTTTGGGTCCAACGCCTGGCAGACAGCGAAGCGCCTCAACCACCTCGTCGAATAGGGAATCGTTTTTCATTTAGCTGAACGGGAACTTGAAACCCGGCGGCAGTGGCATGCCGGCGGTCAGGCTGGACATCTTCTCCTGCTGAGTCTGTTCCGCCCGGCGGACCGCGTCATTCATCGCTGCAGCGATGAGGTCTTCGAGGATTTCCTTGCCCTCTGACAGCAGACTGTCATCGATCTCTACCTTGCGGACATCATGGCGACCCGTCATATGAATTTTCACCAGACCGGCTCCCGCCTCACCGACGACGACCATCTGGGCGATCTCTTCCTGGATCTTCTGGACTTTCTCCTGCATCTCCTGGGCTTTTTGCATCAACCCGCCCAGGCCATTTTCTAAACTCAT
>JAYQAI010000021.1:0-28278 GCA_038136715.1 Gammaproteobacteria bacterium | reverse complement strand
TTGCATCAACCCGCCCAGGCCATTTTCTAAACTCATGCTTAATCTCCGCTGCCCGCTCTTTTCAGCGGGGCAATACTCTCGGGGTCCAGCGTGCCGTTAAAGCTTTCTATGAGCTGCCGCACATGATGGTCACCTTCTATCTCTGCCACTGCCTTCGCCTGATTTTCCGCTCGCCGGCGTTCTGTTTGTTGGGCCGGCGTTTCCACATCGGTATCGCCAACTTCAATCGTGATACGGATATCCGCCTCATAGAGTTCAGACACTGCCAGCGTAATGCGTTCTTCATGCGCGGCATTCCAAAGGCTCGCATGATGTTCCGCCAACTTGAGGAAGCAAGCGGAACCTGAGACCGAAGCCAGCTGGCAGTTCGATGCCAGTGTCCGGGTGACGCCGCTCAACTTCAATACAGCGAGAATATCGGACCAGTTTTCCGGCAGCAGCGCAGGGACCGCTGATGCAGCCACCGGCATCGCTGCCTGGTTGCCTTCTGGGCCAGCACTCATGGTTTCTTCCGCAGCTTCCGCAGCACCGAGCTTTTCGTGTTGCTCGACGGCTTCTACTCGTGACTCGGCTGTCTCAACACGTTGACTTGCATCCGAGCCTTCAATCTCCTGTGCCGGCTGGCCCTGCGATTCGGCCAGGACCGGCACAGCCTCAGAAGGCACCTCTTTACGACTATCGATCGCCGACAGCAACTCAGCGATCGGTGAAGATGAGTTGCCGCTGCCAGAAGATTGAGCAGCCTTCGCAGCACTGGCAACCGGCGTTTGGGTGGGTGCAGATTCAGCAGCACCAGGCGTGTCTGGCGAGAAAGACATCATGCGCAGCATCACCATTTCAAAGCCCGTCCTCGGTGTCGGTGCAAGCGGCAGATCGCGCTGCCCGATCAAACCGATCTGATAGAGAAGCTGCACATGTTCTGCCGATATAGCCCCCGCTGTGGCGAGAACCAGCTCCCTGTCACCCTGTGCGTTATCGACCGCGTCAGGCACCGCGTGGGCAATCGCAACGCGATGCAGCACCGACAGCATATCGTCAAGCAGCGCCCCAAAATCCGGCGCAAAGTCGGCAAGTTCCGTGATTCTGTGCAGCAGGCTGGCACCATTGCCACTGGCAACGAAGTCCAGTAATTCAAACACCGCGCTGCGATCAATCGAGCCCAGCATACTGGCGACAGCATCTTCTTTTACCGCATTGCCGCCAAACGAAATCGCCTGATCTGTCAGGCTGAGCGCATCCCGCATACTACCATCGGCAGCGTGGCCGAGCTGCCAGAGGGCAGACTCTTCGAACTTGATATCTTCCTGACCCAGCACCTCGCCAAGGTAGCGAACTATCTGCTCCGGTGAGAGATTCTTCAGGTTGAACTGCAGGCAACGCGACAGCACTGTGATGGGTAGCTTCTTTGGGTCTGTGGTCGCAAACAGGAATTTCACATGCTCAGGCGGTTCCTCCAGCGTCTTCAACATCGCATTGAAACTGCTGCGCGACAGCATGTGCACCTCGTCGATCAGGTAGATTTTGAAACGACTCGATGTCGGCATGTACTGGACGTTATCCAGCAGCTCCCGCATGTCATCCACCCCGGTTCGAGACGCGGCGTCCACTTCAATCAGATCAACACTGCGGCCTTCGGTAATCTCCATGCAGGTGTTGCAGGCGCCACAAGGTGTTGAGGTCACGCCGGTTTCGCAATTGAGGCAGCGGGCGAGAATGCGTGCAATCGTGGTTTTGCCGACACCACGGGTCCCCGTAAAAAGATACGCGTGGTGTAATCGTTCATTATCCAGCGCATTCACCAGCGCCTGAAGGACATGGGACTGTCCTTCAAGTTCCTGAAAATTGGCGGGGCGATACTTCCTGGCAAGAACCTGATAACTCATAAGGCGATTGTACGGGGTATAGTAGGGACATTGAAGTTTTAAGGATTCGAATGCCCGCACTACTCTGCATTGGCCACCGTGGCGCCAAGGGGCACCTGCCCGAGAACACGCTGCCCTCTTTCGAGCGAGCAATCAAACTGGGGTGTGACTGGGTAGAACTCGATGTCTACTTTGTCGAGGGCGAACTGCTGGTCATCCATGACAAAAAGGTCGACAGAACCACCAACGGTCGCGGCTACATCAAAGACCTGAGCCTTGCAGACCTGCGCCGCCTTGATGCCGGCGCAGGCGCCATGATCCCAACTTTGCGAGAGGTGCTGGATTTGATCGCACAGCGCTGCAAGGTGAACGTTGAGCTCAAGGGTGAGCAGACCGCGGCACCAGTCTGTGCGTTGCTGGATGAATACTGCGACAGAGGCTGGAATACAGAGGACTTTCTCATCTCATCATTCTCCCATGGCCTGCTCGCCGAGTGCGATGCGCGCTACCGCCGGGGCGCACTGTTCATCAAACTATTGCCAGACCAGTGGCTGCGGGCAGAACGGCTGGACGCCTGGTCCGTCAATTTTGATCAGCGGCATATTACTGCTGAGTTGGTATCCGAGGCTCACTCACGCGGCTACAAGGTCCTGACCTATACCGCCAATTCACCGACGGACATCCAGCGGGTCATCGACTGTGGCGTCGATGGTATCTTCAGCGATTTCCCCGATCGCGTCCTCGCTGCCTGCAATCGCGCGGCGCCAACATGACATGCAACGTTACTTTCGCCCTGCGCCCTGTCGAGGCCAGGGAGAAAGACCTGCTGGATGACCTGTTGCAGCCTTATCTGGCAGAGCTCAGTGCCTTCAGTGATGACATGACCAACGTCAACGGGCGGTTTGAGTATCCCTACCTCGAGCACTACTGGCGAGACCCGTCCCGTTTCGCCTTTTTCATCGAATCTGGTCAGGGCGTCTGCGGGTTTGCCCTCGTGCGAACACTACTCGACCCAGAGAATAACCAACACTGCATGGAGCTGGCAGAAATCTATGTCAGCCCCTGGTGCCGCGAGCAAGGTGCGGCAACAGGCATCGTAATGGAACTTTTCAGGCGCTGGCCCGGACCCTGGCAGGTGGGCGTCTTGCCACGCAACCAATCAGCCTACCGGTTCTGGCAGAACCTGCTGAAGAAAGCTGACTCGGACCTGATCGAAACGTGGCCCAGCGCTGGGGGGGGTAGTTACATCCTGTTCAGGCTGACGCCTGCGGAAACTCTATTCGTTTGATGCCAGGTCGTCGATCTGACGACCGAGATCATACTTCTGGTCCGTCACGATCTTCTCGAGGACCTCAATGCGCTGGCGATATTCATCAACATCGGTCCGCAAATCGACGACTTCGGCCTCCAGGTCCTGGACTCGTTCGGCGTACTTGCCACCGGATTTAGAGGTTTTATTGATTTTCACAATCGCGTCGGAAATGATTGAGACGATAACGATCGCAGTAATTCCCACCCAGAATGTGCTAGCCATAATCCTCTCCGCTTTTTTCTGCAGTTTTTTCCCGGCGGCGACGTGTCAGGCAGCCGGCACCATTGATTGATTTCGAAATGTCGGGGAATCCGCCATAGGTGACCTGACCACTGCCATTGATCGAGACATTGAGCTCGTCGGTGACCGACACGCCAATTGCACCGGAACCCACCAGGCACAGCTGGGCAAAATCACTAACAAGGTCGTCAGCTTCATAGCGGCCGGAACCTTCCAGCAGTACTGACTGGGTTTCGACATCACCCCGCACCCTGACAGCACCGGCACCGCGGATCACTGCGCGAAAAGTATCGGCCGTGAGATGTTCGAGGTTGACCTTGCCAGACCCGTTCACCTCAACCCGGACAACGTCATTATCGATATCAGGTACCAGCACCGTGCCACCGCCGGTTACGGTGACCTTGCGAATATCGCGCATCGACAGGTCGAATGAGATGACCTCGCGCAGCACACGCAAACTGGTCACTTTCGGGCTTTTATAGCCGACATGCAGCACGCCGTCTTTAACTTCTGACACAACATGTTCCATGACATAAGCAGGTGCATGCACGGTCAGTGACTCCGACTCAGTCTGGGATATCTTCAAAGTACCCGGGCCACGAAACCGCACTTGATCGAATCGTGCTACCTGTCTCACTTCAATCGACATACGCGGTTGCTTCAGTCTTCCCCGGAGATTTTCTTAATCTCGCGCTGCAGTTCAAAGCGCGAGGAGGTGACATGGGTTTCCATCTGGCGCAGACGCTGCTCAATGTCGGAGAACTTCTCTTTGGCAACACTCATCGCCTGGTCGTTGTTCATTCGGGGTTCTACCCCACTCGACTTGCTTTTCTTCATCGCTGACTCTTGCTTCGTCTTGCTCTCCTGTTTGTGACTGCGGGCAGAGGGCCCCTCGTCTAACGCCCCATCATGGTTTGCCTCGAGATCTTCATCAACCCGGTCTGTGACGCGGCGATAATAGGGTTTGTCATCCATCAGGAAATACATAATGAAATAAGCGGGGACCACCAGTGACGGCAGGAAGAAAAGCCCCAGCACAGTGTAGAGACGGATCTCCCAGGCTGGCCTGCCGAAATAATCTGCCACACCCGCACAAACGCCGCAGACTTTCTTGCGCTCCCGGTCACGGTAGAGGTGGGGACTGCGCCAGCCCCGACGACGCCGACGCGTCATCTTGAAATCATCATAGCTCCAGTGCTCACTGAAACGGCCAGTACCGTAGCGGCGTTTACTCCTTCGGCTGCTACGGCGGCGCGTCGGCTCGCTGTCCATCCAGAGCTCTTCGCCACCCATACCATCATCCAGCACATCATCGAAACTATCATCGTAGTAAGTATCCATGCCGTCGTCGTACATCGAGACTTCAAGTTCGGACAGGTCGCTGGCAGCTTTGCCAGCTCGATCAGCTTGTTGCCTTGCCTTTGCAGCCGCTTCGCGGGCGCGCATAGCCGCTTTTTCAGCGCGACGAACCTCGCGATCCTCATCCGCGCTGCCAAACAGCTGACGGGCCTGCTCATCAATCCAGGCTTCGGCTTTTTCTGTCACCTCGTCGACCATATCTTCGATGGATTGGTCGAGATTCTTCTCCCGCTCAGGGCGCCGCCTGACCCGCTCCGCCAGACGTTCGGCACGTTCTGCGGCACGCTGCGCGTGTCGCTCCTGACGTCGCGCCCTTGCCTCGGTGCGTGCTGCCAGTCGCTTCGCCCGCCGGGCAGCTCGTTCTGCATCTCGCTTTTCTCTACTCACTTTACCTGCCCTAATCCTGGCCTTGTCTCATTCCATCCCAAGCTGTTTTTATTCAGGCCTGCTTTTCGCGCCATCCCGGACTTTCTACATCAAGGATAGACTCCAGGGTCTCAATACGCGCCGCCATCTTATTGGCAACTTCGATCATCTCTTCCAGTTCAGCCCGCTCACTTGCGGTCAACCCGTCCACCACATTTGATTTGGACTTATAGTGAAAGATGATCCAGATCGGCGCGACTATCACCAGGAAACATACAACTGGCACGAAAAAAGCCACAACGATACCATCCATCAGTTATCTCCCCGGATCAGTGAGTCTCGTTCTCGGCGCCCTTGCCCGTATCACCGGCATCCTTGTCTGCCACACCGTCAAGCCGGGCCTTGAGCCGCTCGAGTTCTTCGTCGACCTTCTCGTCGGTTTCAAGCTCATCGATTTCATCAGCCAGGCTTCGCTGGCCAAGGTCGTAGGCCTCAATCTCACCTTCAAGATCATCAATACGACGCTCGTAGCGGTCGAAACGGCTCATCGCTTCCTCGATGTTCACGTCATGGATCTGACGCTTTACACCCATTCTGCTCTGGGCTGTTTTGCCACGTACAATCAACGCTTTCTGCCGCGCTTTCGCGTCAGACAGTTTCTGCTGCAGCTGAGCAATGTCGCCTGAAAGTTTCTCAAGGTTGTGATCAATGACTTCCAGATCGGCTTCGATCTGGGCCATGGCCTCCTCTGCACCCTGCTTTTCTTTCAGCGCGGCCCTCGCAAGGTCTTCGCGTTCTTTCGACAGAGCGATTTCGGCCTTACTTTCCCAATCCTGCGCTTCCCGCTGCAAACGTTCAATCCGGCGGTTGAGCTCCTTGCGATCAGCAATCAGCTTGGCGGACTGGGTCCTGACTTCAACCAGCGTTTCCTCCATTTCCTGAATGATGAGTCGTACCATTTTCTCAGGATCTTCCGCCTTATCGAGAATGGCGTTGATGTTGGAGTTGATAATGTCGGTAAATCTGGAAAAAATTCCCATCTTATATTGCCTCGTCGTTAGCCTGTTCGTTTAACTTGCCATATACAAACCACATTCCGTGCCAAGTTTTGTATAACGCCTATCTCATTGTTTTTAATTGATTTTTTACATTTTCGGCCATTCTGAGCAAGGATTTTTCCCGACAACGTGGTGAAATACACCAACAATTAGTGAAATAATCCGCTGTATGAATGCTGCACTCCACTCTGAACGCCTGCTGGGCGAGTCACCTGCGTTTCTTGAGGTTCTGGACCATGTGTCCCAGGTCGCTCCTCTATCCAAGCCCGTCCTGATTGTCGGCGAGCGAGGCACCGGCAAGGAACTGATCGCCGCCCGCCTGCACTATCTGTCGACCCGGTGGGATCAGCAGTACATTAAAATGAACTGCGCCGCGATCAGTGAGACGCTGCTCGAAACCGAGCTGTTTGGACATGAGGCCGGGGCGTTCACGGGCGCGACGAAGATGCATCGGGGAAGATTTGAGCGGGCTGACAAAGGTTCACTGTTTCTTGATGAGCTCGCTACGACGTCGGCACTGGTGCAGGAAAAGCTGCTGCGCATCATTGAATACGGAGAGTATGAGCGAGTCGGCGGCAGCCAGACGCTAACCACCGATGTCAGGCTGATCGCCGCCACCAACGAGGACTTGCCGACGCTGGCGAAGGAAGGCAAATTCAGGGAAGACCTGCTTGACCGGCTCGCATTTGATGTCATTACTCTGCCACCGCTGCGGGCCCGACAGGAAGACATTCTGCTGCTGGCGGAATTCTTCGCCGTGAACATGGCAAGCGATCTCGGCCTCGAATATTTCCCGGGATTCTCTGAGCAAGCCATGGACGTGCTCTATCACCATGACTGGCCGGGCAATATCCGTGAGTTGAAAAACGTGGTGGAGCGCAGCGTCTATCGAGCGGGTGAAGATGACGGGCCTGTCGATATGATCACGCTCGACCCCTTCGACTCTGTCTTTCGGCCAAATGCAGCCGGAAAAGTCGCTGTCGATTCAGCTGACACTGTAGAAACGAGCAAGTCACAACATGCACCGGCAGTATTCCCGATTGACTTCAAACAAACCATCGCTGATGTCGAGATTGACCTGATCAGACAAGCCCTGGCACACAGTCAGTTCAACCAGAAGAAGACAGCAGAGGCGCTGGGCGTAACCTATCACCAGCTGCGCGGTTACATGAAAAAGTACGACCTGTTTGATAGCGAGTAGCACCTTGCAGACAACTGCCTTTCGTCTGCTGCTGACACTACTGCTGGTGTCGAGCTCCGCAACGGCTGCTGCAGATCGGAACGCCGAACTCATTAACCAGCGACTCGAACTCATGGCATCGGTGGCGGCATTCAAGTGGCTTAAACAGCGACCGATCGAGGACCTGGCACGCGAACAAGTCGTGCTCGACCAGGCCGCCCTGCGGGCCCTGCGGCGCCAGATCACCACAGACAGCAGCCGACGTTTCTTTGCCGCTCAGATCAAAGCCGCCAAACAGATTCAGGCCTGCTGGTTCGACCGCTGGCGGAACGGCGACGCACCGACTGCCGCACCCGATCTGATTACTGAAGTGCGACCTGAGCTGCTGCGTCTGGGAACGGCGATCGTCGACAGTCTGGTGACGGGGACATCGGATCGAGCGGCGTTTATGCAGGCACTCGATGTGGACTGCCTGGCAGATTCAGCCAGATCAAATATCTATACGGCATTAACTGCGATTGAAACCTATCCGTCACGGCTGGCGCAGATCCGTCAGAGCGGCATCCTCCGAGTCGGCACGACAGGCGACTATGCACCATTCTCTTTTGCTCGCGACGAGCGCGAACCCATGGGTATCGATATCACCCTGGCAAAGCGACTGGCCGCCCAGCTGGGCACGAAACTCCACTTTGTGACAACCAGCTGGCCGACCCTGTCAGAGGACTTTCTCGCTGGTCAATTTGATATCGCCATGAGCGGTGTCTCCATCACGGCCGCCCGCCAGCAGATTGCTGCCTTTTCCCTGCCCTATCATATCGGTGGCAAGACACCCATCACGCTCTGTCGCAGGGCAGACGAGTTTTCATCACTGGCCCTGATCGACCGGCCCTCTAACACCCTTATCGTTAATCCCGGCGGCACCAATGAAAAGTATCTGGATGCTCACATTCGCCAGGCCCGAAAACACCTTCACAATGACAATCGAACGATCTTCGAGGAAATTATCGCCGGCAGAGCAGACCTGATGATTACTGACAGCATCGAAGTGAGACTGAAGTCGGCAGTTTTCCCCGAGCTGTGCCCGAGCATGCCCGGTAGGACTCTCACCTATCAGGAGAAGGGTTACATGCTGCCGCAGGAACCATTACTGGTCGAGGCGGTTAACACCTGGCTCAAAGCTGAGATAGACAGTGGCGAACTCGAGCGCGTGTTTGCCAGCCACTTGCAGGCCCGCCATTAGTCGAGCGAGGCAACCAGTTTTGCTTCCCACTTCATATAGGGCACGGGTTCACCGTTGATAAACGCTGTCATCATGGCATTCACTTCTTCGGGTGCATCCTGCTGGACCCAGTGGGATATCCGCGGCAGGTAGCGAATCGTGAAGTCTTCAACCCACTGTTCAGTACCGTAAGTGGTCTTTTTGGTGAGGGCTACATCATCTTCGCCCCAGATCATCAGGGTGGGCGTTCTGATAACAGGGGTGCCCTGCTGTCGCTGCCGGTCAGCCCCTTTACCACGGATCAATGCCCGGTAGTAATTCACCATCGCGGCGATGCCACCCGGCCGCCGACCATTTTCGTTATAAATTCGCATCACATCATCGGGGTAGTTCTCCGGTGCCGGACTCGAATCACGCATCATGCCGCCGAAATCGACGTCACGCCGCTGCAGGGCCCACTCCGGCAAGCGAGGAATCTGGAAGAACATCGCGTACCAGCTCTTCTTCAGCTGCTCCCAACCCATAGCCGCCTGCATTGCCGCCGGATGCGGCACGTTACAGATAATGAGCCGCTTCAAGGGGCGTATTTCGCGCATGGCGAAATACCAGGCAATGACTGCCCCCCAATCGTGAGCAATCAGCGTCACCTCATCACAGTCAGCCGCGTCAATCAGCCCTGCGACATCTGCCATCAGGTTTTCCAGACTGTAATCCTGCATGTCGGGCGGGATGGAAGAGTTACCGTAACCGCGAAGATTGGGCGCCCAGACCTTGAAACCCAGTTCGGCCAGCATCGGCATCTGGAACCGCCACGACACTGCATGCTCGGGGAATCCATGCAGGCAAAGGGCCAACCGGCGGCTTGTTTGATCGCCACATCGGTCCACCTCGAGGCGGATGCCGTTGACGGTGACAAAATCTGTCTCGATGTCTTGAATAATCTCAGAGGTTTTCAGCACACATTTCTCCTTGCTTCTGACTGCCAACCTACCACAGTTTCCAACCGCTAAAACCTCCTGGCAATAACTATAGATTTATTTTTAATTAATATATGAATATGTTAATGTTCTAACGGAATATCACAAAGCTACACGACAGGATGATTATGAGCGACGAACCGATTATTTCGTGGAAAGTCGCGGGCATCATGCTCGGACTACTACTGACACTGGCGACTTTCCTCGTTAAGCCACTAGGGGTGTCTACCCAGTTTGTGGTTACTGACGCAATGGTGGCACATCAGGTGGCACCTGAATTTGCCGAGGAGAACACCTATCTGGCCAGGTACGGCAAACCGTCTGACTGGGGCGTCGGCTATGGCTGGATGCTGGTGTTCGGCATGCTGGTGGGTGGCGGCCTGACCGCAGCCCGCTTCAGGCAAAGGCAACCAATGCTGGACCAGGGTTCTATGCCGTCAATGTGGGTCAAGCAGTTTGGTGCTTCCCGCATGAAACGCTTCGCCACTGCTTTCGCGGGCGGTGTCCTGCTGCTGTTTGGTGCGCGTCTCGCCGGCGGTTGTACCTCCGGACATATGATCAGCGGCATCTCTCAACTGGCTGTCGGCTCATTCATTTTTGGCATCACAACCTTCGCTGTGGCGATAGGTACCGCCAAGTTACTTTACCGCGGGAGTTCCACATGAATACGCTAGTGATCGGTTTCCTTATTGGCTGCGCCTTTGGTGCAATCCTGTATCTGGGCGGTGCTTCAAGCTATCGCAAGATTCTCGGCACGCTGCTGCTGCGCGACATGACAATTATCAAGTTGATGTTAACCGCCATCGGAGTCGGCACGCTGGGTGTCTACCTGCTTGACCTCGGCGGCCTGGCAAACATGAGCATCAAGCCCGCTTATGTCTGGGGCATTGTTGCCGGTGGCGCGATTTTCGGCGTCGGCTGGGCAATCTCAGGATATTGCCCCGGTACCTGTGTCGTTGGCACTGCTGAAGGCAAGCTGGACGCGGTATTTACCCTGGCTGGCGCCCTTGTCGGCGCGCTCCTGTTCTCATTGATTTACCCGTCTCTGGACGCCTGGCTGCTGCAGAATGCCAATCTTGGGAAAATCACTATTGTTGATCTGATCGGTATCGAGGGGGTCTATCTCGCCATCCCGTTCAGCCTGATGCTGCTGGCACTCGCTTTCTTCATTTTGAAGGATCGCTACGACACAGGGCACTGAGCCCGGACCATCACCTCATGGGGCGACAAGCGTGTAGCCCCGTTCCACCTCCTCCATAATATAAGCCACACCGGTCTTAACCCGCTCAGTATCCACCAGCGGCCTGAACTCAACGCCCCGCTGCTGTTTCAACGTATCAATCGTATTCTGGCAAACGAAGAAGCGCACACCGCTGGCCTGCAGACTTTCAATCCTTGGTTTAAGTGAATTTTCATCCGCTCGCAGCAGCTCAATACCCGCCGCGAAAGTCACCACCTGGATGTCAATGAAGTCAGGCCCATAGTGCTTCTGCAGGTTGGACGCGATATTCAGTGCAGACGCGTATTGGTCGCGACTGCTCACCTGCAGCAGCACATGCTTTTCAGCAAAAGGCTTGTTTTCATTCAGGGCCTCTGCCTGCGCAGATGGCGGCAGCAGGCAAGCCAGCCAGCAGAAAATGTACCTACGCCATACCCGGATTTCCATCGACCCCCCGCAGTAACGGCGTTTCAATCTGGTCCAGGCTAACCAGTCTGATGTCGCGCAGGTGATCGGCAACGACGTCCCAAATCGCGGGGCCGGTCGACTGGTTGCCCACCGTAGCCCAGCCAGCCACACGGTAGTCTTTATCGGCTTCGATTTTTTGACCAGAGGTGCTTTCAAGGTTGCGGATACGATGACCCATTTCGGCACCAGGCCAGCACTCGTATTGCAGCCCGCCAGTGCGCACCATGTCTCCACCCTGCTGATAATACGGATCGACATTGAACAGGTTGTCAGCAACACTCTCGAGGATCAGCTTGAGTTCTGAGCCCTTCATGTCTCTGGCGTAAGTCTCTGGGTACGTGATGCAGGTCTGGTCGAGCACATGTTCCATTGTGATCGTATCGCCCGGCAGCAGGCTCGTGCCCCACCGGAAACCCGGCGATAATGAGAACTCAGCGTCCAACTGAGAGCGCAGTGAGTCGACAATGACCTGGTCAAAACTGCCATTGAAGTTGCCGCGGCGGTACAGCAGCGAATCCGTCTCTGCCAGCGGTTCGCGCAACTGATCAAGCCAGGGCTCGCGCACCTGATCAACATAAGCCTGCATCTCGGCGTCTGCCGCGATCAGGTTTGAGAACACCGGCAGCAGTCGATACTGATAACCCGACACTCCAGCAGCACCAAACTCAAGATCCAAAACACCGACAAACTTACCGTTAGAGCCGGCATTAGTGACAATGGTCGTCCCACCCGGGTTCTTGACCTCAACCGGCACCGGCACGCCATCGTGGGTATGGCCGCCGAGGATGGCATCAATCCCAGCCACCCTCGAAGCGAGCTTGAGATCAACATCCATGCCGTTGTGAGAAAGGAGCACAACGGCATCGGGCATTTCATGCCCACGAATGTGCGCCACAAGATCCGCGAGATCGCTCTCACGAATACCGAAAGTCCAGTTGGGGATAAAACGTGCAGGGTTGGCGATTGGCGTATAGGGAAAGCCCTGCCCCACCACCGCGATGCGCTTCGCACCGACGGTCTTGATGACATAGGGTTTGAAGACGTGACCCGAGTCTTCATCGTAGACCTCAACACCTTCAAACAACGCATCTTCCGTGGCCAGCACGTTCTGGCCGACAAACTCACCATTGAAGGCCGCCACGTTGGCGAGAATCTCGTCCTCATGGTAGGTGAATTCCCAGTGACCCGTCATGACATCGACGCCAAGCAGGTTACAGGCCTCGACCATGTCCCTGCCGCGAGTCCAGAGTGCGGTACCCGAACCCTGCCAGGTATCACCACCGTCAAGCAGCAGCGAGCCTTTGGCTGAACCCCGCAGTTGCTTGATCAGGGTCGCGAGATGGGCAAAGCCACCAATCTTGCCAAACTTCTCGGCTGCGGCGGTGAAGTCAAGATGGGTGAATGCATGTGACTCCATGGCAGAGAAGCCCGGCAGGCGCGACAGCAAATTTTCGCCGACCAGATGCGGCAGCTTGCCGCTGGCAGCACCGATGCCGATGTTGACGCTGGGCTCACGGAAGTAAATCGGATTGAGTTGCGCATGGGTGTCGGTAATGTGCAGCAGCCGTGCTTCACCAAAGGCCGGCTCCGCATATAGATCGCTCCCGGACTCGGTTGCCAGCGAGCGACAACCAGCCAGTTGCGCCGCGATACTGGCCTGGGCCAGCAACTGCAGAAATTCTCTTCGGTTCATGGTCGGTTCTGCCCTTCTGCGGCGCAGCCGGTTATTTCACCAGCTGCCGCGTTTTCCAGCGCTCGCGCTCAAGCTCTGCCTGCCGGATCGAGGCCTCGGCCAGCATTCGGGCCCTTTCACCCATTTCACTCGCGCGCACCTCGTCACCCTCAACCTGCGCCGCTTTGGCCTCTGCGATCAATTTTGCTGTCGGCGTCCAGGCATTTTCCATGGACCGTGCCTTCGCATTGAGCGCTTCAGCTTCTTTGATAACGGCCGCGGCATCGGCCAACGCAGCCTGAGCCAATGAGACAAGAACGATAAAGATCAGGGTTTTCATTATTTTCTGCTCGCCGGTCCGTTGATGGGCAGCCCGTCACTCATGACGGTCAGGAAATACTCGAGTTCACGATAAGACTGACTCTGGTAAGGCAGACCTTCCGCACCGACCTGCTCGTTGCATTCAACGAAGCGACGATGCAGCGGGCCGACTTCCTGCCACTTGAAACGGTATGTGGGCCAGTGTGTGACGTGGCCGACTGAGGCGCTCAGCACTTCTGCGCGCAGCTTCATACCCGAGATCTGCATATGGCAGTGCGAACAGGAGAAGTTGAGTTGACCGCGGCGGCTGAAGTAATACTGCTTACCCCGTTCATAGGCCGCCTTAGCCTCTGCTGGCACTTCGATATCAATGGTCTCTTCGCGAGAGGCGTAGGCCATGTATGCGACAAGCGCCATCAGTTCTTCACTGTCCCAGGCGAGGGCTGCTTCACCATGAGCCTGTCGGCACTGGTTGACCGCCATCTCAAGCGTCACAACCTCCCCGCCTTCGAACCGCGGATAGGTATGCTTCACCGCACCTTCGTCGGCAAAGCAGTCGCTGTAGCCAGCGCCATCGGCAAAAGGCGTACTGAACAGCGCCTCACCCTCATCTACCGTAAACTCGTAGGGCGGAAACTCTTCCATCTCCTGCCATTGAGCCCGCTTGGCGGCATCCATCGCATAAGCACCATCGGCATGTGCTTCGACAGGAATCGAAGGGAACCGCTTCTCATAAAAAGCCTGCATCGCCTCACGGTCGGCCGCAGGGTCAGTCCAGGCTGGCCCAGCAGTCAGCGCCAGCAGTAAGGATGTCAGCAGCCGCTGCATTACTTCAGCGTCACTTCGTTGGCGGAGGATTCACCAAGGTTATCTGTCCAGGCGATGCGAATCGTATCGCCACTCTTGGCTTCGGCCACCTTGAAGGCGAAGTAAGGGTCTTTCGAGACTGAAGGGCCCCACTCGGCTGTCATAACCACTTCGCCATTGTGCTCACAGACAACGGTTTCAATGTAGTGCGCCGGTACGACGTTGCCGTCAGCATCACGCCGGGTGCCGGTTTCCATCGGGTGCGGAATCAGCGATTTAACCGAAGCCACGCCATTCTTCACTTTTGCTCTGATTTTGATCTTCGCCATGATTAACCTCCGCAGCCCCCGATCGTGACTTTCACTTCTTTCTCGGTCATGTAGGCCTTATCTGCCGTTCGAACGACAACACGGGCTTTAGAACTCTCACCGATTTTTACCCGTGTCGAGACATCCGCCATGATCTTCGGTCCGATATCAAACACCGCTGACAGTGGGGTCGGATTGCTGTCGATCAAAAGATAAATCTTCTCGACACCAGCGATATCGGTCGAAACCGTGACCGGCACAACCGCACCATTTTCAGCGATATCTGGGATCTTAAATTTGATCTGATCAGACATCTCAACGGCCATGTCACCGAGGAGATTCTTCAACACATCGTCCACGGAACTGGCCTTGAAAGCTTCTACTGCCCTGGCAAAAACGATCTTTGGCAACGCCAGCGCAACACTGGCGAGGCCGAACGCCTGCAGGAATTTTCTACGTTGCATCATTGCTAACCTCTCTTCTTGCTGTCGATTCAGGGCTAGAGCGAGTGGATGTAATCCACCACCCTCTCAAGCTCTTCCTCGGTAAATACGCCATGCCGGCCGTAGGGCGGCATGACTGATTCAGGATTCCTGATCGTTGCGTCCCAGATCTGTTCTTTCAGGACTTCCCTGTCAGGAAAGCGTTGTTTCATCATCATCAATGGAGGCGCAACCAGACCCGGCATCTCTCCGCCGGCAATCATATGACAGGCAAGGCAGTTCCCCTTGTTGCGGTCAAAGGCCATGGCGCGGGCTTCCGCAAATTCATCGGCCTGCGCCTCGAACGCGAGCATCAACGTCAGCACCAGGACACATCTCATTGACTCATCTCCAGCATGTATTCGACAGCGGCTTCAACCGCCTCATCAGTCAAGGCAGCGAAACCACCTTTGGGCGGCATGTAGCCCTGCTCACCCTGATAGCCACTGATCGCATTGGCGATCAGCACACTCGTGCCCCTGGCACTGCGCGTGGTCCACACGGCGGCGTCGCCGAGCACGGGCGCACCACCCAGGCCACTAACGTGGCACATCGCACACGCCTGGTCATAAGTTGCCTTGCCGGCAGGTGCTGCAATGGCCACTTCGACCCTTGTCTCCTCAGCAGGTTTTGTTTCGACGATAGAGGTAATCTCAATACTTGCTGGATCCTTGCAATTTTTCATGCAGCGCGTGTTTGCGGTATCCGGCCGGACGTCTCGGGTAAAGTTACCGGCATTCGGCAGAACAACATCCTTGAAAGTTTCCCGACCCAGCACAAAATCATCTTCCACCACTTCGTTCAGGTAGAGCACATAGGCTGTGATCGCATAAACCTCATCATCTGTCAGTGACTCGGGCTGGGTGTAGGGCATGGCACGATGGATATAATCCCATAGCGTACTGACATAGGGCCAGTAGCTGCCGACAGTACGGTGAGGCCGGTCGTCTGTCAGCGAGCCTTCACCGCCGGCGAGTGCCGGGTAACGTCCCACCGCTTCACCAAAACTGCCGTGACATTCAGCACACTTCTCTTCATAGAGCCATTCACCGTCTTCAACAGAGCCACTCCCTTCCGGCAGACCCTCGCCGTCCGGCCGGACATCAATATCCCAGCCAGCGATTTCTTCAGGCGTTGCCGGCTTGCCGTAACCGAAGTAACCGGCGCGCTCCGCCAACGCGCTGGCAGCCAGGCAGCTGAGCAACAGGGCGCTAAGTAATCTGAACATTCTGCACACTCCCATCCGGGTTGATCTTCCACGTGTGAATCGCATTCTTGTGATAGATCGAGTTAGTACCGCGCGCAGCGCGCAATTGCGTATAGGTCGGCTGCACATAGCCAGTTTCGTCGACAGCCCGGCTCTGCAGCATCAGCGGTGAACCGTCCCAATCCAGTTCAAGGCCGAACCGCGTCAGGGATTTGGGCAGGACGACACTGGTAAAGCGAGCTTCACGCCAGTTGATGCCGCCATCAAAAGACACATCGACATGTTTGACTTTGCCATTGCCAGACCAGGCAAGGCCCTCTACCCAGTACTTGCCCTTCCCTTTCATCGGTTTCTCCGGCGAAGGACTGGTAATCACAGAATTACATTCCTGGACGTAGGTAAACTCGCGCGCGGTGCCGTCTGCCATGAGGTCGGTGTATTTCGAGGTTTCTTCGCGGTGATGCCAGGGCTTGTCGCCGATTTCGAGACGGCGCAGCCACTTGACGCACGTGTTGCCCTCCCAGCCGGGATTGATGAGACGCACCGGGTAACCCTGCTCAGGTCGCAGCATTTCACCATTCTGTGCATACACGATCATCGCGTCGTCCAGCGCCTTATCCATCGGGATACTGCGGCTCATGTGGGATCCATCGGCACCTTCCGCCAGAATCCAGGCGGCGCGCTTATCGACGCCAACCTCTTCCAGCAACGTGGACAGCATGACGCCGGTCCATTCACAGCAGGACAGCATGCCGTGGGTAAACTGAACACCCTCCATCTGCGCGCCGCGCCACTCCATACCACCATTCGCCGGGCATTCGAGAAAGCGGATCTGGCTGGTCGAGGGGAACCGCATCAGATCATCCATCGTCAGGATGATGGGGCGCTCCACCATGCCGTGGATCATGAGGCGATGTTGTGCCGGATCAATTTCGGGGACACCCGCGTGGTAGCGCTCGAACACGAGCCCGCTCGGGGTGACGATCCCTTTCAGATCGGCCAGCGGTGTGAAACTGATTGATGCGATACGATCAGCAGTCAGCCATTCCACGCTGCGACGCTGAACGCTCGCTTCAAACCGTGAAGGCTGACCGTAAGGGTTGGTCAGGACACCCGGTCCAAGCGACTTGGTCCAGGCGGGGACATTCGGCGGCAGAACGCTGTTGTCATCAGCGAGACCGATCTGGGCGGCAGCAGCGCCGCCCACCAGCCCCATCGAGCCCATCAAGAATCGACGCCGGTTCAGCTCGGACGTGTTTAAATCCTTGTTTTGTCGAGTTTGTTTATCATCCGGTGCGTTCATGTGCGTATAATTCACCCTGTTGAGTTGGCCCCTGTTCTCCTGTGCTTTGGCGATGCGATGAGATTTAGGGGTAGATGATATTTTTCGTATATTATAAAATTATTAAATATTAATGCAACCAGCTCTCGTAATTGGTCTTAAAATGAGAAAATCAGCCCATCAGGAATGGAGTGCCAATGGATCTTGAAACGATGCAGGCTTCTGCGACCCGGGCCAGTGACATGATGAAATTGCTGGGTCATCCGCATCGCCTGATGATTTTGTGTGAGCTGAAAATGGGTGAGCAAAGCGTGGGAGAGCTGTCGAAGAAAATCGGTATCGCACAGTCGCCTCTCTCCCAGCATCTGGCACGCATGCGCTACGAGGACGTCGTCGAGTCGAGGCGTGATGCTCAGACTGTCTATTACTCTCTGAAAGAAGGAGAGGCCTCAAAACTGATTGAGGCAATGTACGCAATTTTCTGCGAGCCTAACCAGAACTAGCGCAGCTCACCAGATTCCTTTGGTCAGCAACGTGAACAGTATCTAACAGCAACCGAGGGCAAAGTCATGAAAATGCATGGTGGCAAATTAGCAGCGCGCGCACTGAAGCAGGCAGGCGTGGAATGTATATTCACGCTGAGTGGCGGCCACGTCATGGCTATTTACGATGGCTGCCTGGACGAAGGTATTCAGGTCATTGATGTCAGGCATGAACAGGCAGCGGTACACGCCGCTGATGCCTGGAGCCGACTCAACCCCGGCAAGATCGGCTGTGCGGTGCTCACTGCAGGCCCCGGCGTCACCGATGGTGTTACCGGTGTCGCCAATGCCTGGCGGGCAAACAGCCCTATCCTGGTTATCGGCGGCCAGGGTCCGTTTAACAACATGCGACGTGGTTCACTGCAAGAAATGGATCACGTCAGCCTGATGAAGCCGATCACAAAGTGGGCCGATGCCTGCTACGACACAAGACGCATCCCTGACTACATCGAGATGGGAATTCGGCATGCCGTTTCCGGCAACCCGGGCCCGGCATTTCTCGAAATTCCAATGGATATCCTGAGCGGCGAAGTTGAAATGGACAATGTCCGTTTCCCCGATATCCGCACGACCCCACCAGTGCTGTCACCTGAAACCGCCAGCCTGGAGGCGGCACTCGAAATTCTGCAGCAGGCAGAGCGCCCGGTGATGATGGCAGGCACCAGTGTGAAATGGTCGAATGCTTCGAGCAGTATCCAGGCCTTTATTGAGAAGACGCACATCCCGACGTTCGTCAACGGCATGGGGCGGGGTACGGTCAAACCCGGCACACCGGAACTGTTGAACCGCGTCCGCAAGGAAGCCATGCAGCAGTGCGATGTGTTTGTCTGCGCCGGTGTTCTGCTGGATTTCCGGCTGGCCTTTGGTCGTTCCATCCCGGCGGATGCCAAGATCATCCAGTTTGACATCGAAAACGAGCTGATCGGCACCAATCGCTCTGCAGATGCTTTCATCGTCGGCAACCTCAGCAGCAGTTTCCGCGGCATGAGCGAGGCGATTGATGCCGCCGGCGCAAATCTGGATTTCAGTGAATGGCGTGATCAATTAAGTGCCCGCGAAACAGAACTCGAGGCCGACTTCTCGGCGCAGCTCAATTCAGATGAAGTGCCGATTGATCCGCTCCGGCTGTGTCGCGAGGTCCGTGACTTTGTTGCTGACAAGGATGTCATCCTGATTGGCGATGGCGGAGACATCGTGGCTCAGGCCTCCAAGGTGCTACCCGTGCCGGAGGAAAACTGCTGGATGGACCCAGGTCCACTGGGAACCCTGGGCGTCGGCATGCCGTTTGCCCTCGCAGCGCAACTCGCGAAACCCGAGAAGCGCGTCCTGATTATCTATGGTGACGGCAGTTTCGGCCTGAACGGGTTTGAATACGACACGGCCGTACGATTCGACCTGCCGATTGTCGGCATCGTCGGTGTCGATGGTGCCTGGGGCCAGATGATCAGACCGCAGGCAGCTATTTATGGCGCCAATCGCGTGGTGGCAACCAAGCTCAACTTTACCCGCTACGACAAGATCGTTGAGGCCATGGGTGGCCACGGAGAGTACTGCGAGAAACCAGAAGAAATCGGGCCCGCGCTGGAGCGGGCCTTTGCCTCAGGCAAGCCCGCCCTGGTTAACGTCGTGATTCGCCAGGACGTAGAAACAGGCATGAAAGGCTCAACCTACACCTGAACCGACCACTGCGGTTCAGGGAGTCTGCAATCGCGGCGAGTCAGTTACCGAGCGAAGAATAATATTCCGCGATATTTTCAATGTCCTGGTCATTCAGCATGTTGACCATGGGTGCCATAGAGGGATCCCTGCGAGTGCCGTCTTTAAACGCCTTGATCTGCTTGATCAGATAGCCTTTTTTCTGTCCCGCGAGATTCGGCCAGATGTCAGCGGGTGAAATGCCCTGCGCACCATGGCACGCTGCACAGATCTGGGCTTTCGCCTTACCTGCTGCGGCATCACCCGCAAGGGCCGGCGCTGCCAGTGTGAATGCCACGACCAAGAAAAAAATTCGCATACTACTCTCCTGATTGCTCAATCGTTGCCGCGAAGTGCTACTTCAACGGCGGAATTCATCTTAATAAAGTTACATGACCCCAGCCTGAACGTTGTTCGACCGGGTTTGCTTTCCCCTCATTTCACCCTGCCAGATCGAAAATCTTGCCCGGATTGAGGATCCCTTTCGGATCCAATGCCAGCTTCATTCGCCGCATCAGCTCGATTTCCGTTTGCGAGCGGGAAACGTCAAGCCACGCTTTCTTCTCGAGGCCAACACCATGTTCCGCCGAGACAGACCCTGAGACTTCTGCCAATGGTTCATATACGCAGGCTTCGACGTCATGGCGCAGGCTGTTATCGCCTTCACCGGTGGCGACGATGAAATGCAGATTACCATCACCCATATGCCCCAGGGTAAAGTTCTGCACGTTCGGGAAACGTTCCTCCAGTCGCTGGTTTACCTCGCCGACATAGTCCACCATATCTGAAATTCGCAGGCTGACATCGAAGGTGAAAGTCGGTGAAAACTGCATCATCTGACCAACGTCGTCACGCAACGCCCAGAGTTGCAGACGCTGAGCCTCTGACTGGGCAATAACAGCATCCATGATGAGTGACTGATCCCAGGCATCAGCCAGGATGGCTTCGGCCCGCGCTGCATCGGAACCAATAGCCTCGATCAGCACATAGTAGGGATAGTCCTGCGACATCGGCGGTGAATTCAGAGCGGGCGGCGTCGTGACGAGGCGGTAGAAATTGTTCCACATAAGCTCGAAAGCTGACAGCGTTCCACCCAAGGTGCTGTCGAGGTGCTTCAGCAGTAGCGGCAGTTTGTCGAATTCATCCACCGCAACCAGCAACGTGGCACGCTCTCTCGGAGCTTCACGGAGCCGCAGCACGGCGCGAGTGACAATGCCGAGGCTGCCCTCGCTGCCGATAAACAGGTGCTTCAAATCATAGCCCGCATTGTTTTTGATCATTTGGTTCATGGAAGAGACTACGGTACCGTCAGCCAGCACGGCTTCAACACCCAGCACCATGTCACGGGTCATGCCATAGCGGATCACACGATTACCGCCCGCATTGGTCGAGATATTGCCGCCAATGGTACAACTGCCTCGCCCACCCAGGTCGAGTGGGAACATCAGGTCGTGTTTTTCTACCTCTTCCTGCAGGGTCTGCAGGATCACACCACTCTGGACAATGACTGTGCGGTCAGTTGGGTTGACCTCTTCAATCTGGTTCATACGCTCAAGTGATATAGCCACTTCAGCCGGAGTCGTCACGGTGCTCTGGACCAGGCCCGTTAAACCGCCATGGGGCACGATAGGCTGGCCAAATTCATGGCAGAGCTTGAGCGCAGCACTCACCTCCTCGGTGGTCCGAGGTCGCACGATGGCTTTCGCCTTCACCGTGGATCGGCTGAAAAAACCAGCCTGCCGCTCACTCACTGCCTCGCCCGTCAACACGGTGTCGGCACCAAGGGCCTCGATCAACGCAGTCACAATCTCTGTCATCCTATCTCGCTCCTGTCTTGGGGGGTGCTGCCGAAACCTCCAGCCTACCAGCTCACCGGAATCACGGGAACTACTGCCTCGTTAACACCTTTCTTGATCTTTCCCCCAATCTAACGGCTTCACCTATAATAAGCCGCCATGAGCAGTCAGGCACACCTAAAAGCAAATTTCGTCGGCGTTGAGGGCAGCATCAACCTGCGCGACTTTGGTGGCTATGTCACTGCAGACGGCGCGCGCGTCCGACGCGGCCTGCTGTTCCGCTGCGGCAGCCTGAACCACATCCCGGCGCAAGCCTTTGAGGACTTTGCCGCGCTGGACGTCGGCGTCATCTGTGACCTGCGCAGCCATGAGGAGGCTGAGGAGTCACCTACCCCGGCAACTCCTCCCTTCGACTGCCGAGTACATATACCTATCTGGCCTGGCAGTTCGTTTCAGTTCCAGGAGTCCGTCAAAGAGGCGCCGCCTTCACTTGAAGATTTCATTGATTTCATGCGGCGCATTACCCGCGAGATCGCCCGGGACCATGTCGCTTCCTACAAACAATTGATGCGAGAACTGGTGAATACTGAACGAGGCTTCTTGCTGCACTGTTCCGCCGGCAAGGACAGAACGGGTTTTGGTGCAGCGATCATTCTCAGCCTGCTTGGCGTCAATCGTGAAACCATCATTCACGATTACCTGATCAGCAATCAGGCGACAGAACTGGCCGAGCGCATGAAGGAAAAGATGGCTGAGCGTGCCGCGGCCGAGGGCATGACCTTGCCCATGAGTGACGGCATTCTTGAGGTTTTTGCCGGTGTTCGGGAAGAATACCTGCACGGCGCATTCGATGAAATCGATCAGCACTACGGCGGCATCCGCGGCTACTTCGAGGCGGTGGGTGTCAGCGCGGCTGATGAAAATCACCTGCGGGAACGGCTACTCGAAGCGTAACCTGAAGAAGTCCTCAGTGATGAGGATCGCCGGCTGTTGCGCAAGAAATACACCGTAAGTCCGGCGCATGATCTGAGCCGCCTCCTCCCGGATGTCCATTACCTCACGATAGCTGCCACGGGCCGAATTTCGCAGCACCTCACCCATACCCACATGTTCTGATATCAACTCATTGAAGAGCACGTCAGGCAATCGCCCAGGATTGATCAGGCTCTGGGCCTCGGCATAGGCAACGCCTGTTTCTGCGCCAAACAGGGCTACCCGCCTGAAAAAGGCTTGCTGGCCTGCAAGCAAGCCCAGCATAGGCAGATCCTGTGGCATCTGATACATCGACTGACCTTGCGTCTGTACCGCAATCTGTTCGTTGAAGTAGGCAGACAACAGGTAGGTCACCGTACCATCTGCGACCAGCAATGCCCGCAGGAACGGTGCGAGGCCAGGGTAGGCGGCGAGCGCGTCTCTTTTGTCCTCATTCTCACCTGGCGTAATCGTCTGCAGGTAATTGAGATGCTCGCTGAAAGCTGTAGTATCCATCGTCATGGCGCGCGAATCTGACCACCAAACCGACGGGAAATCAACCTCCCTTAAGCAACGCACATTGATGTTGTTTGCCCTGCCGGAATATGCGGTCTACCTCGCCTCAATTCCCGTGGGACTGTACCTGCCGTTTGTGTATTCGAGGGACCTCGGACTCTCGCTGACCGAGGTGGGCCTCATCCTGATGCTGGCGCGAGTCACGGACGTTGTCACCGACCCCCTCATCGGCTACCTGAGTGACCGTACGCCCGGCAGGTTCGGCCGCCGCAAGCCCTGGATCGCTGGCGGCGCCCTGCTGATGATGATCTCGGCTTTCCAACTGTTTAATCCGACAGTGTTGAACGATCTGCCTATTACCAACTGGCATCTCCTGATCTGGTCAGTCCTGCTCTGGCTGGGCTGGACCATGATCAACATTCCTTACTATGCATGGGGTGCCGAACTCTCCGATGACTACTACGAGCGCACCCGCATCACCGGCTGGCGTCAGGCTTTTGGTTTCCTGGGCAATGTCAGCGTCCTCGCCGTACCTGTAGTCGCCGGTGAAATAACCGGCTATGGCAGTATGCCGCGAGAAGGACTGACCATTATCGGCTCAATGGCGCTGGTCGCGCTGCCCGTGCTGATCACTATCACCTTGTGGCGCGTACCGGAGCGGGAAGCTTATCCCCGGCCGAAAGCGCCCGTCCTTAAACATGCCAAAATCATGTTCAAGAATGGTTCGTTCATGCTCCTGTTCTTCGGCTTTATGCTGATGTCGCTCGGCACCGGCTGGGGCTCCGCGACTTTCATGCTCTTCGCCACCTACGTCGTCGAGGCCGAAGGGCAGACTCAGGCGATTCTGCTGGGCTATTTCGGCGCCAATATCCTGGCTCTGCCATTCTGGGTTGCGATTGCGGACCGCGTCGGTAAAAAACCGACCTGGATTGCCGGTGGGATTCTGTTTGTGATTGTCACGCCGTCTTTCCTCCTGCTCGACAGCGGCGACCTGCTGGGCTTTTTCCTGTGCCTGGCCTGCTACGGTATCGCCGGAGGTAACTTCGGCGCCATGTCCATGTCGATGAAAGCTGACGTGATCGAAATCGCGTCCAGACGGACCAGCGAAAATGTGGCTGGCTCCTACATTGCGGTCTGGTCCCTCGGGCAAAAGTTGGTGACAGCCCTGGCGCTGGGTCTCGCCCTGCCTATGCTGGAACTACTGGGGTTTGACCCTAGCAGCAACAACAACGGGCCTGAAGAAATCAAAATGCTCGCCTACGTCTACGTATTGCCGCCCTGGTTGTTCTACACTGCGGCAGTCCTGATCATCTGGCGCTATCCGATCACGTCGGCACGCTTAAAGCGTATCCGCGACGCCTTTGATCGACGCGATGCGCGTCGTGACCCAGCTAGCCCGCCGCAGGCAGTTTAAGCAGCATCTTGCCCAGGTTTTTCCCTTCATAAAGCTGGCGGAAAGCCTCACCAAACTGATCAACCCCGCCCTCAAGTTCATGACAAGGCAGTTTCAATTCACCCTTTGCAATCCAGCGTGACATGCGCTCACGTGCCTCGGCGTAACGGTCCGCGTAATCAAAGACGACAAATCCCTGCAATCTGGCCCGCATAGTGCCCAACCAGATGTAATTAGCCGGCCCTTTCATTTCGGCCTCTGAGTACTGGGATGTCGAACCACAGAGCAGGACAACGCCATGCATGCCGATCAGTTTCAAGCTCTGATCCAGCACATCTCCACCAACATTGTCGAAAATGACATCGAGTCGATCTGGCGCTGCCGCTGCCAGCTGCTCAAACCAGTCGTCCTCTTTGTAGTTGATAGCAACATCGAACCCCAGCTCTTCGGTCAGCCAGCGACACTTGTCTTCCGAGCCTGTCAGGCCAATGACTGTCGCTCCGGCGAGTCGACAGAGCTGACCGGCCATCGAGCCGACAGCACCGGCAGCACCATTAATCAGGACTGTCTGGCCCGGCTGCGGTTTACACTCGTCGATGACAGCAAAATAAGCTGTCAGCCCGGAATTACCAAAGCCGCCGAGCCAGGCACCAAGTGGCGCCTGGGCGAGGTCACAGCGCTCAAGGCCCTCACCGTTGCTGATAGCGTGAGACTGAACACCCAACGAACCCGATACATAATCACCGACCGCGAAGCCATCATGGCGTGACTCAATCACCTGCCCTGCAATCGAACCATGAACCGGGTCTCCTGGCCTGACACGAAACAGGAACTCATCGCTGTCCCGGGTGATGAGTCTCAGAGCCGCATCAAGGCCGACGTAGTGGGATTCGACCAGCAGTTCACCCTCCTCCAGTAGGGGCAGCGTTTCTTCTCTGACTTCAAAGTCATCGGGGCCCGCCAAGCCATCGGGCACCTGTTTCAGAAAGAGTCTTTGATTGGTTTTTTCGTTCTGACCATCGTTCATCACTTAACTCCCATCGGAAATAAAAAAGGGCGAGTGCAAGCACTCGCCCTTTGTCGAAGCACCTTCGTTGTTTATTCGAACCGCATGCCGAATTCCACGCCCCACAGTGCGGGTGCACCATATTGCGTGAAGTTCCACAGGCCGCCTACCGAGTTAGCAGACACGCGATACTCCTCGTCAGTAATATTTTTACCGAACACGGTCGCGTAGTACTTCTCGTCTGGGCTGGTATAGGTCAAATTGACATCAACCAGCGTTCGCGACTCCAGCTGCGTGTAAGTCGGGTGTCTCGCCACACCTGTTGCCACGGCATTAGGGTCGAACGGGCTCATTTCAGCATCATCCTGGTAGTGAGCTGACAGGTACCATGTGAGGGTGGCTCCACTGGCCAGCGGCTGAAGATAAGTTGCCTGTACCCCAGCCTGAACCTCTGAAGCGAACGGGATATCAAGGCTGGTTAGATCTACACCTTCGAAATCGAACTTGTCATATTCCGCGTCCAGATAGCCCAGTGAACCCTTCAGCGTGAGCCGGTCAGACACCAGCCAGGTGGTTTCTATTTCCAGACCCTGCGCGCTGGATTCGCCCGCATTCAACGTAATTGTTTCCTGGCCTTCAACACCGCTGATCGGGTCGATGAAACGGAACACCTGGTTACGCTGCAGATCTTCAAAATCTGTAAAGAAGACTGACGCGTTAAACCGCAGAATCCCATCAAACAAATCACCCTTGAAACCCACTTCATAGTTGATGTTTGTTTCAGGATCGTAAGAAATACAGGTCGGCTGCTGCGAGCAGGTTTCACTGAAACCACCGGCGAGGAATCCGGTTGCAACACTGGCATACCAGAGGTGATCATTCTCACTCTTGTAGTCAACCACAACCCGCCAGGTTGTTTCAGACCAGTCCTCATCTTTATCGGCGACAAAGAAGTATTGTGAGGCAGGCAGCACATTGTCGCGCTGATCGATCTGCGAACCTTCCAGTCCAGCGCGGCTCACAGACGTCGACCTGGCGTCAATACAATTTCCATTCGCATCTGTCAGCGCATCCTGCGCTTCTGTGTACTGGTTACAAGGCGCACCACCGCCGGTTGGCTTGTAAAATTCCTTTTCGTCCTTGGTGTTTCTTACCCCAAGCGTCAGGCTCCACTGATCGTTGAACTGGTAGGTGCCGTCCGCGTAGATGGCGAACGATTCACGATCCTGTTTTACCTGACCGTGACCAGGATCGCCTGTGATACCTCGCAGGTCCATGTTGACGAAACCACGGTCATCGAAGAAAGCACCGCCTGATAAAACCGCCGGGAACAGAGAGGACAAGCCGACCGTCGCATAAGAGCGAAAATCCAGCTCATCAGAAATGTAAATACCACCGACAACGAAATTCAGCGGACCGTCGAAGTTCGAAATCAGACGAATTTCCTGCTGAAACTGTTCACGCTCAAGGTTTCTGGTCGCATCATACAGCGAAAGGAATGCCTCTCCCGTGTAGGTGGATGGCAGAGTTTCTTCCTGTTCACGATAACCTGTGATTGACTTCAGGGTGAAACGATCGAAATCGAGCGACTGGTTCAGGTAAAAGCCGTCCACATCGACGCGATGCCCGTCACGGATATTGATACCGTTACCTTGCTGGGTCATCCCTGTGCTGAACGGATCACTGTGGCCAGCCGCGGCGATACCTGGAAACCCGAGCAATTCAAAGAGGAATCCTTCACCTGCTGGCGTTTCATTAACACCCGGTGGTGAATCTGATTCATCACGCACCGTTTCCCATATGAAGTAGGCCTCGTAACGATCGTTGGGCTGCCACAACAGTTTCGCTTTAGCAGCAAAGACGTCTTTGCCGCCAAGGTTCTCGCCTGCCCCGCTGGTCACGAGACTCAGCTCAGGTGGCAGCATGTCAGGCGTAATGCCAAGCAGTCCATAGAGCGGGGAATTCGGGAACTGCGCCGTGTCCTTGTCGTTGAAGTAAAAGCCATCTTCAACTGTCTGTGAGCCAGCGAACCTGAATGAAAGTTCACCCGGGATGATCGGCGCATCAAACCCGACCTGAATCTTATAGTTGTCTGAATCAGAGCCGTAGCTGCTCATCGATACGTTGACCGTTCCACCGAACTCTTCCATGTCGGGGCGTTTCGAGGTGATCGCAATGACACCACCGGTTGAATTTTTCCCGAACAGGGTTCCCTGGGGACCGCGGTAGATTTCCACCTGTTCCAGGTCGAACAATTCAACAAACTGCGTCTGGACGTGATTAAGTGCAAACTCATCAATAAGGATACCCACACTGGGATCCTGCGTCGTGAGAATCGAGATAGTGCCCGTTCCCCGAATACCACCAGCAAGCGCATTGAAGCCCGTCTGCAGTGTAAGGTTCACGTTTGGCGAAAGATCACCAACCGCTCTGATATCGTTGCCAAATGTTCGGGCGATATCATTCGCAGTGAGCGTGGAAATGGCGATTGGCGTATCCTGCTGGGCGACAGCACGCTTGGTACCCGTGACGATGACCTCTTCCAGCACACGTTCCTCGGCTAGGGCATAGCCTGAGAGACATAGACCCGCTATGGCTCCTTTGATTGACGTATGCAGCAAAGGCTTGAGAGTCCTTTTAGACATCTGCTTTCCCCTCTAGTGTTTGGTTGTTCTGTAACTTTTATCTTATTCTTTTGCCGGTTTTTGTACCGACGCTTCAACTCTAACCCAAAAAATCACAATCTGCCTAGTTTTTTGTAGTCGACAACATTTTTTCCCTGCCGCTATACTCGACGGCTCGCCGAACAACAAATATAACGAGGAATCTGGACATGTCTGAATTTACAGCCGACGAAATGCAGGAGCTGAGAGAGCTTCTGGAGAAAGAGAAAATCCGCAAACTGAAGCAGCTGTATTCCCATCTGATGGATAACGGCCAGATCGACGCGCTGGCCGATATTTTCACGGAAGACGCAGTCTGCGAATTTGGTCCTGAATACGGTCAGTGGGAAGGCCGA
>JAYQAI010000020.1:26441-51550 GCA_038136715.1 Gammaproteobacteria bacterium | reverse complement strand
CTTGGCGGTGGCGCCTTCATCCTGCCAAGTGGCGGTCCGAACACGGGCTTCCAGGGCTGGGGCGCACCACGCACCTATGCACTCGAAGTCCGTTACTCAATGTAATTGCAACACAGACCAAACTTGATACAGGGGCGCATTTGCGCCCCTTTTTTTCGGAGGAAATGATGACTAATACAGAAACCGTGCTCGCCTTCATCGATGCCTGGAACACCATGGACTGGGATGCCGCAGTCGATCTGCTGGCAGCCGACACCGTGTGGCACAACATTCCCATGGAGGTGATCGAGGGCAAGGCTGCTGTTGCAGCCGCGATCCGCGGCATGGGCCCGGAAGCCGTCGACTGGGAGGTGCTCTCGATCGCAGAGAACGGCAACAAGGTTCTGACTGAACGGGTTGACCGCTTTGACATGCCGGGGGGCAAGAAAATCGACCTGCCCGTCATGGGCACCTTCGAGGTCACCGACGGCAAAATCAGTGCCTGGCGCGACTATTTCGACCTCAACACCTTCATGCAACAAATGGCCTGACATCTGCCGCAGCAACAGAGGGCATGTTCACTTAAAACCATCAAGGTTGACGGTTTTTGCGGAAGTTCGATAATCTGTTTCAACAAATAATAAAAGAGAGGAAGCTGCCGTGTCTGTCACGACGCATAAAACATTCTGCCGGTTTTGCCACGCCTACTGCGCCATCGAAGTTGATGTCGAGGATGGCAAACCCATAGAAGTCCGCGGTGATGTTGATGACCCGGTTTACGGCGGCTACACCTGCATCAAGGGGCGCCAGCTGCCCGAGCAGTACACCACACCTGCGCGCATCTCGAAGTCTTTGAAACGCCTGCCTAACGGCGAGTTCGAGGAAATCGACACAGACCAGGCCATGGACGAGATAGCAGAAAAAGTAAAACAGCTCATGGGCGATCACGGTGCGAGATCTATCGCAACCTACGTTGGATCATACGGCTATCAGAATTCTGCGGCGCTCGTGATTCCCAAAGCATGGCACAAGAGTGTCGGCTCTCCGTCCTACTACACTTCGGTCACGATTGATCAGCCTGCCCGTCATATCGCCTCCTCTCGCCTGGGGGCATGGGGAGGCGGCACCCACAAATTCACCGATGCCGATGTCTGCATGATGATAGGTAATAATCCCGTGGTCTCGCAGTTCACTCCCTTCGGCGGCCCGCCCCCATTCTCGCCCTATGCCCGCCTGCGCGACGAGATAAAAAAGGGCATGCAGGTTATCGTCGTTGACCCCCGACGCACTGAAGTTGCCAATCGCGCCACGCATTTTCTGCAGGTCAATCCGGGCGAAGATGTTCCTTTCCTCGCCGGGTTTGTTCGCCAGATTCTGAAAGAAGGGCTGCACGACCATGAATTCTGTGCCGCCAATATGGAAGGCCTGGAAGAACTGGCAGCGAGCGTTGAACCTTATACACCGGAATTCGTCGCCGAACGCTGCGGTATTGAGGCCGAAGACTTCATCGAAGCCGTGCGGGTCTTCGGCACGGCGGAACGCGGCGTCGTTGTGGGCGGCACTGGGCCGAATATGGCGCCTCACGGCATATTGATTGAGCACTTTATTCAAACCCTGAATTTTATTTGCGGCAGGGTGAACAAAGAAGGCGATGTCGTCCCCAACCCCGGTATGATCGCCGCACCGGCGCCACGTCGTGGTGAAGTGAATCCGCCCTGGCCAGCCTATGGTGTTGGCCCCAGGTCAAGAGTCAGGGGTCTGGGCGAAGTCTTTGGTGAAATGCCCACCGCGGCCCTGAATGATGAGATCCTGCTTGAAGGCGAAGGCCAGGTGAAAGCCCTGTTCTGCCTTGGCGGTAATCCGATGGTCGCTTTCCCCGATCAGGACAAAACAAAAGAAGCGATGGAGAAGCTGGAACTGCTGGTCTGCGTAGACCTGTATATGTCAGCCACAGCGAAGCTTGCGGATTACATCATTGCGCCAACAATTTCATTAGAGCGCGACGACATGACCATTCTGACCGATACCTGGTATGACGTTCCCTACGCCCACTACACCAGGGCTGTGCTCCCAAGGAACGAACAGAGTCGCGAAGAATGGGAGATTTACTGGGAACTCTCAAACCGCCTCGGTGTGGCCATCGAACTGCCCGGCGGTGCAATGGATCCCGAAAACAGGCCCACCAAATATGAGGCCTTAAAACTCTGTACTGCGGGCTCGAGAATCCCAATCGACGAGATGCGTGAAAAAGGCCAGGGCCATCTCTACGAACAGGTAGAGGTTCGCGTTGAACCTGCCCGAGAGGACCGAGATGCCAGGTTTCAGCTCATGCCTGAAGGCGTCGCGGATGAAATCACAGCGGTATACAGCGAAAACAATCGAGTCGACGGCAAGATTGTTGACGACGGCAAGACGTTCACCCACTTGATGATCAGTCGTCGGTTGAAGCATGTCTTTAACTCTTCGGGCCAGCAACTGAGCAATCTGCAAAAAAAGGGCACAACCAATCCTGCTTACATGAATCCCGCCGACCTTGAAGAGATGGGCATTCGTTCTGGCGATCTTGTCGAAATAACAGGCGCCTACGGCATGCTTGTTGGTGTCGCTGAGGCCGCAAAAGACGTCAAGCGCGGCGTAATCTCCATGGCCCATGCCTGGGGTGACGTACCTGGCAACTGGGGCGATGTCCGTGAGAAAGGCTCGAGCACTAACCGCCTGATCGACGATCATAAAACTTACGATCCGATCACCGGGCAACCACGGATGACCGCCATTCCAGTCAATGTTCGGCATATTCGCGAAGACGCAGCCTGACAAGCCACATGACCGAATCACAACACCTGCTGCTGGTTCGCCACGGTGAAACAGTTGGCAATCTTGAGCAGATTGCTCACGGGCAGTCTGAGTCACCACTGAACGAACGGGGCCGGCAGCAGGCGCAGCTGACCGCTGATCTGCTGCGGGGCTGGGCACGTCGCTACGCTCGCGTCTTTGCCAGTCCGCTTTCGCGTGCCCACGATACCGCCAAAATTATCGCCGACACGCTTGGCCTGCAACTCAGCCTGCACGCCGGTCTGATGGAAAGTCATCTCGGGGTCCTCGAGGGCGTTAGCTACGAGGAACTCGACAACTTCGGCTACGCCCGCCGCTCAATGGAGGACGACGAGTTCGATGCCCATGAAGGAGAGTCGCCGCGCGCAGTCGGCGAGCGCATGGAACAAACTCTCGATGAGATTCGAGCGCAGCATCCTGGCGAGAACCTCATTATTGTCAGCCACGGCGGTGCCCTCGCTCACCTGATGGCACGCATCGTGAACTCCCGCGGACCCGCATTTGGCCCTAAGTACATCATGTTCAATTCCGCAATCAGTGAAATCGTCATCCCTGCCCAGGGCGAACCCGAACTGATTGTGCTGAACCACCATGAACACCTCCCGGAGGAAATGAAAATTGACCCTACCAAGCGAGGCCAGCACGCCAACGAGTGAACTGCCGCTCGAGGTGAACGATCTGACTGTCGGGTGGCTGCAAGAGGCTATGGCACCCCACCTGGACGGCGCGGTCATCCAGAGGTTTGAGCCCACGGTTATCGGTGTTGGCGAAGGCTTCATGGGTCAACTGGCAAGAGTCTTGCTGACCTATGACCGCGACACCGAAGCACCTGCAAGCCTTATCGCTAAATTTGCCGCGACCCGCGAGGATACCCGTGACATGGCGGCTGACCAGAATCTCTACGAACGAGAGATCGGTTTCTACCGCGATATCGGACAGGATGTGGGTGTGCCGACCTGCGCCTGCTACTACCTGAAGTACATACCTGAAACCAATCACTTCATCCTGCTGCTCGAAGACCTTGCGCCTGGCGAGCCCTCCGATCAGGTGATCGGCACTGACAAGGAAACCTCCAGGGAAGTGATCGAGCAGTTTGCCAGGCTGCACGCAAAATGGTGGAACGATCCGCGCCTCGAAGAGCTTGAGTGGGCGAAGTGGATCTTCAAAGCCGTGCCCATGGAGCAGACCCTCGAATTGTTCAACCAAAGCCACAAGGAGGTGCTGGAAACCGGCAAGTTTGACCTGTACCCCGAGATGAAGCGATTGATGCCCCTGCTGCCGCCGCTATTCAAGTTCGACCTTGCGCCACCCTACCCTTTCACACTGACCCACGGCGATCTGCGCTCGGACAACATCATCAAAGCTTCTGCCGAAGGCGGCCGCTTCGCCATCATCGACTGGCAACTCTGCGGTATAGGCGACCCGGTGCAGGACATTGCCCGCTGGATGGTGCAGAGCATCTCGATTGAGGACCGGCGCGACACCGAGGAAGAGCTGTTGCGGCTCTACCACAGCCGTCTCTGCGAGTATGGTGTAGAGGGCTACAGCTATGGCAAGTTCATCCAGGCCTACAAGACCAATCTGATCGCCATCTACCTGATGTTCTCAATGTCGATGGACGCCGTCGACCAATCTTCCGAGCGAGCCCAGGCCCTGTTTCACGCCTTCTATTCACGCACCAATGCCGCGCTGATTGACTGGAAGATAGAGCGTGATCTGAAAGCCCTGCCCTATCTTTACCCGTTCATCCGTATCATGCTCATCGTGCAAAAAGCACTGGGCAATCTAAAAAGGAAATAGCACATGAAGGTCGTAGACAGCCGCAACAACTGGAAGCAGGTCGACAAACTGCTTGAAACCGAGACAGACGACTGGCGGCGCCACATGCTACTGCAGTTGAAGGAGCATGTCCGCGCTGAATGCGGCAGTGATCACGACGCCCTGCTGGACACCATGGCAGGCAATCCCAGGTTTCATATCTGGTCTGCAACCGAGGATACCGGCCCCAAGGGCCGACAGGCACTGAGCGATTTCTACGCCGGCCTCATCGCTTCAGGTTCAAACCGCTTCGAGTATGCTATCGAGCGGATTGTTATCGGCGACGACACCCTCGTAACCGAGGGCGAACTCTTTACTCCCTTCTCTGGTGAAGCCCTGAACCAGATGGGGCTCGACGGGTTCAATAGTGACAAGATGTATGCGACACGCGGGCGAACGGTGACCTTCTGGCCCTTTGAGAAGGACACTGGCAAGATTATCGGCGAGGATATTTACTCCATGACCACGGACATCACCGAGGCCGAGGAAGTCGAACTCAACCCTTACACCTACGGAGAAGACGAATGAGAGCTGCTGTATTTTCAGGACCAGGCAATCCTCTGACCATAGAGGACATCGACAAGCCGGTGATCAGCGATACTGAAATGCTGGTGAAGGTCTCTCACTGCGGCGTCTGCGGCACCGATATCCACGCATCAAGGGAAGGTCCTTTCATGGCGCCGCCGAACACCGTTTTCGGTCACGAATTCACTGGCGAAATCGTCGAGATCGGTAGCGGTGTCGCCACCAATGAATTCAATGTCGGCGATCGCGTGACCTCACTGCCGTTCAACCATGGCGAAACGATTGGACTCGGTGCCGTCACCGGGGCTTATGCTGAATACGTCAAAGTCGACCCGGCTTCCGCTGTTCGCTTACCGGATGCACTCGACGGCAAACGCGGTGCCCTGGTCGAGCCCCTCGCTGTCGGCCTGCACTCCGTCAAAATGGCAGATGGTGTCGCAGAAAAAAGCATTCTGATCATTGGGGCTGGCCCTATCGGCCTCGCCTGCGCGATCTGGTGCCGGTTTTTTGGTGCACGCCATGTGGTCATCAGCGAAATGTCCCCGACTCGCATCGACATGGCCAAACAGTTGGGTTTCACGACGTTCGTCGACCCGTCCGATGACGTCCTGCAGCAATTCATGAACATTGCCGGCAAGGAACCCGAGGTCCAGTTCGAGTGCGTCGGCGCGCCTGGCCTTCTGCAGCAATGCATCGAGCGGGCACCGAAGTTCGGCACCATTATGGGTATCGGCGTCTGCGATAACCCTGACACCATCGTGCCACTGGTCGCCTTCGTTAAGGAAGTCACATTGCGCTGGGCGGTCGCCTACGAGAAAGAAGATTTTGAATTCACCATCGACATGATGATCTCGGATCGAGTCAACGCCGATGCCATGATCACCCATGTCGTTACGCTGGATGAACTGCCGGAAATCTTCGAAGCTCTGCGATCTCCGTCGGATCAATGCAAGGTGCTGATTGACCTGAACTGATAACCTGGCGGTCGCCAAGGTCGCAACGACAACGAGACACTCCGCCGGGCGCTGTATCTCAAACCTTTTCGTCTAACGCCTTCGATTTCAGCACCCTGCCTGCAATCAGGCCGCCCAGCGGCATGCAAACAGCAATCAGAGCAAAAAATACAAAGTGGTGCCAGACGAGCATCGCATCCCAGAAGCTCAACTGAACCGAGACGCCGATCGCCAGCATGACGACGACACCAATCCCTACGTGCAACATTGGTTTAAAGCGCGCAATGGCAGCCACAGCGAAGCCAATAACCAGCAGCACAACGAGCTGAACAGCCTCCGTCTGGAGAGTCAATACCAAGTCGTGTGTGCCGCCCATGTCATTTAACAGGTCGGCATTACTGCTCATGAGCTTGTTAATCGTCGGTACACACAGAAAACCGTAGAGCACTGGTGCTGCCAGCACCGCCAACACGTAAACGACGTATTTCATTATTAGTCTCCGTCTGATTCCGGTCTAGTCTGCACGAAAATCACGGCTCCAGCAGGAGTTTGCCCTTGTGCCCGCCTGACATCAGCTTGACCAGCGTCGCGGGGAAGTTTTCGATCCCCTCTTCAATCTGCTCCGGCATCTTGATCGAGCCGTCCTTGATCCAGCCAGCGATATCAGATTCCATCTGTGGGAACTGTGCGGCATAGTGATCGACGGTGAAACCCAGCATCGACGCATTGCGTTCCGGAATACGCAGGTAGAGCCTTGGCCCCGTCACCTGTTCCATGTTGTTGTATTGCGAGATCGCGCCACAGATAACGACCCTCGCCTCCTTGGCGATATTGTCGAGGGCAGCATCTAACACATCGCCGCCTACGTTGTCGAAAAAGACATTGATGCCGTCCGGGCAAGCAGCTTTCAGCTTTTCGTTAAGATCGCCGCTCTTGTAATCAACGGCATCGTCAAGACCAATCTCGTCTCTCAGGAACTCGCATTTTTCTTCACCGCCAGCGATCCCAATGACCCTGGCGCCTTTCACTTTGGCCAGCTGGGCTGCCATCATGCCGACCGCACCCGCAGCGGCCGAGACAACCACCGTTTCACCGGCCTGCACCTTGCCAACCGATATCATTCCGGCATACGCAGTAAGACCAGTCGTCATACCCAGGGCACCCAGGTAAGTCCGGGCCGGGACTTCAGATTCATCTACCTTGCGCAGCATTTCAGCTGGCCAGACCACGTGAGTCTGGGCACCCATAGGCCCAAACACAGCATCGCCCTGGTTCAGTGTTTCTGAGCGGGAATCAATCACCCGACCGATTCCCAGCGCCATCACCGGTGATTCAATATCGATGGTGCCGTGAAAACTGTCGCGGTTGTCCAGCATGGTACGAATGAAGGCATCAATCGACAGATGCTCGACTTTGAGCAGCACCTGGCCGTCCTCGAGCGGTGGTGTCTCACCTGCCTTGACCTCAAAATCTGACTCTTTCGGCGCACCGTCCGGGCGCTGCACCAAAACCACTTTTTTCGCTGATGTCATCTACATCCCTCCTGAAATACGAACAACCTGACCGGTCACCCACTCGGACGCAGGTGACAGCAGATACAAAGCTGCCGCACCCAGGTCACGGGGTGTTCCAAGACGACCCGCAGGCAGCTTCAAACCTTTTTCAATCATCGGCAGTTGCTCATCGGTAATATTGAGCGCCGTCATCATGATTTCTGTGGGCACGAAGCCGGGCATGATGCAGTTCACCCGAATACGTGGCCCCAGTTCTTTCGCCATGGTGCGAGTCAGCATGTTGACCCCGGCCTTGGCCGCAGAATAGTGGCCACTCCCCTCAATCACATCTTCTCCTGCGAGCGAGGAAATATTGAGTATGCGGCCCGTTTCCATATACTTTGCTGCAGTCACCGAGCACTGCCAGACGGCCGTCAGGTTAAGCGCCAGTGTGTTATCCCACTCCTCACGCGGCAATTCACTCAATGGTGCCTGGATAGGAGAACCACCGGCATTGTTGACCCACATGTCGAGGCGCCCGAACTCATCAATCGCGCGCTTAGCCAGCTCTTCGACCGAAGCATCATTGGTGACATCCGTCGTCACCGCCAAAGCTTTGCCATTGGCTGTAACGATCTCGCCGGCCACCCGTTCAATTTCATTCGTGCGCCTGGCAGCGCAGATGACCGTCGCGCCGTAATCAGCCAGCACCTTGGCGATGCCTTCACCTATACCACGACCCGCGCCCGTCACCACGGCGACCTCACCGGTCAGATCAAAAAGGTCTGATGACATCTCTCCCCCCTGGGTGTACCCTTGCTGAAAACCGTCAATGCTGACTGTTATTGCCGCTTATTACAAGCAAGAGCGCATTTTGGCGCGCGCTCCGAAGACAACGAGCGAGTCAAACGGCTGGCTTAAAGGAGGAAACGATGTCACGCGAAGTATTGATTGAACAGGCCAGGAACAACATGGCCCACGGCGATGCCGGCACCATTCCGCAAACCAGCGAGGTCTTCAAGGTACCAGCGGCCAATTATTACGACGAGACGCGCTGGCAGGAAGAAATCAAGAAGGTTTTCAAGCGCATGCCACTGATGCTCGCCATGACCGCTGAGGTGCGTGAACCAGGCGACTACAAGGCGATGAATGTGGGTGGCGTACCGGTTCTCATCTGTCGGAACCGAGAAGGTCAGATTAATGCTTTCGCCAACATGTGCGCACACCGGGGCGCGCAGCTCTGCGAAGAAGGTACGGGCAACAAGAGTCGATTTACCTGCCCCTACCACGCCTGGACTTATGGACTCGATGGTCAGCTGGCCGGCATCTTTGCTCCCGAAGACTTCGGCGAGATCGATCGTGAAGATTACGGTCTGACCAAGCTGCCGTCACTGGAGCGCGCCGGCCTTATCTGGGTCACACTCGATCCGGAATCCACACTGGATATCGAGCTGTTCCTGTCTGGCTATGACGAGATGCTGTCCCACTTCCACTTTGAAGACTGGCATCACTTCGCCAGCCGCCGCGTCGACGGTCCAAACTGGAAAATTGCGTATGACGGCTACATGGATCTCTATCACCTGCCTATCCTGCACAAGGACACGTTCGGCCCAGCTTTTCCGCACAAAGCCATCTACTACAGCTGGGGACCACACCAGCGAGTCGCCGGTCCAATTGCGGGCCTTAAGGACATGCTGGGAGACGACGTAGAGAAGTGGCCGACAGAGTTTCTGACAGCCGGCGTCTGGACCATCTTCCCACACATCTCGATTGCTGGTTTTGAAGGTGGCGGCCGCTCAGTGATGATCAGCCAGCTGTTCCCAGGCGAAACACCCGGCACCTCTTACACCATTCAAAACTATGTTATGGAAAAGGAACCAGCCGACAGCAATGCAGTACGTGAGGCACGCAACCAGTTCGAGTTCCTGAAATACGTGGTAGAGGACGAGGACTACGCTACCGGGTTGAAACAGCAGCAGGCATTGGAAACGGGTTTGCGCGAGCACGTTCTGTTCGGCAGGAATGAGGAAGGTGGACACAACTTCCACCGCTGGGTTGATACGCTCCTGGAAACAGACGACGAGGATCTTCCCAGACTGTTTCAAACAGGCTAAGACCTTTTTTGACCGTTGGTTAAACAGCCTTTTGCCGCTGAACTTGAACAGGTCCCATAAACAATGAGCCAGATAACGCTGAAGGATCTTTATGCAAACGCTGAGGGCTCTTAACGAGGATGAATACTATGAGTGAGTTTGAACACATTATCGTTGATCGCCCGCTGGATGGCGTCTCACGCATCACCCTGAACCGGCCGGATTCACGCAATGCCCTGAACAACACGCTGCGAGGGGAAATCTACAGCACGCTCGAGGCAAACGATGTTGATGACGACGTTCGTGTCACCATCATCCGTGGCGCCGGCAAGGCTTTCTGCGCCGGCTACGATCTGAAGGGCAATAACAACGAGGACAGGCCGTTTCACACCGCCGGGGGTGACGGTAGCTGGGCCCGCCACGTGGTCGAAGGTGCCTTTCGCGTCTGGGATCTCGCCAAGCCGGTCATTGCACAGGTGCACGGCTACTGCCTCGCAGGCGGCACCGAACTTGCGACCTCCTGCGACCTCGTCTACGTCGCCGAAGATGCCAAGATTGGCTATCCGGTCGTGCGCAGCATGAGCCCGCCCGACAACCAGTTCTTCCCGTGGATCGTCGGTATGCGCAATGCCATGGAAATGATGCTGACCGGTGATGCCATCAGTGGCAGTGACGCCGTTGAATATGGCTTTGCCAATCGCGCCTACCCCATCGATGAACTCGAGGACGCTGTGCTTGCCATTGCCGAGAAAATCGCCAAAGTCCCACCGGATATCGAGCAGATGAACAAACGGGCTGTTCATCGCCAAATGGAACTGATGGGTATGCGAGCTGCGATCCGCCAGGGTACAGAAATTCAGGCACTCGCCTTTCATACCAAGTCGACTCGCGCCCATTTCAAGGAACTCGCCGCCGGCTTGACCGACGCCCTGTCAAAACGCGACGGTAAATTCGGCGACTACAGGACCTCAGACAAAGAAGACTGACAGGCCAGCATGACCAGGCTCCTGACGGGTTAGCCCGCCAGCAAGGCCTTAACCTCTCGCAGCCGCTCGATCGTCGCGAGACACTGTGCCGGGTCTTTGCTCATATTGCGCACGATGATATCCGTAAAACCGGCATCACCAAGTTCTTTCATCTGCGCAGCGACTTCTTCAACAGATCCAAACATCAGGGCATCGGGTGAAATTCCCCGATAGCCCTTCTCGATATAAACAGCCGCCGTCCGCTTCGCTTCTGCCGTTGATTCACCCACATAAATGTCGCGCCGTATTGCCCGTGTCTCAGGTTGCCTGCCTTGTTGATCACAGTATTCAAGATAACGCCGCAGGACGATCGCGGCATCCGCGGGTGTCAGACCAGGTGAGGCGAGCCAGGCGTCGCCGACTTTCGCAGTGCGTTCAATGGCTTTATCAACTACCGCTCCAACCCAGACTTCGACCGGCTCAACGGGGCGAGGTGAGATAACGGCATCCTTGATATGCCAGTAGCGATCCTCGTTCGCCGGCTCACCTGCCCAGAGCGACCGCAACGTCCGCAGACTGGCCAGGAACATGCCGACTTTCTTCGACATATCAATACCCATCGCGGCGCCCTGACGTTCGTCACCAAGACCGCACTGCATGATAAAACGCCCCGACGCGAGGGAAGCCAGCGTGCCTACCTGTTCTGCCAGCGTCACGGGATGCCAGAGCGGCAGCAGGTAGAGAGCACCAAAAGGTTTATCACCCCACTCCGCCAGCATGCGCGCCAGGATCACGTTGTTCTGGTAGTAAGGGAATGGGGTAACGTGGTGATCACCGACGAAGAGCGTATCAAGATCCGCCTCGCGTGCTGCCTTCGCTCGCGCAATCATGCTGGCAGCACCCTCCCGCGGATCTGCCACGGTATAGGAGGACGTCACCGATATCCCGATGCGAAGCATCAGCTCTCTTCTTGCGCGAACTGGGCGTAGGCAGCAGCAGTGCCCTGAGCCATCTTGTCACCATCGAAAGGAATCGACATTTCCGGTGTAAATTCGAGCACGACTCGTTCAGGCGTATCAAGAAACTTCACGAACAAATCGGGATTCAGGTTCTTGGTAAATTCATTACCGTCGTCAGGACGCATTGACATGCCTTTCGCCAGGAGCTGGTAGAACCATTGCTTGGTTTCGTCTTCCTCATGAATGACGGTGTGTCCCTTCAGTGTCACCGTCTTACCGCCACCCATATGTGTCCCCTTACTCGTGAAGACACAGGATGAACGCCCGTCCCGCGCAATAGCCTTGATACGGACGCGCTCGCGGGTAGCCGTCATCCAGATCTTGCCATCGACAGGCACGTAGGCGGTGATAACACCGAGCGGGTGCCCCGCTTTGTTTGCCCAGATAAAGACACATTCACCGGCGGAATTGATCAGCTCCTGCTCGCGCTCCGGCGAAAGCCGGTACTGCTTCACGTCGTCATAGTTTGTGGATTGATCGACCATTGTTTCACTCCTTGATTAACATTCGGTCAGGCGCGCTCAGCCGAGCGTGCGTGAGTACATAGAGAAAACCCTGTCCCAGACCTTTTCGGCAGCGTCTTCGACATATCCCGGCCTCTCCCTAAAACAGAAGCCGTGCTCGGTGCCCGGATGGACTTCAGAAATGTAGGTGACCTCAGCGCTATCCAGCGCGGCTGTCAGATCGGGAATCACAAAATCTTCGACATAGGGATCATGCTCGGCAAAGCCAAGGTAAATCTCACCCTTGATGCGATCTGCGAGCAGATGCGGCGAATCAGACGCACTGGTCACCATGCGCGTGCCATACAACGCCGCAGTTGCCTGGATGTCATCGGGGAAGCTGCCGGCTGCCGCAATAACAAATTGCCCGCTCATGCAGTAGCCGATACAGCCAATACCCTGACTGACGAAATTACTATCCCGGCAATACTCAATCATGCCGCCGGTATCGCGCATCACCATCTCAACCGTCATCTTTGAGCCCTGGGCAAACATACGCTTGAATTCCTCTTCACCCTTTCTAAGGTCAAAGCGCACAACACCGTCACGATAATAAAGGTCGGGCAGAATCGCGACATAACCCTGCGCGGCAATATGCCGGCACATTTCCCGCAGTTCCTCGCGAATACCGGGCACATCCATGTAAAACAGAACGGCCGGGTAGGCACCTTCATCGGGGTGGCAAACGAAACAATCCATCTGCCCGTCCGGCGTTGCGACATTAGTTTGAAATTCGATCATTAGAAACCTGCAAATTAATTGCCAATTCAGCATTATGCATGAAGTCCGCCGCCGAAACCCTTTGCAGGCAATGCGCCAAGCGGCAACAATAATCAGAAATCGTCCACCAGGAGAGAAACGCCATGGGAGAGTACAGCCTCGTCGAAAAAGAGGGACATCTCACGATCATTACCATCAACCGGCCCGATGTCATGAACGCGCTGCATGCGCCGGCCCACGCTGAATTTTCAGCGATTTTTGATGATTTCGTAAGCGACCCCGACCAATGGGTTGCGATTATCACGGGTGCTGGTGATCGCGCCTTCTCCGCCGGTAATGACTTGAAATACCAGGCCTCAGGCGGTGATATGAGCATGCGTCCAGCAAGCGGGTTTGCCGGCATTACAGCTCGCTTCGACAACCCCAAGCCCGTGATCGCCGCGGTCAACGGCGTTGCCATGGGTGGCGGTTTTGAAATCGCCCTGGCGTGCGACCTGATCATCGCCTCAGAGAATGCCATCTTTGCCCTGCCAGAACCTCGGGTTGGCCTTGCCGCCCTCGCTGGCGGCGTGCACCGACTGCCCCGCCAGATCGGTATGAAGCGCGCCCTCGGGATGATGCTGACCGGACGCAGGGTTTCGGCTGAGGAAGGTGAACACCTCGGTTTCGTCAATGAGGTGGTACCTGCCGGCGAAGCACTGAAAGGCGCGAAGGCCTGGGCAGAGCAGATTCTGGAATGCGCCCCACTTTCTGTCAGGGCCAGCAAAGAAGCAGCGATGCAGGGCATGGACGCGCCAAGCCTTGAGGCAGCGATGGCGGGTCGCTACGAGCAGGTCAGCTTGATGCAGAAAAGCACGGACTTTATCGAAGGCCCGCTGGCCTTCTCAGAAAAGAGGCCGCCAAACTGGCAGGGGAAGTAGCCAGGTCAAACGATTGAGCGGGGTCGAGTCAGACCCTGCAGCACTGTGTTAGAGTGCTCTGCCATCAAACAAACCCGGTTTCAGCCGAAATATGAGCCTGGAAAAAGACTACACCTTTCGCGATGAGGACGTCATCGAACCCACGGTCTACGAGAAAGTCGGCCATCCCCAGCAGGCATTTGCCTGGCTGCGCAACAACGAGCCAGTCAGGTGGGTAGAACCAGCAGGCTTCCGTCCGTTCTGGGTCATTAGCAAGCATGCCGACATTACCGAAATCGAAAAGCGGCCAGAGATCTTCACGAGTGAACGCAGACCCATCCTGATGAAGGCAGCATCTGCCCCTGAGCTGCGAGAGGAATTGCTGGCGGAAATATTCGCCAAACTCCAGGACTCACCACGGCTGCTGGAAGTACTGGCCACATCTTCCGAGTCGGGCCTGATCCGCTCGCTCGTGCAGATGGACCCACCTGACCACACAGCGTATCGGGAGCTGGTTCAGCCGTGGTTCAAGCCGACCAACATCAAGAAACTGGAAGAGCGTATGAGTCTCATCATCACAGAGATTCTCGACGATATGATGGGTGACGGCAGCCATAAGGAATGTGATTTCGTTCAGGATGTCGCGGTCAAAGCGCCGCTGCGCTTGATTACCGAACTGCTGGGCGTGCCACGTGAAGACGAATGGCGAATTCTGCAACTTACCAACGAATTGTTCGCCGGTGATGACCCTGAAATGCAGCGCATGGCGGACGACCCACTGTCGATCTTCGACACCATCAAGGACATCTACCAATACTTCAGCGATCTGACTGACAAGCTGCGGGCAGAGCCGGAGGAGAACCTTGCCAGCTACATCGCCAACGGCAGGATCAACGGCGAGTACATGCCCTACAAGGAGCTGATTTCTTACTACACGATTGTTGCCACCGCAGGCCATGATACGACCCGCAATTCAATCTCAGGTGGGCTGCATGCCCTGCTCACTCACCCCGAGCAGCTGAAGCTGCTGCAGGAAACCGCAGGCGACGAGGAAGCCCTCAAGCTTGCCGTTGAAGAAATGCTCCGCTGGACGACCCCAGTAGTACAGTTCTCTCGCACCGCCGAGCAGGATTATGAGCTGCGCGGCAAAACCATCAGGCAAGGCGATACCGTCGGCCTGATGTACGCCTCAGCCAGTTTCGATGAAGATATTTTTGATGACCCCTTCAAATTTGATATCACCCGTAAGCCCAACCGTCATCTAGCGTTTGGGACCGGTCCACACCAATGTCTGGGATTGATTCTGGCTCGACTCGAGATGCGCCTGTTCTTCCAGCAGCTCGTACCGAGAATTGCTGAAATGGAGGTCATGGGAGCACCCGAGCGAATCCGGGCTAGTTTTGTTCATGGCCTGAAGCACATGCCGATTCGCTACCGACTGACGAAGTAAGCGTTAGAAAGGAAAGCTTCGATGGGACAACCGGTTGTGCACAGCTATCCTCGCCAACAGAGTCAACCCTGGATCGTTAACATAGGCGCCAGCGGCTTTTCTCCACTCTCCATGAGATTGAAGATAAGTATCAGAAAGTTGAAGATCTCTTTCGAGCGAATGTCGCCCCGATCGATCCAATACCAATAATCTCCGACCTGTATCGATGTATAGCTATCCTCTGGCTTGTCGGGCCCACTCCTGACCCTGATATGTGCGCCGGGATAATAAAGGGCTTCCGATGTCATTGCCCCAATCTGTTTCTGGCTATCGGTGATCTCAACTCCCGCGGACTGCTCCAACAGAATCTGCAGGAACGACCGGGTCATCAGTCTGAAATCACTGCCCGCACTGACTCCGGGGCCATAGACGATCGGGAAATATTCCTGGCCTGATGCAAGATTAAGCGACCGCCGAACTGCGCTGAAGTCGCTCTGCATCCCGGGTTCTTTCTCAGTCTTGTTTGAGATCCATAGCTCTGGCGCTATCAACTGCGGGCTCAGAATTTTCCAGTCAACTCGCATCAGGCCATCTGCAGCAAGTTGTCCGAGCCAGGCGATAATGTCCTCAAAGCCCTGGTCAGCCGGCCCCTGTCGCCAACCGATGCTACTTTGATTACGGTGCACCCCAACCGATTCAAGCATGATTTTCATCACCAGTTCAGGATCCCAGCCTGCTTCAAGCAGGTAAAAAACGAGGGATGGCTCAATAGGTTGCAGCAGACGCGAAACAAACTGTCTGCCTTCGACAGGTGAAAAAGTAATCGTTGGTCTCTCGACATATTTCCCACTAGTGCCGAACTCGCCGCTCTTTGATGATTCACCAATACCACTCAGCTTGGTTGATGCACCCGCCTCTATGTTGTACCCGGCTACAACCTGACCAACATCCAGAAAATAGGGGGCTTCTGCAAAGCGAACCTTCACAACATTCAGTAATATCTGCTCTTCGCGCGACCGAGCGATCGCTTTGAGATAGTTGTTTCGTTCCTGAACCAGAATAGTAGAACCGAAGCTCGCACATCCTGACTCAACGAGCACGACCAGCGCCAGCATCAGGATGCGGATGATCTTGTTAACGTCTCGCATCGTCTCGATTTCTAAAACCTCGGTGATATTTCAATTTAACGGCTGTCCTCTGTCCGCGCCAGAACTCTGACATTGCCAGTCACTGATCAGGGCTTTCTCCGTGCAAGATATTCCCAGGCAGTCATGGCTAACCTGGAGCCGAGGAAGGGTCTGACGGTTTTGTAGACCTTTCCCGGCACCAATGTCACTTTGCCTGACAAAGATGCCGCTTCACACTCATCAACAACCTCCTCTGGATTTAACCACATCCAGCTTGGAATCTTCTTCTGAAGATGTTGCAAATTCGCACGCCTGTGGGCCTCTGTTCGGACGTAACCGGGCAGACACGTCGTTACCTGCACTCCGTCCTGCCTGACTTCTTGTGCGATAGATCTGCCATAGCTGGTGACCGCCGTCTTAGCCGATGCGTACAATGCGCTCTTTGGCATGGGCGTGCTGGCAGCAATCGAACTCATAATGACGACACGCCCACGTTTCGAAGCTCGCATCTTCGGGATCTGATCTTCCAGAAGATCAATAACGCCACCACACAGCAGGTAATAGAGCTTCTGTCGCTCCAGGGGGGTCGAAGTGCCAACGGGCGTCACTTGCGTGATTCCCGCATTGGCAATGATTACGTCGAGTCTTGGCAGCGAGCCCAGCAACTCTCTGACCGATTCGGGGGAAGCAAGATCAACAGCATGAGTTTGCACGACCGAGTCACCCAGAGAACATGCGACCGCGCTTAAACGGGAGGGTTCCTGTGAGACCAGGATCAGACGATGGCCAGTCTTCGCAAGTTTCGTAGCGTAAGCCCGCCCGATACCGGTTGACGCGCCGGTAACAAGTGCCAGGGGTGCTTCCATATTTCTTTCCTTGCAATGTATCGTGTTGCGCTGCTCAACGTTCTCATAGTCAGTCAGTTTGCGCCACAGCACTCTGCAGCAAGCGCCCGGCATGACTGCGCACCGTTCGATTTCATTACAAATTACTTACATTATTTTTGATCACTCGGTTCGTCGCAAGCGTAACGTAAGAGGTGCCCCAAACTGGGGCATAAAAAACATAAAAATTTTGGAGGAAGTGTGGAAAAGTTATTTTTGCAGAGCGGCGACCTGGTCGGCGTAACCTTTTGGCTCGTTTCAATCGCTATGATAGCGTCAACGGTGTTTTTCCTCTACGAGGGAGCACACGTCAAGAAAGAATGGCGGCTCTCCCTGCTGGTCGCTGGCCTGGTCACCCTGGTGGCTGGTGTGCACTACGATTACATGAGGGACTTCTGGGTTGTCGAACAGACGACTCCGATTGTTTACCGGTACATCGATTGGCTAATTACTGTGCCCTTGCTGATGATTGAGTTTTTCCTCATTCTGAAGGCTGTAGGCGCCGCGGTTGGCACCGGCTCCTTCATGCGACTACTCGGCGGTACCCTGGTCATGCTGATCTTCGGTTATCTTGGAGAGGCAGACCTGATGAACGTTACACTTGCGTTCTGGCTCGGTATGGTCGGTTGGGGCATTATCATCTACGAGATATTCGCCGGTTCTGCAGGCACTGCCGCAAAACAGGCCTCACCAGCAGTTGCGTCCGCATTCAACTACATGCGCTTGATTGTCCTGGTGGGCTGGGCTATCTACCCGATAGGCTATGTCTGGGGCTACATGCTGGGTGGCGTCGATGAGGGCGCGCTCAATATGGTCTACAACCTGGCAGACTTCGTCAATAAGATCCTGTTCGGCCTCATCATCTGGCACCTTGCTGTCAATGAGAGCGGTGGCGCAGGTCACGACAACAGCTAACCTCTTTACCAGGGGCAAGACCCCTGAACCATCAAGGGCCGCCGTTAAGGCGGCCCTTTCATTTCCAGGAAACGATTTTTTAAAGTTATACACAGCCGCTATAAGTTCCGCTGTGCTAGAGTTGTGGTTTCTAAACAATGAATGAAGGCAAGGCAAATGTCAGACGCAATCGTTGAGATCAGGGACTACACCATCGACCCTGAGTGGTGGGATGCTTACAAAAAATGGGCGATTGATCATGCGGCGCCGTGGTTGAAGGCAAACCTTGATGTCATTGATTTCTGGATGGACGATGGCATGGAGGCTGAAGTGTCCGGCTCAACGCCTTCTGTTTCTGCTAACGGTCAGGCGAACGTCTGCTGGATCATCCGCTGGCCGAGCAAGTCGGTGCGCGACGAAGAATTCGGTAAATTTACCAGTAACCCCGCGTGGCAGGAGATCTGGGCGATACACCCCAACCCGAATGCCTACCTTCAAATGAACGCACGTTTTATGAAAGCCTTCGGCTGAGCGAAACAATTTAGCCTGCCGATTAGCGTGAAACCGCGAGCCGCTTGAACTTAGTCTTCGTCGCCAAAGAGGTCATTCAGCTTATTGCGCGGATCATCCGAATCGATGTCTGATACAGGCACCTGATCGACGCCTGTCGACTCATCCCCACCTTCACCAAAGAGCGCGTCAAGATCCGATCTGGCTTTGTCCGAACGTTCCGCATTGGCTGCGACAAAGCGGTTGGCAGGTCTGAAGTAATCACAGAAGTTGGCGTTCTCTTTCACCACCGGGGCTTCGGCCCGGTCGTGACTGCAGTAGGGGCGCTTGTCCGGCTCGTAGTGCCGACACATGCGACAGCAGTGAAGTACTTCGAAGCAAGTCGAGCAGTTTGCATGCCGACTAATGGGCCGGGGAATATCGGCAAGTGATCCACCACAGTTCCAGCAAACCAGCTCCGCCGCCATCCTACCCTCCAGTAACCGAGATTCCAGGCGTGTCCTGGAAAGCACCAATAACAGATGCCTCGTCGTACCCCGCCTGCCGGAGCGCCACCAAACATTCTGCTGCTCGCGCAGGCGGCAGGCTGAACAACAGACCGCCGGATGTCTGCGGATCATACAGCACTTCGTTACCTCCAGGGACGCTAGCCGCCCGGCGATTAGCTTCATGCAGGGTGCTCCGCACACCTGCGGCAAGGCAATCAGCGGCACCCGGGAGCATTGGCAGCGCATCAAGATCAAGACAAAGTCCCGGCCCCTGATCCTCAAGCATCTCCCGGCAGTGCCCGGCGAGGCCAAAACCAGTCAGGTCAGTGCACGCCGAAACTGAGAAGCCGGCAATGATCTCCGCAGCGCGCCGGTTGGACTGCATCATCATCGTCAGCGCTGTTTCTACCCAGTTGCCACGCGCCAGGCGTTGCATATCTGCGGCAAGAATGACGCCGGTCCCCAGCGGCTTAGTCAGGATCAGCACATCTCCGGGATTTGCGCCTGTCTTGCACCAGAGCTGACCTGGCGCGACGGTACCATTCACGGTAAGACCAACAGAGGTCTCCATTCCTTCGCTGGTATGACCACCAATTAATACCGCCCCCTCTTCTTCTAACTGCTGCACGACGCCCGCCATCACTTCACGCAACATGCCACGGGTCACGTCCGGCTTCGCAAATGGCAGCGTCAGCATCACCATTGCACTCAGAGCAGAACCACCACAGGCATAGATATCAGAGAAAGCATGGCAGACTGCAATGCGAGATTGAATGTAGAGATCTGGGGTTACGGCCCGCAGGTGATCAACCGATTGCAGCAACTGCCTTCCCGGCGGCGCGCTTACAGGAGCCGCGTCGGCACTTGGTACCGCATCGCCAAAGAACTCGGCCAGCACTTCAGACAGCAAATCGGAACTCACCTTGGCACCACACCCACCACAGTGCATCTGGTCAGCGAAGTCATTAAGCAGCCCTTCATTCTCGCCACGACCCATTTCTGGAAAAACAGCGAAGCGCTGCATGAAGCGCTGGTCAATCCAATTCTTCCAGCGCCAGACCCAATCGCCATCGAAAGTCAGGCCGTTGCGGCTAGCCACAGCGTGCTTCGAGCCCGTCGTCAGCAGTGCCAGGAACTTTTTCTGCGGCCTGAAGGCTTGCACTGGCTTGCCGAGCAATAAAGCGCACATGTTCTTGAACAATGGCAAACCCTGACGCACGGCAAACACGCCAGCCTTCGGTCGCGGATGATTCACCATCGTCGCACAATCACCGACAGCGAAAACCTCCGGGTGACCTACCACCTGCAACGTATCTTCTGTCTGAATAAAGCCAGCAATGTCAACGGCAAGGCCTGCCTGCTCCGGCCAGCTCTGGGCACTCGCCTCGGTTGTACAGAATATCTCGTCAAGCGCGATCTCGCGCTGATCTGCGGAGACGAGACGGCCGTCGGCAACATCGATGGCACGGAAGTCGCGATGCACCGCAATATTACGCGCACGCATAATCTCCTCGAAACGTTTACTGACGCTTGCCGGGAACTCTTTCAGCACGCTTTTGCCATCGGTGAAGAGATGCAGGTTGCAAGGCCTGTCAGGAAAATTTGCCGTCAGGTAATGATGCACAGCCAGGCATAGCTCGGTACCGCCGGCCCCACCGCCGACAAAGCCGACTTCGACGGCATCGCCTGCAGCGAAGCGTTTGAGAAAACCCTGCCAGTGCTCGAGAAAACTGCTGATCGGTTTCACCGGGATAACAGCGTCCTGGGGCAGGCCTCCGGGCGACGGGGTGCTGCCGACATCGATTGAGAGAACGTCGTAACGGATGGGTGGTCGTCCGGCAACCTTGAGATACTTTGCCTCGGTATCGATACCTTCGACACTGCCGCGCACGAAGTTAGCGCCAGCGAATCGACATAAGGGTACAAGGTCGATATGCGCGTCACGCCGGGTGTAGTGACCCGCGACCACACCCGGCAGCATGCCGGAATAAGGCGTTTCGGAGTCCGGGCTGACGAGAGTGACCCTCAGCCCCGGAATTGCCTGCATGCCAAGCATGCGCAACACAATGACGTGACTGTGACCACCACCAGCTAGCACAAGCTCACGGGCGATCGGATGTGCTGCCTGCATAACGTTTCAGCCGACCTTAAGGTTGAGCGCCTGCCTGACGAAAGTGCCGATCTCCTCGACACCTTTACGCCCCTCGGGAATCAGCCCTGCAAACAGCGGGAATACGTGCGGCATGCCGTCCCAGATAGTCAGATTTGCCGAACCACCAGCGGCGTTAATCTGGTCAACGAACCTCTCCGCATCAGACAACAGTATTTCGCCGCTGCCTACCATGACATGCATCGGTGGCAGTCCAGACAAGTCAGCAAATATCGGCGATGCCAGCGGCGCTTTCGGGTCAAGATCTCCCAGGTAATAGCGCGCACAGCGTCTTAGCGCTGCAGCGGTCAACATGACATCACTGTCTGCATTGCTGACGGCTGATTCACCACTGACCGTTAGATCCGCCCAGGGAGAGATCAGAACGCCACAGGCCGGCTGCGCGATACCGAGATTTTTCAGGTTCACCATGGTCGCTGCGGCAAGTCCACCACCGGCCGAGTCGCCCGCTATTACAAAGTTGGCAGGCTCGATGCCCTGGTTCAACAACCAGCGAGAGCAGTTCGTGGCGTCGTCAACTGCCGCAGGAAAAGGATTTTCGGGTGCCAGCCGGTAGTCCGCCACCAGCACCCTGACGCCACAGGCCTTTGACAAACGCCAGGCCAGATCACGGTGCGAGTCGGGCCCACCAAAGATATATGCCCCTCCGTGCAGGTAGAGCATGACGTGCTCGTCGCTGGCACCTGGCACCGACACCCACTCGGCAGCAACGCCATCCACCTCAACGGCTTCGGTCATGACCTCCTGCGGCAGTTTGAACGGCATGCTGCCGCCAGCCCGGAAGTCTTCCGGCGATTCGAAGGATTCAAATTGCCGGCGGATCGTCCGTTTCAGAAACAGGTTGACGAGTTTTGCCCGAATACTCATGTGTGTGTCTATCCTCTTGATGCTGCCCGCATCATACCGTCTTCACTTCCTGAAACTGAAGTTCGTGCAGCGTATGATAAAGCCCTTTCAGTGCCAGCAGCTCGGCCTGGGTGCCGTACTCCGCGACGCTGCCGTGTTCCAACACCAGTACCTTGTTCGCCTGTTGGATAGTCTGCAAGCGGTGCGCAATCAGGATCGCAGTGCGGTTTTCCATCAGCTTGTGCAGGCCATCCTGAATCAGTCTTTCTGTTTCCGTGTCAATACTGGCGGTGGCTTCATCCAGCACCAGGATCTCCGGATTGGCAGCCAGCACCCGTGCAAAAGCCAGCAGTTGCCGCTGTCCCTGAGAGAGGTTGGCACCCCTTTCCTGCAGCGGCGTGTCATATCCATGCGGCAACGCGCGAATAAACTCATCCGCGTTCACAGTTTTGGCTGCATCGATGGCCTGCTCGCGCGACAGGTTTGGATCACCGAGCACAATATTGTCGAGCACCGTGCCTGAAAAAATGTGGAAGTCCTGCAGGACCACGCCGATGCGGGTCCTCACGTCGCGGGAGGCGAGCTGATTGATATCAGTGTCGTCAAGGAAAATCATGCCGTCTGGGAAATCGTAGAAGCGGCCTAACAGTCGAATCAGCGTGCTTTTTCCCGCCCCTGTAGGTCCGACGATGGCCAGCTTCTCTCCTGGTTCAACGATAAATGACACGTCTCTCAAGATGTCATTGCCAGACTCATATCCAAAGGTGACATCACGAAATTCCAGTTTGCCGGCAAGCCGCTTCGGCAGCGTGACTGGCTCTAACGGCTCGTGCACTTGCTCATCCCAGTCCAGCGCCTGGAAGATACGTTCGCCGCTCGCCATGGCCCGAAACAGTACATTCAACTGCTCACCGAGCGTAACCACTGGGGTAAACAGCATGCCCATGAAGCGCGTGAAAAGGATTACGCCACCGAGCGACATTTGCTCCTGGATCACCTCGCCGCCGCCGAACCAGATGATAAGGCCAAGGCCAATCGCGGTCAGGCTGTCATTGAAGGCACCATAGAATGTCGACAAGTTGATCGAGCGGTATTCCTGGCGTCGGTTCTGTTTGTTCAGCCGCGTGTAACTCAACAGGTTGCGCTCTTCCCTGCCGCTTAGCTGCACAACTTGCAGTCCGGAAAGGTTCTCCTGCAGATTCTGGTTCAGCGCAGAAACGCTGTTCCTTACCAGCCGAAAGACCTCGCGGGATGCTCGGCGAAAAAAGTAGGTAGCGACAGCGACGACAGGCACCAGCGCAAGGAGGATGAGCGTCAATTTGACGCTGGCACCGAACATGATGACGAGGGCGACAAAGAACGGCACAAACTCGCCCACCAGCGAACCCATACCACGCAGCATTTCATACAGGGCTTCAACATCGTTGGTGACGCGCGTCATAACCCGCCCCACCGGCACCTTGTCATAGAAAGAGCTCGGCCGGGTCTCGAGGTGACTGAACAGGTCCTGGCGCAGATCCCGCAAGCCATGCACGATGGCGCTGACCAGTGTCATACGATGCCAATGCCCGGCCAGGGTCCAGATAACCATCAGACAGGTAAAGAGGAACCCCGCGGCAAACAGCGGCTCGAGCCCAAGCATGGCCTCTACCTGGCGGGTCAGCTCAATCATGCCGAGATCCGGCATGGGTGAGCCCGTTTCACCGACAATAATGTAGTCAACCAAGACACGGGATATCACGATCTCCATCAGCACCGCACAGAAACTCGCTAGCAGCACCAGCACTGTGCTGACAATAAGGCTGAGGCTGTAGGGTTTAAGCCAGCCCATAAGCCGGACAAAAAGGTTCAAGTTCAACACCGCACCCGACAGCTCAGCTTCAAACAGGCTGTGGTCCCTGGCCGGCTTCGCGTCGGTCTGGCTCATGACGGCACCCTGTCGAGTTCTTCAGCCTGCGCCTGCAAGGTCTGGGCCTCTTCAAGCTTGGCGTAGACGCCCTGCTTGGCCAGCAGTTCTTCATGGCTGCCCATTTCAACAATCTCGCCAGCCTCGAGCACAATGATCCGGTCAGAGTGGCGCAGAGTTGAAATCCTGTGTGACACCAGGATAGTCGTGCGGCCGCGTCGCAACTCGCCGAGTCGGCTCAGAATATGCTCCTCAGTTTCGGTGTCCACGCTGGAAAAGCAGTCATCGAGAATCAGCACCGGCGCATTCCTGATCAGACCACGGGCGAGTGTCGTACGCTGCTTCTGCCCGCCTGACAGCGTCACACCCCGCTCACCCACAATTGTTGAGAGTCGCAGAGGAAACGACTCAATCGAGGACTTCAGCGAGGCAGAAGCGGCCGCATCCCAGATCAGGTCGTCTCCCCGCTCTGGATCGTCATAGCTGATGTTCTCTGACAACGGCTCACCGAACAGGAACGGATCCTGCAGCACCTGGGCGATCTGTTCACGCAGTTTCGCCAGCGGGTAGCCGCAAACATCATGTCCATCAACAAACAGCACACCCCGCTCGGTGTTTACCATGCGAGTGAACTGTTTCAACAAAGTACTTTTGCCACTGCCGATACGGCCGACGATGGCGATTGACTCACCAGGCGTAATGCTGAGATTGATGTTCTTTAAAACCGGTTCTGCGCTGCCGGGGTAAGTGAAGGACAAGTCACGCAGCTCAAAGGCACCGCTGATTTGAGCAGGTACAGTCGTATCCGGCAAATCCTGGATCTCGGACTCCGCGTCGTAGATCTCAAACAGACGTTCCGTCGCAACAGCCGCCCGCTGCACCAGCATGACCAGCATGCCGGCCATGCGGATTGGCTGCAACAGCATGCCGAGGCAGGCAAAGAAGAACACAAGGTCTCCTACCGACATGCGATTTTCCAGCACCAGGTGACCGCCGTACATCACAATCATCAACTGGGCGATGGCAGCAAAGAACGGCATCCAGGCCGTCATCAGC
>JAYQAI010000020.1:0-26431 GCA_038136715.1 Gammaproteobacteria bacterium | reverse complement strand
TGATGCGGGCCTGCTCATAAAACGCCTTGCCGTAATCGGTGTTCGTTTGCCAGAAGCGGCGGATTTCATTCTCCTCCTGGACCTGGGCCTGAATGGTTCGAATCCCGGACAGGTTTTCCTGCGTATGAGCCGACAGGTCCGAGAGCCGTTCCTGTACCTCCCGTGAGCTGCGGCCCATTTCCTTCGCCATATGCATGGCGTAGAAGAAGATCACCGGCAGCAATGGCACTATCAGCAGGGTCAGCCCTGGCGACTTCATGAGCATGGCGGAAACCCCGATCAGGGGGGCATACACCATGATCACCAAGGCAATCAGGCCAAAGGCGATCAGCCGCTGAATCAGGGAAATATCCTGGATTGCCCGGGTCATGACGTCGCCGACGCTGATTCGAGCGAAGAACTCCGGGCCCTGCCGCAGTACCGCCTTGTAGAGCATCTGGCGCAAGTCATAAGAGACGGCAATACCGACCCGTCGGACTGCCCGCCGCGCATAGGAAACAACGAGAAAACGAGCAATGACACATCCAACGACACCTGCTGTCAATTCGCCCAGGCCGAGGTCGGTTTGCGTACCGCTCACCAGGTCGCCGATCAGGTCAATGCCTAGCGAGACGAGGTAATAGGTGGAGACTTCGAACACCCGCGCGACAAAGAAAGCAGCAAAGCCCAGGTAAACCCCGCCCTGATACTCTCCCAGGATCGGCAATAATCGTCGCAGCGCGTTCAAGAGATCGGTCTGAAGAAAAGGTCGATATTCTGCCACATCACCACTCTTACTTCAGGTCCGTGTATACTCCGCGACAAGCTGTATCACCCACATGAATGGACCCGGTTTGGAGAGCAAAACACAGAGTCGACTGGTCAACTGGAGCGTGCTCACCCTGGCGTTTACCAGCGGTTTTATCATCATGTCGATCGAAATGCTGGGCGGCAGGATCCTGGCGCCCTATTTCGGCAGCAGCATCTACGTCTGGGGCAGCATCATCACCGTGTTCATGGTCGCACTGGCCGTCGGTTACCTGACCGGCGGCCACCTGTCACTGATGCAGCCGCGACTCAGCAAGTACGGCTTTTTCTTCGTGGCTGCCGCCATCACTGCGATCCCAACCATCGCCTTTGGTGAAACCATGATGGACTGGGTTTTTCTACGCCTGGAAGATCCACGCTACGGCTCACTGGTTGCAGCGACACTGCTGTTTTTCATCCCTACCGCCATCCTCGGCATGATCGCGCCCTACTCAGTCAGATTGCTGGTCGAAGAGTCTCACCACAGCGGCAGGATTGCCGGTGGCCTTTACTTTGTCTCGACCCTGGGCAGCGCGCTGGGGACCCTGTTTACGTCGTTTTACCTCGTGTTGTGGCTCGAGATTAACCAGATCCTGATCAGCATGGCGCTGATCCTGATCATCTGCTTTGTTGCCACACAGATCATTGACCGTCAGCTGGATCACGCCTGAAACCTATGAACAAGAACTTTTTGCTGCTGTTGCTAGCCAGCCTTTGTGCCGCGCAAACAGCCCTGGCGGATCGCGTCATCCATCGCGAGAAATCACTGTATCGCAACATCGTCGTCACCGAGCGCAGTGACCGGCGCTGCCTCGCTTTCTCGGTAAAGCGCCAGAAGCGCAACCAGACCTGCATGAATCCCGAGAAACCCAATCAGGTGGTTTTTCCCTACGTGCGCATGTCTTTTGCCGGCCTGCTAGCCAACCCGGAACCGCGACACGCGATGATGATTGGTCTGGGCGGCGGCACGATTTCCAACGTGCTCACTGAGCTATACCCGAAGCTGACCATTGACCTCGTCGAGATCGATGAAGCGGTGGTCAGGGTCGCCAGGGACTATTTCGACTTTCGAGAATCGGCTAACACCAATGTTTTTATCCAGGATGGCCGCGTCTTCACACGGCGAGCTAGAATTCAGGGCAAAAAGTACGACCTGATCATTCTGGATGCCTATACCGGCGACTATATCCCTGAGCACCTGATGACACAGGAATTTCTCCAGGATGTTCACGACCTGCTGACGCCGGATGGCATCGTTGTCGCCAATACCTTCGCGATCAGCAAACTTTATGATCATGAGTCACAAACCTATGCCAGCGTGTTCGGCGATTTCATCAACTTCAAGATGCGCGGCACCGGTAACCGCGTCGTAATCGCTGCAAAGGGGAGCCTGCCTGCGAACAGCGAACTGCGAGACAACGCAAGCCGCCTCGGCCCCAGGCTGCTGAAACCCTACGATGTTGATCTCGTCAGGTACCTGTCATACCTTGACCGGGAAGCTGACTGGGATACCCGCAAAGCCCCCCTGACCGACCAGTATTCACCAGCCAATCTGCTCAGAGACAACGATTAAACAGGAGAACAACCATGTCACGACGCGGTGCAATCACACTGACCGATGAAGAAATCGGCGACTACCTGCGAAAATCGAAGACCATGATCCTGGTCAGTAATGGCAAAGACGGTTTTCCGCACCCCATGCCGATGTGGTTCGCGGTCGATGATGACAACACGGTTTACATGACGACGTTTCGCAAGAGCCAGAAGATCGCGAACCTGAAGCGTGACGCGAAGGTCGCACTGCTGGTGGAATCCGGCGAGGCCTACCAGGAGCTGAAGAGCGTCTTGATTTACACAGAGGTTGAGCTGCTCGACGATGTTGACGCCACGAAGGATATTCTGGTGAAGATCGCAACTCAGCGCGGCGATGCCGTCGATGGACCGGCACAAGAGGGTATGCTGCGGACTGCACCCAAGCGCATCGGCATGAAGTTCACGCCACGCAAGATCATCTCCTGGGACCACTCAAAACTCGGCGGCGTATACTAGACGCTCACGCATTGATGCGGGTCCGAGGCCAGTAGGCCCGAACCTGTGATGAGATGCCCGTCCGAAACAGAAGCCTCGGACACACACGTGCGCCCCTACAGTAGATGTGTCTTGTGGCCTTCCCAATAGCGGTCGCGGAGCAGCCGCTTGTAGAGTTTGCCTGTCGGATGCCGTGGCAGTTCCTGCTCAAAGTCAACCGTTCTCGGGCACTTGATGTGTGAGATTTGCTCTCGACAGAAATCGATCAGTTCTGCTTCAAGTTCAGGGCCCGCATCTTCCCAGTGCTTGGGCTGAACGACAGCTTTTACCTCTTCGCCAAATTCTGCATTGGGAACGCCGAAGACAGCCACGTCCATCACTTTCGGATGGGTAACCAGCAGGTTCTCTGTCTCCTGCGGGTAAATGTTCACGCCGCCTGAGATGATCATGAAGCTCTTGCGGTCTGTCAGATAGAGATAACCCTCTGCGTCGACATAGCCGACATCGCCGAGCGTCGACCAGCCTTGCGGATGGCGGGACTCTGCCGTCTTCTCTTTGTCGTTGAAGTACTCGAAATCGCCACCGCCTTCGAAGTAGATGGTGCCGGACTCACCGGGCGCCACTTCCTCTCCATCTTCGCCCACAATATGCAGCACGGCCGTCAGCGAACGACCTACTGAACCCTTGTGCTGCAGCCACTCCTCCGAGTTAATGGCAACGAAACCATTTCCCTCACTGCCGGCGTAGTATTCGTGAATGACCGGACCCCACCACTCGATCATCTGCTCCTTGACAGGAATCGGACACGGTGCCGCAGCATGAATTGCACACTCCAGGCTCGACACGTCGTACTTGTGACGTACATCTTCATCGAGTTTCAGCATGCGGATAAACATCGTCGGCACCCACTGGCTGTGCGTCACCCGGTACTTTTCAATCGCAGCGAGGGATGCCTCGGCTTCGAAATGCTGCATCACGATGACCGTGACGCCCATCGCGAGGAAGCCCATGGTAAACGTCAACGGCGCTGCGTGATAAAGCGGTGCAGGACTCAGGTAGATGCTGCCTTCTGTTGCACCGTAGAGCAATTCAAACAGGTTTGGACCTTCTGTCTCGCCAAACTTACCTTCTGGCAGCGGCTTCAATACACCTTTGGGCCGCCCTGTCGTGCCCGAGGAGTAAAGCATCTGACTGCCCGTCGATTCATCGGCAATCTGTTCCGCCGGCATTGCGGCGATCGCATCTTCCCAGGACTCGAATCCGGCAACGATGCCATCCAGCATGTAGGCTTTCTCGCAGTGATCAAGACTGACTTTCTCAACCACCGCCTGCTGCGCCCTGGAGGTAATAAACACCTTCGCCTGACAGTCCGTCACGATGTATTCGACTTCCTCTTCCTGCAGGCGATACGAGATGGCTGTGAAGTGCAGGCCTGATCGCTGCGCTGCGAGGCAGATCTGAAGCATGGCCGGGTGATTCTCCAGCATCATCGCGACATGGTCACCGCGCTGCAGACCAAGCTTGCGGAACAACTGTGCGCCCTGGTTGGAGAGGTCATTCAGTTGCTTGAAGGTCGTTACCTGGCCTGTCTCGGCAATGATATAAGCAGGTTTGTCTGGGTGTTTGCTGGCGATTTCCGCTGGGTGCATTTATTCCCTCTGTGTCTGAGTCGCGTGTAGAGAATGCGCTACAATGCCGAAGCTGAAGTGAAAACTCAATATACTGTTACTCAGGCTAAATGGCAGTGTAACCACCGTCGATGACCAACTCACTGCCCGTCATGAAGGCAGACTCATCTGAGGCGAGGAACAAGACCCCCTTCGCAATATCGTCAGGCACGCCCAGGCGCCCTATCGGATGCTTTTCGACCAACATCTCTCTTAAAGCATCCTCATCTTCGATGTCATCAAGATATTCGACAATGTTACTAACAAGCGGTGTCCAGATGTAACCAGGGTGTATCGAGTTGCAGCGAATGCTGTAACCGTTGGTACCACAGTAAACTGCTACCGACTTGGTTAAGAGGCGAACGCCACCCTTCGAAGCGTTGTAGGCAGCCCCCGCACCACCCACGAGCCCCATGACCGAGGAAATGTTAATGATCGAACCACCGGATTCTTTCATCTGCCTGATGGCCTCACGACAACCGAGAAATACCGAATCGAGATTGATATCCATGACATGACGCCAGTCGTCAAATTCAACATCCTCCATGGGTATACCACCGACGCCACTGATGCCGGCATTGTTCACCAGTATGTTCACACCACCAAAGGTGCTAACAGTTTTCTCAACCACCTCCCCCCAGTGATCCTGTTCAGCCACGTCATGCCTGATCGCTATCGCGCTGCCGCCGCGTTGCTGGATGACATCCGCAGTCTGCTGGGCTGAATCAAGGTTGATATCAGTAACGACAACATTTGCACCCTCTGCTGCTAACAATTCACTAGAGGCTTCGCCAAGCCCGCTGCCACCACCGGTTACAATGGCCGTCTTTCCCTCTACTCGTTTCATGACATCACCTCATTTAAATTGTCAGTACCCAGTGTAACGTTAAACAAGGTGAAGATTGAGGGCATAAAAAGTGCTAAGCCTCGCCTGATTGCGATTTAAATCACAATCCAAATTGCAAGACCTGACCCCTTTTTTTCAGTTTTTCTCCATCTTTACTTAACCAAAAACTAACAACATGTTGTGTTAACGCGTGCACTGCGGCACAATATCTAGTCGCTGCCCTCATTTTGGCATTAACCCGAAAATTTCGGGCCCCATATAAATCAGGGTTTTAGCAGTCAGTCGTGAAGCCTTTTGGCAAGACTGACGCCTAAGTGAGACACCACACGGTCCGACCACGACAGACTGCGCAGGTAATCACGACGAAGACAAAGAAAAGGCAAAGAAAAGACAAAGAAAAAGACAATTACGCCGAGCCAACCGAATTAGATAGGAGTGACATGGATTCTACGGCCCCAAAACCCGAGCTGACCGCAATTCCATCCAACGTAGATGAGATCAAGTTTCAGGAGACCTCCCTCGACATCTGGGAGAACAAATATTGCCTGAAGAGTAAGAAAGGCGAGATGGTCGACCAGAATATGGACGACACCTACAAGCGCGTTGCCCGCTCTCTCGCTGACGTCGAAGACAAAGACAAGCAGGACCAGTGGTACGAGAAGTTCCTATGGGCCCTGCGCCAGGGCGTCATCCCGGCAGGGCGCATCATTTCAAACGCTGGCGCCCAGGCGCATAAACCCGCCACGTCCACCATCAACTGCACGGTCTCAGGCACCATCAACGACTCTATGGAGGACATTCTCTCCAAAAACGTCGAAGCAGGCCTGACACTGAAAGCTGGCTGTGGCATCGGCTACGAGTTCTCGACATTGCGCCCTAAAGGCGCCTATGTCTCCGGTGCAGGCGCTTACACCTCAGGGCCCCTCTCTTTCATGGACATCTATGATAAGACCTGCTTCACGGTTTCATCCGCGGGTGGACGCCGTGGTGCCCAAATGGCAACTTTCGAGGTCGGCCACCCGGATGTCATGGAATTCATCAAGGCCAAGCGTGAAGACGGTCGCCTCCGTCAGTTTAACCTGTCGCTTCTGATCACCAGAGAATTCATGGAAGCAGTTATTTCCGATACTGACTGGCCTCTAAGCTTCCCAATCACGGAAGCCGAACGCGAGACAGATGAAATCGACCTTACAGATACCGACACGATTCTGTGGCGCGATTTCCCTGTGAAAGGCAAGTACGTCACCAACGAGCAGGGCCTTGTTGCCTGCCGCATCAGCAAAGTCATCAAGGCACGCCGCCTGTGGGATCTGATCATGGCTTCCACTTACGATTTCGCCGAGCCAGGCTTTATCCTCATCGACAAGGTCAATGAGATGAACAACAACTGGTTCTGTGAAGACATCCGGGCCACGAATCCCTGCGGTGAGCAGCCACTGCCGCCGTACGGCAGCTGCCTGCTGGGATCGGTAAACCTCACCCGTTTCGTCGAGAAACCATTCACCAGCGAAGCCAGCTTCAACTGGGAGAAGTTCAGCGAGGCCGTTGGTATCTTCACCCGCATGCTCGACAACGTCGTTGAGATCAATGGTCTGCCGCTATCGGAACAGCGCACCGAAATCGAACGTAAGCGCCGCCACGGCATGGGCTACCTCGGCCTCGGTTCAACCATCACCATGATGGGCATGAGCTACGGCGACGAAGCCTCCGTTGAATTTACCGAAGAAGTCACCAAACAACTGGCCCTGGTCGGCTGGCGCGCCGGTCTTGAGCTGGCCCGGGAAAAAGGCGCAGCGCCCATCATGGACGAAGCATTCGAAGTCACGCCCGATATGCTGCGACTGCGGCCAGAAATGGCCGAAGATGGCATCAAGGTCGGTGACACAATCAAGGGCAAGGTGCTGCATGCCCGCTACTCACGCTACATGCAGAAAATCGCCGGGGAAGACCAGGCACTGGTCGATGCCCTGGCTGATGAGGGCTGCCGCTTTACCCACCACAGCTCCATTGCCCCCACGGGCACCATCAGTCTGTCCCTGGCCAACAACGCCAGCAACGGCATAGAACCTAGTTTCGCTCATCACTATTCACGTAACGTGATCCGTGAGGGCAAAAAGAGCAAAGAGAAGGTTGACGTTTATTCCTTCGAACTGCTCGCCTACCGTGCCATGGTCAATCCTGATGCTCAGCCAATGAGTGATGAGCCGGAAAGCCAGCTGCCCGGCTATTTCGTGACCGCTGATGATATTACGCCTATTCAGCACGTCGACATCCAGGCGGCATCGCAGAAATGGATAGATTCCTCCATCTCGAAGACCGCCAATGTCCCGACCGACTACCCTTTCGAGGATTTCAAGGACATCTATCTGTACGCCTTCGAGAAAGGCCTGAAAGGCTGCACAACCTTCCGCTTCAATCCGGAAGCGTTCCAGGGCGTACTGGTGAAAGAAGAAGACCTCGAGAACACCACCTACCAGTTTGAGCTGGAAGACGGCCAGATCCTCGAGGTGAAAGGAAACGAAGAGATCGAATACGACGGCGAAATGCACACCGCAGCTAACCTCTTTGATGCAATGAAAGAAGGTTACTACGGAAAATTCTGACAACGGTTACAAGAGAATGTCCATAAAAATTGAAAACAAGATTGTCGGCTACAGCATCAAGCGAGCTGACGAACCCCAGATCCCGGCGGAACCACAACGGGATGTGATGCATGAAGAAATCGAACGCCCTGATGAACTGAAAGGTTATACCTACAAGATCAAAACGCCGCTGTCTGACCATGCTATGTATATCACGATCAACGACATCGTCTTGAACAAGGGTACAGAGCACGAACAGGAATACCCGTTTGAGATCTTCATCAACTCCAAGAATATGGAGCAGTTCCAGTGGATTCTGGCGCTGACCCGGGTGATTTCCGCAGTATTCCGCAAGGGTGGTGATTCCGTTTTTCTCGCCGAAGAACTAAAGCAGGTGTTTGACCCGCAGGGCGGCTACTTCAAGAAAGGCGGTCGATTCATGCCTTCGCTGGTTGCTGAAATCGGCGAAGTGCTTGAGACGCACATGAAAAAAATCGGTCTCATTGAAGCCGAAGAATTAAGCGAAGCGCACAAGGCTCTGATTGCAGAAAAGCGTGCCGCACTAGAAGGCAAGACAGCGGTTGAAAACGCCGCCAACGCGGACAATGCTGAAGCTGGCGATTATCCGCCAGGTGCCCAACTCTGCAAAAAGTGTAACGTCACGGCCACGGTTCTGATGGATGGCTGCATGACCTGCCTGAACTGCGGCGACAGCAAGTGCGGCTGACATGAGAGTCTACCTGGATCAACTCCAGCACATTCTCGATCATGGCACGGTCCGGGGTGACCGGACCGGTGTGGGCACGATTTCGACATTCGGCATGCAGGCACGCTACAACATGGCTGATGGCTTCCCAGCGGTGACAACCAAGCGCCTGGCCTGGAAGGTCATGTCATCGGAGCTGATCTGGTTCATTTCGGGCTCGACCAATATCAATGATCTGAAAGCCGTCTACGCCCACAACAAAATCTGGGATGCCAACTACGAGGACTACGTGAAACGTCTCGGCCTCGACACCTCTGATGGCGATATGGGCCGCGTCTACGGTTCCCAGTGGCGCACCTGGCGCACCCCTGATGGCCGCGAGATCGACCAGTTGCAGGAAGCCATTGACATGATTCGGCACAACCCGGAAAGCCGGCGCATCATCGTCAACGCCTGGAACCCGGGCGAAGCTGCACCCGACCAGGTGGCCCTGCCACCCTGCCATACCTTCTTCCAGTTCTATGTCGCCGATGGCCGGCTTTCGCTCCACATGTACCAGCGCTCCGCCGACATGTTTCTTGGTGTGCCATTCAACATCGCATCCTACAGCCTGTTGCTGCATATGATTGCGAAGATCACAGACCTGGTACCGCACGAGTTTGTTCATACGATCGGCGATGCGCATATCTATCTCGACGCCGTCGAGCAGGTCAGGGAACAACTCTCTCGGGAACCTTTGCCGCGACCCGCATTGCACATTGAGGAACGCGGTCAGCGCGAAATCGATGACTTTGTCATGTCTGATTTCAGCTTGTTGGACTATCAGTGTCACGATGCCATTAAGGCAAAAATGGCTGTCTAGGCGCTGCCGCATCGTGCACAAGCCTGGGTGGTCTCAGGCTGAATCAAGATACTCGACTGACGAACCCCTGACTGCGAAACAGGTTGAGCACCCTGCCATCGTTGAGATGACCAGGCTGAATCGATACTGAATCAGCCCCCGTTGCCAGCACCTTTTCCACCACTCGCGTCAGCAGACCTGGGCCAAGCTCATCGTCCGAAAACTCCGGCAGCAGGCCTAGCGCCGTCACCCTTGCCATGCCACCGCGCGCTTGCATCAGGCGCCGCGCCCGGGCAACCTCAAAACAACCCGCGGGTTCGCCATCACAGTAAACGGCATAAAATTCTGCCATCGGGTTAGCCAGATGTGCCTGCCAGTCTTTCAGATTCCAGTTCTCTCTCGCTTCGGCGGCTGGCCCGCCAATGCCCTGCCAGAGAAAGGCAGCAAACCGCGACGAGGTCGACGTCACGCGCCGCACCTCAACCGGATCATTAGCAAACAGCTCTGGGAAGAAGTTGTCTTTGTGCAGTTCAAGGACGGCATCAGCCATGGTTCATGCCTCGGGTTCTTATAGACTGGTGGCGCCGGCCGCAGTATCTGCCGCTGCCACGCCAAGAGTCAGCCGGTACAGAAACTCCAGCCCTTCATAGAAACTGGATTTCAGAATTCTCTCATCGCGCCCATGGGCCCGGTTATCATCGGAATCAGTAAATATCCCCGAGACACCATAGACCGGGATACCGGCATTGCGGAAAAACAGCGCATCCGTTGCACCGGTACTCATGATCGGCATCACTTCTGCCCCCGGCCACATGGACGCCGTGATCGATTTAATCGGCCCCATGATTTCTTCTGTCAGGGGTGAAGCATCACTTTGAAGTGCTTCTCGTATTGGTGTAATCGTCATGCCGTCAATGGCCGCAACCTTGAGCAGAGCCTGCTGCACTTCTTCAACAGGCACACCAGGAAAAACCCGGCAGTTCACCGTCGCCCGGGCGCGTTGCGGCAGGGCATTTTCAGCATGGCCTGCTTTTAACTCGGTCGGGACGCAGGTTGTCCTAAGCCGGGCATTGATGGCCGGCACGTTCCGGAAGTAATCAAGACTCGTCTGGCTCGGTGGTGTCGCCAGCAATCCCTCGAAGTGGGCGGCAATCTCACCCTCTTCAATCGTTACGCGGCCGCTGAAATAGGCCCGTGTGGTTTCATTCAACATGACGGGAAAGTCGAAAGCCTCAATGCGCTTGAGTGCCGCCGCCAGCTCGTAGATGGCATTGTCGGCACGCGGCAGAGAGCTGTGGCCGCCGCTATTGGTCACTTCTAGATAATAAGACTGGTAGACCTTCTCAGCCGTCTGCACCGCATTGGCAACATAGTTACCGTCGGCGATAAGACCGCCTCCTCCTTCGTTGATGACAAAAGCAGCATCAACCAGGTCACGATGATTCTCGATGAGGTAACTCGCACCATTGTGATCACCGCCCTCCTCGTCTGCTGTAATCGCGATGATGACATCCCGCTTCAGCGATACCCTGGCGCGATGCAGGCGAATCAGGTTGGCGACATGGATAGCAACTTCATCTTTGTCATCGAGCGTTCCTCGACCATAGTAGAAGTCATCGTCTTCATTGAGACGCTTCGGGTCCATACTCCAGTCGGCGGGGTCAGCCTCAACCACGTCAATGTGCGCCATCAGCAGCACCGGTCTGGCTGTTGGTGCCGCACTGCGAAGCCGGGCAACCAGGTTACCTTTGCCGCCGTGTTCTATTATGTGGACATCCTCGGCGGGGAACCCCTCTGCCCGCAGCCGATCAGCAAGCGCGGTGACAGCCTCAAGGGTCTTGTTATTCGAGGGCGTGGTATCAGTCTCGATCAGAGTTTTAAAAATCTCGAAAGCAAGCGCCTCGTCCTCGGTTGTCGGTTCGCTCGCACTCGCAACCACAGGCAGGCTGCACAGTATGAGGCAAAGCAGCCATTTCATTGTCCTGCACTCCTCTTTTTCAGTGACTAGACCTGGTTCGCGTGGCCCGGGTCACGTTCATCGCTATCAGTCGCATTCAGCCGTCAGCATTTCTGGCGTCAAAGGCCGCTCTCTGCTCAGGTGTCGCCTCAATCTGGTACCTGGCCTTCCAGTCGCTGTAGGGCATACCGTAAACGACTTCTCGTGCCTCTTCATAATCCATCTCGATTCCTTTATCCTCTGCCGCCGCTCGATACCATTTACTTAGGCAATTACGACAGAAACCTGCGAGATTCATCAGGTCGATATTCTGGACCTCTTTGTTCTCGTCCAGGTGCTGAACCAGCCGGCGAAACGCTGCTGCCTCGAGTTCAGTTCTGGTTGCTGTATCAATGCTTGTATCGGCATCGGTTCCCATATTCAGCCCCGCTTGAGAGATTGGAAAAGCCAATAAGATTACCTAAAGACAACCCTGTTGTCTCTGTCGACAGATGACCCCAGCTACCTTTAAAGCCGGCCAGAAGTGGATCAGCAATGCTGAACCGGATCTCGGCATGGGCACGATCCTCCAGGTCGAGCAGCGCCTCGTCACCATTAGCTTTGATCTGGTTGACGAGGTGCGACGCTATGCCCGCGACCAGGCACCGCTGACCCGGGTCAGATTCAATACAGGCGACAGCATCAAGACCGTTGATGGCATTGAAATCACTATCGAGCGAGTCACGGACAGGGACGACATTATCTTCTATCACGGTTCCTACCAGGGCACTGCGACCGCTGTCATAGAAACGGAACTCCATCCGAATGTAACGTTCAGTAAGCCGGAAGAGCGACTGTTTACCCATCAGTTTGAGGACAACCGCTGGTACAACCTGCGACATGCAACGCTGGCTCACAAGGCAAGGCTCGCTGACATGCCGGCAAAGGGGCTGCTCGGTCCCCGGGTCTCGCTGATACCCCATCAGCTCTACATCGCCCAGGCGGTCGCTGATCGTTTTGCCCCACGCGTTCTGCTCGCCGATGAAGTCGGCCTCGGCAAAACCATCGAAGCCGGACTCATCATCAGCAAACAGCTGACTAGCGGGCGGGCCAGCCGTGTCCTGATCATCGTGCCGCCGGCGCTGACATTTCAGTGGTTTGTCGAAATGATCCGCCGCTTCAACCTTCAGTTCACTATCCTCGATGAGGATCGCTGCCTGCAGATTGAAGCTGACAACCGACCTGAGTTCGAGGATGACGAACCCGAACTGGATAACCCGTTCGAAGCGCAGCAACTGGTCCTGTGTTCGCTCGACCTGTTTCTTGAGAATCCTGAGCGCCTGGTCCAGGGTGCGACGGCAGAGTGGGACCTGGTCGTCGTCGACGAGGCCCATCACCTGCATTGGCAGGAAGATGAGCCGGGCCCGGACTACCAGGTGGTCGAGATCCTTGCCGAACACACAGCCGGTCTGCTGCTGCTCACCGCAACGCCTGAACAATTGGGTCGACTCGGCCACTTCAGCCGCCTCAGGCTGCTCGATCCCTCACGCTATCACGACTATCAGGAGTTCCTTAATGAGGAGGCCGGCTACGAAGAGGTCGCGCTGCTGATCAAAGATATTGAGGCGGGTGAACTGCACCTGGATGCGGACACTCGCCAGCTGATGCAGGCACGACTGGGTGACACGACTGGCATGACCGACCGAGCCATGGTCAACGCCCTGCTTGATCGCCACGGTACCGGCAGAGTCCTGTTTCGCAATGTCCGCGAATCCGTTGCTGGCTTCCCGGATCGAGAATTAAAAGCCTATGAGCTGGATCCAGCCGGCTTTCCTGCGAGTGATGCTGGCAGCTGGTCACCTGCTGACGTTCGCACGGACTGGCTGACAGGACTGCTTGAGAGCACCGAAGAGAAGTTCCTCGTGATCTGTTCAAGGACTGAAACGGCAATCGCCCTCGACAGGTATCTCGGTGAACGCACGACGCTGCGGTCCGTTGCTTTCCATGAAGGGCTGGATCTTGTCGCAAGGGACCGTGCAGCCAACTACTTCGCTGATACCGAGCGCGGTGCCCAGGTGTTGATCTGCTCAGAGATCGGTAGCGAAGGCCGTAATTTCCAATTCGCCCATCACCTCGTCATGTTCGATCTGCCAGCCAGCCCTGATCTGATCGAACAACGCATTGGTCGCCTTGACCGCATCGGCCAGCAGCACAATGTCATGATTCACGTGCCTTACGCTGCTGGCTCCCGGCAGCATTTTCTGCTGCGCCTCATCGATGAGGGCCTGAACTTGTTCGATGGACCCAACGCTGCCGCACAGCTGGTGTTTGACGAGTTGGGCGAGCTGGATACCGGGCGTGCAGGTGAACTGGTTAATGCCGCGCGCGAGCAGAGCCTTGCCCGAGCCCAGGCAATGCGCCAGGGCAGAGACCGTCTGATTGAGCTGAACTCACATGACCCGGGGGTCAGTGCCAGCCTGGTGCAGGCCATCAACGCTGCCGACAGCAGCCAGGAACTCGAAGACTATCTTGAAGCCTCCTTCGAGTTGTTTGGCCTCGAATCAGAGCCGCTGACTGAGACTACCTGGCGCGTCCGCCCTACCGAAGGCATGGTTCGCCACAGCCCCGTCAGCCTCGAGACCCAGGATCGTTATCGCTATCCGGAGCTGCCCGATGAAGGCATCGCCTACACTTATGACCGCGATACTGCACTGGCTCGCGAAGACATTCAGTTCCTGACCTGGGAGAACCCACTGGTCGAGCAGGCCCTCGATCTCGTTGCCTCAGACACGACCGGTAACAGCACTGTCATAGCCATCAAGATTCAGGGTGTACCTGCGGGCACCATGCTGCTCGAAGCGCTGCATGTCATCGACTGCATTGCGCCCGCGCACCTCGGGGCCGCCCGGTTTCTGCCACCCGCAGTCGTACGATCACTCATTACACCACAACTCAAGGATGTCTCTGAGTCAGTGCCCTTCAGCCCATGGTCAGATGCTCTTGATATCTCTCGGGATGCACTTGTGAAGATCGTCAGCCAGCAGGAGAGAGGTATCCGCACCATGATCACACAGGCTGAAGCTGTCGCGGACAGTAAGTTTGAACCGATTCGTGCAGACGCCCTGGCACGCATGACCGAGCAGCTGGCATCGGAGGTCAGTCGCCTCAAAGCATTGGCCGAGGTGAACCCCAACGTGCGCCCCGATGAAATTGCTTTTCTTGAAAACCAGAGAGCGCAGCTGACTGAAGCGATCGATAAGTCCCAGGTCAGACTGGACGCGGTACGCCTGATCATTGCCGCCTAGGTGCCAATCAACTCGGTGATGCTGTCGAGCCAGACAGGGCCAATGACATCCCAGCTGTACCGGCTTAGATCAATGGCAGCGGGTACCGGCTCAGCGACAATCTTTCGCAGCAATTCGACGGCCTCGCTGCCAGACTTGTAGCGATACTCCGCTGGCACATACTCGGGGTACGAAAGATTATCGGGCACGACCGGCACGCAGCCACGCAAAATCGCTTCCTGTACTGCCAGCCCCTGGAATTCATGCTGTGCGGTTGAGAGCACGACATCATGTTCAATCAACGCCTGCAGGTAGCGCTGACGATCATCAATATGACCACCGTGGCCGAGTCGGCCAGCGGCCTCAAGCGCAACCAGACATTCACTGATCTCGACCGGCACCTGGCGAAACTGTTGTCCCATCAGACTCATGCTGAAATCCAGGTCACTGACCAGCAGCCTCTCCACAATCTCTGCCAGTAATCCCGGACCTTTGTCCGCCTCCCAACGATGATTCCATGCAATCCGCAGTGGACCCTGGCGTTCCGACTGCGCCTGCACATCTGGTTGCGACAAGGCCACTGGCACGACCTCCGCTCGCGCCCTGATGCTATCGACCGTCCCGGCAGGCACTTCGTCCGGCATTTTACCGAGCAGTTGATCAGCACCCGCAAAGAAAGTGTCCCGGTTATAGACAGAGTTGAACAAAACCCGGTCGGCGCTGAGGGCGGTGTACAGGCTGGTGAGCTGTCGCTCCAGCTGCCCCTGACTGTGTGAATCAGGATAGACAAACTGATTTTCATGGTAGTAGACGATGACCGGGACGCAGGCGAGCGGCGGACAGAGGCCGCGCAGTGCTGCAAGATCAGTCATCGACGTGGCGATCACAAGATCATAGGTCTGCACCAGCGCCGGATGGCGGGACAGCGACAGCGAATTACCCCGAAAGCGCCAGCTGAAATACCTGGGCGGCAGCGCAATCTGGGTCATCTCCAGGTCAGGCAGCTGTTGCGCCAGGTAGTCGGCCAGATCATGGCGCCAGAGCGAATGACTGACCGCATCATAAGGCGATAGCACAAGGATTTTCATTAAGTATCCGCCAATCAGTGACTGAGATAGAATAACGGCTTTTAAGCATACCGGAGCCCCCATGTCAGGAATTGTTGTTATCGGCGCTGGCCAGGCTGCAGGGCAGGCGGCGGCCAGCCTGCGCCAGGAAGGATACGAAGGTGAGATCACCATCATTGGTGATGAGGCACAGGCGCCCTATCAGCGACCGCCCCTGTCGAAAGCCTACCTCTCCGGTGAAGTCGGTCTCGACCGCGTCCTGGTGCGACCGGAGAATTTTTACGCCGACAAGGGCATCAACCTGCAGACCGGCGTCCGCGTAGAGAGCATCAATCGCGCCGACAAGACCATCGCAACCAGCACGGGGAGCACTCTCAGCTATGAAAAACTGCTGATCGCGACCGGATCACGGCCACGTATTCTCAATATTGAGGGCAGCGACCTCGAGGGTCTGCATTACCTGCGGACCGTGGACGATGTCGATGGTATCCGGACCGCGATGGAAGCTGCAAAAAACGTATGTATTGTCGGCGGCGGTTACATCGGCCTCGAAGTGGCGGCAGTTGCGAAGAAAGCCGGCCACAACGTTACCGTACTGGAGATGGAAGATCGCATCCTGCAGCGTGTCACCACCGCAGAAATGAGTGAGTTTTACCATGCCCTGCATACCGGCCGCGGCGTCGACATTCGCGTCAACACCATGGTCAGCGGCTTCGCCGGCGAAAATGGCCGCGTGACCAGCGTTTTGTGCGGCGACGAATCAATTCCCGCAGACCTCGTGATCGTAGGTATTGGCATCATTCCAAACGTTGAACTGGCAGAAGCCGCAGGCCTGACCTGTGATAACGGCATTGTCGTTAATGACCACTGCCAGACCTCAGATCCGGATATTTACGCGGCCGGTGACTGCACCAATCACCCCAACCCGATCCTGGATCGACGCCTGCGTCTCGAGTCTGTTCCCAATGCCATGGAGCAGGCGCGAACAGCCTGCAGCAATATGCTGGGTGGCGACAAGACCTACGCCGCGGTCCCCTGGTTCTGGAGCGATCAGTATGAACTCAAGCTGCAGATGGTGGGTTTCTCTGCCGACGGCGACCAGTCAGTGCTGCGGGGCGACAAGGCCTCCAACGAGTTCGCGGTGTTCTACCTGAAGGATGGCAATGTGGTTGCAGTCGATGCCGTCAACAGCCCGAAAGAGTTCATGGTGGCGAAACAACTGTACGGCAAGGCCGTGAATGAGGCCGACCTGGCGAATCCGGCCTTTGAGCTGAAGGAACTGCTCAAACAGTAGATGCAGCGCCGATAACGAATAACAAACAGAACAAAGACAAGAAAAAGGGAGCAGGCTAATGAGTGAGGCGACACAACCAACCAACGATCCGTATTCGATCGCACTGGAAGACATCAATGTCGCTGACCCAGGACTTTTCATGGCGGACAATCACTGGGGCTATTTCGACCGGCTTCGCAAAGAAGCACCGGTGCACTACTGCCGCGACAGCGTGGTCGGCCCTTTCTGGTCAGTAACGAAGTTCAACGACATCATGGAGATCGAGAAGAACCACGAGGTCTTCTCGTCTGAAGGGACCATTACCCTGGGCGACCGGCCACCAAACTTCAATACAGACAATTTCATCGGCATGGATCCGCCCAAGCATGACGTGCAGCGCCTTGCTGTCACCGGGGTTGTTGCCCCGACAAATCTCGCCAAGCTTGAACCGATCATCCGCGAACGCGTCGGCAACATTATGGATAATCTGCCCGTCGGCGAGGAATTCAACTGGGTTGAACATGTTTCAATCGAGCTGACGACGCAGATGCTGGCAACGCTGTTTGATTTTCCCTTCGAGGACCGTCGCAAGCTGACTTATTGGTCAGACATGGCAACCAGCTCCGAGCTGCAGGGAGGCCCGACACCGGAAGCAGACCGCCAGGCGGCACTGCTCGAGTGCCTTGAAGTCTTCACGGGCCTGTTCAATGAGCGGGCTCACAACGACCCGACGCAGGCCATCGATCTCATCACCATGATGGCGACAAACCCGGACACAAAGAAGATGCCACCAATGGAATTCCTCGGCAACCTCATCCTGCTGATCGTCGGCGGCAATGACACGACGCGGAATTCTATTTCAGGTGGCGTTCTTTTCATGAACCAGTTCCCGGAAGAATTTGCCAAGCTCAAGGCGAACCAGGCCCTGATACCTAAAGCGGTATCAGAGATCATTCGCTACCAGACGCCCCTGGCTTACATGCGACGCACCGCCAAGCGTGACTACGAGTTTCGTGGCGAGCAGATCCGCGAAGGCGACAAGGTGGCTATGTGGTACGTCTCCGGCAACCGCGATGATGAGGTCCTGGATGACCCCTACGCCTTCAGGGTCGACCGTGACAATCCCCGCCATCACCTTTCATTCGGTTTTGGCATCCATCGCTGCATGGGTAATCGCCTCGCTGAGATGCAGCTGCGCATTGTCTGGGAGGAGATTCTGAAACGATTTGAGCAACTGGAAGTCGTCGGCGACCCTGTGCGCGTGCAGTCATTCTTCGTTAAGGGCTACGAAGAACTACCAGTCATCGTTCACGCTCGCTAGATTACCCGGGATTCAATGACTGGTCGCGCCCGGGTTTACTACCGCAAATCACCAGAGGGTGTTGTGATAGAACGTGACGGCAAGATTCTTGCCGTCTATCGCAGCCCGGAGGAAATGGTGGAGGTGCACATCAAGGGACTACTCGCTAACGACCATGAGGACGCCCATCGGATAGAGCAACTTTACAAGGCGAAGATCGACCCGACCCGATAGTCATGCAGCGATTACGCATATTTCATGAGACTGATTATCAGTATTCCACCCCGGTTCGTTTGGGTGCCCACAAAATTCTGGTGCGTCCCCGCGACGGCCATGATATTCGCATCGAACAATCGAAGCTGGCGATCAGCCCCAACGCCGTCATCAGCTGGCATCGCGATGAACTGGATAATTCCGTTGCCCTTGCCACTTTCGAGGACAGCGACACCGATCGGCTGACGATCACGAGCGAGGTGATCGTTGCTCACTATCTTTCAGACCGGCAGTACCTGCCGGTACAGGATCATGCCCGCTGCTTTCCCTTTACATACACGACGACCGAGCTAAGTTCGCTGGGCACCTATCTCAACACTATCGACCAGAGCGAGCGCCTTCGGACCTGGCTGTCCGAAAAAACCGACGGCATTTCAGATACGGTAGATGTGTTGAACCTCCTTTGCAGCACGATTCACAGCAGCTTCATCTACGAGGAGCGCCATGAGGAAGGCGTGCACTCACCTGATTCTATTCTTGAAGGTGGCAAAGGCAGCTGCCGGGACTACGCCTGGCTGTTTGTGGTGGCAGCCCGCTGTCTCGGCATCGCTGCTCGATTTGTCAGCGGCTATTTTCACACTGCCGGCACGGCCCTCGCCGATGGTTCGACCCATGCCTGGGCGGAAGTCTACCTGCCGGGCGCTGGCTGGACGGGGTTCGACCCTACCAGCAGTAAAATGACAGCCGAGAATCACGTACCTGTGTCAGTAGCTCTATTCCCAGAGGATGTACCGCCAGTCAGCGGTCATTTCGTCGGACCGGCCAATATGAATCCCGTGATGACAGTACGGGTGAATGTTAACCCGATCTAACCCGATTTACTCCAGCACCGGCGGCGGTATCTCTTCTACGGCAACCTGCATGTCAGTAAACCGTGCTGGCGGCCCAAACTGATGATAGATGGCGACGTCAGCCGCATCCCTTCCGTAGGCAATCGCCACGCGCGCACCCTCGAGATTATTCTGGGTCGGATCAAAAGCGTACCAGCGGTCGCCGACGTAGGCTTCAAACCAGGCATGCAGGTCCATGGGTTCAAGGCCCTGCAGGTAACCGAAAACATAACGAGCCGGGATACTGATACTGCGACACAGCGCAATACCGAGGTGCGTCAGGTCTTTGCAGACGCCCTCACCCTGAGCCAGGATTTCGCTCGCTGACAGGGGCACGCCGGATGTACCGGGGGCGTAGATCACACGTTCACGAATCCAGTCGACAATATTTGCGACCTGATTGTAGCCGGGCTGGGCCAGGTCAGCCGCCTCCATAGCCAGGCCCCCCATCCGGTCTGATTCGCAATAGCGTGAGGGCGCGAGAAACCGCAGCCCTTCCTCCGGCAGTGCGTTGATGTCGACAAAGGGTTCTCCCGCGCCCTCGTCCATCGCCGGCGCCGTTCGCACAGTTGCAGCGGTTTCGATGACAAAACCATCGGCCGGAGCCGTGAGTCTTTGACACAGGTTGCCGTAATCATCGGTATACTGCGTCGCCTCGATCTGGTCGCTGAAACTATAGGACTCCGCCGCAACCCACTGGCCTGCGCCGCTGCGCGGCCGCAGCATAAGCAGCAGCGGCGTCTCGTATAGGTAATCCAGCTCGAGCCGGCATTGGGTCTTTATCCACATGACATATAATTCTACACATGGAAATTCATACTTGCCTCTGGAATGAGGTCAAAGCTTTCGATTTCGGCGATGCCGATTTCGCCTGCCTGCGAGAGGCACTGCCGGATGCAACGATTCATCGGCATGACGCTGAGACTGACTTCCTTGCAAAGGCGGCTGGTGCCGACATTGTCCTGACCTGGGACTTTCCGGCGAACTGGTATCCTTACTGCCCGAAACTGCACACCGTCATGACCCCGGCCGCAGGCAATGACTGGGTCGAACCTGATCCTGCCGGCCGGGTAGATTTAATCCACGGTGCTTTTCATGGCGCCCTGCTGTCGGAGTCCCTGGTCAGCGCCCTGCTTTTTATGAATCACCGAATGCCGGCTCTCTGGCATAACTTCGCTGCGCGTGGCTGGGATAGGAATCTGCAGGCGAGGACCCGGCTGCTGGCGGAGCAGACGGTCATCATTATTGGCATGGGCAGCATCGGCAGAATCTGCGCGCGCCAGGTGCGCAACCTCGGCGCCAGGGTCATTGGTGTCAGTCGGTCAGCGGAGCCAGTCGCTGAAGATATTGCCAGCATCAGCGTTGATCAGTTGTCCCGGGTCCTGCCCGAGGCGGATCACGTGGTGTTGCTTCTACCTGGTTCAACCGACACCGATCGTTTCATGAATCCGGCCCGTCTCAGGGCATGTAAACCCGGGGCTTACCTCTATAATTTCGGCCGCGGTAATGCCCTGCACAGCCAGGATCTGATTGATTGCTGGGATCACCTGGGCGGTGCGTTCCTCGACGTCGCTGATGAAGAGCCACTGCCGAGGGACTCTCAGCTCTGGCAACTCGACAACATCATGATTACGCCACACTCCAGCTGTGTGTACGATGACTACCGACGGCTGTTTCTCGAGGAAGTCATCAAACGGTTGAAGGGCGACTGAGACATGGACCACTACGTCGGACTCGATGATATTAACCATGCCTGGGCACGCATCAGAAGCGAAGTGCGGAACACGCCCCTGATCCATTCGAGGACGCTGTCTGATATTACAGGCTGCCAAACCCATTTTAAGCTGGAAAACCTGCAGATGACCGGCTCCTTCAAGGAACGCGGCGTCGTCAACAAACTGCTGACCCTGTCTGATGAAGAGAAGACAAAGGGGCTGATTGCTGCCAGCGCCGGTAATCATGCCCAGGCACTGGCCTACCATGCCAGCCGGCTTGGAATTTCCGTCAAGATTGTCATGCCGAAATACAGCCCCATCGTCAAAGTGAGATCCACGCGGCACTGGGGGGCTGAGGTGACACTTGCGGGCGAAACCTTTGACGATGCCATGCAGACCTCGCGGGAAATGGCTGAACGCGAACAGCGGCTATATATCCATCCGTTCGATGACACCCTGGTGGCTGCCGGTCAGGGTACCATCGGGGTTGAATTGCTGAGCACAGAAACCACACGCCCGATTGATGCGATCCTGGTTCCGGTCGGCGGTGGTGGTCTCATTGCCGGCATCGCAGCCTACGTTAAGGCGGTAGCCCCCGACATCAGCGTCATCGGCGTTGAGGAAGCCAGCTGCGACGCCATGCACCAGGCCCTGCAGGCCGGCACACCGACGCTGGTTGATGCGGCTCCAGTCATCGCCGATGGTATCGCGGTGCGCCAGGTCTCTCCGGAAAACCTCAAGATCGTTGGTGAACTCGTCGATGACGTTGTCACCGTCAGCAGTGATGAAATTGCCAACGCCATCATGCTCATGCTGGAAATCGAAAAACTTGTGGTTGAAGGTGCTGCCGCAACACCGCTGGCCGCCCTGGTAAACAACCGGCTGCCTCACCTGAAGGGAAAAACAGTCGTCTCTGTCGTCTCCGGTGGCAACATCGACGTCAATCTGCTCTCAAAAATCATTGACCAGGGTCTTGTTTTTGATGGCCGAATCGGCCGTATCGAAACCGTGATCCAGGACAAACCGGGGAAACTGGAAAACCTGCTCACCGTCTTCAGAATTGAGGGCGCGAATATCCTCGAGGTAAACCATCATCGGACTTCGCCCGATGCGCCAATCGGTGAGGTTGGGGTATCAGTTACAGTTGAGACCCGTGACAGGGATCACCTTGATACGATCAAACAAGCATTGACGAACGACGGCTATCCGATCAGGAAGGAGCGCTGACAATAAACTTGATCTTGTCGAACTGCAGTCGATCACCGTCTTTCAGCTCGGCCTCGTCGACCTTCTCGGCATTAACCCAGGTCCCATTGACAGAATTCAGGTCACGAATAATCAGCTTGCCGTCTTCAATATCGAGCTCAGCATGCTTGCGAGACAACGCCGGTTCCAGAATGGAGATATCACATTCAAGCGCCCGGCCTATTTCAACCCGCTCGACAATGGGGATGACCTGACCTTTCTCAGGCCCTGAATCAGCCACCAGCGACCAGCTGCTGGAACCAACATCAAGTAACACCGTACCGGACAGCACCAGGGTTTTGCCGCCAGCCGCCAGATCCTCTTCGACCACTTCAAGATCGACTCCACCAATCGTCACAGTGTCTCCAGCACGCAAATTGGTCGGTCCACCAATTTTGTCGCCGTTAACCCAGGTCCCGTGTTGGGTGTTGATATCTGTGATGAGGACCTGGTCGCCTTCGACCTTGATGTCGGCATGGAAGCCGTTGACGTTGGGCTGGTCGATAACGATGTCGTTGACCGAACCCTGACCTACGGTTTTACCAGGTTCAGTCAGGTCCACAGGCGTACCACTGCCGTCTTTGAATTGGATTCTAAGCATGGGAATAGGTCGCGAGATCAAAGGCTTAGTGACAAAAGTTCACTTAGATTACAGGCCGCACCTGCATTTGTACAGCTGCTCTCCACCCACGTAGGAGAATTGCAACGCCATGGCAATCATGCATGCCAGCCGTTAGACTGACGTCCATGGCAGACGAGGGTTCAAAGACTATCGGCAGCAGGCTGCGGGGAATCTGGGAAGAATACCGTGGGCTACTCATTTTCCTCGTCGTGATGGTGTTATTTCGCTCCGCCATTGCCGACTGGAATCAGGTGCCGACCGGTTCAATGAAGCCCACCATTCTTGAAGGCGACCGAATCGTCGTCAACAAACTCGCCTACGACCTGAAAGTCCCTTTCACCAGCTGGCAGCTACAGACCTGGGCCGACCCGACCCGCGGCGAGATAGTCACCTTTTACTCACCGCGCGATGAGAAACTGCTGATCAAGCGCGTTATCGGCGAACCCGGCGATGTCATTGCCATGCGCAACAACCAGCTGTTTATTAACGAGGAACCGGCCTCTTACGGCCAGCTCGACATCGAGATCATTCAGCAACTGGACTTGTACCAGCGTCACCGCCACGCCTTTTTCTTCGAGCAGATTGGCGATGAACGCTACCCCGTCATGCTGCGGCCGTCGGAGCCGAACAACTACAACAGCTTCGGTCCGATCGCCGTACCGGAGGGTCACTACCTGATGCTGGGGGATAATCGCGACAACAGTGCCGACTCAAGAGCCATTGGTCTCATCTCACGTGACCGCATTACGGGGCGTGCCCATACCGTGGCATTTTCAGTCGACTATGAGTCCTACTATCTGCCGCGTATAGACCGCTTTATCCGCCCGCTGGACTTCGACTAATCGGCTTTCGCCTCACGCTCACCCGTGGCATCACTTTGTGCCGCCGCATTCCTTTCATCTTCTTCGATCTGTGCCAGCAGGCTCGGTTTGCTGCGAAACAAGCGGATGAATGGCGCTCCCGCCAGACCGATCGCAATCATACCCAGCACGAACAGCACCGAAAAAATAAGTAGTACCCAGACGACCTCAGCCTCAACATTAAAGTAGGTGACGGCTACCCAAACAAATGCCGCCGCAAAAAACGACGCCGAGATAAATCGCCTGATGAGAGGATCTTTAATCAAGGTACTTACTTTATTTCAACGAGCTCAATCTCAAAGACGAGCACACTGTTTCCAGGAATTTCCCCGACCCCACCGGCCCCATAACCCAGGTCAGGGTGCAGGTAGAGTTTGTAGATGTCACCGACACTCATCAACTGTAAACCTTCGGTCCAGCCGCTGATGACCTGGCCAAGGCTGAATTCAACCGTCTTATCACCGGACTGATCGAATATGCGGCCGTCAGTGAAACTGCCTTTGTACTTCACAACAACGCGGGACGATGCCCCTGCCACAGGTCCATCTGCTTCCTGCAGCGCTTCGTATTGCAGACCGGAAGCCGTGGTCATTACACCCGCTCGCTTCGCGTTTTCAGCCAGGAATTCTTCGGCAACTTTAAGGTTAGCCGCTACCTGCTGCTGTTCAGCTTCGGCCTGGGCTGCGGCGGCCTGCTCACGCTCCGCCTGGGCGACAGCCTGGCGGCGCCTGACTTCAGCGAAGATCGCTTCACGTTTCTGGGCATCGAGAGCAGGTGGCTGCCCACCGAGGGAATCAATCAACCCCTGCATCAGGCGCTCCAGATCAACATCCTCGCTACGGCCATCTTTCAGCATGTTGCCGAACGAATAGCCGTAGAAATAACCAAGTTCGGCCGCCATATCTACAGATTCAGCCTCCTCGGCGTAAGCCAGCGGCGCACAACCCAGGGCAAGAGCCGCCACTAACACCCTGTATTTACTCAGTTTTATCACGTAACTCCTGCCATGTGTCGCAAAACAGCGGCGGATTATGCCACAAAAGTTGATCTGCAAACGGAATCGACACTAAACTGACCCAAAGTAGTATTTCGGCTAAATCACTATCCATGAATAGAATCTCCACCGGTGTTCTCGCAGGTGTCCTCTCGACTTCACTTGCCACGGTTTTCGCAGATCAGGCCCTGGCAAACGCGCCAGCGGCTGAAACCAGACTTGCACCGATGCCGGTCCATGTGACAACGACCCAGAACATTGTCGACGCGCTGGCATCGCGTCATTACGTGCCGGCTGTCCTGGATGACAATCTGTCGTCGAAGATCTATGACACCTATATCAGTGACCTCGACCCAAGCAAGAGTTATTTCCTTGCGAGCGACATCGCGGAGTTTGAAAAGTATCGCTATACGATGGATAACGCCTTGCGCGGCGGCAACCTGAAACCTGCCTTCGAGATATTCAACCGCTATCACGCGCGCGTGATCGCACGCTTTGACAACGTCGTAGCGAGACTGAACGCTGGCATCGATCAGTTCGATTTCACGATTGATGAGAGTCTCAACGTCGACCGCGACAATCTACCCTGGGCCACGAGCCATGAAGAACTCGACGATCTCTGGCGCAAGCGTTTGAAGGACGCCATTCTCAACCTGAAACTGACCGACAAGGAACCGGAAAAAATCCAGGAACTGCTGGTGAAGCGATTTAAAAACCGGCTGACACGCGCTAAACAGACGAACAGCGAAGACGTTTACCAGCTGTACATGAATTCGTTTACCAAGACCTACGATCCGCATACCCAGTATTTTTCACCGCGCACCTCTGAGAACTTCAACATCAATATGAGCCTTTCGCTTGAAGGTATCGGCGCCGTGCTGCAGTTGGAGGACGAATACACCAAGGTTGTATCGCTGGTTCCCGCCGGTCCCGCCGACAAAACCGGTCAACTCAAACCCAACGACAAAATTATTGCCGTCGGCCAGGGTGAAGACGGCGAAATGGTTGATGTTATCGGCTGGCGTCTCGATGAGGTGGTCCAGCTGATCCGCGGCAAGAAAGACACGATCGTTCGCCTCGACGTGATCCCAGCGAAACAGACCGATGCCAGCGCCTCAAAGGTTATCAATATCACCCGAAACAAGGTTGAACTCGAAGAGCAGTCCGCCCAGTCTGAAATCATTGAGATCGAGCAGTTTGGCGCCGTACGCAAGATCGGGGTTATTGATATACCAACCTTCTATGTCGATTTCCGGGCGATGCAGAAAGGCGACCGCAACTATCGCAGTACCACCCGTGACGTTAAACGCCTGATTCGTGAACTGACTGCCGAACATGTCGATGGCATCGTCATTGATCTCCGCGACAATGGTGGCGGCTCGCTGCAGGAAGCCAAGACCTTAACCGGGCTCTTTATCGATCGCGGCCCAACAGTCCAGATCAGAAGCAAGAGCAATCGGGTTGATATCCTTGACGATCGCGATATTAGCGTCATCTATGACGGCCCGCTGGCCGTGCTGGTCATCGTGCATGATCCGCGGCTGACCTGGAATACGATTGATATTGTTCAGAAAG
>JAYQAI010000019.1:0-53094 GCA_038136715.1 Gammaproteobacteria bacterium | reverse complement strand
ACCGAGCCTAACAAAATACCCAGCCGGTCGCCGCTGAAGTAGTCACCGCTGCCATACGTCCCAAGGCCACTGCGGTCCCAACAAACCCGGCAATGCCCAGGGGTTTGCCGATCAGCAGGCCTAATGTGGTGCCGACGGTCACCGGATGTGTGATATCCGCCCAGGGCTCCGATGCCCGGCAGTTCCACTTAGTCTTCCATAGCTCTAAGCATGGCTGACACGACTTCAAAAGGGGTAGAGGATGCTCCTGCTTCGGCAGAGATCTCAAGAAATGCCGATTCGCCATGTTGCCTGACTTTGTTGCGCAGTTCTGGATCCTGTTGCAGGAGCCTGATGAATCTTTCTCCGTTCTCGACACTCATGGTTTTCCCTGTCATTTGTAAACTTGTTCAAGTAAGCAGATTATAGGTAGGCTTCTGTATCGGCAACCAACCGGAGGTTAGAGATAATGAGCATCATCCGACATCCAATATGGCAGTACGCGTACTTTGTCGAAGATATTGATGAGGCCTGCCGGACGTGGAACAAAATGGTTGGTGCCGGTCCTTTTCATGTCGTGCGTCACCATGTCGCTGAGAATTTCAGATTTCTGGGCGAACATGTGGAGGCCGATGTCAGCTATGCTTTTGGTCAAGCAGGGCCTGCGCATATCCAGTTTATTGCCCAACATGACGATACGCCGTCGATATACCGTGATATGTACAAGCCAGGTCAGTTCGGCTTTCATCATATAGGGCTTTTGATCCATGACGTGACCGCGGAGGTTGCGCGCTTTAATGAAGCAGGTTACGAAACCGCCTGTACTCTTTGGGGCGGTGACTATGTGGCTTACATGGATTGCCGTAAAGATATGGGTTGTTACGTTGAGCTGCATGGCGACGCCCCGGTGATTCGTGACTTGTTTGACGGCTGGAAAACAGAGCACGAGGAATGGGACGGGGTCACAGACCTGATTCGAGAGGCGTAGTTATGTTGTTAGATACATTTCCAGGAATACTAATGAAAGAAGTTATTGTGCTCCGCCGTGCATGGCTTGTCTTAGTGTTGCTCGTCTTTGCAGCAGCCTGTGATAGTGAACCCGCCAAAAACCTGGAGGCCGCCGCTGCGCAGGTAACCAGTGTCGATGAAGGCGCTGAGCTAAACAGTTCCAATTCACAACCGATAGAGCGGCTCGCGCAAAAAGATTTGCCAGGCGCGAAAGAATACGAGGCAAACTGTGCCAATTGTCATGACGGGAACGTCAAGAAGGCGCCTCATCGTGACATGATTGCACTGATGACGCCGGACGCCATCCTCAAGGCGATGACCGATGGCGTCATGAAGGTCCAGGCCAGCAGTCTAACCAGTGAACAACAGCGCGTCGTTGCGGAATATCTCAGCGGCGTTGAGCTCAGTGCTATCCCAACTCTACCGGCTTGTGACAGCAGTGAGAACTATGTCATCGGCGCGTCGAAGATTGGCGGTAACTGGGGCATGAATCTGTCTAATCAGCGAGTGATATCTGCAGAGCAGGCAGGAATTACATCGCAAAACGTCCGCACCCTGAAAACCCGCTGGGCGATTGCCATGCCGGGTGCCAATCGCGTTCGATCGCAACCAACTTTTGCCGGGGGGCTGATACTGGTTGGCTCACACTCCGGTGATATCTACGCGCTGAGCCCTGAAACAGGCTGTCAGGTCTGGCGTTACTCGGCATCGGCAGAAGTCAGAACATCCATCGTTGTGAGTGAACAAGCCGATACTGCCATGGCATATTTTGGTGACGTCCTGGGCAATGTTTATGGCATCAATGCACTCGATGGTACTGAGGTCTGGAAAATCAGGGCAGATGAGCATCCGAATGCGACGATCACCGGCGCACCGACTTACTACGAAGGTGTCGTCTACGTGCCGATCTCTTCACTTGAAGTCAGCAACGCCATCGACCCGTATTACGTTTGTTGTACCTTTCGAGGCTCGGTACTTGCCGTAGACGGTATGACCGGTGAAGAGAAATGGCGAAGCTACACTATTCTCGAAGAACCTTCGATCTTTGGTCAGAACCCGCTGGGTACCGACATTATCGGGCCATCAGGGGCTGCGGTCTGGAACAGTCCGTCTATAGACGTTGCAGGCAGGCAACTGATAATCGGCACGGCTGAGAATGCATCATCACCCGCGACCGGGACCAGCGATGCGTTGATTGCAATGGACCTGGCAACAGGGGACATCAACTGGATATTCCAGGGTACCGCTAACGATGCCTGGAATGTGGCTTGTGACTCGCCTCGGCCGGAAAATTGCCCTGAAGAAGACGGTCCGGATTTTGATTTTGGCGGCGCGAGTGTCGTACTCGAGAGCAGCAAGCACGGTCGTATCATTGTGGCCGGCCAGAAATCTGGCATGGTACACGCCATTAGCGCCGATACCGGCGAGCTGATCTGGCAGACACGAGCTGGTCGAGGCGGTATCCAGGGTGGTGTTCATTTTGGCATCGCGGTCAGCGGTGAAACCGTCTTGGTTCCGGTCAGCGACATGCCGGACGGCAGGACCTATCCGAATCCAGATGCTCCCGGTCTGCATGCCATAAACGCCAATACGGGTGAGATAATCTGGTCTGTGATTCATGAGAATCGCTGCGAGGGTCGTCAGTTTTGTGATCCGGGTATATCGCAGGTCGTTACCGCCATTGACGATATGGTTATTGCCGGTGCCATGGATGGAGTTGCGAGAGCATACGCTATCGACAGCGGTGAGATTCTCTGGGAACTAGATACGACCAGTGCCAGTTTTACATCAACCAGCGGGGCCCAGGTGATTGCTGGTTCGTTCAGTGGTGGTGCGGGACCCGTCGCTTACGATGGCCTGCTCCTTTTGAGCTCGGGATACGGCATCTACAACCACATGGCGGGTAACCTGCTATTGGCGCTTGAGGTCAGTAATGACTAAGAGCCGCGCTACTGGAATCCGTTAAAGTTACTACCTAATTGGGAAAAAGCCATGAGCATCGTGTCACAGACGAAGACGACGTACCCGGTTAACCAGTTTCTTGAGGGTTCCTATGCGCCTGTTGCAGAGGAGCGTGTCATCCACTTCGACGAGATACAGGTCGAAGGCACGATGCCACAGGACCTGAATGGCGTGTATGTGAGAAATGGTCCGAATCAACGCCATGAGCCGGTCAGTCAGTATCACCGGTATGATGGCGATGGCATGCTTCATGCGTTGCATTTCGACAACGGCAGGGTCACTTATCGTAATCGATGGATCCGAACAGGGCCTTTTCTCGAAGAAGAAAAAACCGGGCACGGCATCTATCAGGGGATGCTTGGCGATGGTCGTAATGCGCACCCCGAGATGCCGGTCAAAGACACCTCCAATACGGATGTTGTGCTCCACGCCGGTAACATCGTGACCATGTGGTACTTGTCGGGGAATCCCTACCTGGTCGATCCAATAACCCTGGAAACCAAAGGCGAGTTCAATTTTAACGGCAGCCGAACCACACCGATTTCTGCGCACGGCAAAACGGATGAGAACACCGATGAGTTCATGTTTTTCGACTACGGCCGTGAAGCGCCCTACATGCACTATGGCACGGTGAATGGTGATGGTGACCTGACGACCTTCATGCCGGTTGAGTTGCCTGGGCCGCGTATGCCACATGACATGTGGATTTCATCGAAGCATTCTATCCTGCATGACTTGCCTCTCATCTGGGACGAAACAGCTTTCAAGGCGGGTCGGGTCAAACTCAGGTTTGAAGAAAGCTGGCCTGCCCGCTTTGCTGTTATTCCTCGGCATGGGTCCGCTGACGATATACGTTGGGTTGAGTTCGAGCCCTGTTACATTCTTCACACCATCAATGCCTGGGAAGAAGGAGACTGGTTGCACATGACGGGGTGTCGAATAAAGCCCTATCAATCGACCAGCGGTGAACCTGATTTGCAGAGCATTGTGACCATTATGGGCAGGCACAAGCTGAACGCGTGCCTTTATCGCTGGTCTGTGAACCTGAAAACGGGTGAAACCCGTGAAGGCCTGATCGATGATCGCTGGAATGCCGAGTTCCCGACCTGGAATAACCGCTTCATGGGTTCACCGATGAAGTACGCGTACATGACGCACATCGTCACCGAGCCGCTGGTTCACTTCGCGGGTCTGATTAAATATGACATGGACACCGGTGAGAGCCAGTATTACTCAGATGGCGATGGCTACACCTATTCCGAGTCACCATTTGCCCCCGCCGATAACGCAACTTCTGAAGATCATGGGTATTTGATCAGCTTTGTTCGAAACAGTGCGGATGAAAAATCGGAAGTCCATATTTTCGATGCAAGAGACATCGAGCCGGGGCCTGTCTGCAAACTGACGCTGCCCTGTCGTGTACCAGAAGGCTTTCATGCAACCTGGGCACGCGGTGATCTGCTGCGCGCATCTTGATAGATGCGAACAGACAAGTAAAAGACAGCGCGGGAGATGATCAGGCTGCAGGCGGTAAACGGGTTTCCGCCACGAAATTCGGCAGCATTTCCGCGACAACAGCTAGCTTTACTTTGGAGGGATGAGCATGAAAATTGAATTAGTGCAGGAGTATGAGTCATCCCTGCCGCCAACAGACGACCACCCTTACCGCACGGGTGCCTGGCGGCCAAATGTCAGGGAGTACAACGCTTTTGAGCTGGAAGTTGAAGGAGAATTGCCCGACGACCTTTCCGGCGTTTATATCCGCAACTCAGAAAACCCGCTGCAGCATGCCATCGGTAGATATCACCCGTTTGACGGAGACGGGATGTTGCATGCCTTGTGCCTCGACAATGGCGTGGCGGAGTATCGAAATCGATTTGTCAGAACTGATGGTTTTCTCGCTGAACTGGAGGCCAAAGGCCCGCTGTGGGCTGGCCTGATAGAGTCTCCAGCCAAGTCGACGAGAGACGGTTGGGGTGCGCGCACCCGTCTTAAGGATTCATCGAGCACTGATGTTGTGGTTCACGGCGGCGTTGCGGCAACAAGCTTCTACCAGTGTGGTGACATTTACGAAATGAATCCGCGGACACTGGAGCCTCTCGGTAAGGCGCCGTGGCTCAATGACATTACCCCAGGTTGGGGCGTCTCAGCCCACACGAAGGTGGACGAAGCGACCGGAGAAATGCTTTTTTTCAATTACAGTAAAGAAGCGCCATACATGCATTACGGGGTGGTCAACGCCGAACGTGAACTGGAGCACTATGTACCTATTGAGCTGCCAGGACCAAGGTTGCCGCATGATATGGCTTTCACCAAAAATTTCGCGATTCTCAATGACTTCCCGTTCTACTGGGATCCGGAGGCGCTCAAGGTCAACGCACATGCTGTTCGCTTCTACCGGGACCAGCCGAGTCGTTTTGCTATTCTCCCGCGACGGGGTGGGCCAGAAGATATCAGGTGGTTCGAAGCGAAACCGACCTTTGTCCTGCACTGGATTAATGCTTACGAAGAGGGTGACGAAATTGTTCTGGATGGCTACTTCCAGGAAGATCCGGCACCGGACATCAAGATTGACCCCCAGGATGTCAAATCGATCCTGCGCCTGATAGATAATCATTTGATTAAACCGAAGCCCTATCGCTGGCGCTTCAATCTGAAGACCGGAGAGACAAAAGAGGGTCTGATTGCTGATCACATTTCAGAGTTTGGCATGATCAATCCGGCGTACGCCGGAAAACGCAATCGTTACACCTGGGAAATGTCGTCCCTGCCTGGATGGTTCCTGTTTAACCAGTTGAACAGGCTCGACCTGGAAACAGGGGAAACCCAGACCTGGAAATTTCCCGAGGGGGTTTATGCCAGTGAATCACCCATGGCGCCAAAGTCCGGCTCCAGCTCTGAGTCCGATGGCTACGTTTTGACTTATGTGACCGATATGAACGATGACAGCTCATCGGCGCTGATTTTCGATGCGTCGGAGGTGTCTCAAGGCCCGATCGCGAGGCTGCGCCTGCCGGAACGTATTTCCAGTGGCACGCATTCATACTGGTCAGGGAAGTCTGGTTACTTATGACGAACTCAAGTGCGGCAGCGGAGACATTTAAGTCTCTGGATATTCTCCTTCAGCTGTGGCCTCGGTCTGCATGTTGGTAATGTTATAGCGGCCGCACTGCATACTTGAGTCATCAGGCTTCAAACTGTTTGCGCAGTTCGGCCCGCAGGACTTTGCCGGTCGCATTCATCGGCAGTGCATCGACCTCAATGAGTCTTTCGGGCAACTTGAAGATTGCCAGGCCCTGTTGCCTCAGGTAATCAGTCAGATCGTCGAGAGAAACTGCCTGACCGGGTTGAGGCACCACGGCAACGCCGATTCGCTCACCAAGCACGGGGTCTTCATAACCTGTGACCGCCACAGCGCTCACTCGCGGATGGCCTGCCAGGACGTTGTCGATTTCGTCGGGTGAGATCTTCATGCCGCCACGGACAATAATATCCTTGGAGCGGCCGACAAACCGATAGAAGTCAGATTTCTCAGGTTCTTCGGGTATTTCGAAAACATCTCCTGTCCTGAAGAAGCCATCTCCTGAAAACACCTCTGCATTAGTCGCCTCTGCCTGCCAGTATCCGTCGAACACAGAGGGGCCAGCAATTTCCAGTTCCGCCCGGACACCGGGTTGATCAACAATAGCGCGAGTTTCAAGATCTACCAGCCTTGTTTGTGTCATGGCACCGACGCGGGCGCGCCAGGTCTTGCCTGCAACGCCAAATCTTGGGAAATACTTGGCTCGATCCGCTGGGTCAGGCAGGTCGGCACCACCGGAAGCGAGGCACAATCCTTCATTGGAGCCAAAAATGTTGGCGACCACGATGTTGTAGTCGTTTTGAAATGTACTCACCATCCATTCGCTGAGTGGTGCACCACCGGAGCCAATAGCCCGGATGCTTGACAGGTCAGCAGCGTCCAGAATCGGCTTCTCATTGAGCAGCATTGTCAGGACTGCTGGCGGTGCGATGGTATAGGAAACTTTTTCTGCCTGTATCTGCTGCAAAAACAGGGGTAACTCAAAGGGGTGATGCAGGACGAGTGTGCATTGACTTGTTATCCAGGGGAACAGAAACCCACCGATGGCTGCCATGTTAACGAGGGGGAACGGGTTCAGCAGGATATCGGTGCCTGATATATCAGCTGCGTCTGTGGTTGCCAGGCCAGATATTCGCCAGTGGTTGTGACTACGTGGGACGCCTTTGGGTTGACCGGTGGTGCCTGATGTCCAACAGATCGTGAAGATATCATCGGCACTGCGATCAAGCTCATCAGTGTAAGTGCAGCAATCTTCAGAACGGCTGCCAGTCAGGCTCAAGGGTGCACAATCTTCGGGTACATCTTCGCCAAAGCAGAAAACGGTACAGACATCCTGGAAGACCGCTGCCCTTTCAGCAAGATAATCCTGATTTTTCAATCGCCGCACGGTGATGAAACCTGCAGGTTCCAGTGCCTGGATAGCGTGTTGCAGCTCAAATGGCCCGTACTGGACAGGCATGGGGCTGACGATGACGCCAAGGCGATCCAGGGCGAAGTAAGTCACAACGAGTTCCGCAATGTTCGGTAGTTGCACCATCACGATGTCGTCTGCGCGCAGGCCGGCATCAAAAAATCTTGCAGCGAGCGACTCAACACGATCATTCAGTGCCCGGTAGCTCAGCCTCTGCGCCGGTCCGTCTGTGATGTTTGAACGATCTGGCTGATCAATGATTGCCATGGTTTCAGGTTTTTCATCGACGGCCTGCTGCAGCCAGTCGCTGAGCGTTTCATCGCCCCACCAGCCGGCGTCGCGATAAGCTGTTTTGAGGTGTTGCGGGGTTGTTTGCATCGGTCGGCTCTCGGCGATAATTTCAAGGTGGCTAAGGATTAACTGTCAGTTAATACCCGCTGGTCAGAACGCTACAATCTGGAAACATTGGCTTCGAGCCCGAAGAACAATGACCCGGCAATCTCCAGGGTTTGCTGGGATACCATGATGTGGGTCTTAGCGACATTGATGTCACGGAAGTAACGCTGCAGGCGAGAAGTCCGGTAAACGGCGCTGCCACCCCCAAGGTTGTACATCTCTTCTACAACACCAACACTTTTCAAGACGGCGTTGGTCGTCGCCAGCCGCAGATCGCGACGTTGCTCAATATTTACTTTCTGACCGTTCATCGCACACTGCCAGGCTGCTTCCAGGCTCTCGTAATAAAACGCCCGGGCAGAACGAAGATCTGCTTCTGCCTGTGCCAGTTTGACCTGGGCGAGCTGTTGTTCAGAGATAGTCTGCTTCGCACCAACCCGCTTCTTTGATCGAGCGAGTTCGATAAGTTCATCAATGGCCGCGCGCGCAATACCCATGCTGACGGCACCGATCCCGAGCGCGAGAAACGTAAAGTTAGGGAAGGCGAACAACGGCGTCACCGGCACCCTGTCTGTCCTCGAGTAGCCGACAACGTGTTCCTCCGGCACCAGCAGGTCTTCAACCTGGTAGTCCAGGCTGCCTGAGCCGCATAAACCGGACACATGCCAGGTATCGAGGTACTCCACCTGACTCGATGGCATGAGTACCATCGTACTGCGTGGCTGACCGTTTCTATCCAGCATTGGCTCGCCGTTTTCAGTCAGCATGGCTCCGCCCAGTATCCACTGCGCATTCTGGCTGCCCGAGCCCCATTGCCAGCGACCGGAAACCCGGAAACCCCCATCCACTTTTTCAGCGGTTGCCGTTGGCGCGAACACACCCGTCAATAGTGTAGCGGGGTCGCTGAGCACCTTTTTACCGACAGCAGCCGGGAGTGCTGAAAGCGTAGTGTACGAAGTCACGCCAATGAATGTGACCCAGGCACAGGATGCGTCGCCCCGCGCCAGGATTTCGATCACCTCGCTGCTGACAGGAGGCGGAGTTTCGAGTCCACCTACGCACCGAGGGGCCCCCATGCGGTAAAAACCTGCCTGCGCCAGTTTTTCAGATACATCCGGCGGCAGTCGGCGCGCAGATTCTATTTCGTCAGCACGTTCGTAAAATTCCTGGCTCAGCTCGTATGCCGAGTCCAGCAGCTGTTCAGTTTCAGGCATAGGTATTTCTCACGTGGTTTTGATTCACCATCATTCGTCGTAGTAGGGCAGGTTCTTGCGTCGCCGCTCGCCGCCGGATTTCGGGCCGTAGTTCTGTTCCAGGTAATCCAGGATGACAACTTCCTGACGATTCAGGGGCCAGAGGTTGTGATTATTCTGCATATAACGGATCGCCTCGAGCCACTGGGCTCTCGTCATGCTGTTCTGGGTAATCAAATCAGAGGAATGGCAGGGCAGGCAATTTGCACTGACGATGTCATGCGCATCGGCTTTGATTAATCCGGTCGTCGGATCGACGTCGGCAATCGCGCCAGTCGCACAGCAGAGCCAGAGCAGGCCGCTTCTACGCCACATGGACAGCAATACGATGGCACGCATTGTTCAGGTAACCCTTGGGATTCCAGCCTGGTAATACCATCGGTTGTGATAAACCATGACTGTCTGTCGCCCGTGCCCAGACTTCGTGGTAGCCGCTGCCTGTGAAATTGAGATCGGCACTGAAGTGCTGCCACGCGCCGCGATTGACGGGCCGGGTCAAGCGTGCGGCTTGCCAGCGCTGTCCGAAATCTATCGATAGATCGACAGCCGCGACTTCTGCATCACCGACCCAGGCATGACCAGAAACTTTCAGGGGTTCGGAAAGCCTGTGCATCAGGCCAGTCCGTGGAACAGTGATGAGAGATTTGACCGGCATCGCTTCGATAATTTTCATGTTCGCATCTGCAACTGGACTGCCGGGTGCGATGGGGTTTGCTGGAACGCGATAGGATTTCCCGCCCATTTTCGCCCCGTCATGCACCTTGTTCCTGATGCTCAGGCCGTTCAGCCACTTGCCAGATACGCTCGCGGGCCAACCGGCAATCACCAGTCTGAGGGGGTGGCCGTTCATCGGATGAAGCTCACCATGGTTCATACCCCAGGCGATGATAGCGTCGTCAGCAAGCGCCTTTTCGATCGGTACACCGCGGGAGATGACTTCCCGGGTTGGGTCTCCGCTCAGATGAGTGTCAGCACCGTGGTACCCGAGGTAGACGGCATCGTCTTTGATGCCGGCGTCATGCAATACGTCCCTTAGACGAACCCCGTGCCAAAGGGGACAGCCCACTGCGCCAAGAGTCCACTGGTTGCCGGGTACTGACGGGTTGAACTCTGCGCGGCCGTTACCTCCGCATTCCAGAGTGAGCTGCAGACTGACCTGCTCGTACCGCGAACGAAGGTCTGCAATCGACAGGTTCAATGCTCTCTTCGCTGACTCACCACCAATGCGGAGTCGCCATTGCTCGGTGTTAACCTCCGAGGGAGGCAGACCATTGTTGCGAATAAAGAAGTGTCTCGTCGGGGTCACTGCATCTGCCAGCAGGTGTGGTAAAACCTCGGCGTTGAGTGGTCTGTCATTGAGAATTCGTAAGCCTGACTTTCCAGGAACGGCATTGTCTGTGCCGCTGGCCAGTAGACTGGTAAAAGGCGACAGGGCAAAGCCGGTCGCCATCGCGATCTGGCCGGATCCTTTCAAAAACTGTCGTCTGGGGAACTTGTTTTGCCTGCTCACAGGCCAACCATACAATATTCAGTGGTTGAAACGCAGGCCGAATCAGAGGGTGTCAGGAGACAAACGGCGCGAAGGCGAAGACCGCAAAAGTTACCAGCGCAATAATGGTGGTCGCATCCAATTTGGTCTTGATGATCGTCATGAGGCGATTGTAGGCAGTCTTGGCGCATGCTGTTAAGTAATAAAATAGACTAGGGTAATAACAAACTGGAATATACTGGTCGCAAGCTGGTTCACTTAAACGAGGTAGTAGACGGCGCCCAGCGTTAAAGGCACCACCAGCAGCCAGAGCAACAACCCATGCAAGACCGCAGGTCCCCTCAGCTGGCTAAGGGTATCGCGTGTAATGTCAGTGCCAATACAGTACAACGCCAGCACAAGTAGTGCTTTGCTCGTAAACGTGACTGCCTCCAGCAACCAGTCGGGGAACTGAATGAAGCTGCCGCAAACTGCGCTCATGACAAAGAGCAGGACGAATCCCGGCAGACGAACTTTAGTTTCTTGCTGTTTCTGCAGAATGCTGGCGATGACAAGGAGAGGAATCAGCCACAAGGTGCGGCCCAGTTTCAGTGTGGTTGCGATTGCGCCACTGTCATTGCCATACATAAACGCGGTGGCGACGACCGATGCCGTGTCATGTATCGACAGCGCACACCAGATGCCAAACTGCTCCTGAGTCAGCTGCAGGTACTGGCCTATATAGGGGTAGCTGAAGAGGGCAACGGCATTCAGCATAAAGACCAGGGTCAGCGCTACAGCTGTTTGTTCTGGTGTTGCTCGAATGACCGGTGAAAGGCTGGCAATCGTTGTCCCGCCGCAGATCGCGGTACCACTGCTGATCAGCTGGCTGGATTGATTGTCATTATTCAGCATCCTGCCCAGAACCAGGCCGAGGATTAGCGTCAGGATAACGTATGCCGTCACCAACAGGCTGTAATCTGAGCTGATTTCGATGAGTTTTGTGGCATTCAGTTTCAACCCCAGCAGGACAATAGCGGTCTGCAGGGCATACTTACCAATCTTGTCCGATGCGGGAATGATTCTGGCGTTGAAGCTGAGCGATAGTGCTGAGCCGGCTATAAGGCCGATCGCTGGATTGCCTATAAAAATGAGGACAGGCAGCGGCACCAGCAGGAAGCTAAGCTGAGTGGGTAGATTAAACGCTCGCCGTGTCATCAGTGCAATTCAGCAAAAAAAAAGCCAGGTCAGGTGAGTACCCGACCTGGCTTTGTGTCGAATGCTGACTCAGTCGCCGTAGTTCCAGGTGACTGTCAGACCATAGGTCCTGGGCGGGGCAGGTGTTGCCTGTCCGCTGCCCTGGAGGGGCCAGTTATGAAGGAAGTACTCTTCGTCATTGGCGTTGCGGGACCAGAGTGTTGTTTCGAGATTTCCGGTAGGCCACAAGTAGCTGACTCGAAGGTCGAGCACGTCGTACTCCGGGACCGCGGCAAATTCGAAGACGTCCGGGTCCTGGTAGACCTTGTCCTTATGACGCCAGTCCGCCTGCCAGGTCAGCATGCCGCCGTTGGAAAGATCCATTCGGTAGCGGGCCAGGATATTGTAGGCTTTGTCCGGGGCGTTCCTTAGATCATTACCCGTGCGATCTGTCGTCGTGCCAGCGCCACCATCCGGCGGTCTGAAACCGGCCGGTGTGAAGAAGTTGGCGAACTCTGTATCCAGGTGTGTATAAGACCCGGATATGGTCAGGTTATCCGTTGGTGCGATAACAAACTCGAGTTCATAGCCCTTGATGTCAGCATCGGCTGCGTTCTGGGTAATCAGTTGTCCGCCAGTGCCGAAGGGTGCTGACTCTTCAACCAGCAACTGTAGAATCTGCAGATCGGTATAGTCCGTTTCGAAAATAGCCAGGTTGAGCCGCAGGCGGTTGTCAAACCATTCGGTTTTAGCCCCGATTTCATAGAGCGTGGCCTCTTCCGGGTCAAACGGCGTGATTGCAATCAATTCGGTTGCTGCCAGACCCTGGTATCCGCCCGCCTTGTAGCCCTCGGAAACTGTCGCGTAGAGGAAGGCATCATCTGTTGCCTGCCACTCGATGCCAAACTTGCCGGTGAACGCATCCCAGTCTTCGCCTGTCTTGAAATTGAAGTTACGGTTGGCACGGAGTGGGCTGGGTGTACCCACCCGGGTGATGTCTTTTTCATCGTAAGACTGACGTCCACCCAGTGTGACCGCCAGGCTATCGGTGATGTTGTAGGTGAACTGACCGAAGAAAGAGTAGCTGGTAGTTTCGTTGCCCTGATCATCGCCAGGCTCGACACCGGGGAAGTTCCCGGGAATACCGAAGCCGCCTGGGAAGAGCAGGCCGACTGATGACGTTTCAAAGCGATCGGTTTCTTCCGTCATGTAGTAGAGGCCGGCAATCCAGAACAGTCTGTCGGTATTGCCGGTCAGCCTGAATTCGTGTGTGAAGGTGTCCGACTCATCGGTGTAATTATTGTTGCCGACGAGATAGAGCGGTACAGCACCACCTGACAGAAACAGGGTGCTGAGATTTGGCGTGGACAGTGGCCAGTCCTGTTCGGAGTCGACGTTACGGAAAGACGTCAATGAGGTAAAGGTGATCGAATCTGTTAAATCGTAGTCAAATCTTGCCGTCAATCCAAAGATATCGGTCTCTGAAGAACCTGGGTCTTCAACGAAATTCTCGTGGATATCGTCTCCATAGTTTGGATCCAGGGAGGCACTTGCGCCATACGGAATACCGCCGGGGCCAATGGCGATGTAAGTGGGACCGGCGCGATCCATGGTGGAGTAGTTCGCCGTCAGATTGATTTCCAGTCGATCGGTTGGTGTCAGACGCAGCGCAGCTCTCAGGCTGTCGGTGTTGACGTCATGCTGGTCGTCGACACTGGTATCGGTAAAAAATTGCGGAAACTCGTCAATGCGTGAATCCACGTAGCCATCACGGCGGCGGCTGGAAAAAGAAACCTTGCCGTAGACGTTTTCAGCGATCTCACCGCTGATCAGGCCTCGCAGCGACCTCTCGTCGAGGTTGCCGACCGTGCCTTCAAATTTGATTCTGGTCTCTTCGGTTGGCTTCTTGGTGACCAAGCTGACAGCACCGCCGATCACGTTTTTGCCAAACAGGGTACCTTGTGGACCCCGCAGCACCTCGACCCGCTCCAGGTCAAAAAGGTCAAAGTCGGAACCGGCAGAGCGGCCGATATAGACTTCATCGACGAAGACAATGACTGACTGGTCGCCGCCAGCGCCATCTTCATTCGAGCCAATACCTCGAATATAGAACTGTGGCTGACCGGGGTTGAATACGCCCATGGTGAAGCCTGGTGTTCTTTCAGTAATGCCTTTGATGTCGACGATGCCCTGGGCATCCATTTCTTCGCCGGTAAAGGCGGTCACGGCGACCGGGACGCTCTGCAAGCTTTCAGCACGACGTTCAGCCGTAACGATAATTTCTTCGATAGCGCCTCCCTCTGCGGCAAAACCGCTGCCGGCCAAAAGGCTGAGACTCCCTGCGAGGGCGGCCGAAATGGCCTTAAATCGGGTTAGCATTATTTCTTTTCTCCCAAAATTCATGGTGTTTTGTTTCCGCGGTGAAACATGGCTGACTCATAGTCGTCGTCATTTTGAGGCAGGATTTGCTTAAATTTCACGATAGATGAAAGGGTGTGGGTTCGATAGGGCCAGATGCAGCAACTCGATCAGACCAGACACGATTCGGTGTTCAGTCCAGACTTTTTGGATCAGAGTCCAATGATACTGGCGAGGATTTCAACGCCCGGTCTGATTTTTTCAGTGTTGATGGCCGAGAAGCCCAGTCGGAAGCAGTCGCGCCTTGGATAATTGTCTCCGAAGTGGACGGTCCCAGGCTCAATCAACACGCCTTTCCGACCGGCGCTGACGGCGAGTTGCTCTGTATCTAGCTGGCCTTTTGTGTCAATCCAGAAAGAGGTGCCACCAAAAGTCCGCCGCCGGTTGTCGTCTGGAAAGTGTTCATCCAGCGCTTCTGTCATGACTGACCAGCGTTGACGGTAGGTTTTGGACAGGCGATTGAGGTGGGAATCATAGTGACCGAGTTCGATGAAACGGGCGACTGTCGCTTCAATCAGCGGCGGTGGATGCCTGACGGTGAGCCGTCGCAGCGCCCTGGCCTCGCTGATCAGGGTCCCATCGGCGACGATGAAACCAATCCGCAGACCCGGTGCCAGTGATTTCGACAGGCTGCCGCAGTAGATGACGCAATTGTTCGCGTCGACACTTTTCAACGATGGGATGGGCTCATCGCCAAAAGCGGCCTCTGACTCGTAGTCATCCTCGATGATGACGATATTCTTATCTGCTGCCTTGCGCAGCAGCTCAGTGCGCCTCGATGGGCTCAGCGTCGCCGTCGTCGGAGACTGAAAACTCGGGGTAACGTAAAGATAGTCGCACTCGTCCAGTCTGTCGTTGATCACCAGGCCGTCAGCATCGACGTCGAGCAGTCTCACATTCGACGATTCAAGCTGAAACAGATTCCTTGCATCCGGGTACCCAGGGTTCTCGATGCCAATAATGCTATCGGTTTTGATCAGCAGTTTGGCAACAAGCGCGAGGGCATTCTGGGCACCGAGTGTGACCAGAATATTGTCATCATGGCACCATATTCCGCGTTGAGGCAGGACCCGCAGTCTGAGTTGCTCGACCAGTGACGGGTCGTCCTGGTCGAGCAGGTCGTAGCCGCCCCGGGTGAAGTTGCGTGACCCCTGGGCATAGCGCAGGCACTCTCTCCACTCAGAAAGCGGCATCAATTCCGCGTCGACCTGGCCGAAAATGAAAGGGTAGGGGTATTGGTACCAGTCCGCTGGTTTGTGAATGTGTCGTTGGCGGGAGACCCGATACTTCAGCCTGGAATCCCAGTCGAATCGCTCGGATGCTGAATTCAGGGCCTCGTGCTGGTTAGCGGAGGCGAGTTTGATCAACTCAGCATTGGCGAAATATCCCTGGCGCTCTTTACTGATCAGGTACCCTTCATCGACCAGGCGCTGGTAGGCAAGCGTGACGGTGCTGCGCGAGATCTCCAGCATCGAGGCGAGTTCACGGCTGGAGGGCAGTGCGGTCTCAGTGCTGATTCTGTCGTCCAGAATCAGCTGGGTCAGTGACCTGCGAAGTTGCAGCTGCAAGCCCTCTTCACTTTCCTTCGACAAACTGATTAATTGTTGCCACATGTTCTGGTGTGGTCTTTTACCCATACGTGGCTCTACCGACTGACAGTCAGTCCATTATGCTTCCGCCGTGACATTATCCGCATGAATCTGGCATATGAGAAGGAGTAACCGTGGATCAGCAAGGCACACCTCAAACTGATTCGATTGAATTTGAACTGACTCGGGATGATCTTGAGAGTCACTGGATTCCTTTCACCGATAACAAATCTTTCAAGGATGATCCGCGGCTTGTCGTCAAAGGCGAGGGTGTGTACCTCTGGAATCAACGGGGTGAACGGATGCTCGACGGCTCCTCGGGTCTGTTTACCTCGGCTGCGGGGCATTGCCGGCCTGAGATCACCCAGGCGGTGGCAGAACAATTGGCCGAGTTGGATTACATGCCGTCATTCCTGCGGGGACACCCAAAATCGTTTGAACTCTCGAATAAACTTGTGCCGCTCTTACCTGAGCCGATTAACCATGTTTTTTACTGTAACTCGGGCTCGGAGGCTGTCGACAGTGCGATAAAGATCATCCTGCAGTATCACGCCAGCCGGGGTGAAGGACAACGAAACATCTTTGTTTCACGCGATCGTGCTTATCATGGGGTCAACATCGGCGGCACCTCGCTCTCGGGCATGGTCAAGAACCGGACAGGTTTCAACGGCATGATGCCCGGTGTTGTACATATGCGCTCGACCTGGGACAAAGATCAGATTTTTTCGCGAGGTCAGCCCCTGCATCGAGGGCCTGAGCTGGCGGATGATCTCATGCGAGTCGTTCAGACCCACGGGGCGCAAAGTATTGCTGCGGTTTTCATCGAGCCCATTGCCGGTTCAACCGGCGTGCTGGTGCCACCGGTTGGATACCTCGAACGCATCCGTGAAATCTGCGATGAGCATGACATTGTGATGGTGCTGGACGAGGTGCTGACCGGGTTCGGCAGAACCGGCGCTGCCTTTGCGGGTGAAGCTCTAGGTGTTGTGCCCGATGTCATGACCATGGCCAAGGCGCTGACCAATGGAGCGCAGCCCATGGGAGCGGTGGCCGTAAACGATCAGATCTACCACTCAGTGGTCGATGCCAGCCCAAGAGATGTTGTCGAACTGGCGCATGGTTATACCTATTCTGCACACCCGGCGGCATGTGCTGCAGGTATCGCGACCCTGGATATCTACGAGCGCGAGAATCTGTTCCAGCGGGCCAGCGAGATGTCGGAGTATTTTCTGGATTCGATGTTTGCGCTGCAGAACCTGGCGGCGGTCACCGATATCAGGGGTTACGGCATGCTGGCAGGATTTGATGTCGCGCCAGAAGGGCGCGTTGGTGCGCGCGGTAACGAGTTGCAGAAGCGTCTGTTTGATGCGGGCCTGCACATCAAGACGACAGGAGATGCGGGTATTGTTGCGCCGCCATTGACCGTTGAAAAAGAACAAATCGACGAGATGTGTGAAATCCTCAAGCAGGAATTGAATCGGCTTTGAGCCGGTAGGGGACCCTGGGGAATGACTGACGAATCAAGCGAGGAGAGAATCTATCGCGGTCTGAAAGGCGTTTACTTCGACCGATCACCGGCAACTTACATCGACGGACGTGCAGGAGAGCTGCGGTACTACGGCTATTCGATCCATGAACTGGCAGAGCATGCCAGCTTTGAAGAGACGGCTTACCTGCTGCTGCATGGCGAACTGCCGACGGCAGATGAACTGCAGGCGTTTGACGATCAGCTGAAAGAAGCGCGAACGATACCTGCGGAAGTCGTCGATATCATTCGGATGATCAGCGATGCGCATCCGATGGACGTCCTGAGAACCGCGGTATCTGCACTTGCTGCCTTTGACCCAGAGACCAGCGAAGTGACCAGTGCGTCCGTGCTGCGCAAGGGTATTCGCCTGACCTCTCAGGTGCCGGTCATTGTTGCTGCCCATCATCGACTAAGGCAAGGCCTGGACATGGTTGCCGCAGACCCGCAACTGGGGCACGCAGCGAATTTCCTTTACATGATCAGTGGTGAGCGACCCAGTGAGGAAGCCGCAAGGCTGATGGACCTGGATTTCATTCTGCACGCAGAACACGGGTCGAATGCTTCATCGTTTACAGCGAGAGTCGTGACGGGTACCGATGCGAATCTGCACGCCGCCATGACCGCTGCCATTGGTGCGCTCTCCGGGCCTGCCCATGGCGGAGCGGCAGAAAATGTCATGCACATGGCGCGTGAAATTGGTGAGCCTGCCAATGCCAAAGCTTATGTCAAAGCCAAGCGGAAGAATCGGGAAGCGATAATGGGCTTCGGGCACCGGGTTTACAGGGCTGAAGACCCTCGGGCCCGGCATTTGCGCGATGGTGTAGAGCGGCTCTCAAAAGAGAAAGGCGAGCCGCAGTGGAACGATATTCTGGTGGCGCTGGTCGAAGCCATGCAGCCCTATGCGCGACACGGCGTGAACGTCAATGTCGACTTCTACTCGGGCGTGATCTACCACCTGCACGGGATTCCCGAAGATCTGTTTGTGCCGATATTCGCCATTGGGCGAATTCCGGGCTGGACGCTTCAGGTCCTGCAACAGATGGAAAGTAACATCCTTATCAGGCCACTGCTGCAGTACAACGGGCCCGAGCTGAGGCGTTACGTCAGGATCGAAGATCGCTGATTGTCTTTCTTCTATGCACTAGGAGGCACCAGGGGCGAGCGTCCTCTGGTTCAGTAAGGAAAGCGCCCCTTAGTTCAGCATATCCGCGAGATCAATGCCCGCTACCGGAACCGGCGCTTTCATGGCATCACGCCGGAAGGGTTCGCCCAGTTCCTGGTTCAGGATAACCTCGATGAAAGTGGTGGTGCCTTCTTCCTGGGCCTTGCAGGAGGTGGTGATCGCATCGATCAATTCCTGCTGGGTTTTGACCACAATCCCCTCCAGACCACAGGCCCTGGCAATGCCTGCATAGCTGACATTGCGGTTAAGTTCGGTACCAACGAAATTGTTGTCATACCAAAGGGTTGTGTTGCGTTTCTCTGCGCCCCATTGATAGTTGCGGAAGATAACCATCGTGATGGCGGGCCAGTCGTCCCGGCCACAGGCGGTCATTTCGTTCATGCAGATGCCGAAGGCACCGTCACCGGAAAAACCGACCACGGGCACATCCGGACAGCCGATTTTGGCACCCAGGATCGAAGGCAGGCCGTAGCCGCAGGGGCCGAACAATCCGGGCGCCAGGTATTTACGGCCTTGCTCGAAAGTCGGATAGGCATTGCCGATGGCGCAATTGTTGCCGATATCGCTTGAAATGATCGCGTTCTCTGGCAGAGAAGATTGCAGGGCACGCCAGGCCTGCCTGGGTGACATCAGTTCCGGGTCACGTTGCCTGGCATCCTCATTCCAGCTTGTGCCGGGATCATCGTCTTCATGGTCAATACCAGCGAGGGTCTGACGCCAGTTTGACTTGGCTTCATGAATGGCGAGTTTCCTCGCGTCTCGATTCCTGTCGCCAGCTGTGGGTGAAAGTTGCTCGAGCAATTGAGTGGCAACTTGACCCGCATCTCCGCAGATACCGACGGTAACCTTTTTGGTCAGCCCGATTCGATCCGGATTAATATCGACCTGGATGATGCTGGCATCCTTCGGCCAGTAGTCAATGCCATAGCCCGGCAATGTTGAAAACGGGTTGAGACGGGTGCCCAGGGCAAGCACGACATCAGCCTTCGCGATCAATTCCATGGCTGCCTTTGACCCGTTGTAGCCAAGCGGACCACAGGCGAGAGGATGGCTGCCGGGGAAACTGTCATTGTGCTGGTAACCATTGCAGACGGGTGCGTCGAGTTTTTCGGCGAGCGCCTGGCATTCCTCGATGGCTTCACCGATTACGACACCGGCGCCGGATAAAATCACGGGAAAAGACGCGTCCGACAATAGTGCTGCCGCTTTCGCGATGGCTTCGGCGCCACCGGCGGGACGTTCAAAACTGACGATCTGCGGTAGTTCGATATCAATGACTTGCGTCCAGTAATCCCGGGGCACGTTGATCTGGGCGGGTGCCGACAGGCGAATCGCTTTCGATATGACCCGGTTCAGTACTTCTGCCATGCGGGATGGGTCGCGGACCTCTTCCTGATAGCACACCATATCTTTGAACAGCGCCATCTGCTCGACTTCCTGGAATCCGCCCTGGGCCATCGTTTTGTTGGCAGCCTGCGGCGTCACCAGCAGCATGGGTGTATGGTTCCAGTAGGCGGTCTTAATCGGCGTCACAAAATTCGTAATGCCAGGTCCGTTCTGGGCAATCGCCATGGCAATTTTGCCGGTAGCCCGGGTGTAGCCGTCACAGATAATGCCACCGTTGCCCTCGTGGGCGACGTCCCAGAACTTGATGCCTGCCTGCGGGAACAGATCGGAAATAGGCATAAAGGCGGAACCGATGATGCCAAAGGCATGTTCGATGCCGTGCATCTGCAGGACTTTGACGAAGGCTTCTTCGGTTGTCATCTGGGTCATGGTGAGCATTCCTTGGTGGCGTGATTTGAACAAAGCGCCACTCTATCAGAATGTATCCGGCAGTTGAGTGCTGGTCTGATCAGTTCCTGGGGTTTGGACCGATCAATCGGTGTGGGACGATTTCACCTGTGTGCGCCACATGATCCTGCGCGCTGAGTCGTCAAACGCATCGCGTCGATGAATGGTGCAGCGATTGTCCCACATGACGAGATCGCCAACCTGCCAGATGTGCTCGTAAATAAAGCGGGCCTGGGTGCAGTATTCCCAGACCTCATCAAGCAAAGCCTCACTGTCTTCGAGTGTCAGCCCGACGAATGAGGCATTCAAACGCCGGCCAAGGTAGAGAGCATCGCGATGGGAATCCGGGTGCTTCAGAATAGTGGGATGCACGGCGCCTTCTGCCTGTCGTACGTCCGTCAGGGCATCAGCACCCTCCCTGAGCGTACCAACGCTGGTATAGGCTGAATCATGCAACACGCTGAGTGGTTCGATTCTGCGGCGGAGGTTCAAAGGCATTTCTGACAGCGCTGCGTACATATCGGCAAACGAAGTGTTGGCACCAACTGCCGGTATCTCTCTGGCATAGAGCACACTGGCGATAGGCGGCTGTTCCAGGTACGACATATCGGTGTGCCAGTCAGCCTCAAGGTTACCGAGTCCACCAATAGGAACGCCGTCAACCTTGACGTTTGAGATGGTCCAGATTTGAGGCAGAGAGGCGCCACCATCGCCGCGTTTCCGGTTTTCACTGGCAGGTGGGAGTTCGAGTTCGCCCAGGCGCTGGCTGAATTCTACCAGCGCTTCTTCGGACAGGGACTGTTGCCTGATGATCAAAACCGAGTGCTGAATCCAGGCATCATAGAGTGCCTGGAAAGCTTCATCGGTCAGCGGTTTCGACAGATCCAGCTCAGTCACTTCCGCTCCGAGCGAAGCGTTATTTGGTGTAACCTGCATAAGGCGTCCTGAGGAGAATCTGAAAGTGCAAAGTCTATCATGCGGCCTGCAGGGCCTTACCCGTCTGTCTCTTTTCACTCTTATCCTCATTGCAAGCCCATCAGCGCCAGCAGGAAGCGATGCGGTTATCTACGTGGCTGAAGCTGTGCTGACCATGGAGCCTGATGAGACCGCGGAGGCTGTTGCCGTTCGAGATGGGCAGATTATTGCCGTGGGTGATCTCGCCGTCATTCAGGCGGCATTAAAAGATCAGCCGTTCCGGCTTGACGAACGTTTCAGGCAGAAGTTCATCATGCCGGGTTTGATTGATAACCATCTGCATCCGGCCATGGCCGCGCTGTTGCTGCCCATGGAATTTATTACACCCTTCGACTGGCGGTTTCCTGATCGTCATGTCGAAGCGACCCTGGGAGAGGCTGATTACCGCAAGGCGCTGGTTGAGGGCGTGGCTCGTCGTGCTGACACTGACTGGTTCTTGACCTGGGGTTATCACCATTACTTTCATGGGGATATGTCTCGGGCGTACCTTGATAGCGTTTCGATGACGCGGCCGATCATTGTCTGGCACAGGAGTTTCCATGAACTTTTTGCCAATACTGCTGCGCTTTCGAGGATGGGGCTCAGCGCCGGCGATGTCGATGGCCATCAACACGTTAATTTTGAACGTGGTCACTTTTTTGAAACAGGATTGGGCGTGGCGATGGGTAGACTGGCCCCTGTGATTCTGTCCCCCGAGAAGTTTCGCGACGGGCTCGAGCTGACGCGTAAGATTATTCACAACGGCGGAATTACGACCATCGCGGATATGGCTGCTGGTGGGTTTAATTTCGAGCAGACCTGGCCCATCGTGGCCGACGTGTTTGGGGCAGCGCCGTTTCGAACTTTGATGATCCCCGACAGTCGCGTGTTCGGTGAGCCAGCTGGCGGTGCCGCAAGCTTGAAGGGTATGGCTGAGCTCCAGGCAATTGAGTCGCCTAACATTCGTTGGGTGAAGCAGGTAAAACTGTTTGCAGACGGTGCCTTTTATTCGCAGCTCATGCAGATGAACCCTCCGGGTTACCTCGACGGGCATCACGGCGAATGGATGATGGAGCCCGACGATCTTCTGGCGAAGGCGAGACGGTTCTGGCGAGCGGGATACCAGATTCATGTCCACACCAATGGTGATATGGGCGTGGATGTTGTGATCAATGTGCTGGAAACATTATTGGCAGAAGTGCCGCGTGAAGATCACCGCTTTACGCTGCATCATCTCGGTTATGCAACAACAGAACAGGCAGCTCGGCTGGGTGAGCTGAATGCCTATGTTTCTGCCCAGCCTTACTATCTCTATACCCTTGGAGAAAAATATTCGGAAATCGGTCTGGGACCAGAGCGTGCAGAGAAAATTTTTCTCGGTCAGGCATTGCTGGATGCGGGCGTGCGGGTTTCATTGCACTCAGACTTTACGATGGCTCCTGCTGAACCCCTCAAGCTTGCATGGGTGGCGGCCAATCGCCAGGCGGCCTCGGGACAGGTGCTTGCGCCCGAATTGCGGCTGGACCGCAAGGATGCACTGCGGGCCATCACCATTGAAGCCGCGCGAACGATTCGCATGGAAGATCAGATTGGCAGTATCGCAGTGGGCAAGCAGGCAGATTTTACGGTCCTGGACCGGAACCCCCTGACCTTTCCTCTGCAGAAGCTGCATGAACTGCCGATTCATGCGACCGTCTACGGCGGTGAGGTTCATCTGATTGAATAGGTAGGAAAGGGTCAGTATTGGTCGAAAGGGGGACTGCAAAAAGACAGTCAGTGCATGCCAGCGGATCGAAAGTGCTGAAAAGTGGTGTTACTCTCGAGTTGCCTATAACAAGAATAGATCAATCATCATGTGGCAAAGACTCCTCAAGTGTGCGGCCTTATGTGCCTTCCTGTCAGTTCAGGTTTATGCGGACGACGACTACTCGCTGGTGTTGCTGGGCGGGCGTGTCATCGATCCTGAAACAGGCCTGGATGGTGTCAGGAATATTGGCATCAGAGCGGGAGAGATTGCGGCGGTCACGCAAGCACCACTCTCTGGTGAAGTCACGGTAGACGTTTCATCCCTGGTGATCGCGCCAGGCTTTATTGACTTGCATACGCATACACCAACACCCCTCGGGCAAAGCTACCAGGTACGTGATGGTGTCACGACAGCGCTGGAGCTGGAAGCGGGCGCGTTTCCTGTGGCTGATTTCGGTTATCACCTTCGAGGCGGCGCCAGGATCAACTACGGCGCTTCTGCCGCGTACGGCAACATGCGCACTGAAGTCATGCATGGTGTTCGACAGTCGCATCTGACCGACCCGGTAGAACTGCTTGGGCCGACTGGCTGGTGGTGGAAATTAAAGACACAGTTCTTCGGTCACGTCACGACAGTGAATACAAAAGTTGCTGATGCCGACGAGCGTGTTGCATTGCGCGCGCTGTTGCATGAAGGCATCGATCAGGGTGGTATTGGGATTGGTCTGCCACTTGATTACTACAGTGAAGGGATCGACAGCAATGAGTTGCGCGCCATCTTCGAAGTGGCTGCAGAACGTGATGTGCCGATCTTTGTTCACATTCGGCGCGGTATTAATGGGGACCCGACAGGTCTCTATGAGGTGCTCGACATGGTGCGAGCGACGGGCGCGTCCATCCACATCTGCCACATCACGCACAATGCGATGGTGAATCTTGAACTTTTTCTGTCAGAAATCAGGCAGATACAGCAGGAAGGTTTTGACGTGACGACCGAACTTCTGCCTTATACAGCGGGTTCGACCACCATTGGCGCGGCTGTCTTCGGTCGTGACTGGCGGACAATTTTCAATATCGACTATGCCGATGTTGAATGGGCAGCCACCGGGGAAAGATTTACCCAGGAAATGTTCGAGAACTACCGGGCACAGTTCCCCAACGGGCAGGTGGTTCATCATTACCTGGATGAGTCGTGGAATCGGCGGGCGGTGGTTGAGCCGGGTCTCATGGTTGTCAGTGATCTGTTGCCGATGATGACAGAGGACAGCAAAGTAGCCCCACACAATGGTGCATTTGCCCGCCTGATGGGTCGATACTCTCGAGATGAAGGCCTGCTTGATCTTGCTACGGCCATCAGCAAGGTGACGCTGCTGCCTGCGCGGCGGTTGGAGAAATTTACACCCGCTTTTCTAAAGAAAGGGAGGGTCCAGGTGGGTGCGGACGCAGACCTGACAGTTTTTGACCCGTTAACGATTATCGATCGGGCGACATACCAGGACCCATACCAGCCTTCTGCCGGTATACCTCATGTGATTGTTAACGGAACCTTCGTGGTCCGGAATCATGAACTGGTTGAAGATGCCTACCCGGGTAAAAGACTCAGCACACTTCCGTGAGGGTTCAGGGCCTTTACGATCATTCGATGTTGAACGACTGAGAGACAGAAATGCATTTAGCCAGATTTCCGCGTAAGCGCTTTGCCCATTTACCCACGCCTCTTGAGCCGATGGAAAACCTGTCTCGCCTCCTGGGTGGACCCAACATCTGGGTCAAACGTGATGACTGCACAGGGCTCGCCGGCGGCGGCAACAAAACGCGAAAACTCGAGTTTCTGATGGCCGATGCTGAGCAGCAGGGGGCCGATACGATTATTACCCTGGGTGCAGTGCAATCCAACCACGTCAGGCAGACTGCAGCGATCGCTGCAAAAATGGGATACCAGTGTCACGTTCTGTTGGAAAATCGTACGAGTTCAACGGACCCAGACTTCCTCACCAATGGGAACGTTCTGCTTGATGATATTTTTGGCGCATCGCTGAGCTATCACCCTGCTGGTGCGGACCTCAGCGCTGAAGTTGACCGACTCTCAGCGGAGCTGGAAGCCAGCGGACGTAAACCCTATTTCATTCCGGGTGGCGGTTCCAACAGGATTGGTGCGCTGGGTTATGCCAACGCAGCGTACGAACTGGTAGGTCAATGTAACGACCTTGGACTGAAGGTGGATCGAATTGTCCATGGTACGGGCAGCACGGGTACCCAGGCTGGTCTTGTAGCAGGATTGGCTGCTATTCACTCAGGTATCGGTGTGCTGGGTATCAGTGTTCGCGCCGAGCGCGAGGCACAGGAAGAGAACGTCTATCGACTCGCTGCCGAAACGGCTGATTACATAGGCGCCGGGGCAGCGTTGAGCCGTCAGGATGTTGTCGCGAACAGTGACTATGTCGGTGAAGGGTATGGATTACCCACGGACAGTATGCTGGAAGCTGTCGAATTGACGGCGCGGCACGAAACTATCCTGTTGGACCCTGTGTATTCAGGTAAGGCGATGGCCGGCCTGATTGATCTCATTCGACAGGGCGAGTTCAAGTCAGGGCAAAACGTGGTCTTTATTCACACGGGCGGTGCCCAGGCGTTGTTCGGTTATCGTCGCCTTTTCAGTCGGCGCGACTGATCATGGAATACCTTAAGCGTGCCACATCGACCCGGGCTGAGGCAGATCTGCGCGTTGCGGAGCGAGTCAGGGAGATACTCGAGACGATTCGCGCGGAAGGGGAGTCAGCGGCTCGGCAGTATGCGTCAGACCTTGATAACTGGTCCGGTGAAGTCGTTCTGAGCGATGAGAAACGGCATGCACTGATCGCGCAGGTGCCTGAACAGACCAAAGCTGACCTGCGTTTTGCTCTGAAACAGATACAGCGCTTCGCCGAAGCCCAGCGTGCGAGTCTGACGGAATTTGAGTTGGAGACTGAACCGGGTGTCACACTGGGTCAGCGTCTGGTACCTGTGCAGACGGTTGGTTGTTATGTGCCGGGTGGCAGGTACGCACATGCTGCCTCGGCACTGATGAGTGTTGCCACCGCCAGGGTCGCTGGTGTTTCCCACATCGTAGCCTGCTCTCCGCCCCGGGGTGACAGTATTCACCCGGCAGTGGTTTATGCCATGGACATCGCGGGTGCCGATGTCATTCTGGAAATGGGTGGTGTGCAGGCGATTGCGTCGATGGCTTTCGGCCTGTTTGGCAATCCTGCAGCGGACATGCTCGTGGGGCCGGGTAACAGCTATGTCGCGCTTGCCAAGCAGATGCTGTTCGGTGAGGTCGGCATTGATGTGATAGCGGGACCGACGGAGTCCGCTGTGATTGCAGAAACCGGTGCTGACCCGGTGACCATCGCTATTGACCTGGTGTCACAGGCCGAGCATGGACCCGACTCGCCGGTCTGGCTGATCGTCAATGACCGGGCATTGGCTGAAGCGGTGATGGAACGGGTATCTGTGATTGCCGCCGGCATGCCGAATGCTGAAACCGTCAATCATGCCTGGGAACATCATGCCGAAGTTGTACTTTGTGATGATCGCGAGGAAATGGTTCGGGTGAGCGATGAGTATGCACCGGAGCACCTGCAGATTTTGTCTGATGATCTGGATTGGTGGCGTGAGAAACTCAGCAATTATGGCTCTCTCTTTCTCGGGGAAGGCAGCACGGTGACACACGGTGATAAGTGCTCAGGTCCCAATCATATCCTGCCAACATTGAAGGGCTCACGGTACACCGGTGGGTTGAATGTGCAGAAGTTCATCAAGGTGCTGACCTGGCAGAAAATTGATGAGACAGCAAACAGGGACATGAGCGCAGCAGGTTCAAGGATCTCCCGTGTTGAAGGGATGGAAGGTCATGCCCGGGCCTGTGACTGGCGCCTGCGAAAATACTTCCCTGGCGAAGATTGGCCCTTTGTTGTGCGCGAAAGGGGTGAGCTGGAGAACAAGAAATCGTGAAAGTGTTCGAAAAGTCGTTCCTGCAGCAGGAGCCGTTGCCGGCTGCTGCGATTCATGCCGTGACAGAGGTCATGCAGTCCGGACGCCTGCATCGGTATGACACGACACCGGAGCACCCAGGCGAAGTGGCCCTGCTCGAGCAGGCTTTCGCTGCTTATCAGGGCAGTCGATACTGCCTCGCCTGCGCATCAGGTGGCTACGCCCTCTATATCGCCATGCTGGCGGCGGGTGTGAAGCCGGGTCACCGCGTTCTCTGCAATGCCTTCACGCTGGCGCCTGTGCCCGGCGCGATACACAACTGTGGTGCGATACCTCTGCTGGTAGACACCTGCCCGGACCTGACCATTGATCTCGACGACCTCGAACAGAAGGCGTCCCAGGCAGAATTTCTAATGCTGTCACATATGCGGGGTCATATCGGGGACATGGATCGTATCACCGCAATTTGTCGACAACATAAAGTCATCCTGATCGAAGATTGTGCACACACGCTGGGTGCCAGATGGGACGGCAGACGCAGCGGCAGCTTTGGTGAAGTCAGCTGTTTTAGCACGCAGACCTATAAGCACCTCAATTCAGGTGAAGGCGGGCTTCTGGTTACCGATGACCCTGACCTCATTGCCCGGGCCATTGTGTTGTCAGGCTCCTATATGCTGTTTGATCGGCATCTCGCTGCCCCGGATGCTGCCGACATCGCCGCGCTGGCGAAAACCATGCCAAATTACAGCGGTCGTATGGACAATATGAGGGCGTCGTCGCTGCTCGGTCAGCTACCCTGCCTGGACGAAAACTGCCAGCGATGGAACGAACGCTACGGGGTTCTTTCCGAAGGGCTTGCCCGCATTGATGGAATTACCCAGCCTGTGCGCGACTCGCGTGAGCTCTTTGTTGGCAGCTCGATCCAGTTTTTCCTGCCGGATTTCAATCAGGCAGAGATTATTGCGTTTGTTGATGCCTGTGCTGACCGTGGCGTGCAATTGAAGTACTTTGGTCGAGATGAGCCGCAGGGTTACACCAGTCGCTATGACAGCTGGGAATACCTGGGACAGGCCGAACAGCTGACGCAGACAAATCATCTGTTGGAGCAACTGATTGACATGCGGGTCCCGCTCACTTTTGATTTGGACGACTGTCAGCTCATTGTCGACATCATTGCAGAAGTGCTGGGCGAATATGTCTAACGACCGTCGAGTTGTCGGTGTGCTCGGGGGCATGGGTCCGGAAGCGACCCTTGACCTGTTACAACGTGTTGTACGCGGCACGCCAGCAAGGGATGATGCTGACCATATCCGGATACTGGTGGACAACAATCCGGGCGTACCGTCACGTATTGAGTATGTGATACACGGCCGGGGTGACAGCCCGCTACCGACGCTGACGGCGATGGCGAAAGGGCTGGTTGAGCAGGGCGCAGACTTTCTGATCATGCCCTGCAATACCGCGCATCTTTATGCGGATGAGATTGGTGCAGCAGTCAATGTACCGTTAGTGAGCATGGTTGAATCAGCGCTGGCAGCTGTCGTTGCATTGGGGCCTGACTGTCGTCGAGTGGGCCTGCTGGCGTCGACAGCCGTTGTCCAGACCCACTTGTACGAAACTGCATGCGAGCAGAACAATATTGTTGTTGTGACACCCGATCCAGACCGGCAGGCACGCTTGATGTCGATCATAAAAAGTGTCAAAGCGGCATCGCAGGCAGAAACCGACGCCAGAGATCTGAACGAGATAGGTGCCAGTTTAAGCAAGCAGGTCGATTGCCTTCTGATCGCGTGCACTGAACTTTCAGCTTTCAGTCAGGGTCTTGAGCTGGATGTGCCGGTCATCGATGCATCGCAGTGCCTGGCAGAAGAAACAATAAAAATAGCCCTTGGGAGAAAACCGCTATGAGTGATGGGATTGATCAGGCAGTTGATGCAGCATTCAGGCCTGTTGCGGAGACCATGGTTGAGCTGGTGTTCTTTTCGATTGATGTTGGCGGTACCGACCTGCCATTGATCGTTGTCTGGCTCGTGGTGGGTGCGATATTTTTCACGGGCTACTTCCGCCTGATTAATATTCGAGGATTCAGCCACGCCATTCGGATTGTCACCGGCAAGGAAGATTCTGAGCCCAAGGCGCCGGGCGAGGTCTCGCACTTTCAAGCGCTGACGACAGCTGTGTCAGGCACGGTCGGCGTTGGCAATGTGGTACATGTCGCGGTCGCTATTTCGATTGGCGGACCGGGAGCCACCTTCTGGCTGATCGTCGCCGGCTTCCTGGGTATGGCGTCAAAGTTTGTGGAATGTACGCTGGGCGTGAAGTACCGGCAAACCAACGCTGATGGGTCTGTCTCTGGTGGTCCGATGTTTTACATGGATAAAGGGTTTGCGGAGTTAAACATGCCGCGAATTGGTAAAACCATGGCGTGGTACTACGCGATTTGCGTGATGCTGGGTTCGCTGGGCGCGGGTTGCATGTTCCAGGCGAACCAGGCCTACGTGCAGTTTGTGTCGGTCAGTGGTGGTGATGCCAGTGTCTTTGCCGGTCGAGGTTGGCTTTTCGGTGTGCTGCTTGCTCTGTTGACGGCGGTCGTCATCATCGGCGGGATTAAAAGCATCGCCAAGGTGACCTCAAGACTTGTGCCGTTTATGGCGCTGCTCTATGTGTTTACGGCGCTTATCGTTATTGGTGCCAATGCCGAAAAACTACCGGGTGCTGTTCTCTCCATTGTTACCAACGCGTTCAGTCCCGAAGGTGTGACAGGTGGGGCCATTGCTGTGCTGGTGCTGGGTTTCCGTCGCGCAGCGTTTTCGAATGAGGCGGGGATTGGTTCCTCATCCATTGCTCACGCAGCGGTAAAGACCAAGGAACCGCTGACCCAGGGATTTGTTGCCATGCTGGAACCGTTTATAGACACGGTCATTGTCTGCACGATTACTGCGCTTCTCATTACCGTGACGGTTTACGATCCCGGGATGTTGAATGACGGTCAGATCAGCGGCGTCGAGCTGACATCGGCAGCGTTCGCGAGTGTCATTCCCTGGTTCCCTTATGTGCTGGCGGTTGTCATTATGCTGTTCGCCTATTCGACGATGATTTCATGGTCTTACTATGGGCTCGAGGGGTTCATCTACATTTTCGGGGCGAAGCGGTCTTCGAAGCTCGTCTTCAATAGTATCTTCTGCATTTTCATCGTGATTGGTTGCACCACACAGTTGAGCGCGGTGCTTGATTTCTCCGACGCCATGATTTTCGCCATGGCGCTGGCGAATATTGCAGCGCTTTATGTGCTTGGCCCCGGCGTAAAACGAGATCTCGATGTCTACTGGCAGCGGATTAACGAGTCGCGGTCAGCCAGATAGGCTGAGTGTCTGACTACGATCCTGAAAGTCGCTGATCGATGCGGTAAATAGAACGGCCTTTCGCAAAAGTTTCGATGACGGGGATGTCCTTGATTGTATCCGGGTCAACCGTCAAAGGGTTTTCGCCAAGGATGACCAGGTCTGCCTGCTTACCAGCTGTAATGGAACCTTTCGTGTCCTCTTCAAAGTACTGGTAGGCCGCGCCGAGTGTCACGGCGTGCAGTGCCTGCATTGGTGTCGCACGCTGATCGGGCCCGAGCACGAATCCACTGCGGGTCTTTCGATTTACCGTCACCCACAGGAGGCGCATGACATCCGGCGGCACGATCGGCGCATCGTTGTGCACCGTAAAGGGAATACCGAGTTCTGCTGTTCGGCCAACGGGACTGATAAACGCGGCTCGGTCTTCGCCGAACGACCTACGGTGCCAGTCACCCCAAAAGAACGGATGGGCGGCGAAGTAGGAAGGGACGAGACCCAGTTGCTTGATTTTATGCAGCTGGTCTTCCCGCGTAAGCTGCGCGTGAATAATCACGGTTCGGTGATCGGGTAGTTCTATATCTGCGACTGCTTTTGCGACTCCTTCGATCATCACATCAATGGCACCATCACCGTTCGCGTGTGCGAGCACGGGTACACCACGACGAATCAGCCCGGCAATCCGCTTCTCGTATTCTGCAGCGGGATAAATGAGATAGGCGCGGTAGTCCTCAGCTGCGCCGGGAGGACCTTCGCTGTAGGGCTTTGACAGAAACGCGGTTCTGCCCTGTGGCGAGCCATCCAGAAGAAACTTGATCCCACCAACGCGAAAGCCATTCTTGTATGTTCTGTCGGCCTCAATGCTATCGAGTTGGCTGACTTCCATGCCGTTGCCGACCGGGAAGGCGACGACATCAATGTCGAACGCCTCGCGTTCAGCCATGCTGCGAAACAGATTCACCATGCGTGGGCTGGAGCCGCCGTCCTGCACGGTCGTCAGTCCATAACTGGCATGCAGGTCAGCAGACTGTTTGATCATTTGGGCCATATTTTCAGGGTTGCTCATGGCCTTACGGTCTCTGAAGAGGTAACCCGCGGTTTCTTCCATAACTCCATTCGGTTCGTTGGTTTCTGGCCAGCGGCGAATGACACCACCAGACGGGTCCGGTGTGTTTTCGTCGACGCCTTTCAGTGCCAGCGCCTTGGAGTTCACGGCAGTCAGATGGCCGGAAACGTGCATGATGGAAATGGGGTGTTCCAGTGATGCCTTGTCGAGATCAGCACGATTTGGGTGCCGACCTTCGGTGATCAGTGAGTCGTCATAGCCGTAACCGTATACCCACTCGCCCCTGGGGATACGTCGCTCCCGAATATGCGCCTGCAGGTGCTGAATAACGTCGTCGATATTGTTAACTGGACCGACGGGTGGAGATGAGAGGTTAGCCATATTGACCAGCGTGCCGGCAAAGGGCATGTGACCATGGGCATCGATGAAACCAGGGACCAGGGCACGATTCCCCAATTTAACGATGCGAGTTGATGCGCCTTTGTGCCGCAGCACCTCGGCTTCAGTCCCGACCGCAAGAATGCGCGGACCTTTGACAGCAACAGCCCTGGCGGCGGGATTGTCTGCGTCCACCGTTACGATGTTGTTGCCGAGGAAGATGATGTCAGCGGAGCCGAGTGCGGTGGCACTCTGCAAAATGCAAAGGGCCAGGAGAATGGTAAAGATGTGAGCCATTGGGTACCTCGGCAAAGGATGGTTGACAAAGACGCATTGGGTCCTGCGCTCGCAACAGCATTTGAACATCTTGTGTGGTCTTAAGATCAAACAGCTGTGACAAAATCGTAAGATATTTTCGCTTCGCGCGGAATAGGTCACGCCATCCCACAGTGGGGTACTAAAAGGCTGTAAACTTGCGAAACGGCCTGAACCTGCTTCAGGTTGCCGCTTCGCTGATTCTGACTTTCGCAGGAGATCCGGTTATGAATGTGCCAAGAAATCTCGCGGGTAAAGACTTTACGCAAAACAAGTATGCGTACTTCGACTGGATACGGGAGAACGAGCCGGTCTACAAGGCCAAGATGTTCGTCATGGACATCGTTTGCCTGTCTCGGTACCAGGATTGTGCGGACATGCTGCGGGATGACCGTTTTGTCAGGAACCGCTCGGTGGCGACCGGAGGTGGCGGCAGGTTACCTTTTCCTGTTCCAAAAACCGTAGCACTTCTCGCTGACAGCATGATTACCACCGATAATCCCGAGCACCGCCGGCTCAGGTTGCTGGTGAACAAGGCGTTTACGCCGAGGTCCCTTAAGTCCATGGAGAGCCAGCTGGAATTGATGACGCATCAGTTGCTGGATGAAGCAGAAAAAAACAGCAGCGCTGGTGTGATTGATCTGATGTCTGCATATTCATTGCCCATCCCGGTGCAGGTGATCAGCCAGCTGATGGGGGTGTCCGATGAGGATATGCCGGAGTTCAGAAAGGGCGTACGGGTTTTGACAGAAGGCATGTCCGGCTTCGGCATTATGCGGACACTGCTCTGGGATATGCCCGGCCTCGTCAAATTCTGTCGCGGTATGATTGAGCGGAAACGACAGCACCCCGGTGATGATGTGCTGTCTCAACTGATTGAGGCTGAGGAGGAGGGCGATAAGCTCAGCGAAGATGAACTAGTTGCCATGATGTTTCTACTGGTGTTTGCCGGTTACGAAACTACCGTGCATCTTATCAACAATGCCGTGCTGACCCTCCTGCAGCATCCTGATCAGCTGCAGAAACTTAAAACTGATCCTTCTCTCTGTAATACGGCGGTTGAAGAAGTGCTTCGGTTTAAGGGTCCCGTCCACGGTACCAAACCCAACTGGGCGCGAGAAGATGTCGAATGGGGCGGCGTGAAGATCAAGCGGGGAACCCCGGTGATGCCGCTCCTGGGTGCTGCCAACCGGGACCCGCGCCAGTTTAATGATCCGGAATCCTTTGATATCGCCCGTGACCCCAATAAGCATCTGGCGTTTGGCTACGGCATTCACCTCTGCCTTGGTGCCTGGCTTGCCAGACTTGAGACCCGCGTGGCGTTGAATACGTTGCTCGCTCGCTATCCCGACCTGGAGCTTGCCGTTGACGCCTCCGAACTTCGGCTGCAGACCGTACCGTTCTGGCATCGATACGAAAGCCTGCCAATCAGGCTTAACTGAGGTGGTGGCCAGAGTCGCACCGTGACCACGGATACTGCATTGGCAATTGCCATCGGACTCAACAATGAACGGCGTCCCGAGATCTGCGAATATTCGACTATTGAGGCTTCTTTTTAAGCAGAGCCAACTGAACCGACTCCCAAGAATTGATTATCTTTGCGCTTTTCCAAGGCGACGACAATACAGGGCATCAGGATCAGAATGACAGGAATCGAAAACAGCATCCCGAAGCCAATCGAGGTGGCCACCGGTTTCATGGCAGCTGCCTGAGTGGACTGGCTGAAGATAAGGGGTGCAAGACCCATCAGTGTAGTGACGCTGCTCAATATGATTGGCCTGAATCGATCTCGTATCGCAACTAGCATTGCTGCAGCAGGGTCGCTGCCAGACATCAGCGCAGCACTGTAACGCACGTGTAGTAACAGACCCGAGTTGATCACAAGGCCGCCGAGTGCAAGAACTCCAAGGAAACTTGCCGCACTCAATCCTTCCCCCAGAATAATGTGACCGAGAATCGCGCCTGACGCACTGAGGGGGATGGTCGAAAGGATAATCGCGCTGTAGCGAAGACTCCGTGCATAGGCGCCTATCAAGACAAAAATGGCTGCCAATACCGCCGCGGTTGCGATCAACAATCCTGCTGCAGTCTCGTCATCCTCATCCGTGTCGATGGCCTCATCCCAGGTCTTGAGTCCTGGAAACTCAACTTCGAGCTGCGGTAACAGGCCGTCTTCAACCAGTCCTTCCACCTGGTTCTTGGAAACAACCCTTTGATCAATAGTGGCCTCTACCCTTTCAATCCGCTGTCCGTTAATCCGCCTCGACTGCACCGCACCTCGCTCCCAGCTGATCGTCGCAATGTCACTCAGTGCGGCCTGGCGGCCCGCGCTGGAAGTCAAAATAAGACTATCGAGGTTTGATAGCGTTGAAGAATTTTGCCTGTCACCCCGGATCACCACCCGTATCTCGTCGTTACCTCGCGTGAACCGGGTCGCTTCGAGGCCATCAAGCTGTGCCCGCAGGCGGCTCGAGATTTCGGCCTCATCATAGCCCAGCGCGCGGCCAACAGACGTGAGCTCAAATCTCACTTCACTCCGAAATGCGTTGCCGCTATACGAAATCTGCCCAACGCCGGCGATCTCTTTCAACTGGCGCACCAAGGCTTCACTCGCGCGTCGGCTTATCTCAGGATCAGCGTGGGCAATTTCAATGACCAGATCTCTGCCGTCCCCCGGACCCTGTTGATAGTCAAACGCCAGCTGCGTCAGATTCCCGGGCTGACCGACTTTATCGCGCCACATTGCAGCGAATTCCCCGGCACTGAATCGACGCTCATCCGGCTCAACGAATGAAAACGTGACCTCACCCCGGTGGCTCGCAGGCTTGCCAAGCTCCATTCTCACCCCGATGACATCATCCTCTTCACCTAACTCAGCAAGCACTTCACGGCCCGCAAGTTCCATCGACTTTGCCATGGCATCAACCTGACTCTCTGAAGCACCAGGATTGAGCGAGTACATAGCCTGCACCTGCTGGCTCTCAAAGTTAGGTTGCAAGGCAATCGGCATCCGACCACTGACTACCCAACTGAAGATTGCAGCAGTGAGACTGAGACCGGATACAATCACCAGCCCGCGCTGCGCAAGGCAGGTTTCGACAAATGGCATAAACCAGTTATCACGCAGGTTTTCGAAGTACACCTGGACTCTACGATTTTTGCTCTCGTTGATTTGGCTGTGATCACCATGAGCAAGATGTGCTGGTAAGATCCACAGTGCTTCTATCAAAGACATGACGAAAACACAGGTTGTGACAACAGGAATAGCCAACAGGAAGAGGCCCAGTTGCCCCGGCATGAAGAAAATCGGCATGAAAGAAATGATATTGGTGATAATCGCAAGGGTGATCGGGCTACTGAAGCTCGCCAGGGTGTTTTCCGCAGCTTTGATGGGCGAAAGCCCTTGCTGCATACCGGAATAGATCGATTCACCAATCACCATAGCGTCATCTACGACGACGCCGATCACGATGATGAAAGCAAAGACGGATACGAAGTTGATGGTAAAAGGCGTTAGTGCAAAGACCGCAACTCCGCCCAGCATCGCAACCGGCAGTCCAACTGCCACCCAGAATGCGACGCGCGATTCCAATACCAGGAACAATAGTATCAACACGAGCGTAAGGCCAACGAAAGCACTGTCCATCAGAATGCCGACACGGTCTGCAAAACTCCTGGCGTCATCATCAAATATCACTGCGCCGCCGATTGGCATTTCCGCTTCGATTTCCTTAACTAGTGCACCGACACTTTCTGAAACCTCAGCGGGTGTCGCATTGCCCGAGGCAAAAATGTTCAGGTAGATACCGGGTGAGCCGTTAATCACGAACCGCGTATCATTTGGCCGAAAGCCGTTTTCAATCTCGGCAATCTGAGAAAGATTAAGTGGGGTGCCCGACGGAGACTCGACTATCGCTATGTCCTCGAACTCGTGTGCGTAACGGCGCTCATTGCCAGTCGCAAGACCGTACTCGCCGATGCTGCTTCGAATCGATCCGCCAGAAAGTTCCAGACTCGCCCGCTGAACGCGTGCCGCGATCGTTTCCAGGGAGATACCGTGCAGTCGTGCCTGCTCTGGCGACACCCGGATTGTCACCTCGGGTTCACCGGCACCTTCAACTTCCACCTGGCTGACGGCGGGCAGGGCCAGCACCCGGTCGCGGGCGATCTTGGAAAACGCATGCAGTTCTTGCCGGGATTCGAAGCCGTAAAAACCGAGTTCCACCGCTTCGCCGACGTCGCGCAGGCGCACGATGGTGGGCGGTTCCATATCAACCGGTAATGAATTCAGGCCATCGATTCCTCCTCGAATTTCATCCAGCGTACGCTGTGCGTCGGCATTCGCTTCAAGCTTGACGAAAATGTTGGCGCCACCGGCACGGATTTCACTCACCACGGTATGGATATCGCGTAGTGCATTGATGCTCTGCTCGATGGGTTGCACTACCTGGCTTTCCACTTCCGCGGCTGTGGCACCCCGATACTCAACACCGATCTCAATCGTATCCAGGACCGCGGTGGGGAATACTTCCTGGCGCATGGTGAAGGTAGCAACAACTCCGCCGAGGATGCAGACCACCATTAAAAGGTTGGCAGCGGTAGGATTGTTCAGAAACCAGCTGGCAATGCTTTTGTGCTGCATGTTCAACCCTCAACCGAGACCTGTACGGACGCACCTTCGAAAAGACCTATCGGACGCTCTACGATCAGTGCATCTTCTGCGCGGAAGTTGTCTTCCACGGTGACCGTTTCACCGGAAGAGTCAATCGGATAAATCTGGTGCCGTCTTGCCTCACCATCTCTATAGAGCCAGACGAGGTTGCCCCCGACAATAAGACTAGCGGGTAGCCGTGCGACATTGCGAGTTGACTGGCTAACGATGTTGGCCTGCAGATGCAGACCAAATGCCCAACCCTTATGCTTCAGCGGATCCTCGATAGCAACGCGAATGGTCGCGAGCCGGGTCGTATTGGTGAGATTCTTGACGATACCCTCTAGCCTGCCGCTAATCGGTGTAGCGCCGGGGTCATGAACGGGGCGGAGCTCGATGCTAGTTACACCCGCCTCGATCAGGCTCAGCGTCTTTAACGGCACATGAACTTCAACAATGGCATAGTCGAGTGGATACAAAGTGGCTGTGACCTCACCGGTAGACAATACCTGGCCCTCGATCACATTGGCGTCAACCACAGCAGCGGGCCAGGGCGCCATGATCGCGGTTCTTTTCAGTGCCAGTGTGGCACTGTCGAGTTCAGCCTGAATAACTTTCAATGCGGCACGTGCCGCTGCCTGTTGCGGGACCCTGAGCGCAAGGGGATTCGCGGCAGATTGCTTGCCCCTTGATGCCTGCCAGGACGACCAGTCGTGACGCGCAACGTCTGATCGACCCTGCTCAAGGTCGATGTTGGCTTGAGCCTGCTCGTAGTTCGCCTTCGCCATGGCGACCGCGATGGCGTAATCACGTTCATCAATGCGAAACAGGGCATCACCCTTTACAACTTCGCTGCCGGCAACAAGGTGTTCACTCACCCAGGTAACCTGGCCCGGCACCTGCGTCGTGAGCGCGAGTGTCTGACGAGGCTGGAGAATGCCAAACGCAGTAAGGCTGGTGGGCAAAATGCCGCGTTCAATCTCACTGATTGATACCACCTCGTTGCTGGCGGGCAGGCTTGCTTTTAGCGGGTCGGGACCGGTCAGCAGTATCGACACACATAGGGCAACGCCACCACTTGCGGCGAGCAGCATTTTCAAATGAGATAAGTTCATAACATGCAAAAAGGTCTGGAGCCTGTCGGCATGTTACGAAAACCAAGGTTACAGCAGGGTTAACGTGGTGAATCAGTGCCCGGAAAAATGAACAACGGTGATGCGCCTATTGGACCGCTCGCGCGTGCTGTAATGCCAGTTGAGGCGCTCGCAGACGCGGGCGACGAGTTCAAGCCCCAGGCCAAATCCATATTCGTCAACCTGATCTGCGGTTTCACGATCAGCAGTGGCGGAGCATGTATTCTCGATGCTGACATTATCTGGCGCTACTGTAATGGATATCTCACCTTCGGTGGTGTGCTGGAAGGCATTACGCACAAGGTTTGAAAGCACAATGTGAACGGCCGCGCCTGTACCCTGGATTGCCCCACCATCACCCTTAATCGACAGGGAAACGGGTCGTGGGCCGAGCAGGTATTGATACCTCTTCACCACCTTGTCGATTTCACCGCGTAACTGCAGTGACTCCGGTTGTGGCGGACTCTCGGACTGCCTATTCAGCCACAGCAGGGTTTCAATCAGAAGGCGCACGTCATCTAACGCCTGGTACTGGCGAACGAATGCTGCTTGCTCGGCATCAGAGCGCTCCGGCCGCTCACTCAGCTTGTCCAGCAGCTCCACGTTTGAAGCCAGAATCGCGAGCGGCGTTCTTAGCTCATGACTCGCATGACGCAAGAACAGTTTTTCCTTCTCTACGCTCTCCTGCAGGCGTTCAAAGGCGAAATTCATTCGGTTAGCGAGTGAATCCAGTTCTTCAAAATGTAGTTCCGGAATTGCCGCGATTGGTGTGTTGGTGCTAAGGCTTGAACTCCACCGTTCCAGCTTTTGGATAGGGCCGTGAATGCTTCGAACCAAAATAAATGAACCAATAAAAAACACCAGGATGAAAAAAGCGCCGACACCGATTGCTACCCTTTCAGTGAAACGCATTCCATCGTAAATCGCATCGCTGCCGACAATGCCTTGGAGGAGGAAAAGCCATGTATCTGGGTCTGCCTGGTACGGAAAGAGAAATAGCAGTTCACACCGCCTTTCCAAGCAAAGGTTGCCAGTCTCAACAATCGGGCGATCGTCATCATTGTCCCGATCAAGGTTGAAGTGACGTTGCAGGTCCCCGTGATCAATATCTTTCAGATCGAAAACAGCGTGATACTGTGCTGGGATGTCTTCGACCCTGACGTAAGCCGCAAGGCTCGGCCCAGTTGGCAAACCCTGCCCAGGGTTTGCAACATAATCTTCTGCAACACGCTCCAGCAGCGATAGGGTGCGCAAATCCACCCCCAGGTCCAGGTAGTAGTCCAGTAACTGCGTATAGGCCACCACTATCAACGCCGTGCACCCTGCGATCCAGGTAAACAGGTAACGTCGCATACGTTTGCGATTTTTATGTGCGTAGTTATCCATCTGACACACGAAGCGCGAAACCATGTTTCGCAATGGTATGGATAAGCTTGGTATCAAAGGGCTTATCAACTTGGTCCCGCAACCTGTAAAGATGCACCTTCAGCGAATTGGAATCAGGTTGATCGCCGCTCCAGACGGCATCCTCCAGTTGCTGGCGGCTGACGACATTCGGCGACTCCCGCATCAACAGTTCCAGCAGTTTCCAGCCGGTAGGGGTCAGGTTGATAGGTTTGCCTTCGCGACTCGCAACCTTGAGCGAGAGGTCAAGCATCAAAGGTCCAACTTCAAGTTTCTTTGCATGTGAATTGCGTCGTTTGGCAAGTGCACGTACGCGTGCGGTGAGTTCACTCAACTCGAAGGGTTTTACCAGGTAGTCATCGGTGCCCGCTTCGAACCCGGCGAGTTTGTCTTCCAGCGTATCCCTCGCAGTGAGCATCAACACCGGCACATCGACACCACGTTGACGCAGCGCTTCGCATACCTGCAGACCATCCATACGAGGCAGGTTGATATCTAACAGGATGCTGGCGTAGCGATTGGACGTTGCAAGCTCTAATCCCTGCGGACCGGTCGATGCATAGTCGCAGTCAATGCCTTCCAGGCCCAGGTAGGAAATCACTGTTTCAGCAAGTGACTGGTTGTCCTCTACCAGTAGCGTTTGAATTCTTGTCACAGTCAACCTTCTCCACCAGAGCGCAGTCGAACCGCCGCTTCACTGCCCGGGCTACCATGCTTCACTTATTAAGAGCTCTCCGGCAAGTCCTTTAACGGCTTCGTATTTCTTAACAACACTAACGGGAGAATGATCACAGGCAGAAGCCATTCGTAATGCATCGGCGTAATACGCTGCGCCAGGTCCATCAGCTTGGCATCAAGACCGACAAAGATCCGGCGCTTATTGCGTTTAACCCCGTTCAGGATGATTTCTGCTGCGCGTGAAGGATGCATGCCTTTCGTACGGAACATCTCTGCCATTTCGTCCTTGTTGAAATCATCACCCAGGAATCCCGCGTCATCTTCAGTGAACCGAGAGTTCGCTACTATGTTGGTCCCAATGTGCCCTGGGTGCACGCATTGCACCTGAACAGAGGTATCTTTGAACTCTTTCGCCAGGCTCTCAGTAAATCCACGGACACCAAATTTAGTGGCGTGATACACAGACTGACCGGCAACAGCAATCATTCCGAAGATCGACGACGTGTTGACCAGGGCTGCTTCCGGGCGATCTTTCAGCAGCGGCAGGAACACCCGGCTCGCTTTCACGACACCGTTCAAATTGATATTCATGACCCAGTCCCAGTCCTGTTCAGACATACCATCAAAGTTCGACCCCACGGTAACACCGGCGTTGTTGAACACGAGGTCAACCGCGCCGTGTTGTTCGACAACGGCATCAGGCAATGCCTCAATCTGATCCATGTCGCCCATATCTATGATGTGCGTCGACAGCCCGACATTGTATTGCCTGACCATGGCAGCGGTATCGTTCAGTGTTTCTTCGTTGATATCACAAATAGCCACGTTAGCACCGGCTTTGGCGAGCAGCACTGCGAGGTAACGCCCCATGCCCGAACCTGCGCCTGTAATGACTGCGGTTTTTCCTGAGAAATCTTTCATGCTGGCGTTCGCTATTGTTGTGCCGGCAGTTAATCCCAAGAAGGGTATGTCTTGCAAGCATGCCTCGTCACAACCGGCTTGTAGGCGCGGTATGATTGAGCGGATACGGTGGAGTTGCCGGGCTGACTATTCTTTGTGCCAGCCGGCAATCATTCCAGCGTGGTAGCCCCCGTCTACGGTAATTTCAACGCCGTTGATCCAGTGCGCATCGCCCAGGGTCAGAAATTCTGCCAGTCCTGCGATATCTTCCGGTTGTCCTGCCCGGCCGGTCAGGCGCGTTATTCGATCATAATTATCGGGGCCCAGCAGCTGTCGAAAACCGGCTGAGAGCCTCGTGTCGGTGATCCCCGGGTTGATGCAGTTGACCCGGAGTCCCAGCTCCAGGGCTTTTCCCGCTGCATGGTAAGTGTAGGCAGCCAGACACTGCTTGGAAAACTTGTAGGCCTGATCGCTCCATTTTGAGTGATTCTCGACCAGCCAGTCGACACCTGCGGTGAAAGTATCGGTCCCGAGCAGCGCGTCGACCTGTCGGCGATTTTCTGACCAGTCTCGCCCTGCGCTGGAGGCAATCAGGGTGATTCCGCTACCCGCCCGGACTCGTGACATCAGCGAATCGGTCAGGCAACGTGTGCCCAGAAAATTGATCCGCACGATTTTCGCAGGATCGTCTGACGATCCTACCCCGGCTACGCAAATCAGGCCGGCGATCTCCGGGGGGATGTGATCGATGGCGTTGGCAATCTGCTCAGGGTCATTGAGATCGCAGTGGATGTAATCGAGCGTATCGTCAGTCGAAGGTACGATGTCCAGATTCAGTGTTTGATAACCGGCTGAGCGGAGACGGACCTCGATCGCCCGGCCGATGCCCGAGCTGCCTCCGGTGATGACGACAGGTGCTCCCATATCAACAGCTTAGGGATCGATCTCACTCGGGGTCAAGCATGATAGTCTGCACTCGCTGGGGGGAGGACCTAGGAATGTCAGTTAACGAATCTGTTACCGATCAGGTTGATGCAATGCGCCAGGGGACATTGCGGCCAACGACGTTAGTGGATCAAGCTATCACCCGCATCGGCCAGCTCAACCCTGCGGTCAATGCGGTGATAACGATGGCTGAGGCGCGTGCCAGGGAGGAGGCAGCGTCCTGGGATCTGGCATGGTCCACCGGTGATGACCTTCCTCCTTTAGCCGGGGTCCCTGTTTTGATTAAGGATAACCAGCGTACCGAAGGTATCCGTACAACCCTTGGTAGTTCGCGCTTTCGAAACCAGGTCCCGGAGGTGGATGCCGGTATAGTCGCCAGGTTGCGAGCAGCAGGTGCCATCATTCTGGGGAAGACCAACATCCCTGAATACAGCATAGGTGCGAATACTGTTAACCCGGTCTTCGGTGCGACAGGTAATCCATTTGACCCCGCAATGACTTGTGGCGGCAGCAGCGGAGGGTCTGCAGTAGCGGTGGCTTCGGACATGACGAAACTCGCCACGGGTTCAGACCATGGCGGTAGTCTGAGGATTCCGGCGAGCTACTGTGGCGTTATCGGTTATCGAGCGACCCCGGGCGTGGTGCCGAACGAGGAAAGGCGGACACCCTCGACTCACTATAGTCTTCAGGGGCCTATCGCGCAGAATGTTGCCGATGCCGCGCTGATGTTGTCGGTGATTGCCGATCGAAGCCATGGCGGTGAACGTGACCCCATGACATTTCCCCTTGATACACAACAATTCCGCAATCTGGCAGACGTCGACCTGGGTCAGCTCAAGGTCGCTGTTAGTGCTGACCTGGGTGGGCTGTTGGTTTCTCGAGATACCAGGAATCTCTTTGTCGAGCGTATTGGGCGCCTGGCATCCCGTTTCGATACCTGCGACTGGCATGATATCGACCTGACTGAAGCGCCCGGGGTGGACTGGCATCTGCGGCAGGATGTTTTTGTTTCCCAGTATTTTGAAGAGGCCGGTAGCTGGGATGAAAACTTCAGCCGAAACGTCCGTCAGACTTATGAAGCCGCCATGCAAACATCAATGCAGGCTATCGCGGAGGCTCGATATCGGCAGCTGCAACTCATGCATCGATGCCAAGAACTGTTTAACGATTATGACCTGCTGATTGTGCCTGGTGTCGGTGTTCAGCCTTTTCCATGGAAGCAGGATTATCCAGAAACGGTCGACGGGCAAGTGATCGAAAACTATATGGCGTGGTTGCATCTGACATCGAGCCTGACCGTGGTTGGACTGCCTGTTCTGGCAATGCCATTGGGTCAGGATACAGGCGGGATGCCATTCGGCATTCAGTTGGTTGGAAAGCGCTATGCGGATCATCAACTGCTGTCAATTGCTCGGGCTCTTGAGCAATCATGTCGTGAAGATGTGCTCCTCAGACGCCCTTTGCCGGACACAGCTCTCTTGCCACGCTCCTGAGGTTTCAGTGGGGCGCGGATTCGTTCTGGAATTGACGATGAATCTCGATTAAGCCTGGTGTGAGTATGGCGAGCCATGCCAACACGGCAATTCCAAACCATTTGACGGGCAGGACCAGACACAAAACCAACCACAGCGCGACAAAACCATAGACTCGATTCATCATCTTTGCTGGTGATGCTGAGCTTTTGTCCCCGTCCCGCGCCAGCGGGAAAGCCTTCGGTCTGATGAACCAGCCGTGCGCAGTCAAAATCAGCAGAAAGCGGAACCAACCAATTTCTTTAGAGCCCATCACCGGATTGATATCCAGAGCCGCATCCTCGGTGTTGCCAAGCGATGCCTGAATCTTCTCCCAGGTGTAAGCCGCTTCGGGACGCGCACCAGCGCCACTCATATTGCTGAACTTCGGTACACACCGCCACCGATACAATATCCTCCCGGATTTGTGTACCGCTACGACCGCTGGTTGGTAATACCCTTTGGGGTGAGACGCCCACTTACGCTCGCGCAGATGCCCTGCGTCTTCATTGAAAAAGACATCCAGCCAACCTCGCTCGCTGCATTCTTCGCGAATCTCATGATGCGGGTCACCGACGATCGGAAAATGAGTCTCCCATTCCACTTCAGCCTCGGTCGCCAATGTCTGGGGTTCGCTGGTAACACCGAACACTTCCCCACCTGCCGCATGGATTTCCTCAAGGACACCAGTCTTCACATAGCTTCGTAACTCGAAGCGACAGGGTGGTCACCACAAACCGCGATAGTAAAGCAGCAACACAAACTCATGCTGTTCTAACTGCCTGTCTAACCATTCGCGCCGAACACCGGCAGGGGGATCGAGCAGTGGCGGGATATCAGGTTCTGACTCGGCTGCAAAATCGAATTGGAATGCATCACCATCAGGAACAACGCGGACCTGCTCCCGGGCGCATATCTCGCCATCACACAGCACAAGACCAAACTCGAATGGTTCGTCGGTGCTCTCGATATCATCCACATCGACCAGGCCAGTCAGGGCGTACTCCGATGCGCGCGCGTCGTTTATCCACACCAACGCAGCCTGCGCGGCGGGTGCCAGATGATCGGGTATGTTTTCAGGTGCCTGCAGTGAGCTCATGCAGTCTATTCTAGTGCGATAACTGTACTTTGCTATACCTCTACTTTGGAAACGCCAAACGTTCTGACAAAGTAGGGGTCATGGCTGAGATGGTGTTGCAACCGTGCGTTCCATATTTTCACCATCCGATAAAAAGGGACCCTGGGGTAGAGGTGATGCACGAGGTGATAGTTTTGATACACCATTAGAGGGTTCAATAATCCCTCGCATCCTGAACGTATATTGGTTGCCTGGTATTCGTTTTGTAACGAAGTGGTGTGAAATGGCACGTGTGGGAGGTACACGAACATCGCGACAAACAAGAATGAGCTTATTCTGGTGGGAACGACGAATAACATGAAGACCTCGTATAAGTAACCCTCTGCAATCGCTAACGCCAAAACAGCTGTGATGAAAAGGGCTTGCATCACGATACCTAACCCGTACTTTTTCCGAACATCTCCCGCTTGCTGAATAAAGTATTTCGTATAGAAGTAATCAAAGAAAAACCACTGGAACAACTTCCATCCAGCCTCGTGACCAAAATTATCAGGATCCTTTTCTGAATGGTTCGTAAAACGGTGATGTTGAGAGTGGATCCATCTGGCGAGGCCGAATGTTGCCAGCGGGCCAAAGAAAAACAGACCTATGTGACCGATGGATTCGTTAATCCAAGGTATTGTGGAAACTGATCTGTGGGATGCATCGTGAACGGCGCTAAAAAGGAAGTAGATGATCAGTCCGTTGACGATTGAACCGAGCCAGAACGGGATGTTAGCCGACAAGGTATAAAGCGTGACGACCCCGAGAGCGATTAGACAGCAAAAAAATAGAATTACGGTTGGCCATGCGATGCGCGGGACCCGCTTGAGTTCTCGGAACCTGCGTTCATTATCTTCGGTTTCCGCAAGTGCTTTCTCTAACATAACGTTCGCGCAAGCCCAGCGTCTGTCTTTGTCGGGAAAAGCTTACCAAAGCGATCCTTTTAAAACCAAAGTAAGCGCCTCTGGCGCTCACCCGCGTACTGAGTCGTCGGCACCATTAGTTAGTAGTTGGATAATGCAGGAGTTGGCAAGCACCAGGGTGACGATACTGATCGCGAGCTTTTGGCTCGTCACTGCTTTCAACGATGATCTTGCCTAGATGGTCGTGTTCCTTACTGCCCCTGCGCCTTGGTTTGATCTTGATGTCAGATACCGGCTAACCTGACGGAGTTGCGAAGATCAAGCAGTAAATTCAGAAAGTGATGGACTATCCTCAACCTGCCTACAGCGGAAGCGATCCTTTTATCTTCGTGAGTTATGCCCACAAAGATAGTGAGATCGTATACCCGGAGATACTTTGGCTTCAGCAACAGGGTTTTAATATCTGGTGGGATCAAGGTATCGGCGGTGGGAACCGGTGGCGGGACGAAATTGCGGACAGCATCGAAAACTGCAAACTCTTTCTTTTTTACGCTTCTGAGAATGCCGTAGAGTCAACGGTTTGCAGGGAAGAGCTGGAATTCGCCCTGTCTCACCAGTGCAAGGTGCTGGTGAGTCATCTGGACGCAACCACAATGCCTGCAGGATTGCAGCTCGCTGTTTCTAACAGGCAAGCATTGCTCCGACACAAAATGACTGCGTTGGAGTACGAGGAAAAATTACTCGAGGCTGTCGCCGCCGGTCTGCAGCAAACGCCGAAGACTCCTGCCACCCGTCTCAAGACCGTGTCAGCTTCCAAGAAGATCAAACAGGCATTGCCTGTGCTTGCAGCCGGACTATTGGGTATCGCGCTGACCTGGTTTTTTACGTTGCCATCCCCGGTGCCGCTCAAACCCTCTCCGAAAAGCGTGTTGATTTTGCCCGAGATGGTTTCTTCAACCGGGTCAACCTATGTCACCATCAATCGAAAAGGCACCCGCGTCTTTGCCATTCTGGGCGGGAAGTATCCAGACAAGACAGTCTATCGAAAAGAAATCAACGAGCTGGCGTTTAAGCCGATTGCTGGCAGTGACCTGGACCGAAATTTAGCAGGGGTGTTCCCGAATCCGGACGGAACGCGGCTTTTACTTGCTCTGCGAGATGGCAGCCTTGCGGAAATTTCCGCAGACGGCGGTCAGCCAGTGCCTGTTGCCAAAACCTCCAATGGCATCCTGTATTTTCATGGCAGGTGGCGGGATAACAGCAGGTTTCTTGTGGGCGATGCTCAGGGCATTCAAGAGATCGCCCCTGAAAGTGAGGTTACTTCCAAGGTCATCCTTGCTGGTTCATTTGGTCTTCCTTACCCTATTGGTGAGACTGCAATGCTCGCCACTCAGGCAATCTCCGACAAGGGAGTGGCATCCCCAACGACGAAAATAGTCATGGTTAAAGATGGCGGAACCACTCAGCTGGTTAACGGTAGCGATCCTCGCCTGACACCACGCAACCAGCTATTGTTCCTGAGAGACAAGAAAGTTTGGGCGGCGATGCTCAGCCAGGATTTCAAAGAGCTGGAGACTGAACCTGTCATTGTGCTCGACAAGGTCGCGTCCAACCCGTTTCGGGCGGAATACGACTTTGCTGATACTGGCGAGATGGTCTACGTGCCAGAGCAGGAACAAACGATGACCCTGAAATGGGTCTCTGTAAGCGGTTTGTCAAAGAGAATCCAGTTACCACCAACGGTTATTACCAGTGCCGCTCTCGCACCGGATTCACAGCGTATTGCCTACACATCTGGCGATGAACTGTGGGTGCATTCTGTAGAGCAGGATCTCAGCACAAGGTTGCTGAAGGAACCCGGACAAATGACGTCAGTACAGTTCTCTCCTGATGGTGCTTTTATCGCTGTCACGATGAATGGCGGTTCCATCAGACGTCTGTTTTTGGTTCATACCGTCACAGGAGAGAAAAAGCTTCTAGTTGAGGGAGAGCGCTCCCAGCGTGCAGGATCCTTTTCTGCTGATGGAAAAACCCTGCTCTATGAAGACTGCCTTTCGTTCAATGTGGATTGCGATATTAAAGCCTTGAGACTGGATGCAGAGGCCGAACCCGTTACGGTCGTCGAGACGGGTTTTAACGAAAGACTCCCTCAAATTTCCCGTAATGGAAATTATCTGGCTTACAGCACTAACCGATTTGGACCGAGAAGAATTGTCGTCCGTCCGTATCCTGAGACCGACAGGACTCTCTGGCAGATACCACTGGACAACTGCCTCGAGGCTGAGTGGGCCAACTCAGACAGCCAACTCATTGTGACCTGTGATCGAGTGACTTACAGTATTGATGTAAACTTCGACAAAGATGCACCTTTTGAACCCGCTGATAGGATGTTGGAGCTCAATCGCAATGCGTTCTTCAGACAATTCTCGGAAATTAGACAGCAGTTCATGGTCCTCGAAGCTGAATTGCGCTATCCAGTCGTTGCACTCATCGGCAATTGGTTTGACGAAATTGAACGAACAATTTCCGAAGGCCAGTCCCTGAACGCAAGGCCTGATTAACCAACAGACATCAGTTAGATGTATTTGAATAGACAACAGCATAAAGCTCGCCTCGTCTTTTTGTTCCAGAAATTAATGCTTGCCTTTTTAAGTGTTCACCGTTTCAGGTGTCTTGCGATGCGCAAGCTAACCAGCGTTTCATTCATCGGAATGGCCTGGCTGGTGTGCCACTCTGGGTTTGCCACCGAAGCGGAAGATGATCTGGAAGCATCGAATCCCATGGAAGAAATTGTCGTCACTGGGAATCTGCTGAATACGACGGTGGATGAGACGCGCTACAGTCTGTCGATATTCCAGGACGACGATGTGCGCAGACAAACCGACCGTGACTTGAACGAACTGCTGGGTCGCCTGCCAAATGTTGAAGTCGACCCGCTTGAAGGTCTGGTTATCCGTGGCTTGTCGACAAAAGGTATCGGAGGTGATCTCGGCACACAGTTGTACTTGATTGATGGTGCCTGGTCGCCGGGTATTTTTCACAAATGGGATATGGACCAATTGGAGGTGCTTCGAGGGTCGCAATCAACCTTCGGTTCTGCCGCGAGTGGCACGCTTGCCTTAAAGTATAAGGAACCGGAATTCGAAACCAGTGGCAATCTCATGGTCAGTTTTGAGGGAGAGGCGAATGACCGTGAAGCGGGCATAGCTTTTGGTGGTCCGCTGATTGAAGACCAGTTGAGTTATCGTCTTGCTGCCTATAACCGGGCCAGTGATGGGCTGATGGCGAATCAATTCATTGGCACAAAACGTTGGCAGCGTCTGGAAGAAGATTTCGCCCGGGCCAAATTGAATTGGTATCCGCAAGGTCAAGGCGGCGACGAGTATGCATTCGAGTTCTACTATCTCAACCAGGATTCAGGAGGGTCGGGCTGGGTGAACCAGGGATCGCTGCCTGACGAGGCATACAGTCGGAAGACCTCAATAGAGAGGGAAACATTCGATAATGTTGAGCTCGTCGATATAAGGTTCAGATTTAAGCGGCAGATCAGTGCCGGCACGCTCATCAACGTCATCGCTTCAGCCAATCTGAATAAGAGCCACGAATTAGAAGATAGAAATAATCAGCCGTCTGATGACGGGTTCATCGAAAGGCAGAACGACAACAGGAATTTTGCATTGACTGCGCACCTCCGGCATGACGCGAAGAATTGGCAATGGTCTGCGGCTTTCTACAGTTTCTACTTTGACACGAAAAACACGACCGACTTTGTCATCCCGCTGGGGTTTCTGCCTGCGGACCCAGTGGATTGGAAGATACGCTACATTCTAAATAATGAGAAATGGTGGATAACTGGTGGTCGTCTACTGGGCCAGTACTATGGTTCAGATTGGTACCTGAGCGCTAGTATCAGTTTTGATGACGACCGTGCCGACACCGTGAGAGCCACTGAACACAGTCGCATATCATCGAGTGGTATTCCTGGTTTTGACGCCGTTTATGACGGCTTTATTGCCGGCGCTCCAGCGGTTGAAAAAAAGGATAAATACCATGCCACTCGGGTCAACCCGGCTTTCGCGTTCGGATATTATGTCTCGCCTGCGACGACGGTGGGTATCAAGCTTGAACAGGCCTCTCGACGAGGCTGGGACCGAATTAATGCCTTTCGGGCGCAAATCTACAGCTATGATCCGGAAACGGCCCGGGACCTCGATGTGTTCCTCCGGACCTCTCTTTTCGACAATAGGATGCAGCTGAATGCCAACCTTTTTACTGGCTACATCAAAGATCAACAGATTGACTATTGCTTCAGCGCAGCGCTCTTCGATTGCCATATCGTCAATGCCATTCGCACAGAACGTAAAGGCATTGAAGTAGACAGCTGGCTGTTCCTTGGCAATGCGAAAATCTGGATCGCTGCCAGCTTCCTGGATGCCGAGTTCGACGAATTTACACCCCCCGAACTCGAGGACCAGGGTTTGTTGGTGACTAATCCGGATGAAGAGTTAGAATTCACGGCGCTTGAGTCTGTCGATGTGCCTAATTCGCCCTCCTGGAAAGCTTCAATTGGTGCCATCTATGAGAAGGGTTCTTTTTTTTCCTCCCTGGATCTGACTGTCAGGCCAGGGACACTGGGGTCCGTATCAGTCGCAGAGGTCAGTAATGACCGCCGCACATTGTTGAATGGCCGAATTGGTTGGCGATTCAGCAATGGCGTTGAGCTCTCTCTCTGGGGACGAAATCTGGCCGACGAAGAATACCTCACCTACTTCTCACCTACTGAGCCCGGTGCCTTCGTAGGGGATCCGCGCCAGATTGGAGTGACTTTAGAATATGATTGGGGCTATTAGCCTTATTGATTGCTCGCTCTGCGAAACTCCCTTAGCAGGCCTTGGTCATCATAAACTTTAAGCCGTCTTCGAATAGAAACAAAGGAAAGCAACGTAAACCGGATGCAATAACGAACAAAGCAGAACGGCTTTATCGTCATCCGGTCAGCCCAGGATCGCCCCGGAGCTAACCGGCCTTTCACGCTGGCGGAGTACCCACTGGCTGCTCTCATCGAGCGCAGCAATGCCTAGCGCTCTAAGGATCTCGCGCCGGGTCTCAACATTGCCCGTTCTCTGCAGTAGCTGGTCCGCATTGGCAAAGATTCGACTGAAGTAATGGAACTGGCCCATCAGTTCCCTCTCTGATGTCCGGTGTGCATAGTTCTGCCGGATGGCGGCGATGATCGGCAGGAAACCGGCGGAAGCGATCAGCAGGTTTTTCAGAAAAGAATCTTCTGATAAAGACACAATAGTGACAGCCAGTAACACCACGATTAGCATGCTGGCGGTTTCCACGATTTGCGTTCGGTTGGTCTTTACACGGCTCTCACCAGCCTTCCGCTGGTAGTAGGTCAACTGCCCCTGGGCAGGATCACGAATCCAGCTGTCAATTACAGACTCGGTCTGCTCTGCGCTGCGTCTGTGAAGATTATTATCCGCCTCCAGTGATGCATACCGCATGACATGTCTGATCCAACCCAACTCGAGGTCGCGTCGCTCGTGAAAGCTGTCATGCGCGAAATGAAAACGCCGCCGCATCTGGACACCTGCCAGGCTCCAATAAAACTGCACGCGCAGCGCTTCCGCAAGCGCCCTGTAGTCGAGGTATTTCCGCTGCCAGCTCAGCTTTTCCTCGACCTTGAAAATAACCAAGACCACGCCCACCAGGATCACGTAAAGATAGACCATCAGTCTTTCGCTATAGAGATCCGCATAAACAATGAAACTGAGTGCAGCTAGAGCAACGAAAGAATACGCCAGCCGCAGGGCTCGAAACATGACCCTCTGATACTTCTGAGCCAGCAGGTCCGACAACTGAAAAAGCTTTTCCATGCTTTCCGTGCCTGCCTTGGCAGCACTGTCAGTATCAGAAGATTCTATGAGGCCTGATGTGTCGCTGACGGATATGCTTGCGGAGTCATGGTTGAATTCAACCATCCGCCTGAAAATTGCCCGGTAGCGCTGTGGTAGCTCAGCGGTTTCTGGATTGACGTCGTCTCGCGTCAGCCAACCGCATTCCAGCTCATCTCGCTCCTCTGAAGAGCGCCTGTTGCATCGAATGTGGTAGACAAGATCACTTTCATCCTCAATAAAATCAATGGGATTCATGGGCGTCATTGCACCCTCCCGGGTCATGGTTTCATGCTGATGAAATCTGATCGTCGAACTGGTTCCGCCAGGCGCATCCACATCCGCACCATCCCAAAGAGCAAGCAGGATGTGACAGTGGGCTGTCAGGTAAGCAGCAAGGGAAACATATTGTTGATCTCTCTTCCCGGGGTCTTCAGCCACCATCGGTATTTCAACTAGCGGGGCACCCTTCAGCAGTTTCTCAAACTTAGTCAGGTCGTCACCTTCAAAGTCTCTTCGGTATTCATCTGCGGGCATAGGGAGCAGGGCAACTGTCTCGATATTCAGTTCAAACGCAACTTCAGCCGCGAGCTGGTCAGCCCCTGATGCCAGGGGCGACAGCAACATCAAAGGTAGCCCGGGAAAGGACTCTCTTAAATCAAGAAAGAATGACCTGACCATTTTTTTGATTATCGGTATCTCGTCTTCAATCAGATCCCTATGGCCGGTCACACCGACTATAAGTGGAATGGTCATCACTACCTCGACGTTGCTAATTTTTGTATGAGCACTCATTGTAACTGGTGAGTTGTTACTCGCCAGTCACAGTCCCGTTTCCCGGATATAGCTCATGCAGCAATCATGCAACCTGATACTTTCACCTGTTGATGCGCTGAGGCGCCGCCTTATACTCAACTTACACTTCTAGGGGAATAGAAGGTGACTGATGAATGAATTGGCGCAATACGGATTAGTGGCCGAGATCGTCGCTGCAATCGCTGTGGTCGTTTCATTGCTGTTCCTGGCCTTCCAGGTGAGAGAACAAAGCTCGCAGCTGGCGCGTCAGGTGGGCCAGGATCGGCTGGCAACTTTTTCCGAAGTCCGCCGGGCTGTATTTTCGGATTCCTATCCTGGAGAAATTTTAGATAAAGCCGTGACGACGCCCGATCAGCTTTCTGTGGGTGAACGCTTTGCTCTGGATAACCTGTTTTCTGAGATCATCTTCGCTGCCTACTATTACCATAGCGACATCTTAGCTGGCCGGATTAACGATGGCGCGTGGCTTTTGACGATGGATTGGGTAAACAAAGCGCTCTCGAATCAATACGGAATGAGCTGGTGGTCAGCACATAAAAACAACTTCGCGCCAGATTTTGCCCAGGAGATAGATCGGGCTCTGAATGAGGTCTGAAGCCAGGGCCTGGTGCCTCGGGGAGACAGACCAAATTTTGTCTGCTTTGTTGGTTTCAGGGCCTCTTCATCTGCCTGATGAGAGTTGCTTTTTTAGGGGGCACATCACCAAGAAAAAGCCCCGTAACAACGGGGCTTATTTCTGTAAATGAATGATAGTTAAGAGAGCTTATCCCTTTCCCTTTCCCTTTCCCTTGCCTTTCGTTGACTTCCCGCAGGAGGACTGAGCCGCTTCACTTACAATAGCGTCTTTCTCTTCGTCTGTGAGTAGACCTTCACTGACGAAAATCTCAGCAACCCCACTGGTGCAAGAGACCATTTGGCCGTGGTTCTTCCAATTATTCTCACAAGGACATGACTGCTGGACAGAGCATCCTGAGAGGTCAACAATTTCACCCTCGGCAGTCGCCGGGCAGGTGTCTGCGTCATTTGGTACGCCGTCCCCATCATCATCAGAGCTAATAACCTCGATATTACCGATGCCAAGAAGAATCTCGGTCGACGAGCCGTCGGAGTTGTTCTCGGCTAATCGAAGGCCA
>JAYQAI010000018.1:0-53432 GCA_038136715.1 Gammaproteobacteria bacterium | reverse complement strand
GTTGCTGATGCCGGGGATGCGATTACTTGCCGAATTGAGGGAGGCAGTCCGCGGACACTGATGGACATCGTCCGGCGCGTGAGACGGATGTTTGATACCGATGCTGTGCCCGAGGAGGTACATGCCGTGCTCGGCAAAGATCCTGTCATGGCAGGCCTGGTGGCATCAGCGCCGGGGCTCAGGCTGCCAGGTGCTTTCGAACCGTTTGAAACTGCCGTGCGGGTCATCGTTGGCCAGCAAGTATCGGTCAAAGGCGCGACCACCATCATGGGCAGAATTGTCGAGCGCTATGGCAGGCAGACACACCACGGTACAGTATTTCCCGGGCCCGCTGAGCTTGCTGAGCTGGCGCCAGACACTCTGCCAATGCCGAGCAGGCGAGCCATGGCAATCAAGGCGCTGGCAGCGGGCGTTCAGCGAGGTGACGTCAGCCTGGATCAACCGGATGATGACGCGCTGCGTCAGAGTCTGCTGGCGATACCGGGTATCGGACCATGGACTGCAGACTACATCGCGCTGCGGGTCCGGGCTGATCCCGATGCTTTTCTGGTAGGAGATCTGGTGGTTCGTCGAATGATGGAGACGTTGTATGGCATCACCAGTGAAAGAGACATGCTGGCAATCGCCGAGCACTGGCGACCCTGGCGCGGCTATGCCGGGTTGTACCTCTGGCGGCATGCCGCCAGGTTATCGGAGATGAGTTGAGAGGTGAGGGATGCAATACAGAATGATGGCTAGCCCGCTGGGTGACCTGCTGCTGGCAGGTGAGGGAGAGGTGCTGGAACTGATTGGGTTTCCCGAGGGCAAGGGTGAGATCAGGCCGGGTCAGGACTGGGTCCTCGAGCAGAACATGCTGCACAATGCGGTATGCCAGCTGAACGAGTACTTCGAAGGGCGCCGAAAAGACTTTACGCTGGACTTGAAGCCGAGCGGTACGCCGTTTCAATTGAGTGTGCTGGCGGCCCTCGAACAGATTCCCTATGGCCAGACCCGAACCTATGCTGAGATCGCGCGCCAGATCGGCAGACCCAAAGCCGTCAGGGCTGTGGGCGCGGCCAATGGCAGGAATCCCCTCCCTATCGTGATTCCCTGTCATCGCGTCATTGGATCGGATGGCAGCCTCACCGGATTCGGTGGAGGTATAGCGGCGAAGCAGTACCTGCTATCGCTGGAGACAGCCGAATTCCAGCTATGTTGAGCTGTCCGGCACGTGAATCTCGATCGGAACACCGTTGCTGTCGTAATCGAAAAACGCATCGGCATATGGCGGCTGGCGGATAAGATCGCGCAAAGCATCCAGCGACTTGAACGGGATATCCGTGAGCAGCCGGTTCACGAGCCAGGCTGGCAGTGCGCCTGCCGGGTCGATGAACTGCTGCCAGGTGAGTCGCAGCCTGCCGTCGCCGAGTGGTTGCAGCAGGTAAGTACCCCGCGCCTCGCGAATCCTCACCATGTCAGTTTCCGGCAGTCGGTCGGGCACCGCCCGCATCTTGACGCTGATGGTCCGGTCGCTGTTGTACAGTACCCGGGCATGGAACACGGCATCCCGTGCCTTTGCCGGGAAAGGCAGACCTGTCGACTGGTAAAAGTAGCGCTCTGTAGTGCTTACTGACTCCAGCAACCGACTTTCGGTACAGCGATACAGCCAGTCACCGCAGGCACTGTTGTCCTGCAGCAGCGCGATCACGTGGGCGGGCTCTGCTGTCATGACCACAGTTGCACGGAACTCTTCGTAGCGCGAATCCTGTGCCGGCCTCGACTCAACCAGGATGCCATTTTTGTCGGCGCGGGTCTTCCAATCGGCCGCGACCAGCGGCAGTGGCAGGCACAGCAGCAATACGACTGCACTGCTCACTGCGTTGAGTTTCATCAGGCCGGCAGTATTCACCGGTGGCTGACAGCTGCCAGGCTGTCGAAGTAGTCTGGGAAGGTTTTGCGAGTACAGTCAGGATCTTCGATGGTGATGTCTCGGTTGCCGAGGGCCGCCAGAGAGAATGACATGGCAACCCGGTGATCACCGTAGGGGTTGATGGTTGCTGCGTTGAGTTCGGCCGGCGGCTCAATCGTGATCGAATCATCGGTCGTGGTTACCCTCGCGCCGAGTCGGGTCAGGCCCTCGGCCATCGCATGCATTCTGTCAGTTTCTTTCACGCGCCAGTTGTAAATGTTCCTGATGGTCGTTGCGCCGTCGGCAAACAACGCCATGGCTGCAATCGTCATGGCGGCATCTGGAATGTGATTGAGATCAACGTCGATGGCCTTGAGCCGGTTCATGCCCGCTGCTTTGCGGACGGTGATGCTTTCACTGTCGCGCTGTACCTGCGCGCCCATGAGTTCAATCGCATCCAGAAATTGAATGTCGCCCTGAACCGAATCCCTGCCGAGTCCATGCACTGTGATCGATCCACCAATCGCAGCAGCGCCGAAAAAATAAGACGCCGAGGATGCATCGCCCTCGATCAGGTAGTTGCCAGGTGAGCGATATTGCTGACCACCGGGAATATAGAAGCGTTGATAGTCGTCGTGAGATGCCTCGACAGAAAAGAGCCGCATCATGCCGAGGGTGATATCAAGGTAGGGCTTTGAGACCTGCTCGCCAATCACGGTGATCTCGCTGTCACTGGTCGCCAGCGGCAGCGCCATCAGCAGCGCCGTCAGGTACTGACTCGAGATGTTGCCTGGCATTTCAATCTGACCACCCGTAACCCGGCCGCCCTCGAGCCGAAAGGGCGGGCAGCCAGCCTGGCCAAGATAGTCGAAACCTGCACCCAGACTGCCGAGCGCCTCTAACAAATGAGCGATGGGGCGCTCGCGCATGTACTCATCACCATCGATCTCAAACTCACCGGGAACAAGACTCAGTACCGCCGTCAGCGGGCGGATGGCTGTGCCGGCATTGCCCAGCATGAAGCGCGGCTCCGGGGGTGTGGCAAACAGGCCGGCCTTGCCTGCAACCTGGCAGCTGCAGCCGTCCTCGCTGAGTGACAGGTTTACGCCCAGCTGCCTCAAGGCAACCAGCATCCGTTCTATGTCATCGCTGCTCAGCAGATTGTTGAGCGAGGTTGTGCCCTCGGCCAGCGCTGACAACAGCAGTGCGCGGTTCGACAGGCTCTTGGAGCCGGGGAGCGTGACTTCACCCGCTATGCTGCGGATGGGTTTCAAAGTGAGTTCTTTCATGGCGTTAGTATATGTCAGGTTGCCGCAGCGCCGGGGTCAGTCTGTTGAGAAATGTCTGAACATCCGTCTCGACTTCCCTGAGCGGCGGTTTGCCGGGTTCCTCGAGCAGGACAGCGCCGCTGGCATTGTCGATTGACAGGAACAGTTCACTGTCAGGATCGGTGTTGGCGAAGAAGACGGTGTAGGGCAGCCCGGCGCGTATCTTCATCAATGCATGACCAACGAGATTGGCGATCAGTCGCTCAAAGTCATCCGGATTCCAGAGCTGGATCAGACTCACCTGGCCTTCCTCGCTATCGGCCTCGAGCGTGCCTGACCAGAATGAGCCATAGAACGCCTGAATGTCGGGGTGAATATCAGCTTCAACCGCGTTGGCCAGCCCTGAGAAATCGACGGGTGTCAGTTGAGGCACCGGATACCAGCAGGTCAGGTCATCCGCCTGGTGCAATTCACAGTCTGAGCGCCAGTCAGGATCGAAAGGCGCCGTCAGGTAACCGTTGTCTGTCAGTGTGAGGGTGCGTTCAATGAAAGCAGCCAGCGCCTGCATGGCGTACTCCAGGGCAAAAGGCCGGCATTATAGGCCTAGAGCGGTTTAACGACGACAAAAATCAGGATGGGTATGACCAGGACCAGCGCGCCTTCATTGAAGATCCTGAAAAACAGCGAGGATCCATCCAACTGGTCTTGCCGCATCTGACCGATGTATCGCAGGGTCTGGTACTGGTAAGCGATGAGCAAGGCGATAAAGAACAGTTTGGCGTAGAGCCACTGACCGGCGATACCGTAGTAAAGCCATAGCACGAGGCCAGTGAAGAGCGCGATGACCGCCATTACCACCGAGAAACGGAACAGTTTATCGGCCATGATGATGAGGCGTCTGGTATCTTCGCCTGCAGCCCTGCCTTCAACGTAGTGTACGAGGATGCGTGGCAGATAAAAAATGCCGGCCATCCAGGACATAACAAACAGGATATGAAACGTCTTGAACCACAGCATCAGACAATATCCACTGCGCCACCATCGACGCGAATGTTCTGGCCATTGACGAAGGAGGCGCGGGCACTGGCGAGATAGAGCACAACATCAGCAACTTCTTCGCGTGTCGCGATTCGGCCGAGTGGATTGGGGAAATAGGCGTCGGTGATGCTTGCTTCGGCCTCGTCGAAGGTGTCTCCCCAGCCAGCTTCCTGCGCCCGGCGCAGGTACTGTGCCTCAACCTCAGGCGTGCGGATCAGACCCGGTGAAACCAGGTTGACCGTTATGCCCTTTGGTCCCATTTCCTTGGCCAGGCTGACCGTCAGCGTGGCGAGTGCGCCCTTTGCGGCATAGTAATGCGGCATGACGCTGTTGGGCCGGGTGGAGCCAATTGTACCGAGATTGATGATCCTGCCGCCGTTTGGTATCACGCCAGCGAAGCGCTGAACGAGTCTCACGACGGACAGCGTATTAATCTCGTAAACGTCGAGCCAGTCAGTGATGCTCGCTGTATCCCACTTGCCACGCGTCGCCCTGCCGAGATTGTTCACCAGAATATCGAGCCCGCCGGCACGCTCCATGACCTGCCCAAAGACCTGGTCGGCCCCGGCATCGGTCGTGATATCGCCCCAGACGGTCTCGCCTCCAGCTGCCTGCGGGCTATCCGGTTCATCTGGACTGTGAAACAGAACGTTTGCTCCCTCAGCAATGAACGCTTCAGCAATCACCTGGCCCGTGCCGCGGTTGCTGCCCGTCACTAGCACTGATTTGTCTGCAAGCTTGAGATCCAAGATTTCCCCTATACTGTGGCCTGCCTCTGAGTCGGATGAGGCAAACATCGGTTGTCATGGGTTTTGATCAGTGTTCGAGATTAACACACTTCTATTCCTTGCCGTCGTTGCGCTCGGCGCCATGGTCCAGACCCTGACCGGGTTTGCGATGGGGCTGATTACGATGGCTGGTGTGGCTGTGCTGGGTATCGCCGACATCGCGTTCTCGGCCGCTGTGGTCAGTTTTGTCTCCTTCGTTAATGCGCTGGTCGCGCTGCGCCAGGGCTATCGCCAGGTCGACTGGCAGCTGGTGCGCTGGGTCGTGATCGGTCTCTTGCCGGCGATGGTCTGCGGCATTGCGCTGCTCGCCTACCTCAGCGAGAACCATTACAACATCCTCAGGCTGCTTCTGGGGTTGGTGATTATCCTCGCCGGCTCGCTGCTGATGATATCGCCGGCACCTTTTACACACCGATCCGGAAGATTTATGCAAAGTGCTGCGGGTGTTTCGGGCGGGCTGCTGGCAGGGCTTTACAGCGCTGGCGGCGCGCCACTGGCTTACTTTATGTACCGACAGCCGGTTGCACTCAATGTCATTCGTTTCAGCCTGCTGGCAATCTTCGCTATCACCACTTCGGCCAGAAGCGTCATGGTCGGCGTTTTTGGCCAGTTAAACATGAATATCATGGTGATGAGTGCCGTGGCAGTGCCGCTGGTAATTGTTGTCACCCTGGCTACCGCAAGGTTAACGCCGCATGTGCCGGACCGACTGGTGCGCTTGCTGGTCTTTTTTGTGCTGCTGGTGGTGGGCGGAATCCTGATTTTCGGTGGTCGCGGCTTAGCTCCGAGCTTCTAGAGGCGCTTCTCGAGCCACAGCGTGTCCCAATGCTGGTCGAACTTGTAGCCGACCTCGGTCAGATGGCCGACCTCAACATAGCCGAACTGTTTGTGCAGGCCGACACTGGCGTCATTAGGCAGTGCAATAACGCCGTAGCAGCGTTTTGTGTCGGTCGTTGCCAGCGCATCCAGCAAATTGCCGTAGAGGGCCCGGCCGTATCCCCGCCCCGCTGCTTCTTGGTGCAGGTAAATCGTCGTTTCAACCGACCGTTCGTAAGCTGGTTTAGTGCGAAACCGGGTGCTGCAGGCGTAGCCAATAACCTGATCCTCAACTTCGCCAATCACGAGACGATGGCGTGGATTGTCGAACTGTTCCATCCACCTGAGACGATTGTCGCGGCTCACGGGTTCCAGGTCGAACGTGATATGCGTGTTCAGTATGTAATGGTTGTAGATACCAGCGAGTGCCTCGGCATCTGCCGGCACGGCATCTCGAATCCTGAGAGGCATGACAAACAGCACAATATTATTTCGAAGCAGGCAGTTTACGTTATGTGTCAGTCAATGAAACAATTGCACACGCTTATAGCTTTCCCCGGTAATTTTTATTGATGGGCAAATTCGAGGACATCAGGCCATATCACGACCATGAAGTCGCAGCTGCCCTGGCGTCGCTGGTGCGTGATCCTGATCTGACGCATTTCCTCGGTGGCTGGCTCGCACCACGAACCCACCGACTCTTTCCTGGCCTCGTTGCCGGCCTGATATCGCGTTTCCTGCAATCAAAAATTAAGGGTGTGGAGGACATTCGCGGCTTTCAGGAGATTGTTGCCGACTATGCACGCAAACTGGTGCGAGAGGGCACCACTGCGTTCATCTATGAAGGCTTTGAGCAACTGGACCGAGACCAGTCATACCTGTTCATTAGCAATCACCGCGATATTGCCGGTGACTCGATGCTGCTGGACTACGCTCTTTACCTTTCTGATCACGAGACAGTCCGCATTGCTATTGGTGACAACCTGATTCAGCGGGACTTTGCGACATCGCTCATGCGACTTAACAAGGGTTTTTTCATCAAGCGAGGTGTCGAGGGTCATCGCAAAGCATTTGCCGCGCTGATGCAGTCGTCCGAGTATATCCATCACTCGCTGCATGAAGGCCACTCCATCTGGATTGCGCAGAGCGAAGGTCGGTCGAAAGACGGCCTTGATCGCACCGACCCCGCAATCATCAAGATGTTCCTGTTGGCAGACAGGAAACGCCCGTTGGCTGAATCGATTCCAAACCTGCGGATTGTGCCACTGTCCATCAGCTATGAATTCGATCCCTGCGACACCCTGAAGGCGACGGAGCTTGGTATGAAAGCCCGGGAAGGCGACTATCAGAAACCTCCGGGTGAAGACCTGTTGTCTCTGGTCCGCGGACTTGGTGGACAAAAAGGGCGGGTGGTCCTGCGCTTGGGCGAAGTGCTGGGGGATGATTTTTCCTCACCAGAGGAAATCGCAGCTGAAATTGATCGCCAGGTTGTTTCAAATCTTGAGCTGTTTCCTGTGAATTACTGGGCCGTCACAAAACTGGAAGAGACCGAGTACCGTGAGCTGGCGAAGCGCGAGCAGATCGACGTGTCCAAAAAAGAGGCGATGGCATTCACTGCCCGCCTCAAGACGTGCCCTGTAGCAGACCGTCAATACTGGTTGAAGATGTATGCGAACCCGGTACTCAACCGCGACCGTGTGCTGCGCGGTGGCAGTGTGGGGTAACTTCTAATACAGCGCGAGTGCCGGTGCTTCGATCGCAGCCCACTGCTCCCGCAGCTCAAGGATATGCTCTGACCAGTAGCGCTGCGTATTGAAGAACGGGAAGGCTCGTGGGAACGCTGGATCGTCCCAGCGCCGGGCCAGCCAGGCAGCATGGTGCATGAGGCGCAGCGTCCGGAGTGGTTCAATCAACAGCAGTTCCGCCGGGTCAAAATCTCGAAAATCGCGATAACCGAGCAGGATCTTCTGCATCTGGATCGCTCGCGTTTCTTCATCCCCTGATAACAGCATCCAAAGATCCTGTACTGCAGCACCACTGCGGGCATCGTCGAAGTCCACGAAGTGGGGAGCGTCGTCGCGCCAGAGAACATTGCCCATGTGGCAGTCAGCGTGGAGCCGGATACGCTGATAGCTGACCTCCCGGAAGCGGCTTTCTATCATTGACAGCAGGTTGGCGGATACTGATTCATAAGACTCGCGCAGCTCCGCCGGAAGGAAATCGTTCTCCAGCAGCCACTGTCTTGAAGCAGTGCCATAGTCCTCGAGGCTGATTTCCGGCCGGTGTTGGAAAGTGCCGGCACCCCCGACATTATGGAGACGGGCAATAAACCGGCCGAGGATCTCGAGGCAGTTGAGGTCGTCAACCGCCGGTGCGCGTCCACCACGGCGCGGGAACAGGGCGATGTGAAAGCCCTCGTAAGTGTAAGACCCGAGACCCGAGGGCTGCAGCAGTGGCGCGACAACTGACAAACCATGATCTGCCAGTTCTGCAGTAAACGTATGCTCCTCGTTGATCTGCTCGAAGCTCCACCGATCCGGCCGGTAAAACTTGGCGATAAGCGGTTCCTGGTCTTCAATTCCGACCTGATAGACACGGTTCTCGTAACTGTTGAGCTCGAGAATCCTGGCGTCGCAGTGATACCCCACGGATTCAATGGCATCCATGATGAAATCGGGGGTGAGCCGGGAGAACGGGTGATCAGCGGTCATGTTCAGTAATCAGTGCGACCCCTTTGACCTGGGCGTAAACCTGGTCCGCGGGTTTAAGAGACAGGTCAATGAGCGACTTGCGGGTTATCCTGGCGAGCAGGGCCTGGTCACCGCAGTGCAGGGTCACCGTTGCTGTGGGACCGTCGCCCGGGTCTGAGATCTCCGCGACCGTGGCCATCAGGATGTTCAGGATGCTGGTGCCGACCGGGCGTTCCAGTGTCAGGCTCACATCCCGGGCTGGAATGCGGACGCGAATGGTATCCCCGGTCCGGTAGCGTTCCGCTGCAATGAACATGGACTGGCCCTCGAATTCGACCTCAGTCAGAGCATGGGTTTCCTCATGCGAGACAACCTTACAGCGAATGATGGCGGCAGCCTGGGTCTGACTCGCGCCCCGGTCGCTGACGGCGAAATCGACGATGGCAGATTCTGAAACGATCTGGCCCCGGTCAAGCATGACCACACTGTCGGCGAATTCGAGAATCTCATCCAGCGAATGACTGACGTAGATGACAGGAATGCTGAGGCTGTCGTGCAGGCGCTGCAGGTGCGGCAGGATTCGCGTCTTCGCTGCTGCGTCGATTGAGCCAAGGGGTTCATCCATGAGCAACAGCCGCGGATGACTCAACAGCGCACGGGCAATGGCAACTCGCTGCTGCTCACCGCCGGAAAGCTGGCTCGGTAACTTGGCCAGCAGAGCGCCGATGTCGAGGATGTCGATGATCTCGCTGCGACCCATCCCTGCGTGGCGGTGCTGGCGGGTTTCCGCGTACTGCAGGTTGGCATCAGCGGTGAGGTGGGGAAACAGGTTCAGGTGTTGAAAGACATAGCCGATGCCACGCGCCTCGGGTGGCACAAAGACCTGGTCATCCTGCCAGGTGTCGTCTCCGAAACGGATCTCGGTGTCCGGCACCCGCTCAAGCCCGGCGAGCATGCGCAGCAGTGTTGTCTTGCCGGAGCCGGATGTTCCGAACAGGGCGGTTACCCGGTCAGAGGCAATGTTCAGATCCGCCTTCAATTCAAAACCTTCGGAGCGCCTTAACGCGGTACGCAGCCTGATACTCATGATTGGGCAGCCAGGGGCGATTTCTGCCACTTCCGGTCAAGGCTGTAGAGCAGGAACAGGAGGGCGAAAGAAAACACCAGCAGCCCGGACGCGATGATGTGGGCGCGTTCGTAATCGAGTGCCTCAACGTGGTCGAACAGAGCGATCGAGAGGACCCGGGTCTCGTCCGGCAGGTTGCCGCCAATCATCAGCACGATGCCAAATTCGCCCACGGTGTGGGCGAACGACAGACAGATTGCGATGATAAAACCGCGTCGGCAGAGGGGCACCACAAGGGTGAGGAAACGATCCCAGGGTCCTGCACCGAGTGTTGCGGCGGCCTCGAGCAGCTCCTGCCGCAAGCCGCTGAATGAAACCTGCAGCGGCTGAATATAGAAGGGCAGAGAGTAGATGATTGAGCCGATGACGAGGCCTGGAAACGAGAAAGCGAGTGTCGTTCCCGTCGCACTCTCCCACAAACTCCCCGGCAGGCTGTCGGGCGAGAACACGATCAAGAGGTAGAAGCCAACCACTGTCGGCGGCAGAACTATCGGCAGCGCAACCAGCGGTTCAACAATACTCCTGGCTATTCCCCGGCTCTGAGCCAGCCACCAGGCGATCGGTGTGCCCAGCAGAATCAGCGCTAGCGTGGTGATTGAGGCGAGCTTGAGCGTAATAAGGAGGGAGACGAAATCAGGATCCAAGCGCCATCCCTCCATTGGCCGGGACATCGTAGCCGGCAGCGGCAAGCTGTGTGCGGACGATTTCAGATTGAAGAAACGTGACCAGCGCCTCGGCTCTTGCGTCAGCTCGGTTCAGTATCACCAGCTGTTGTTCAATGGCTGGATGCCGGGCTGTCGGGATTAGCCAGTAGGCTTCCGGGGCTATTTTCTGCGCGATCACCTGGCTGAGGGCAACAAGACCTGCCCCCGCGTTGCCGGTATCGACGAAAGTGTAGGCCTGGGCCACATTTGAACCCTGAATTACCCTGTCTGGCTGGACATTCAGCTGTGCCAGCAGGTGTGCGGCTGCGGCACCGTAGGGCGCATGGCGCGGGTTGGCGATCGCAAGAATGCCTTTATAGCGCTGCAGCGACTCGGCATTGATGGTAGCGCCGGCTTTCTGCCAGAAAACCAGTCGGCCTATGGCATAGGTTGTCCTGAGTCGGGTCCTGCCTTCTGCTTCGAGTTGCTCCGGGCGTACTCGGTCTGCTGCAAGAAAGATGTCGAATGGCGCACCGTTTCTTACCTGGGCGTAAAGGGCACCGGTGGAGCCGGCACTGACTGTCACCGGGAAAGACAGCGCCGGGGTATTGTTTGCCAGCAGCATTTCAAGTGTTGACTTGAAGTTGGCGGCGACGGCAAGTCTCAGGGGTTTGTCTGCACCGGCCGGCTGACAGCAGAGCAGCAGAATCAGGCCAAGCAGGCGGAGCCTCTGGCGTGGAGGCATCTACTCAGGCATCCGCTTGATATAGTCGTCAATCAGCCAGCCGGAAATTGATATCATCGCCGGCTTATTTGGCAGGTCTTTGTAGTGGAACCACTGGGCATCGGCGATTTCTTCCTCCTGGATGGTGATCTCGCCGCTGTCGTACTCGGCGTGGAAACCCAGCATCAGTGAGTTAGGGAAGGGCCATGACTGGCTGCTGTAGTACTTCAGGTTCTTCACCCTGATGCCGACTTCCTCGAACACCTCACGATGTACCGTTTCCTCAATTGATTCACCTGGCTCGACGAAGCCGGCGAGTGTTGAGTAGAAATTACCCCGGGCATGGGCGTTTCTCGCGAGCAGAATTTCTTCACCACGATGGACGAGGACAATGATTGATGGCGACAGTCTTGGGTAGAACGAAATGTTGCAGTTCTCGCACTTCCTCGAACGGTCAGTGGGTGCTGTTGAGGTTACGCCACCGCAGGCGCCGCAGTAGTGATGCTGCTGGTGCCATTCCACCAGTTGCTTGGCGCGACCGATCAGGTAGAAGACTGGCTGCTCTACCGTGGTGAGGAAGGACCAGAGTGAATCGAACGCGTACCCTGGCGGTTCCTCTGCCTCGGGATCTACCTCTTCGGCGAAGATCGGCACATTGCCGATGGTACCGAGATAGTGCGACGACAAGCCGTCCAGCCCGCACCAGCGCCACTCATCCTGAGTCAGGGGACGCCATGGGTGCTGGCCGTCGACGCAGAGTATCTCGCCATCGGAGATGACGATGTGGTAGCTGTTCTCTGCCGCTGGTGTTTCGGCGCTTGTGCCAGGTTCGAAATCCTCGCTGATATTTGCGTACTGCCAATCCATTGTGACGTTCTTGCTTTCCAGAAAGAGACGAGACTTTAGCACTTTTAGCCCACCATCAGGCAGTCCCGTCATTCTCCTTTGGTGTCCGCGCGAGGGCGATGCCGATGACATCATCTGCGCCGGCCTGATACAGCACCCGGCTGATCTCCCGTAGCGTGGCGGTGGTTGTGACAACATCGTCGACCAGCAGCACTCTTTTGCCGTTGAGGCCGGACCCGCAGCTGAAAATACCTGCGAGGTTGGAGGCCCGCTGCTGCCGTGTCAGTTGTTTCTGCGCTGTGCGCTGCGCATGGCGGCGCAGTAGTCTCGCTCTAAAAGGCAGGTTGAGCTTGCCAGCCAGCGTCCGGGCAATTTCTTCGGCCTGGTTGAAACCGCGCCGGCGCCGCGTCGCCGGGTAGGCCGGTACCGGGGTAAGCAGCATCGTATTGTCAGCCTGGTCCAGCCGATCGAGCAATGCGGACTGCTCCCTGGCCAGCAGTTCAGTCAGGACCCTGCCTTCTGCCAGTCCCCGGTTCTCCTTAAATCGATGGATCATGCGGGAGACAGGGAAGCGATATTCGAAGGCGGCGATGACGCCACTGAAAGGCGGTGCCTTGAGCTGGCACTCCCGACAGAGGGTCTCCGCTGATGGCAGTGGCAGACTGCAGTAACGACAGCAGTGGCGCAGCCATGGCAGGTCCTGCTCACAGGCCTCACACAGGTCGAGTTTGCGACCTGTCAGGCGCCGACAAAGGACGCAGCATCCTGGGAGGAGACCGAAGGAAGAAAATGCCATGGGCCCGATACTGGCGCATCCTGCTCTCAGCGGAAGGCGAGATCAGCGATAAAGCCGGGCGGCTATGACCCACCCGGTGTGGGACAGGGATGGGGCTCGGTGTTATTGCAGAGGGAGACTCGACTCAAAAAGAGCGACCAGTTGGCGATATCCTTGTCTGAGAAATCCGGCTTGCTGACCTCGAACGGTTCGATCCGCCGCAGAATACGGATCGAGTAAAGGTAGTCGTTGCCGCTGATGACCTTGACCAGCTTGATCTCACCCATGCCGCTGAAGGCATTTTCACCGCACATGAAGAGTCGCACAGCAGAAGGGTAGCCATTTTCGAAGCCGGCGTGGATGTTGAAGTGCTGGACGAAATTGCACTTGTTCATGTCAGACTGGGCTTCTGACATCAGCAGTGAGATAGGGTCGCCGCTGATGTCATCGCTCAAGTAACTTTCTACCGACAGTTTGGTTGTCCAGGCATCGGCACTTTCTTCAGCACGGACAAAATCAACCAGACGGGTTTTTGCCGTGTTCAAAGAGTAGATGCGTTTCCAGTCCTGCGGGATGGCGATCAGCAGCTGTTCCTGAGTGCCCACTGCCGCCTTCGATTCGTCGGGTGCCTGGCTGGTACAGCCACTGAGGACAAGGGTAAGGAAGAGCAGCGTCCTGGTCATGGCAGATTTGCGCGCTACATAAAGGCGCGGGCTTCCTTCTCGAGTGAAATGAGGCGCCTGACCCAGTTCTCAATCACCGAAAACTGGTCCGGGCCGATATCGAACTGACGGCAGATTTCCTGCAGTAGAAATTGTTCCTCAATTTCGAATGCATCATCGGCGTAGCCGAGACGGATCAGGTTGATGACGACAGCAATCCGGGCTGCATGGTTGTCGAAAATGTCGGCGATACCCTCGACAGGAATGTAGTGTGGTTCAAAATCGGGGGCGAGATTAATCTCGTTGCGCAGGTGATCCATCAGCATCTGCTCACCCGGTCGCAGCACGCCATCTGAGACCACCACGTCGTGGGCGAGGCAGATGAACGCCTCTCTCTGATCCTGGGTAAGCTGATGCAGGAACATGGCGTTCTTTATTCTCCTTGTTGTCTTTGACGGCTACTGCTCGGGCGCGACCAGTTCAACATTGTAGTTATGGATCTCATCGTCCCGCAGGGTGGTGACCTCGACGGTATCGCCCGGCTGAAACTGTTCGAGCAGAGACAAGAGTGAATCTTCATTCGTGACGTTTTCACCGTTGATGGCGATGATGACATCACCGAGGTGAATATTACCGCGCCAGTCTTCTCGCACACCGATCATGCCGGCCCTGTCGGCTGGCAGTCCTTCCCGGACCGACAGAATCGCCACGCCTTTGACGCGCAGCCGTCGCGTCCAGTAGTCGGTCAGGGTTTCAATGCCGAGGACCGGCCGGAACAGCCGACCGTGTTCCCTTAACTGCGGGATGATGGTCTTCAGGGTGTTCACGGGGATGGCAAAGCCGATTCCGGCGCTGGCCCCGGAGGGTGAGTAGATCGCCGTGTTAACACCAATCAGCTTGCCGTGGGAATCAAGCAGGGGTCCGCCCGAGTTACCTGGGTTGATAGCCGCATCAGTTTGAATCACGTTCTTGATGGTGCGGTTGTTCATGGATTTGATTTCTCGACCAAGCGCGCTGACCACGCCGGTGGTCAGTGATGTATCCAGTGCGAACGGGTTGCCAATGGCAAGCACCTTCCTGCCTACCACAAGAGAACTCGAGTCACCCAGCGGCAGGGCTTTGAGTTCCTCGTCCGGTGCGTCGATCTTCAGCAGGGCGATGTCTTTCTCCGGTGCGGTGCCGACGACCTCGGCCTCATAGGTCCGGTTAGACTGGAGGGTGATGGTGATTTTATTGGCGCCGTAGACGACATGGAAGTTTGTCACAATCAGGCCGCTTTCATCCCAGATAAAACCGGTGCCGCTGCCCCGCGGGATTTCCATGACGTTGAGGGAGAAGCGCTGGCGGCGCAGCTGGGTGTTGGTGACAAAGACAACGCTGGGCGATGCGTTCTCGAATACCGCAATGTTGTTTTTCTCATCGTCGGTATAAAAAGGCGAGCTGATGATTTCGTCCAGCGACTCCGTTGCGGGCAGAGACGCAGGGGCGGGTGCATCTTCACCGACAGCAAAGACGTATATACCCGCAGCGATGGCCGCGGCGACAATTGTCGCCCCAAGCAGTCTCATCCTGTCAGCGCGTGGTCGGCGTGGTCCTTGTCACCACGGCGGCACTGTCAATGAACTGGTTCAGGTCATAAAGATCCTGCGGGCTCAGGGTACCCACCACCTGTTTCAGGCGCAGGGTATCGAGAACGTAGCGATAGCGCGCCTGAGCATACTGGAACTGTGACAGGAACAGGTTACGCTGGGCATTGAGGACGTCGACGATGTTGCGTGTACCTACCTCATAGCCGGTCTGGGTTGCATCAAGCGCGCTCTGGGCAGATTCGATGCCGCGCAGACGTGCCCTGACCCGGGCGACGTCGGTGTTGATGGCGGTGTAGAGGTTTCTTGTGTTTTCAACGACCTGACGCTGAATGAGGTCCAGGTTCAGCTGCGCAGCATCACGGCTGTAGCTGGCCTGCCTGACACCTGACCGAATGGCACCACCCTGGTACAGGGGCATCTGCATCTGCAAGGCCAGGCTGCGCTGGTTAACCTTGTTGCCGATGAAGTCGACGCTGCCGGTAACGCTGTGAGAGTAGCTTGCCTCGGCATCAATGACTGGCAGGTGGGCAGACTTCGCGATTTTCACGCCGCGCTGGGCTGAATTCAGCTGCTCGCGGGCGGCTGCGAGAGCAAAGTTGTTCTGCAGTGCGGTTTCCACCCAGGCATCTTCGTTCTGAGGCTCGGGATACTTCACGGGGAAGTTCTCCGCGAGACCGAAAATTTGCTCAAAGTTACTGCCCGTCAGGCGCACCAGCGGTTCGAAGCTGGTGGACTGGAGACCCTCGGTTTCGATGACGCTGACCGTGGCTGAGTCAAACGCGGCCTGAGATTCGAGCACGTCAGTAATTGCCACGAGGCCAACGTCGAATCGCTGCTGCACCTGTTCCAGCTGGCGTTGTACCGCGCTTCTTTCAGCGTTCGAGGCAGACAGGCCGGCTTCTGCTTCAAGGATGGTGAAGTAGCTTTCCGCGACGCGGACGATCAGCGCCTGCTGCTCGGCGGCGAAGTTTGCCTTGGCCTCAGCCTGCAGGTTTTTCGCTTGTTTGAAACGGTACCAGCTGTCGAGGCGAAAAATAGGCTGGGTCAGGATCGCCTGCCAGCCGTGGTCGTTGTAGCGGTCTGTCGGTGGCTGTGGATTGCTTGGCAGTGTTCGGCGGTTGTCGATGGTGCGACCACCAACGCCGATACTGGGCAACAGGCGGGCGCGACTCTGGGCAACCACTTCATTCTGGGATAAGAAGACAGCCTGAGCGGCACCGATCTGCGGGTCATTCTCTACCGCCAGGTTGTAGATCTCCTGCAGGGTTGCCCCTTGTGCACTTGCAGCACTGGTTAAGCCTGTCAGGGTAAGGATGAGCCCGGCGAGGGCCTTGCGCGGGAACTTCATGGCAGATCTCATAGTTTGCGTCCGGTTTTATCAATACGTGCGCGGGGCCCGAATTGCTTAAAGCATCAGGCATCGCCTCACGTCCGCGGCAGAGCTTAGCGGACCCGGGTGCCGGGAGGCTACCGCGGGGCGACAGTATGTCGGCCTGGCACGTTAAAGTGACCCGGCATTATATGGCATAAGGCAAGCTAAACAGAATCTGTTTGATATCTGGCCTGAAATGGCCAGGAGCCGTCAAAGCGGGGGAGCGGCATATTCGCCGAACTCGGCTTCAAGTGCGGCCGCGACAGCGAGTGCCAGGTGTTCGGTGAAGGGGCGCGTGACAATCTGCACGCCGACGGGCAGGCCTGCTGCATCAGTGCCGGCTCGGATTACCACACCCGGCCAGCCGGTCAGGTTGAAGGCCATGGTGTAAGTATAGTCTGTCGGATTTTCGGGCTCATCGTGGGGTAGCGCCGTTCTCGCATTCACCGGGCAGATGAGGACATCATGCCGGTTGAAGTAGCTCAACATCGAGCTCTGGTAGTTGTGCCAGAGATTGATCACCTGGGCAAACTCGGCAGCGCTGCCACCTTCCGGGGCGCGCTCGGCAAGGATCCGGGCGACTCTGGCAGATGGCTGCCTGGTGCGACAGTCCTCAAGCAGCATCTCGACCATGTCGCCGTTATCTGCCGAGAACAGCCGACCATAGATAAAGGCCGTCATCTCAATCCCGGTGGGACGATCTTCCGCAACCTGGCAACCCTGGTCGCGCAGGCAGTCTGCTGCTGTCTGAACGGCCTGCTGGATCGCAGCATCCGGTGTGCTGATACCGTTGTCTGTATGAAAGCCGACCCGCAGTGACGAGACATCGACCTCGGCTGGATCTGACCAGCTGGCGGGTACCGTATGCGGATCCACCAGGTCAGGTCCGGCGATGATAGGCAGCAGAAAGCTGAGTTCGGCGACGGTCTTTGCCATGGGACCCGGCTGGCTGAGGGGTGCCAGCAGCCCCGAGGTAGGCAGCGCGTTACCGGTGCAGGGTACCCGGCCAGTCGTTGGTTTGATGCCGGCCACACCGCTGAAGTGGCAAGGCAGACGGATGCTGCCGCCGGTATCTGTGCCAATGTCGAATGGCGAGAGTCTTGCAGCAATCGCAGCAGCTGCCCCGCCGCTGCTGCCACCGGGTGTGCGTTCGAGGTCCCAGGGATTGCTGGTGCGGCCGAACAACGCGTTGTCTGTCTTGAAGGACAGCGTGAATTCCGGCGTATTGGTCTTGCCGAGCAGGATTGCGCCTTCGTTGCGCAGGCGGCTGACACAGGTGGCATCACGCCCCGGGCGGAACTCGCGACGGCCCTCTGTACCCCAGGTTGTCACCGTGTCAAAAGTGTCGAGACTGTCCTTGATAGTCATGGGTACGCCGAACAGTCGGCCCGGGGTCTCACCGCTCTTCAGTGCAAGATCCGCGCGCTCAGCCTGCTTCAGGGCAGGTTCAAAGTTGCTGGTAATGACGGCGTTCAGTTGCGGATTCACTGCTTCGATGCGGTCAATAAAGGCCGTCGTCAACGCTTTCGACGTCACCTGCCCGGTTTGCACCAGCTGCGCAAGGGTGGTGACCGGTTGTTCCAGCAGATCATCCATGGCTGCGATTATACGCCATACTCGATGGCTGTCTGGCACCTGTCCGGCAGCGATTTTTTGAAACCGGGATTACCCTCACTCAACCACAGACAAACTGATTTCGAGCTTGTCCTGATCGATGTCGAACGCAAGGTCCTGGGCTTCGCTGGAATATTCGAGTTGGGTGCACAGCGTTTCCTTCAGAATGTAGTCCTCGTGAGTCTGGATTGCCTGCTTCAGGTTGTCGCTGGCATTCACATTCAGACGAATGCGGTCGCTGACGTTAAACCCGGCATCTTTGCGTGATTTCTGAATCCGGTTAACGACTTCCCGGGCCAGTCCCTCATTGATAAGTTCAGCGGTGAGAGCGCAATCCATATCGATTGACACATAGCGGTCTGAAATGGCGTTAGTGCCTGCTTTCGCCTCGCGATAAATCAGCACATCGTCAACCGAGAAACTCGCGTCACCGAGGGCAATCTCTCCGTTGTTTTGCAGCTCATCGATCATGCTGCTGTCCATGGTTTCGATCAGCTGGCGGTAGTCCTTGAATCTTTTGCCCAGCCGTTTGCCGAGCACCGGTGCGTTGGGTTTGGCATAAAGGTGGATATAACGCTTCTCGTCCGTCGAATATTCAACCGCCTTGGCATTCAGCTCGGTCTTGATGTAGGCCTCGAGGCGGGCAATTTCGTCCAGCAGCGCCGTATCACGATGGATAACTGTGATTGCAGCCACCGGGTACTTGGTTTTGACCTTCTCCTGATTGCGTTTCTGCCTGCCCAGCAGAATGATGTGCTGCATGCGGGTGACAGCCTGCTCCAGCAACGGTTTGATCCTGCTGGTATTGGCTTCCGGGTAAGTGCACAGATGCACAGAATCCGGCAGCGATGCCGGCGCATATTCCTTCAGGGCCTGGTAGATAGTTTCGGACAGGAAGGGCGTAAACGGCGCCATCGAGACACTCAGTTCAAAGATCGTGGTGTAGAGCGTCCCGTAAGCGTTGAGCTTATCGGCATCACCACCCTCCGCCCAGAACCTCGATCGATTCAGACGGATGTACCAGTTGGTCAGGTCCTCAATGAAGTCAAACAGCGCCGGTACCACATTGTAGAGCTGGTACTGTTCCATTTCTGTCGCGATATTGGCTTTCAGAGACTCCAGCCGCGACAGAATCCATTGATCCATGATGTTATCGGATTCAGCTCCCGCGGGGTCCGGTCTCCAGCTGTCGATCTGGGTATAGGTATGCAGGAACTTGAAAGCATTGAGCCAGGGTAGCAATGCCCGCCTTACCATGTCCTTGACCCCGCTGTCGGCGAAACGCTGCTCTTCTGCTTTCACCAGTCCGGAGTTGATGAGATAGAGCCGCAGGGCATCGGCACCGTAGGTTTCCATCAGGCCATCCGGTGGCGTGTAGTTGCGCAGGCTCTTTGACATTTTCTTGCCGTCTTCGGCCATGACGATGCCGTTGACGATGACATTCTTGAAAGGGCTGGTGCCAAAGAGGGCGGTGCCGAGGACGATCAGTGTATAGAACCAGCCCCGCGTCTGATCCAGGCCCTCGGCGATAAATTCGGCGGGGAAGCCTTTGTCAAACAGCGCCTGGTTTTCGAATGGGTAATGCAGCTGGGCATATGGCATAGAGCCCGACTCAAACCAGCAGTCCAGAACTTCCTCGATGCGGCGATAGGTTCCGGCTTCACCGTCAACCGTGAAGGTGAGCGGATCAACGTTTTCCCGGTGCAGGTCGTCAAGATGTATCCCGGTGAGTGCCTTCAGTTCCTCACGGGAACCGATGCAGCGCATGCTGCCGGTTTCATCATTGATCCAGATCGGCAGGGGCGTGCCCCAGTAGCGGTTCCGTGAAATCGCCCAGTCGATAGCGTTTTGCAGCCAGTTGCCCATGCGGCCGTTCTTGATGTGTGCCGGCACCCAGTGGATCTGGGCATTGGACTCGAGCAGCTGGTCCCGCATCTGCTCTACCCTGACGTACCACGAATCGATAGTGCGATAGATGATGGGAGTATCGCTGCGCGGACAGAATGGATAGCTGTGAACGATGACATCCTGGATATACAGGCTGCCGTTGTCTTTCAGGTGGCGGATGATCTGCTTGTCAGCTTCCTTGACATGCATGCCTGCGAAGTCCGTGACCTCTGCAGTGAACTGGCCCGCCATATCGACGGGGCAGACGATGGCCGTGATGCCGGCTGCCTTCATGACGCGGAAGTCATCTTCACCAAACGCGGGTGCCTGGTGGACGACACCGGTACCACTTTCGGTGCCGACATAATCATCGGCGACCACGACGAAAGCGCCTTCGGCCTCACGGTCGCTGAAGTAAGGGAACAGCGGTTCATACTGCAGGCCGACCAATTCGCTGCCCTTCATCTCCCGGGTGATGGTCAGTGTCTTGCCCTTGCCGATGGCCTCCAGGCGGTCCCTGGCGAGGATTATCTGCCGGCCATCGGCCTCATCGATAACCTCGACATAGTCGATATCGCCGCCCACACACAGGGACAGGTTGGAGGGCAGGGTCCAGGGCGTCGTGGTCCAGGCTGCGATGTGGCGCTCTTCACCCTTCAGCTTAAACAACACAGTGACGGCGGGGTCCTGCACATCCTGATAATTGGAGCCGGCTTCGAAATTCGACAACACGGTACCCAGGGTGGTGGAAAACGGCACCACCTTTTCCCCGCGATAGATCAGGTCCTTCTCCCAAAGCTGTTTGACCACCCACCAGACGGATTCCATGTACCAGGGATCCATGGTCTTGTAGTCATGCTCGAAATCGACCCAGCGGCCGATCCGGTTGATGGTTCTCTCCCACTCAGCGGTGTAGCGCTGGACGATGCCCCGACACTCGTCGTTGTAGCCCTTAACCCCGAGTTTCTCGACGGCCTCGAGCGATGACATGCCGAGTGACTTATCAATCTCGTGCTCAATTGGCAGGCCGTGGCAGTCCCAGCCGAAGCGGCGCTGGACGTAATGCCCTTTCATAGTGAAGTAGCGCGGTACGATATCCTTCAGTGTAGAGGCCAGCAGGTGACCGTGATGCGGCAACCCTGTGGCGAACGGGGGGCCATCGTAGAAAATGTAGGGCTCCGCGTTCTCGGTCTGTTTCAGCGAGCGCTGAAATATGCCCTCGGACTGCCAGTAGTCGAGAACCTGATGCTCAGCGTCAACAAAGCTGAACGCGTCGCTGGTTGGATTGGTTGAGTCTGTCATATTCCCTGCCGCCGATTTTCAGAGGCCAAAAAAAACCCGCCGGTGGCGGGTTTTTCTGCGATTCACGCTCTAACCCACCATCCGTAAACGAATAATGCTGATAATTATCGCAATGATGGCGCGGTTGGCTGTTTTCATGGGTGCCAAGGATAGTGGACCCGGATCACATGTCAAGCGTGGTCAGCTGGCCTCGTTCTGCACGCCGGTAACGCTGCCCCGAGAGTTGATCTTTTCAAGCACCCGGCTGACCAGGTTTTCTATAGGGAAGGCGCGGTACCAGTCGGGGGTATTTTCATGGGCAATAACGCTGGTACCGACCAGCTGAAACTGCCAGCCCTCGGCTGCCGAGCGATCATAGATGGCCTGCATGCGTTCCCAGGCGGGGCCATTCAGGAGCGGGTGCACGCAGGCAACGTTGATGTTGCGGGCACCCTGGTTTTTCAGTTCATCAACTGCCGAGGCGACTGAACCGGCGGTATCGATAATGTCATCCACCAGCAGTACATCCCGGTCTGCGACTTCGCCGATCAGGGTTGAGCGGAAGACCTGGTTGGGCTTCGAGTAATCCCGCTCCTTCGAGAGCGCGGCGAGGTCGGCTGATAGTTCTTCGGCGTAGGCCCGGGCCCGTTCCAGGTAGCCAACATCAGGTGAAACGACAACGTCGCCGCCCAATTGCTCCTGTCGCAGCCAGTGCACGAGGTGCCGGGTCAGGAACACGTTTTCGAGGTGAGCCATTGAGGGGTTAAACATACCGGCAATGGAATCGTTGTGAATCTCGACGGTCATGACCCGGTTGACCCCCGCGCTTTGCATGAGGCGGGCAAAGAGCCCGGCGGTGATGCCTTCCCGGGTTCGCCCTTTGCGCTTGTCCTGGCGGGCGCCCGGATAGTAGGGAACGACAGCCGTGATGTATTGGGCATCCGACAGCGCAGCGGCCTCGATCGCGTGCAGCAGCATCACAAAGCGGTCATAAATACTTAAGTCGTCCTGTGGTCCTGCCGGAGACTGAAAGATGTAGACGTCATGACCACGAATATTGGCATTGATCTCATACTTGCCCTCACCGCAGGCGAACCAGGTCTCCTGGGTTGGAATCAGTTCCATCTGCATATGGCTGGCGACGGTCCGTGCAAACGAGAGACCGGAGTCACAAGACATGAGGGCAATGGGGGCTCGCGAGTTCTTCTTCTTGCGTTTCTTTTTTTTCTCTGGCTTTTTGTCGATCTTTTCCATCTTGGTTCTTGTCTCGCTCATCTTCAGTGATCACAACTTATGGCTGTAATGTTTTATGGTCTCCAGCAGCAGACGATGCTCAAGATTGTGCACCCTGGCTGCCAGGGATTCGGTGGTATCGCAGGCATTAACCGCGACGGAAGCCTGGCGCAATATGTCCCCCTGATCATACTCTGCCGTCACCAGGTGGACGGTGGCACCGGTTACCGCGTCACCCGCTGCCAGTACGGCTGCGTGCACGTGCGATCCGTAGAGGCCCTCGCCGCCATGTCGGGGTAGCAGGGAAGGATGTACGTTAATGATGCGATTTTCGTAAGCGGAGAGAACGAGCGGACCAAGTTTCTTCATGTAACCCGCGAGGACCACGAGATCCGTACCGGCCTCGGTCAGAGTCGAGCAGATGGCAGCATCCAGTGCCGCAGGGTCCGGGTGGGTCATGGATGACAGGTGGGCGGAGCGAACACCGGCTCTTTCCGCCCGGGCCAGCACGGGTGCTTTGGAGTTGTTGCAGATCAGGACGGCAACTGTGGCGTTGAGATCACCGGCGCTGCAGGCATCAGCGATAGCCTGGAAATTTGTGCCCTGATGTGATGCCAGGACCGCGATTCGAAGCATGTCTCAGATCAGCGCTGACCAAAGCCATACTTTAGCACAGGGCCAGCAGGTATACTCGCCTGTTCATCGAGGAGTATTAGATGGATAAATTTTTCATCGCAATCGGCCTGGCAGTGCTGTGCCTGACGTCGCCGCTGCAGGCTGGCGAAGTGCCGGTCAGCGTCAATGCCTGGGCACGCGCAACGCCGCCCGGTGGCAGCAGTGGGGCCATTTATGGTGAGTTCCGCAACCACAGCGCAGAAGTGCAGATGGTCACCGCGATCAGATTTGATCTCGCGCACCATGCCATGGTGCATGAGACCAGTCACAGTGACGGTATGGCACGCATGCAGGCGGGCACACTCCGGCTGCCGGCTGCCGGCAGCACGATCCTCGCACCGGGTGGCCTGCACATCATGCTGATGGGCTTGAGCGAGGGGCTGAAAACCGGTTGCGAATACAGCTTCGAGTTGACCTGGGCCGATGGCCGTGTCTCCCGGCATGCATTCCTGACCGGCGAGTATGGTCAGATGGCTGCGCCAGATACTGCCATACGAAAGGACTGCCCTTGAGTGACTCTCTGAAGATCCGCCTGCACGAAGCGATGTCGCATCAGAAAGCCGGCAGGCTGGCGCAGGCAGAACAGATTTACCAGGCTGTGCTGGCCGAGGAACCCTCCCAGCCTGATGCCGTCCACCTGCTGGGACTGGTTCGAATGGAGCAGGACCGCGACGAAGAAGCTGTAAGCCTGATGGAGAAGGCGCTTGCGCTTTACCCCGACGCCCCCCACTTTCATCACAACATTGCGGGTGTTTACCGCCGCATGGGTCGCCTGCAGGAAGCTGAAGCTCGCTTCCGGGCTGCCATCGAAAGAAAGCCGGATTACGGTGAGGCCTACCAGGGCCTCGCGGAAATGGTGAAGTTCAAGGCGGACGATCCGCTGTTTGGACAGATTGCAGAGCAGCTTGCACGACCAGACCTCGCCGATGGCATCCTTTCTTATTTTCATTTTGCTGCCGGTAAAATTCACGATGATGTGAAGGACTACCGCAAGGCCTTTCATCATTTCCGCGAGGGCAACCGCCTGACTCACCGGCAATTTGATGCCCAGGCATTTCGCAGTCTCGTCAAGAATCTGATTTATCACTACAGCCCCGGGCACCTGCGCAGTCACCAGGGCGTTGGCCTTGATACCGAGACGCCGGTGTTCATTATTGGCATGCCGCGCTCCGGCACGACACTTGTGGAACAGATTCTTGCCAGTCATAGCGCCGTTTTCGGCGCTGGTGAGCTGAACGACATGAAACGGCTTGCTGCCTCCGCGAGCCAACACTCGCAGGTCAAGCGCAGTTTCCCGGATTGTGTGCCAGGCTTACCGAGAGCTGCCTATGCCCACCTCGCGGAAAACTATCTCGCCAAGGTAACCTCACTCACCAGTGAGCCGGGTATTCGTCGCATCATTGACAAGCACCCGCTGAATTTTCAGTTCGTTGGTCTGATCTATGACCTTTATCCGAATGCCCGCATTATTCACACGGTGCGGCATCCGCTCGACACCTGCCTGTCCTGTTTTTTCCAGAATTTTACCAAGGGCCAGGACTACTCATTCGGTCTTGAGGTCCTGGGTCAGTTTTACAACGACTATCGCCGGCTCATGCAGCACTGGGAGCAGCTTTACCCGGGGCGTATCCTCACGATTCGTTACGAGGATATCGTTGAAAACCAGGAAGTAGAAACCCGCCGGCTGCTTGATTTCATGGGACTCGAATTCGAGCAGGCCTGCATCGACTTCCACCAGACCCAACGCAGGGTGAGCACGGCGAGTTTCATGCAGGTACGGAAACCGATCTATAAGTCATCGAGGCAGCGCTGGGTGAACTACCGGCAGGAACTTGCCGGACTCGCCAGGATTATCGGCATGCCGATTGACCAGCCGGTCACGATCAGCGGCGGCAGTAATCGCATCAGGGACTCGATACTTTCCTGAGGTGTCAGGTTCCATGCTATGGTTGCGTTTTCGGTAAACTCAGAGTTACGCATGCAGGCATCAACCTGGGGCGACCTGGAGCGAGAGGACAGCGCCCTGGCTGCCTTCGGCCAGGAAAGACTTGATGGCAAAGTCGCCTACCTGGCGACGGTCCGACCCGATGGCAGGCCGCGGGCGCATCCGGTTACACCCCAGATCGGTCAGGGGCGAATGTTCATCTTCCTTGAGCCGAGTTCACCACGAACCCGTGATTTGACTGAAAGTCCTGACTTTTGTCTGCACTGCGCCATGAGCGACAGTTCCGGCAGCAGTGGTGAATTCCAGGTCACGGGCCTGGCCCACCCGATTGAAGACGCGGAAACCCGGCGGCTGGCGGAATCTGTGTCCAATTTCAGGCCTTCGGTACGCTCCGTGTTGTTCGAACTCTGCCCCACTGAAGTATTGTCGACGGCCTATCCCGGCGGTCAGCCAAAACGGCGCAGATGGCAGGTGACTGCTGGCGCCGCGGCAGGGATCAGCTAAGTAGAAGCAACAGGTGACAAACGGGGGAAAACAAACAGAGCCTGACCTGCCGCTCACGACGATCGTCGATTACAACCTGCCGACGATCGGTACCGGGTTCATGTTTTTCATGGTCTCCCTGTACCTGATGAAGTTTTCAACGGATGTATTGCTTATTGCCCCGGCGGCAATGGGTTTCATTTTTGGCGCTTCGCGAATCTGGGATGCGGTGACAGATCCGCTTGCCGGCTATCTTAGCGACCGGACGAACTCTCGGGCGGGTCGGCGCCGACCCTGGCTGCTGGCCTCAATTCCTTTCATCGCTCTCTCGTTTTACATGATGTGGAATCCGGCAGATGAACTGAGCGACACCGGCGTCATTATCTGGATGTCGGTGGCCGTGATCGGCTTCTACACCTCGATGACGGCGTTCAATGTGCCACATGCCTCGCTCGGTGCAGAACTGTCCACCAACTACCATGAGCGTACCCGCATCTTTGGTGTCCGGCATATGATCTCCAATGCCGGCGCGCTGCTGGCGCTGGTTGCCATGCATCAGTTGATCGTCAGGGACAATCCGCGGGAAATCGCCTGGCTGGTGTCGGTACTGGCGATCGTCGCCATGGCCGGCCTGATTGTCTGGATGTTCAGTCGTGTCCGGGAGCGTCCCGAGTTCCAGGGACGTGGCGAAACCAACCCTCTCAAAGCCTTTGGCGATGTGTTGCGAAACAAGCATGCGTTACTGCTGCTTATCGTGTTTTTCATCGAGAACCTCGGTGGCGCAACGATCGGTATTCTGACGCCCTACGTCGCCGAGTATGTCGTTGGACGCCCGGAGAAAACGGTTATCTATATCCTGCTCTATCTTGTCCCCTCAGTCGCGTCGGTACCGATCTGGGTACGTCTGTCGCGTACTGTCGGTAAGAAACCGATGTGGATGTTCTCGATGTTGGTCACGGCTTTCGGTTTTGGCGGCATGTTTTTCCTTGAGGAAGGCTCCGACACGCTGATCTCGGTGCTCGCCGTGATCTGTGGCCTTGGTGCCGGCAGTGGCGCAGTAGTCGGGCCAAGCATCCAGGCAGACATCATTGACTACGATGAATACCTCACGGGTAAACGCAAAGAGGGTACCTACTTTGCCGCCTGGAATTTCGTTTACAAGAGCTCTGCCGGTATCACGCTGATGCTGACCGGTTTTGTTCTGAGCCTCGCAGGTTTTGTCCCGAACGAAGCCCAGAACGAATCCACCAAACTGGCGCTGTTGTCCCTCTACGCCCTGTTTCCGCTGGTCTGTTATGTCACCGGCACCCTGATTTTCAGCCGTTTTAGTCTGAATGAGGCAGAATATCGTGAGATCAGGCAAAGTCTCGATACGAATAGCTAGCCCACACTGAGGTAACAGGCCGATGGATGGCATACACGATCTTGGCGGTAAAGACGGTTACGGCCCTGTTGACAGAACTGGCGATGACGATGTTTTCCAGGCGCGCTGGGAAGCGGTGGTCTTCAGTATGCTGGCGGCGGGGCCTGCCACCGGGGCCTGGCGAAATTCTGATCGGTTCCGGCATGCAATTGAGCGGGTAGACCCTGAGGCATACCTGGCCCATGGCTACTACGGGCGCTGGCTTGGCGGTATTGAAACGCTGCTGGTTGAGGCGGGTATCTTCACCCAGGAAGAAATCACCGAGCGGGCGGTTGCGCTGGGCGCGGATCCCGGTGATCGCATCGCGGCGCGGCCGAGCCCCTATCCTGATCCCATGGGTGAGGCCCCGCAAGACCGCAGCAGCCGGCGAGCGCTCGAATCAGTGCCAGGTTTTGCCGTGGGCGACTCAGTTATCACGGTGTCCCAATCTGTGCCCGGCCATACCCGGCTGCCGGCCTATGCCCGGGGCAAGCGTGGAGTGATTACGGCCAGCCACGATGGCTGGGTGTTGCCCGACAGCAATGCCCATGGGCTAGGTGAGCAGCCACAGCCCCTGTATACAGTGTGCTTTGACAGTGAAACCCTTTGGGGTGCCGCCGGCTTTACGGTCAGTCTGGATCTGTTTGAGTCTTATCTTCAATCCGCGGAGGAAGTGTCATGACAAAACCCAGCGCACAGGCGTTGCGTGCTGAGGCGCTCGAATCACTGCTGACCGAGAAAGGCTTGTTGTCGTCGGCTCAGGTGGACGAGGTCATTGCAACCTACAGTGAAAAGGTCGGGCCCATGAATGGCGCAAGACTTGTCGCCCGGGCCTGGCTTGAGCCGGCGTTCAGACAGCAGCTGCTGGCGGATGCGACGTCGATTGTTAACGACTATGGCTTTGAAGGTGGTCAGTGTGAAAAGCTGGTCGTCGTTGAAAACACGCCTGAGGTGCACAACGTGGTGGTGTGCACGCTCTGTTCATGCTACCCCTGGGCAGTGCTTGGGCTGCCACCGAAGTGGTACAAGGAACCGGCCTATCGGTCCCGCATCGTGCGTGAACCCAGGCAGGTGTTGAATGAGATGGGGCTTGAACTCGCCGATGACGTCCAGATTCGCGTCTGGGATTCGAGTGCAGAAATCCGCTACATGGTTCTGCCGATACGACCTGCCGACACTGAAGCACTCTCTCAGGCGGGACTCGAGACACTGGTGACCCGGGACTCGATGATCGGTGTAGCACAGCCGGTTGGCGTAAAGGGTTGAAGCGATGACGGGCGATGTCGATGACATGTCACTCGAGGGCGCCATTGCCCCGCCCATGGCGAATGGTGAAATCCTGTTTGAAGCGCCCTGGCAAAGCCGGGTCTTCGGCATGGCGCGCTGTCTCTGCGAACAGGGACAGTATTCCTGGGATGAATTCCGCGCCAGGCTGATCGAAGTCGTTGGTGCCGCTGATGCGGCGGCTGCGCCCGGGGATGAGTATCACTACTTCGATCACTTCCTTGAGGCCCTGACGGCTGTTCTCGAAGACAAGCAGTTATGTAACGCGACAGAAGTTAATCTGAAAACCACGGAATTGAGCGCACGCCCTCATGGTCACGATCACTGAGCGGGAATCAGGCCGGTGCTACGCAGCCGCTGGTCAAGCATCGTAAATGGCACCGGCCCTGAATCAACGATCTGTTGAAACAGGTCAGCCTCGCAGGGTTGCCGCTGCCTGAGACAGGCGTCGTGCAGTGCAGAGAAATAAATATAGCCACCGACACCGGCCAGATAGTAGCCGGGCTCGGTGACGACCCGATTCAGCATCAGCTGGATTCGGGTTCTGGCATAAGGTGTCTCTTGTTGCAGGTAATCCACGGCTGAGTCGATATCCCAGCTGCCGCTGTTGACGTTCAGGTCGGCCAGTGCAAGGCCGATAATCAGTTTCATGAAATATAACTGACGGTTGCCAGTGTCGGGTGTGCGGGTGCCGAGGTAATCAACAATGAACAGGGCCCAGCCAACCGTATAGCTCGGCAGGACCAGTTGACTGCGGAGCGAGTCGGTCGTCGAGCCAGACTGGAACGCCTGGAGTCCCGGGAAGCCGTAGAACCAGGCAATGCTCTGGTATTCAAAGTCCGGCAGGTCTCGGACGCTGGCAAGATTAATGTGCAGCGCATCACCTGCGTGTCGAAACGAATAGTCAGCAGAATCAGAGCCAATGAGTCTAAGCGCCGACGCTTCGTAGTCTGTGAAGATGTCGTTCCAGTCGAGCTGAGCCGCCAGCATGGTCTCGGCGAGATTGTCGAGGTATTGCTGTCGGCCTGCAGGCGAATCTGCAGGATAGCTGGCCGTGTCTCGCACTGTCCGAATGTGGTTTGCCAGTGAAAAACCGTTCAGCGGATCGTCGGGCTGAAGTGCAGCGATCGTCTGATCAATACGTTCGATCTCTGCCGCTACCGCCGTCGCATAGCGGGCCAGGGGCCAGTCTAGTGAACTCATGGCTCGAACCCGGGTCTCGTAGTCGCTGCCAAACCAGCGTACCTCTTCGCTTGCAACCAGGTAGTCGAGCAGCGCTGCCTCCTGTCGTGCGCTACTGCTGAGGAACTGACGGTCGACAGCCTTTGCGAACCGGCTGGCCTGATGCCGCAAAAAAGTGGCTCTGATTGAACCTTTCAGTTGCGCCAGTTGTTCGCGCGTTTCCCGCAGATAACTGCGGGCAATCGCTGTTTCAAAACGGCGCAGCTGATTCTCTGGGGCGACGGCAGTGCCAATGGGATCACTGGCGCAGGCCGTCAGCAACAGCAGAATGCCGAGGGATAGGCCGGCTTTCATGTAAGACCATTTCTGATGTCAGCAACGAGCGCTGATAACGTCTGGTTGAGTTCGTGGGAATCACCGAGTCTGGCTTCTGTCGCTGCTCGCTCCTGCTGCATCGCTCGCGTGTTGACCAGCACATTGATTTCTGAACTTTCGAGTGCAGTGATCAGCAGGCTGGCGGCAATAGCCACATCAGTGATCAGGTTGCGGTTGCCTATTTCGCCAAGCAAAACTGCATCGGCCGAGAGGGTTCGGCAGATGGCGATGATCGCCAGTGGCGTTTCCGCAGCCAGGACGAGCGCCTCTTCAAGGTCGCCATCGCCGCGGTAAGCCTGCATCACCTGCTCGAACGCTGCCATGTCACGATCCGCCATAGCCAGGAGCTCAGGTCTGGTCTGGCTAAGACGCGCAGCCATCCCCGTCAGCCGGGCATCCTCACTCTGGGTAAAGTTAAGTACCATTTCGAGCAGGGCGCAGGCTTCTGCAGCAACGATGGCGGCCACGGCACCGCCGCCCGGTGTTGAGCGTCGGGCACTGACCGCATCAAGGTAGCCGTCGACGGTCTGGTCGCTGATTCTGCTCATCGGTGAAAGTTCTCAAACAGGCGGATGGTGTTACGCATGCACATGGCCACTGTCATGGGGCCGACGCGGGGCACAAAGATCCTGACGTGATCGGCAACATCGGTTTCGTAATTTGGAATTGAAGAGAAGTTGATGCAGATGGCATCGGATTTCAGCTCCGCGGCGGTGATCCTGGGGAACGCCGCGCTCGGGACACCTGTGACAACAATATCTGCATCAGCGAGCGCGGCAGTTCGATCTGTGTCGATTTCCTGGGGCCGACCATCGACGAATTCCAGAGGGCCATTGATGTCGAACGAAATCACCTCTGCGCCGTCATTCGACAACATCACCGCGAGCGGGCGGCCGATCACCTCACTGCGATTGAATATGGCGACCTTTCTGCCCTCCAGGTGATACTCGCCGATATCATCGATGATCTTGACGATGGCGAGCGGCGTGCAGGGTACCAGCGCCTTCCTGTCATCGCTGCCCTGCACAGCGCGGCGATCATTTGCCGACATTTTGCGCGTCCAGTAAGAGCTGCCGGCTTCGATGTCCTTAGTGTAGTGCACCAGATTGCGCAGGTAGTTATCTTCCTGGTTATTGAAGATAGGAAAGTAAATAAAGATACCGTGGACCTGAGGATCGTCATTGGCCCGGTGAATCTCATCTTCGAGAGCCAGACGCTGGACCCGACGTAATTCGTAGTTAAAGCCCGCCTTCTCAAATGTGCGGCGGGTTGCATTGGCATAGGCGACAGAGGGTTTGTCGTCTGAGGCGATGAAGCCGACGATGTGAATGTTTTCACCGAGGGCGCGGACTGCCGCCTTTGATTCCTCAACATAGCGGGTCGATATGCTGGATGGATTGACCTCGGGCATTTCGGTGCTCAGTCTTCGTTGGCGTCGTAGTGACGCGCCGGGCGGGTGACTGACCCGAGATAACCCTTATGGTGTCTGGCATGGTAATCGTCGGTGGTAAACGACTTCATTTCCATCAGCGTCAGGGCCAGGGCGTCGCTGATCGCCAGCATGACGGCGATGGTGGCGCTGGGTGTTACCTTAAGCGGGCAGGGTTCTTCAATATCCGGGCCCATATCAAGAATGACGTGAGAGAGTGCGCGCAGGGGTGATTCTGTGTGTGAAGTGACGCCGATAACACTATCCGTGCCCAGGTTTTGAGCGATCTGCAGCATCTCTACGACCTCGTTGGACTTGCCGCTGGTCGAGAATGCAACGATGCAGTCTCCGTCGGACAGCATGCCGAGGTCACCGTGGCCGGCCTCTGCGGGATGGATAAAGAAGGCTGGTGTGCCTGTGGAGGACAGGGTGGCAGCAAATTTATGGGCGATATAGCCAGCTTTGCCAATGCCGGTGGTGACAACCTTGCCCTGGCAGTTGAAAAGAAGATTAACGGCCTCCTCAAATGCGTCGTTGACCTGGATTGCCTGCACCGCGGCTGCTTCCTTGGCGATGATGGCGCGCATGCGTTCTTGGATATTCAATGGAAAGTCCCGATAGCCGGATAGAAAGTGCGGGCATTATACTCAATGCAGACCGCTGTCGTGTCAGTCGGGCAGCAGAAAGTGACTGAAAACGCCGGCGAAGGCGGGTCGATTGACGAAAAGCCCCTGGCATTTTGGCCAGTCAAGCCATCTGGCCTGCAGCAGATAGTCGGCATCGTCGACGGGTGCCGGCTCACCGGACAACAGCCTCGCGCTGTACCACCAGGTGGTACAGTCATAACAGGTGGCATTCCAGGAGAAGTCATAGCGGGTCGCGTGGCCGTCGCTCGTCAGTTCAACACGATAGCCGGTTTCCTCGAGCGTTTCGCGGACCGCGGCCTCGGCAATGGTTTCCCCAGGTTCTACTGCGCCCCCAGGGACAGACCAGAAACGTTTCCGGGTCATCGGGTCCTGCAGTTCTATGGTGAGGAGTTGATCTTTATGCAGACATATGACGCCTGTCCTGGTTCGCTCTGGCATATTAGAGGATAGGTGCAGGCAATGACCGGACGGTACCGTCTGTGAAAGAGATGACACCCAGACTGTCGACGCTGCCGGTTTCAGTGCCGCCACTGGTCAGGGTACCACCGGTGACGGTGCCATTGGCATCCAGGTTGAGGTTCAGGTCGGTGGTCATGTCAGTGATGGTATTGGTGGTATGGTCGACGAAAATGGTGCTGCTGCCGGACGTGGACGTCGACGCGGCGATACCGCCGGTCTGGCTGCCGGTTAGCAGCAGTGTCGCGGCATTCGAGAATTCAAAGCTTGCGTCGTAGCTGCCGTTGCTTAATGACAGTGAAGTACCTGTGGCCGCTGTCAGGTCGATGTTGCCATCGAAGTTGAGGCCGCTGACTGACTGCAGCGCGCCTGTGAAGCTTGATCTTGTCACAACCAGTCCTTCACCCAGGTCAGTCAGCTCAAAGGTCAGGTCACCTTCGAGCAGGACCTGTGTGGTCAGATTGTCCTGGGTCTGAGACAGGGCAATGGTGACGTCCGTCAAGGCAAAGGTGCCATCCTGACCGACGTCAGTCCGGGTGCCTGCAGGGGATGACAGGTTCACACTGATCCCGGTCTGGATGTTCGAAACGGTTGATGTTCCAGAAGTCAGTTGAATGCTGCTGCCGTCGATGGCGACCACACCGGAAACGTTGGTACCGGTGAGCTCTGTCACGCCGCGCTCGATGGCAGTGGCGATGGCCGCATCCAACTGGGTGATGGCGCCCCTGACTTCAGGCGTGAGCAGGACGTTGATCAATGTTATCTGGTCACTGTTGACAGTCGCTGAACCGGTTGCGGTGCCGCCAAATGCAGCGGTTTGAGAGTTGAGCAGACTGGCACCGATGACCTCTGAAAGTCGTGCTGCGAATACCCTGCTTCGATCCAGTGGTGCATCGCTGCCTGGGTCAGCCGGCAGGGCAATCGCCACAGGTGCTGTCCCGGTTTCAGCCAGTCGGCTCTCAGCGACGGTCTGGGCCGATATGGCACCCGTTAGAATCGGTAGCGGTGCTGGCAGAGTCGCCTGATAACCGCTGGCAGTAACCAGATAGCTCGCGATGGCTGTCACCAGGTCAGCACCGGATGCTTGCACTAACCCTGTGTCGCTATCCGGCTGAATGCGGTTGTTCATCCGGTTGAGAACAAGGCGGTAGTTAGCGATGCCTGTCTCCTGGGTATCTACCTGACCATGCAGACTGGCATTGAACAGGCTGACTGCCAGGCTGGTGCTGGATGGTGTTGCAGCAGCACTGGTCAGATCGGCGAGACCGATCGCATTCATGGTGTTGCCGCCGACAGACAGGCCCGTGACAAACTCGACGACACCCAGCGCCTGTTGTTGTGCGAGGACTACCCCCTCTTCACTGAGGCCGGCGCCAGCAGCGGCATCCGTCGCGTATCTGACGGCCAGGTCACTGGCAGCTGACAAATTGACGGTGACGGTGCGATCACCCTGGGCATCCTCCGGCGGGAAAGTGGGTGCCAGACCGCGCAGCCTGAAACCAGAGGGGACTTCATAGCGGGAGCCGAATGCCGCGAACGAACCACTGGCAGTCAGGCAATCGTTATCTGTTTCGCCATCATAGTCGCAAACAGCTGTGGCGCCGGTGCCGTCGACCGTCACAATCAACGGCGGCGTGATGCCTGCGTCGATTTCAAACTCTGAGAAAACAAGATCGTAGGCGCCATTCTCATTCGTCCTGTCGCCGGTGGCGACCACGACTTCCTCGCCGTTGGCATCAGTCACTGTTAGCCGGCCGTTCTGCAACTTTGAGGCCACCCGCCCGCGAATGCCGTCCTGGGGTGGCGGGGGTGAGTTAATAACCGTGTTCTCAACGGTATCAGAGCTACCACCGCAACCTGTCAGCAGGCACAGCAGCAGCAAATTGGGCCAGTAGCTGATCTTGAAAGTTCTCAGTCTGGACATGGACGAACTTCTGGTGACGGAGTGGTGAGAATACGCCACGCGCCTGTTTATGGCTAGGTCAGTCATCGCTCGCTGCCATCTGGTCCGCTGACGCGGTTGCTGGAGGCAGGATCCAATGCTGAAACGGGCGAGCGTGGCGCCAGCGCAACGCATCTTTAAGGCGGAGGCTTTCAGGTCTCTGTGGCAGGTGCGTTGGCCCTGAGCCAGTCCTGTACCTGTTCGGCCAGTTGCCGGCGCTCTTCAATGCTGATGCCCCTCGGATCGAAGCGCCAGCGATTGTGACTCGACAGCAACGGCAGCAGTTCTGCCCGATCAATCCGGAGCAGCCAGTTCGCCATCAGCTCGCCGCGACCGCGCTTGTACCCCAGTTCTGCCAGGTGATCCTCAACGCGAAAGAAGGGTGACTCCCGTCCCGGTACGAGCCACGACTCGACGCTTTCCTCCTCCGCGGTCTCGATCACGACCTGTTCTGATCGATAGACCCGCCACAGCAGAATCCCGACCAGGATCAGGCCGAACATAAACAGTTCTCGCTCGTAGTCCTCCAGTTCCTGGTTATTCCACCAGCGCAGGAACAGAAACTGGTTGTTATCGATGGCATCCCAGAGTGGCTGCAGGAAACTTGCGGCATTCTCTTCCATGCCAAGCCAGCGCGCGGGGGTAGTGTCGACTGTGATCCAACGGCCGTTGACCCAGGCTTCAGCCCAGGCATGAGCATGACGTTCGCGCACGGTATACATGGCCAGGTTTGCATTCCACTCGACGACGGCATAACCCACCACGTAGCGCGATGGCACGCCAAGACTGCGCAGCATAAGTGCTGTGGCACTCGCAAAGTATTCACAGTGACCTGCGCGGCGCTTGTCCATGAAGTAAATCAATGGGTTCTCGCTGACCGCATGACCCGACTGGTACAGCGTGTAGCGGAATTCACTGAAGAATGACTGTACAAACTTAACGGCGTCTGGCGCTGAGAGATCAGCCGGGGCGATGCTGGCGAGGTAGTCGCGGTAGGCGGAAGGAATGATCAGGTCTTCGCTGCTGGGTTCTGCGCCGAGTCTGCCCGTCGTGTCATAACGAACCCGGTAATGCGGTGCGGGGATCAGCCCCAATCCCTGAATAGTGCCATAGGCGGATTTTTTCAGGTGCTTGGCAGGCAGTTCGTAGATTTCGGTCAACTGGTCCGGCACTGGAATGATCGCTGCCTTGCGGTCGAACTCGATATAGATTTTCGCCTGAGGGTATTGCTGCATTGGGCGTGGTGCAAATTCCCAGAGGAAGTCGTCCGCTGGCTCAACAGCGTCAGCGTTTGGTGAGAATACCTCCCAATCAGTAACCCCAGGCGAATTGTATGCTGCTTCACGGAGCAAGGGCGGGAAGTCCGGTCTCCCGGACAGGGGCTCGATGCGGAAGGCAATGGCGTCAGACAGTTTCAGCGTCCCGACCTGCCCCAAAGCGGTGTGCGTTTTCAGGTGATTGGTGCGCCGTGCAATCCAGGCCGCAACCCATTCTTCGGTTTTCTCTTTCAGGGCGAGATGGGCGCCGCGCATGCCGGTATGAACAAAGCTGGCGCCCAGGACAACGAGGGCAAATGTCAGGATGAACACCTGAAGATTGAACCGGGTCGACCGCAGCCTGAGGAGCAACAGCAGGATCAGGAATGCGACAACAGGGAAATAATAATTACCCTCGGGCTCCAGCCCGGCAGCCAGCAGGCACATGCCGATCAAGACATAGTCCATGTCCCAGGACTGCTGAACCGGTTCTTTCTGTCGCCGCAGGCTGTAGAACAGCACGTCGAGCGGCATACGCCGGGTCGTGCTGTAGCTGATCACGATGGTCAATGGGTAAAACAGGATCGGTATCCAGCTTATCAAGGTCGTAATGAAGTGGTATTCGCGCCGGTTAATGAAGAGGAACACCACCAGCAGAAGCAGGCCGACGCTGGTGAGGTCGGCGATCTGGTAAAAATCTTTCTGTGTCAGAGCCCAGCGTCGATTAAAGTAGAACCTGGCCTCGAAGATGATGGCCATTGGCAGGGCAAACCACAGCAGATCACACTGATAGCCCCAGAAAAGTATGGCAATGCTGCCAAGGTATTGCGGTTTAATGTCGTCGTCAGTGTTTGTTTTCACAGCGCCTGCAGACCTTCGTCAACCTGATCAAGGTTCAGTACATGGAAGTCCGAGCGCATGGGTGTCTGATCGCCCGGCTGCTTGATCACAAATATTTCGGTGCCGACACCCTGATTCTCGACGGCCTTGATCAACTCAAGTCGCGCGGAGTCCATGCCGGCGAAAACAAACAGACAGCCGCTCATCAACCGACTCCGTTCGATCAGCATCTCATTAAGAGCAATAGTGGCCTGGCGTGTCTGTTGCAGCACTGCCAGGGCTGCCAGTTGCTGAGAGGTCTGGGCAAAGCCTCGACCCGCGGTGATAATTTCCGGCCTCTCGGTCATGAAATGCAGGTCCATGAGGCTATCACTGTTATCAAAGGCCGTGAGAAAGCTTGCCGCGACAGAGATAACCTCTTCGAAGATTGCCGGTTCCTGCTCGAAAGAGTCGACCACCAGAGCCTGGCGGACGAAAAACTCATCCTGGAATTCTTTAACCACGGGTTTGTCGCGTCGGGCTGAGCTTGCCCAGTGAATTTTCCTGATCGGATCACCATCGCGATAGTCACGCAGTGAAACGAATTCGTCGGACTCCCCAATGGACCAGGTGGAGTTCACTCCGCCCGGCTGAAAATGACGGCCGCCGGTAAACTCGAAGCGTTTTGATATCGGGTAACGCTTCGGCAGCACCAGCAATTGCTCGCGATTGTCGAAATCGATGATGCCGTAGTTCAAGCCGAAGGGGTCGGGATGCAGGATCGTTGTCGATTCGAGGTTCACGGCCCCGCGCCGCAACGGCGTAGCTGTCAGGACTGCAGGTTCGCTGCCACGGATATTGATGTCCGGCACTTGCGCCGGTTTGATATTGATGCCGGTATTCAGGCGCTGCAGCCAGATAAACCGATGCCAGCCAATCCAGCGGTCGTAGGCGTTGCGAGTTTCTTCGCCCGGCTCGCGGCTGCGCTCAAACTGTTCGATGGTTGGTGGTACTACACGGGGGTTGTCAGCGATGGAAAGATCCCGTTCAACCCGTTCACCCTCGTTGATCACGGTGATGGCGTAATCGAAGGGCTCACCGGCGGTAGCGTAGCGTGGCAGGTGGCGGCGGATGCTGACGTCAGGGACCTGGAATTTGAGGCTCAGCCTTGCCGCAATCAGAATGCAGAGCATCAGGGCAAACAGCTGGTAAACATAGGACAGGTCGGTATCAAGCCCCATGGCACCGCAGATCAGGGTGCCGGTCTGCATCAGGCGGCCGCGATCGGTGGATTTGCGCATTGCCCGGCGGTTCAGACGGGTCAGTTTGACCCAGGTTGGAAACACCCGTTCGCGAAAAGCCATCAATGATCAGGCAGGTACAGGTGTTTCAGCCAGGATATCCACCACGGTCTGGGCTGACTGGGTGCCGGAGTACTGGGAGCCGGAGTCGAGAACCAGGCGGTGGGCAATGGTTGGTACCGCGAGCCCCTGGATGTGATCTGGCGTCACAAAGTCCTGGCCCTCAATCAGCGCCAGCGCCTGAGCGCATTTCATCAGGGTGATGCCAGCGCGGGGGCTGGCGCCCATGGCAATGCCCGGCGCGCCCCGGGTCGCAACCACAAGATCGACAATGTAGCGCTTCAGCTCGTCGGAGATGCGAACATTGCCTGCGGCCTGGCGTACCTTGCGGATATCGTCGAGTGAGAGGCAGGCGGTTAAAGATGCCAGTGGATGAGAAAAGCGCTGCGCATCCATGATCAGGACCTCATCTTCTTTCGAGACATAGCCCAACTTGAAACTCATGGCGAAACGGTCCATCTGTGCTTCTGGCAATGGATAGGTGCCATGAAATTCCACCGGGTTCTGGGTCGCGATGACGAAGAACAGCTCATCCATCGGGTAGCGTTCACCTTCGATGCTGACCTGGGCTTCTGCCATGGCCTCGAGCAGGGCCGACTGGGTGCGGGGCGAGGCCCGGTTGATTTCATCAGCCAGCAGTACCTGTGTGAAGATCGGCCCTGGCCTGAATTTGAAGGTATGGTTCTGCTGATCGAAGATTGAGACCCCGAGAATGTCAGACGGCAGCAGGTCCGGCGTGAACTGGATGCGCTTGAAAGTTGCGTCTATCGAGCCGGCCAGCGCCTTTGCCAGAGTTGTCTTGCCCGTGCCCGGTACGTCTTCGAGCAGGACATGGCCACCGGCGAAAAATGCCGTCAGCAACCACTTGATAGATTGGTTGTTACTGCGGATAACGGTTTCGATGTTTTCCTGCAGTTTTTTCACCAGCGACTGTTCGACGCCGGGATAGATGTCTTTGATATCAGATGACATGGTGGGTCCGTCGCTACCGGCGTTAAGCTTCGCCAACCCAGCCAGCGTGAAAGCCATAGGGCACACGGAACGGCATGACGATGGTGGCAACCGGCCCATCACTGAAACGTGTTGCGTCGATAATGACACACTCGCTCTGGTCTTTAGCCTCATCGTGGACGAAGGCGATTAGGTATCCATCATCCTCTGCTGATGAATCTACCCGGGGGGCAAACACCGCTTCGCCGCCGTGGCGCGATTCCCCGAACTTATACTCGAGTGTGGTGCTTGTCTCGTTATCAAATTTCATGACGCCATCGAAAGTGAATGGACGCACAGGGTTGAAAATGCCGGCGTAGACATAGCGAGTTGGGTGACAGGCGTGGTCGTCGTTGACCCTCGTGAAATCGCACGGCGTATCGCTCAGCTGCCTCTCGCTGACCTCCCCTGTCTTGAGATTCAGTCGCCATTCGTGCAGCCGGCCCTGGTTGTCGGCGAGGTCGTTGCCTTCGCTGGTGCCTGCCCCGGCGATGTCCGCTGTTTTTGACCGGGAGGCCTGTAGAACGACCTCATCACCCTCATCCCAGGCGTTGGCGGTGTGCACGACGACGCCGGTATCGACCTCAAACCACCTGACATCTGCATCGGTGCCATACCTCGGCATGACGCCAATGCGGGAGCCGTGCTCGGGTTCGAAGCCGAGCGCGGGGCCACCGGCGATCGCGCGTTCAATGTCCAGAGTGATTGGGAAGTCGAGAAAGATGCTGTACTTCTCGCTGACCGCAAAGTCATGCATGAATACGGGTTTCGGTATGGTAACTGGTGTCGTATGAACCAACTCGCCGTGCTTGTCGATGACGGAATAGGTGACAAAAGGCGCTGCAAATGAGTAGCCGAAGGTCATCATTTCACCCGTTCTCCTGTCGACCTTAGGGTGAGCTGAGAATGCATGTTGCAGCTTGCCGCCAAAGTCGGTCGGGCCAACGGTCTCTAGACCGGGCAGATCGATAACGGTTGGCGGTGAGGCCTCATGCAGCGCATACAGCGTCTTGTTGTGATAGGTGAAGGCAGTGTTCGCCAGGTTCTTGCTGCCGGCTGCACCTTCCGGTACGCGTGAAGGCGAGGGGTCGAGCATGGAGTTCAGGCCCTTGTAGATCCAGTCACCACGCTCCTGCTCGAGCAGGAAACCCTCGTTCCGGACGAAGCGGTTCCGATAGTGAGCAGTGCCGTTGTCGAATTCGATGGCGTGAATCATGCCGTCGCCATCGAAGGTGTGATAGGCCTCTTCACTGAAGACATATACCGGGTTGGGACCCACCCTCAGGAAGTGACCCGCCAGATCTGTCGGGATCTCCCCAATAACTTCCATGCCCTCTGCGTCGCGTTCATCCGCAACCGGGCTGAAATTACCGTCAAGAAAGTAGTTGGTAGAAGGTGCGCCTGCGGCAACCTGGGTCATGTCAGTTCTCCCTCATTCAATATCAATGTCTGCCACCGCAGGCGTGAGATGCACCCGGTAACAGCGGTTAGTAAGAATAAGTCTTGTTACTGCTCGAAATCCAGATGACACGACACCTGGTGGTCAGCCACGGGCCTCAAACCCGGCGCTTCGATCTTGCATCTGTCCATGACCTGCGGGCAGCGCGGATGGAATCGGCATCCCGAGGGCGGGTTGATGGGTGAGGGAACATCACCCACGATGACTTCTCGCTGGACCTTTTGGTGCGGATCAGGGATCGGGATCGCTGAGATCAGTGATCGCGTGTAAGGGTGTCTTGGCTGGTGGTAGATCGAGTCACCGGTGCTTTCTTCGACGATTTTGCCGAGATACATGATCGAGATGCGGTCGGAGATATGTTTTACCACCGCCAGGTCATGCGCGATAAAGAGATAGGCCAGGTTGAATTCCTTCTGCAGATCTACCAGCAGGTTAAGAATCTGGCTCTGGATCGAGACATCAAGTGCAGAAACAGGCTCATCACAGATGACCAGCTTGGGATTGAGTGCGATGGCCCGGGCAATACCAATACGCTGGCGCTGGCCGCCTGAGAATTCGAACGGATAGCGCGTCACTGACCGGGCCGGCAGGCCCACGATATCCAGCAGTTTGCGGACGCGCTCGGCTCGCTCTGCACGGTCACCCATCTTGTGGATGATGAAAGGCTCCTCAATGATGTCCCCGACCGTATGGCGAGCATTCAGGGACTCCATCGGATCCTGGAAGATCATCTGGATATGCTTGCGGTAAGGTAGCAGCGCCTTGCCACGCAGGTGTGTGATGTCATTGCCCTCGAATTCGATCTTGCCGTCGGTGGGGTTGTAGAGCCGGGATATGCAGCGACCCAGGGTTGACTTGCCGCAGCCGGATTCGCCCACCAGGCCGAGCGTTTCTCCCGGCTTGATGTCAAACGAGACGCCGTCCACGGCGCGATTGAACCTGGCCGCACGCAGCAGGATGCCTTCCTTCACGGGGAAGTGCATTTTCAGGTCGGTGACTCTCAGGATCGGGTCGCTCATGTGGCATGACCTCCGAGCTCGCGCCACTTAAGGCAGGCGACATGGTGCTGATCGTTGACCGCTTCAAGCTGTGGCAGGTCAGTCGTGCACTGATCGCCCCGGTGTGGGCAACGATTCTCAAACCGGCACCCTGGAGGCAAGTCCATGAGCCCTGGCACCATTCCCTCGATAATCGAAAGCCGTGACTTTGGCACCGTTTCGAGCGTCGGTATTGATGCCAGCAGACCCTGGGTGTAGGGGTGAGACGGGCGATCGAAAATATCAAAGACCGAGCCTTTCTCAGCGACTTTGCCAGCGTACATGACAACCACGTCATCACAGGTCTCAGCGATCACGCCGAGATCATGTGTGATCATGATGACCGACATGCCCATATCTGACTGGAGCTGCTTGATCAGCTCCAGGATCTGCGCCTGGATGGTGACGTCGAGCGCTGTCGTCGGTTCATCGGCAATCAAAAGATCGGGCTGACATGCCAGTGCTATGGCGATGACAACGCGCTGCCGCATGCCGCCAGACAACTGGTGCGGGTATTCGCCCATGCGCACGTCCGGTGAAGGAATGCCGACCTTGTCCAGAATCTCGATACTCTCTGTGGTCGCTTGCTGCGGCGTGATGTCTTTGTGCAGCAGCAACACCTCGGTCAACTGGCGTCCGATCGTATGCACCGGGTTGAGCGCGGTCATGGGCTCCTGGAATACCATGCCGATGCGAGCGCCGCGGACTTTTTCCATCTCAGTGATGTCAAGGTGGGCAAGGTCCTGACCATCGAAGTTGACACTGCCGGCAACGATTTGCCCCATGGGTTGCGGCAGCAGACGCATGATCGACAGGGCGGTCACGCTTTTGCCGCAGCCGGATTCTCCGACGATGCCCAGCATCTTGCCTTTCTCGGCTTTGAAGCTGATGTCATCGACGGCGCGGACCCGGCCCTCGTCAGTATCGAACTCGGTGACGAGGTTGTTAACTTCGAGCAGTGCCATCAGGGGTTGGCGTGCTGGTCGTAAATATTGATTTCAGGCGCAAAAGTAACGCCATTCTTGCGTGCCTCAAGCGTTGCTTCTTTCAGCTCTGTATCAATCCAATGGACGGAGTGCTCTGTCGAGTCACGGGAGTGCTTGTAGTGAAAACCCTCCGGGTATTTCACCCAGCGCCAATGCCCGACTCGATACGCTGGCTGGATAAAACCAGGGACAAAGGAGGCATGCTCATGGTGCATTTCTGTCATGGCATGGGCCAGCTCAATCATTTCCTGCTTGTCGCTGGATGCACGGTACCTGTTAATCATGTCATCCATTTCAGGAATCGAAAGCACTTCCAGGTTGTTGGTCTGGGTCTTCACTTTCCGGTCAGGGTTAATGGAGCCATCCTCAAGGAAAGGGACATCGTAAGCATTATCTGAGTGATAGCTCTCCCAGAAGCGTGGATACATCTCCAGCGAAACAGAGAAAGCGCTGAAGTGCAGGTCGTGTTTTTTCTCCTGGACCTTCTTCCAGCCCGCAGTGCCGTCGAGCACTTCGATGCGATATTCGAGCCCTGCCTTGGCGGCTTCCTCCTTCAGAATGGTCATGACGTCCTTGAGACTTTCATAGCCCGAAGACAGCGTAAATGACAATCGCTCGCCGGCCTCATTGACGAGGATGCCGTCCGGACCGCGCTCACTGAAGCCTGCCTTCGCAAAGGCCTCCTGGGCCTTGTCGATATCAAACACTCGTGCTCTCAGTGTGGGGTGAGAGAACTCGCCGTAACCGTCGGACGAAGTCTGCATGCGGCTGTAGTCGCCGCGGAAGAATTTTTCGATGACCAATTCCCAATTCGACGCGTGGTTGATGCCAACGCGGATGTCACGGTTGTCCAGCAGTGGTTTCGATGTGTTGATCCAAAGGCCATAAGTCGGTCTTGGGCGCTGGTTGTAGAACACAGACTTGTGAATGTATCCGGACTGCACATCGGGATCAGAGTCGGGCAGTTTCTCGTACCAGTACTCAGCAAGATTCAGGCCGAACTGATCGATGTCACCGCGCTTGAAAGCCTCGAAAACCTTGGGTGTGTCGCGAATGACTGATAGATGAATGTTGTCCGGGTTGTAACGATAGCGCCAGTTCTTCTTGTCGTTTGCCCACCAGTCTTTATTGCGGGTCAGCTTGATCGAGCGGCCTTTGCGAATGTCTTCGTCTTTGATGACGTAGGCAGCGGTGGTTGGTGCAAAGCGCCACTGGTAGCGTTCAACAAAGTCGTCTCCGAGTTCCTTGTAGAAATGCTGTGGCATGGGTCTCAGGGACAGGACTCTGGCCGCCATGTCAGGTTTGGCTTCGGGTATCGTCATCGAAAGCGTGTGGTCATCATATTTCGTAATGTTGGTGTACTGGGAGCCGTACCAGTTGTTGTACCAGGGCGCCACGATGTAAGGAGACTGGTAGAAGAAAAACATGAAAAAGTAGTCGTCAACCGTGACAGGCTCGCCGTCTGACCACCTGGCGTTGGGATCAATTTTTGCGTAAACCGTCTTGTTTTCCCGGTCTATCGCCCAGGCCTCAGCGAGGCCAGGGTAAAACTCAAAGTGTTCAGGATGTCGATGAGCCAGCCCCATGGTTACGTCGTCCAGCAGCCAGATCCGGAAAGAACCATTCGAGTCCGGTCCCACGGTTCTCAGCGTACGAGGGAAGTCCTGCATCCTGCCGTATTGCGTTCCACCCTTCTTCGATTCGGGTGAGCCAATCTCGGAGAGGTGACCGCCATCCTGCCATTCCAGGTCAGTCGGCAGGTCGGCGAGTGTTTTGAAGCGGAAAAAATCGGGCTTCCCGGCGTAATAGGCTTCAACTTCAGCGGTATTGTCGATTGCCTCAAAATCGGTCTTTTGAGCCTCTTCAGACGAGCCGCCACAGGCGCTGAGCAGAACCAGCGTGACCAGTGTCAGCAGACCTTTCATGTGCGAGGTTTTCATAGTTGCTTTCCTTGAGTGTTCCGGTTAGCGATAAATGGTGAACTTCTTTGGGTCGAAGGATTCCCGCACCGCCTCCCCAATGAAGGTGACGACGGTGAGGAGTATGACCAGGGTGCCAAAGGCGCTTGTCACGATCCAGGGTGCTGTTCGTAGCGTCGCTGTGCCCTGTTTCAATAACTCACCCAGGCTTGGGGTGGGTGGTGGCAGGCCAAAGCCGAGGAAGTCCAGTGCGGTAATGGATGTTATCGCGGAGATAACGATGAAAGGCATAAAGGTGACCAGCGTGGATAACACATTGGGCAGGATATGCCGGAAAATGATGCGAGTATTGGAAGCTCCCAGAACCCTGGCAGCCGCGACATAGTCTCGCGCTTTTTCTTTGTAAGTCTCTGTCCGCATGTAGTAGGTCATGGTGGTCCAGCTGAACAGCACCAGTACGACTAAAAGGAGTCCGATCCTCGCCGGTATTGAAAACGTTGCCGGTATGACACTGAAGACGATGATGACCATGTAGAGGAACGGGATATTGGACCAGATTTCGATAAATCGCTGGAACATGAGATCAAACATGCCGCCGAAGTAGCCCATGGCGCAGCCAATGGTAATGCCGATGCTGTAAACGGCCAGCATGAAGGCGATAGAGAACCAGAGTGCGATGCGGGTACCGTAGAAGAGACGGGCAAATATATCCCGGCTGGTGGAGTCTGTGCCCAGGAAATGCCGATGTTCCAGGGACGGTGGTGTCGGCCGGTAGACACCGCCGTCAGCGACGTGATTTTCATAGGCGTTGTAGGGTACGAGCGGCATCAGGACCCAGTTGTCACTGCCGTTTTTTTCGAATTGCTCCTGCAGGTCACGGTAGTCAACTTCATAGTCATAATCGAGACCGAAGTCTGTACCGGGGTGGAAAGCGGCATAGGTTGGGAAGTACAGGTTGCCCTCATAGCTCACGACCAGGGCCCTGCTGTTGACCAGGAGCTCACCCAGGGCAAGGATCACCAGCAGCGCGCACAGTCCGACAAAGCTGTAGTAACCGCGCCTGATCTCGCGGAAACGCCGGAGCTTTTTCAGGGTCTGTGGATTGAATTGGAACATGATCGGCGATGTGCTCTAGTTGAATCTGATGCGCGGGTCGACGAGAGCGACCAGGATGTCAGAGATGATATTGCCGATTAAAAGCAGCAGGCTGGCCAGCAAGACGATACCCATTACGACCGGATAATCGCGATCGAGAATCGCCGTCAGACCCAGCAGGCCGAAGCCATCGATGTCAAAGATGGACTCGATGAGAAAGGAACCTGAGACCAGCAGCACGATGTTCTGGCCAAAGGTTGTCGCGATGGGAATCAGCGAGTTGCGCATGGCATGGCGAGTGACGGCCTTTCTGAATGAAACTCCCTTGGCAATGGCGGTGCGTATGTAATCAGACGCCAGATTGTCCATCAGGTGATTCTTCAGCAATAAGGTCACGATGGCGAAGCTGCCAATCAGGTAGCAGATCAACGGCAGCACCGAGTGAGACACCAGGTCGACAAATTTGCCCCACGTTGTCAGTTCATAGTACTGCAGGCTGACAAAACCGCCCATGGGGAACCAATCCAGCCTGACTGAGAAATAGAGCAGCAAGAGAGAGCCCAGCGCATAGCCAGGTATGGCATAGCCAATGAAGATAAGAATCGAGGTGACATTGTCGACGACTGTACGATGTTTAATCGCCTTCAGGACGCCAAGTGGGATACAGACGATATACGTAATTACCAGGGTCACCAGGCCGTAATACAGCGAAACGGGGAAGCGGTCACTGATTACATCCCAGACGGGTTCGTTGTAGCGATAAGAGGAGCCGAGATCACCCTGCATCACCTTCCAGAGCCACTCGGCGTAACTTTGCAGTATCGGTTTATCGAACCCGTAGTATTCCTTAAGTTTCTCCAGTTGGGCTTCCGAAAGTGCCATGTCGGCACCGGCAACCTGGGTGCTGACGCCTGAGGCGGCATTCATCTGCTGGGTTTCCATGATGGCGCGCTCGAGCGGGCCGCCGGGCACAAGCCGGGTGATGGCAAAGACGATGATGGTGACGCCCAATAAGGTTGGGGGAATCAGCAAAAGTCGCCGAATGAAGTAGTCGCGCATTGAAGGTTCCGGAAGCTTTTGGCTTCTCTTATTGCCGCGGGGCCGGGTGGGCCAGACGACAAAATGCTGAGCTCATGCCCCGATAACGGGCAGAACTGGACAAACAAAGGCGCGATGGTGCCACAAAGACTTGATGCTTGAAAGTGTCTGGCTGTGATTCGCTGGGTAATACCGGCAGTTTGCTGTTGTAAGTCACTGATAAATTTCGGATTTTTTTTAACAAAGGATGTTTTCACAGAGATAGTGGCATAATGCGAATATGGTTATTCGCAAAATGAAAAGGAGATGACATGAACGAAGTTGAAGGCGTTATGCAGGAAGTTGAGGACATAGATAAGTACGTTGACATGGCTGTCGGACTGGCGATGAGTTACGGCCCGAAGCTCATTCTGGCGATCCTGACATTAATCGTTGGCCTCTGGATAATTAACGCGTTCTGTCGAGGCGTCGATAAAGGGTTCGAAAAGAGCAGCATGGAGCCAACGCTGAGACGGTTCCTGAACTCTCTGATAGGCGTCGGTCTGAAGGCGCTGCTGTTGATATCTGTCGCCTCAATGGTGGGTATCGAAACGACATCTTTCATTGCTGTGCTGGGTGCTGCCGGACTGGCTGTTGGTCTGGCGCTGCAGGGTTCACTGGCAAACTTTGCCGGCGGAGTGCTCCTGCTGATCTTCAGACCCTACAAGGTTGGTGATTTTGTTGATGCCGGTGGTCATGCCGGCACAGTTTCCAGTATTGAGATATTCAACACCGTGCTGAAAACGGCCGATAACAAGACGATCATCATCCCCAACGGAGCGGTCTCGAGTGGGTCTATTACTAACTTCTCGACGGAATCCACGCGTCGGGTCGATCTTGTGTTTGGTATTGGCTACGACGACGACATGAAAAAGGCGAAGAGTATTCTGCAGGGTTTGATCGAGGCGGATGAGCGCATTTTGAAGGATCCTGCGCCCGTCATCGTGGTTTCAAACCTGGGTGACTCAGCGGTCGATATAACGACACGCTCCTGGGTCAACAGTGGTGATTACTGGGGCGTATACTTTGACCTGGTTGAAAACGGTAAAGAAGCGTTCGATGCCAATGGTATCTCGATTCCCTATCCGCAGACGGATGTGCACCTGCATCAGTCTTCCTCCTGATCGTTTGTCAGGTAGCCCATGATCATCGTGGCGAGAAGCGCACCGGTGATCTGGGCTGCCACAAAGGCAGGAACGTGGGGGAGATAAATCCCGCTGAAAGTATCGCTAAAGGCGCGAGCAATGGTCACGGCCGGGTTCGCAAACGACGTTGAGGCGGTAAACCAGTAGCCGGCCGTGATGTAGAGGCCTACCGCATAGGGTACGGCCTCGGCCCTGAATCTGATGCAGCCGAGAATGGTCATGATCAGACCGAAGGTCGCAATGGCTTCGGCTACCCATTGCCCTGGCCCGGTGCGAAGCGTATTCGAAAGTTGCATGACCGGCTGATCAAACATCACGTGAGCCGCGATGACGCCCAGCAATCCGGCAAAGATCTGCACTGCGATATAGGCAATCGCGTCGCGTGGTGCAATTTCCTTGCGTATCAGGAACACAAGGGTGACTGCCGGGTTGAAATGCGCACCGGACAGGGTGCCGAACACCAGAATCAGCACGACCAGGATGGCGCCGGTTGCGATGGTATTACCCAGCAGTGCGATGGCGACATTTCCGCCTGCCAGCGTCTCCGCCATGATCCCGGAACCGACGACGGTCGCCAGCAGGAAGAACGTGCCGATCAGTTCGGCCAGAAGTCGTTTGGTCATATTCATCCTCTTCATTTCAAGTCATGGCCTGTTTGAGAGACAGGTGTACAACGAATCGATAAGTGCCTTGCCGCGAACCCTACCATCGCGGTGCAGCTGATTCATCACGTAGGCGAAACTGATCTCATTGACCGGGTCATAGAAAGCGATTGAGCCACCGGTCCCCGTGTGGCCGAAGGCAGTCGGCTCAGGTCCAAAGTACACATCTTCACAGTTAAGAATGAAGCCCATAGCCCGGCGCAGTGGCTGGCCAAGCACGAGGTCGATTTGCCCGTTGGTCTGCTCGCGCGTCGCCCACGAAAGGGTCCGCCTGCTGATGAGATCCGGGATAGCGGCATAGATTCTCGCGAGTCCTTCCGCAGAAGCATGACCGTTCGAGGCTGGGATCTCCGCGCTGCGCCATGCCGGGCTGCAGATATGTCGATAGGGGGCGATGACGGGGTCGTTGGGACTCAGCTGTTTCAGGACCGGTTTTCTGTTCACCTCAATTAGTTTGCGGGCGTGGTTCGGTCCGATCAGTTCGGTGCAATGGTGTTGGTGTTCCTCCGGCACACCCAGGTAAAAGGCAGCGTTAAGCGGCGTGCTCAGGTTCTCCTGAATAAATGCGCCTGCTGACATGCCGCTGATCTGCCTGATCAGTTCACCGGCTAGGAACCCCCAGGTGATTGAGTGGTAGCCAAAAGCGCTGCCGGGTGTCCAGGCGGGTGCCTGACTTGCCAGCTGAAAAGTGCGTGCCTGCCAGGCGTAAAGATCGTCGACTGTAATGGCGGGCTCAAACTGGTAAAGGCCCGCCTGGTGAGACAGCAGCTGGGCAACGCTGATAGGGAACTTGCTCTCGGCCCCGAACTGCGGCCAGTAGTCGATGACCGGCGCATCGTAGTCGAGATCACAACGATCTACCAGGAGTGCGAGGGCAAGGGCGACGATACCTTTGGTCGTTGAGTAGGTGTTGACCAGAGAGTCTCGCTGCCAGGGTATGGTTGCGGCTCGATCAGTGAATCCACCCCAGAGATTGATGATCGGCTCTCCACCCTGGTAGATCGAGAGTGAGGCGCCGATCTCAATGTTGTCCCAGAGCCTGGCGAAGGTGTCCCTGACAGGTTCAAAACCGGCCGAGACCTCACCACTCAGCCCCGGTAAAACAAACGAGGTTTCCATAGAGAGCGTTTTGGTTAAACAGTGATAATATCACCACGTTTCAGAGCCGGGCACCAAGCCCTCTTCCCACGTCAATCATTTGCCAGTACCACTGTGACCAGCATCGTCCTAGAAAGAGTCAGAGATCTCAGTCCGTCAACCCGCGACTTCAGGTTCGTCAGCGTTGATGGCCAGGGATTTGAGTTCGAACCCGGCCAGTTCTATCGGTTCGTGTTTGCTGATGAAGAAGGTGAATTTGAGCGCAGCTACAGTCTCTGTAATTTTTCAGCGACCGACCCGGCAGTCATGGATCTTGTTGTCTCGAAAGTGGCAGGTGGCAGGGCCACCCGATTGCTGTTTCAGGATGAACCGGGTGATCTTACTGCCCGGGTCACCGGCCCGTTTGGGCGTCTGGTGTTACCTGCGACAGCGCCTCAGCGTCTGGTACTGGTGGCGACCAGTGTTGGGCTGGCCCCCTATATGCCAATACTCCGGCAACTTGAGTCGCTGGATTACGCCAGAGTCATTCTGCTGCTGGGTGCGCGAGACCGCGGTGAGTTTATCTATGGCGATGAGCTTCTGGACTATGCAGAAAGACATGACTGGTTTGAGTTGCGGCTTTGCCTGTCACGTGAGGTGGCCGCCGCCAGCCACGAGCGTGACGGATACGTGACACGGCAGATTGATCAGCTGCAACCGGATAAAGCAACCGATCATTATCTGCTGTGCGGTAATCCAAACATGATTGATGATGTCTGGGGTTACCTGAAGAGTATGGGTTTCAGACCCAAGCAAGTGGTGAGAGAGAAATACGTTTTCGCGCGAGAGAAAAAAGCCGCCACTGCCGAGATGACAGACGAGCAGCGGCGGCTGATAGCGGAGAAGCTGAAGAAATATTCCTGATCAGGCGATGGCCGGATACAGGTTCTCGCAGGCCGCATCGATTCCATCGTAAAGGTTGTCGTTCGCTGCGTGCGGCTCATACTGTTCAAACAGAGACAGGGTGTAACAGCTGGGGCGCAGCAGGTCGTATTCAAAGTAATCGATATCTTCGTTCATGGTCGGGCTCCTTATCATAGCAATTAGAATATTGTGGCTCGCTTCGTCCTTGTGGACAGGCGCATCATCAGGTGCGCTGGTAAAGATTGAGCAAAGCCTGTGCCAGAAATTGAAAAAGCGGAAAGCCCCAAAAAGCAAGGCTTTTAGTTATCGCCCGGTTTTGCGGCTGTACCGTGGCGGTGCAGATGGGGCTGCCATGCACTGATCAGGCGCGGTAGCACCAGTGCCAGGGTTCATAGTCGATGCCATCGGGGTTATCCCGCGGATAGCTGAGGTAAAAATTAAACCTGGCCGCGTTGGTAACGAGCCACGCAAAAGCGGGTGAGTTTTCGAACTCCTCGGTCAGAACCTCACCCGCCCCGCTGTGCAGATCCAGGGCGCATCCTGTGTGGTGTTCGCTATGGCCTGGAATCGCGTTGACATCGAGTATGTCCTCGAGGGAGCGGCCGTCATCGAGTTTCTGGCGAATCAGCTGGCACTGGTAGTCGACAGATCGAAAAGCCGAGACCAGCTTCAGTTCGATCCCTTCAGCAGTCGCGGCGGCGACCATCTGCTGCCAACTCGCCAGGGTCGCGGGCGTCATGCGTTGAGGACGGTCGAACATGTCCGGGCCGGCGTCCACAAGTTCTGCCGCTTCCTGGTAAACGGGCAGGCGACAGTTGCGTTCAATGTCGCTGGTGATGCCGAGATCGTCAAGGAGGTCACGTAGTCTGTTCATCATTTCAGGCGAGCCAGAGGCCGGCGATAACGGTGAGGATGAAGCCCATGAGTGCCAGCACAAAATAGCAGGTGCCAATCACGAAAAATTTCAATGCTGTGACAAAGTGTCCCTGACTGTAGACCCGGCGCATGCTCAGATAGAGATAGACTGGCATCCACAGCACAACGATTGTTTCAAGCGTGGATGTCATGTAGGCCCAGCTGCTGTTTTCAGCGTAGCCCTGCAGCGAGGACAGGGCCAGTGCCAGATAGAGAAAGCAGTGATTGTGGATCGCCAGGAGCAGGTGCTCGGCATAGTAAAACCCGCTACCGATGTAGAAGAACTTAAGGAAGATGGCAAAAAACGGCAGCAGGAAGAACATCACCGCAGACATCAGGTCCATGAATTCCACGTAGACCGAAGCCGGGTTCTCGTCAATCTGCGCAACGAGTTTGGAGACCTGGCTGCGCAGTTTTTCTGTCAGCGCAGCGTTTTCTTCCTCACTCAACCAGCCAATGCGGACATTTGCCATTTCGGCATCGACTTCCTCGCGCCAATTCTGTTCCTGGCTGTCAGCGCCGCTGACCTGGACCTGCCGGTCATTACCGGGTGAGAGCTGGCTCAATAGCGGCAGGATGATAAAAAACAGGAAACTGATGATGAGATAGAGGCGCACCGGCGCGACGTAACGTGCGCGGCGCCCCGCGAAATACTCAGTGGTCAGGTGCCCGGGCCTGAACACCAGGGCCACGAGGGTTCTCGAGGCCCTGGAGTCGGCCGTGAAAACATCCTCGAAGAACTCACCAGCGATGGTCCAGACATACTTCTTCAGCTCTTTTTGCTCCTGGCCGCAAGTGGGACAGAACGGACCACTGATTTCTGTGGCACAGTTCGGGCAGACAGCGCGGGCAGGAGACGATTGCATGCAGGGAATCTTAGCACTTTCGATCGACTGTCCTGCTTCGAATTCGAGGCACCAGGCCGGCAGGCTTCGACAAGGCTGTATCAGCGTCATAAGATCTCTGCCTGTCAGCTAGGGACAGTAAAACCTTTTCTCGCAGAAGATGATGTGGTGTCTGAAAAACTGTTGCCACGTGACAGCAGGAACATTGAAATGAATGAAACAATTGAGTTGCGGGATGAACGCGCGGGGGATCGTGAGTCGATCCATGAGGTCACGCGGCTTGCCTTTGCCGGTCGGCCCTATGCCGGCGGTGATGAGCAGGACGTCGTAGATCGCCTGCGAGCGGCCGGCGCACTGGCGCTGAGCCTGGTCGCACTGCAGCGGATCCGCCTGGTGGGCCAGGTCACGTTTTCCCCGGCAGAACAGGCTGATGGTTCTGGCGGCTGGTTTGCGCTTGGGCCCGTTTCCGTCATTCCCGAGTTGCAGCGTCAGGGTATTGGGGCCAGTCTGATTGAGGCGGGCCTGGCTCGTCTTATCGAAATGCAGGCGAGTGGCTGTATTCTCACCGGCGATCCGAATTATTACGGCCGGTTCGGTTTTAAAGTCCGGCCCGAGCTTTGCCCGGATAATGAACCTGGTGAATTCTTCCAGCTGAAATGCCTGGCTGCGTCAGAGCCGACCGGGACATTCAGGTTTCACCCCGCTTTTTATGGCGGCTGACCTGCCGGACCGCCGGTCAGCGCTACCTGATCAAGTCTTCGGAGGCATAATCCACGGGAAATGGTCATACGCCGCAAAGCATTCGGATCAATAGAACCATTCCCGCGTGAGCCATAAGACTAGCTCGTTTTGATAACGAGGCAGTGGGCGCCGTCCAGGAATTGCGCCTTGTAGGCATTGCAGAAGGCTTCTGCCGCCGGCTTTTCATCAAAGGGTCCGAACTGAACACGATAGACAGTGCGGCCATCGGACCGACTCTCACGAAAAATGGGTTGCCGGCCCTCGAACAGGTCCTCATTGTTGACATACAGGGATTGCCAGAGTTTCTGCGCGGCATCGAGACTGCTCATGGCACCGACCTGGACCCGGTAAACGTGGATCTGCAGCATGGCGTTCTCAGTGCGTTCACGGATGCTGTTTGGCAGTCGCAGGTTCCAATTCTGCGACCAGGCTACAGGTTCTTCGTCGTGCAGAACCAGGCGGCTGCCGTCCAGCTCTGCCAGCTTGTCTGCGGCGCGATCAAAGCCCGCTGCTGCGGCTTTTTGCAGCCAGCGCCTGGCCTCAGTTTCGTTCTGCTCAGTACCAGAGCCATCGAGCAGCATGACCCCGACGTTATAGAGTGCGGGTGGATAGTTCTGTTCCGCTGCGCGCAGGTACCAGGCGAATGCGCCAGACAGGTTGACCTCGACGCTCTCGCCATACTTGTACATGATGCCCAGCACTGTCTGTGCCCTTGGATCGCCGGTTTCAGCGAGTTTGCTGAATTCCTCGAAGGCGAGGGCAAAGTCCTGGGACTGGTAGGCTTTTGACGCTGATTCGAAGTCCGCTGTGGCGGGGCTCGCGATGATCAGCAGCAACGTGCAGATGACGATCCCGGTGCGCGTACCTGGCTGACCACGGCTTGAGCAGGGAATTTGTTGCGACATGTCACTGATGAGTCTGGATGAGGATCTCAATAATGAACTATTTTCCCGCGTAACCGAACCCGGTCCCAGGTTTAAGGGTTTAACGAGCGTGATTTTATCCTCTCTGAACCTACGAGTAGTGCTGAGCCAGCGAACTGATCGTTTCGAAAAACTCGGAT
>JAYQAI010000017.1:25196-54705 GCA_038136715.1 Gammaproteobacteria bacterium | reverse complement strand
AGAACAAAACCGGTTGCGGGCCCGAGTACGAACAAGAGCTTTAATCCCTCAATACCTTCTTCACTGCGAGCAGCAATGCTGGGATCGAAGCCAACGACCGCCAGCAGCGTAAGAGCAAGCCACGGGCCAACAGACAGGGCAACCTTTGTCGTGAAAGACCAGACGGCGAAATACCAGGCTGTCCTGTCTTCACCAGTTTCCAGGCGGTCGATATCGATGACATCCGCTTTCATGGAATTGGGAATCACAAAGAACGCGCCTCCCAAGAAGCCGGTACAAGCGGTGATAGGTAACATGTTGTAAAAATCACCCGGTCCCAGTAGCAGATAGCAGCTTTGGAAGCCTGCAAACACGAAAAGTGCCATGCACCAGGCGCGATGTTTGCTGACAACTGAAGAGAACCAGATCCAGAAGGGGATGCCGAGCAGATTAAAGCCGTAGTACACCAGTAACATCAGAATGCTGCTTTGCTCTTCCTCGAGCACATTGCGGATGTAGAACACCACCAGTGCAGTTGATATTGCTGATCCGAGCTGATTCACAAAGAAGGCGACCACTAATCGCTTGAATGGGCCGTTTTTCAGCATGAGCTTCAGGCCCGGCAAGAGTGCAATTTGTGTCGGCCGGTAATCCTGAGGTTCGGGCACGTTCGTCACACATAATCCTACCGTCACAGGCAGCAGGACCAATGTCATTACGCCAATAAGGAAGAGCGTCTCTGCCGTGCCGCCGTAGTCGAAAAAGAAGATCGCTAACACGGGCACCACTTTGCTGACCACGTTGGCGGCCATGCCTATCCAGGCTCGCCAACCGGTTATTCGCGTGCGTTCATTGTAGTCAGTTGAGAGTTCTGCCGCCCATGCGTAGTACGGAATAAACAGCATCGTCCAGCCGATCCAAAGAGCCACGAGCCACCCAAGAAGATAAAGCTCTGTGACCTCGCCCGATGGCATAAAGAGCTTGTAAACGGAAATCATCATGATTGGGACAGCCGCGACCATCCAGACGCGCCGCCTGCCCCAGGGCGTCGAAGTGCGGTCACTCAGCCATCCAATGAGGGGGTCTGAGACCGCGTCAAACAGCCTTGTCATTAGCCAGATAGTCCCGACAGCAGCCAGGCTCAAGCCCAGATCCTGGCCGTAATAATTAGGGATGAATGCCGCGACCGGTATGGCTGCCATTTGAATTGGCATGTCCGCGAGCCCGTAGAAAAACAGGGTTCTTCGGCTCAGGGGTTTATCTGTCTTGCTCAAGCCAGCGTTCCCAAATGAAGTTAACCCATTATGACGCTGATTTAGTCTGAAAGGGACTGCGCTACCAGTTCGTCAATATAAGCCTGAGTGACGGTTTCAAAACGGATGAGCACTTTGTACCAGACTGCGCCGTAAAGCGCGTCTATGGCGAGGTCTTTGTTGAAGTCATCAGGAATGAGGCCTTTTTCCTGCGCCTGCTCAAAGGCGTTCACTATGAGTTGGATACGTGGCTTGTAGATAGCTTCTTCCATGCGTTGATAGAGATCAGGGTCGCGATGTGCTTCGGCCAGTACACAAATAGCGGCTTGCCTGCAATCGGCACGACTCAACAACTGGCCAAAGGAGAACAATGAGCTCGTCAAAAAGTCACGCAAGGGGATTTGCCCATCGTAAGGCGGGAGCGGGGGTAGCAAACGGTCGCGCCACACCTCAAGCACGAGCTCTGCGCGGGATGGCCACCATCGATATATCGTTTGTTTGCCGACACCAGCCTCTTTGGCGACTTTCTCAATCGAAAAATCGACGTAGCCGGATGATCCGAGCAATTTCAGCGTCGTGTCAATTATCGCTTTGTGCGAGCTGGCACTGCGCCGGGTTGAATTAGACTTAGCCTGCATTGAACGATGGCTCGATATCTGAGAAGGAAATCGGCAGCTGCAAAGCGCGAAATCCGCTTGCGTTGCGAATGGCGTTGGCAATCGCAGCGGGCCCCGCGATCAATGCGATTTCTCCGGCGCCTGCAGGCGCGATAGACGGCTGGTCAACGATTTCGATATCGAGACTTGGCATGTCCCTCATGCGAGGTATCGGGTAGTTGTCAAAGTTCGAGCTTTGAATGCCATTGTCTGCAACTTCAAAGCGCTCAAGTAATGCCATGCCAATACTCCAAGTCAGATTGCTCTCGATCTGGGCGCTTAGTTGCCCTGGATTTACAGCCATACCGACATCTTGTGCACAACACATGTGCAGCACCTTGATTTGACGTGTCTCGGCATCAATGTGGATATCAGCGCTGATGGCAACGTAGCAGCGACCATCAAAGATCCCGCCGGCGAAACCTCGACCATAACCAGCGCCCGCAGGCAGTGGCTTATTCGAACTCATGAGCCGCACCCGCTCAAGGCATGTCTGCAGCCGAGGGTGTGCGCCCCGCATTTGTGTAATCCGAAACTCGACAGGGTCTGCATCCAGCTGAACGGCCAACTCATCCATCGCGGATTCTATGGCAAATACAGCGGGTGCCCCATTCAATGAGCGCCAGACGCCAAGGTCAATTGGCAGGTCGACATCCATGCACTCCACGCGTTGATGCGGCGCTGGATAGGGCGCGATAGCGCCTTTTATTACGCCCATATCGGTTCCCAGTCGAAGGCCGGATAGCAGCCAGCCTGCCATCCGCTCCCTGGCGAGGGCGACATGGCCGGACACATAGCCATACCACCAGTCTGACAGGTTGCCTTCACTGTCGGTCGCAATGCGCAGTCGATGTGCCGACGCCGGGCGACAACGACTGGCGGTAAATTCATCCTTCCGTGTCCACTGCACTTTGACAGGTCGATTAACGGCGCGCGCCAGCCGTACTGCGTCTCTCTCCACCTCATAGTATTCGCGGCCACCAAAGCCGCCACCCATCCGCTGGGGATAAACAACAACGTCATCCTGTGAGAGTCCGGTGTCCATCGCCGCAGATCGCTTGATGGCCCAGGGGTCCTGTGTGCCAGTCCAGATTTCCAAGACATGGTCCGCACCCGAGTCATTGAAACGTGCAACGGCTGCCCTTGGTTCCTGCTGGGCATGTGTCTGTACCTGCACGTCAAAGCGTAAGTCAATGTCCCAGTCGATATCTTTGCGATGAGCATCGTCCTGCAGAACATGTTCCAGGTCGCCTTTTGCCATTTCCATATCGACGTCAACCAGACGGTCGATTTCTTCCTGGTTGATGGGTTGCTCGAGATTCCAGGTAACGTTGATCTTTGCCATGGCGGCATCCACGGCGCTGGGTGTCTCGCATACGACGCCGACAAAATCATCCTCATGAACCAGCTTGACCAGGCCGCGGACATGGTTAACGCCACTGGTATCAAGGGTAGCGATGTGGGCATTGCGCACGGGTGGTTGCAGGGCGCGGCCGTACAAGGTGCCATCGATCCGCGTATCTGCGGCATAGACTGGTTCACCTGTGACGAGCTTCAGGGTAGCCGGTGGTGTAATTGTATGGCCGACCTGTGTCTTTTTGCGGCTGGAGTCAAAAGTATAAAGGGCTGGCGCAGGTTTGCTGTCGTCAAATTCGATCACTGCGCCAGTTTCATCGACGAGGTCAGCGTAGCTGACCTTACGTTCCTTAGCCGTACGAAAGCCGCCCAAATCATCGAGGATATGGTCGATTGGTTGGCCCAGCCGCTCAGCGGCGCGTGCCCGCAAGCTCTCCCGCAGTGTGGCGGCTGCGAGGGCGGTCGGACGAGAAAAAGCGGTCAACGACATGCTCGCAGCGGTGACAGCGAGTGGTGGCACATCGCTGGTATTGGGAAGTATGCCTTCGATGTCGTCTACTCCGATGTTCAGTTCTTCGGCGACGATCTGGGCGAGACCGGTGTTGGCATTCTGCCCCATGTCCTGTCTTGGGAAGTACATGCGGCAGACGCCATCGGGACGTATCTGAAGCCAGGCGGCGCCAGATTCTTCGTTCGGGAAAATAATTGTTGGTGCTGACGCCATTGCACGATTGCGTAGTTTGTAGACAATGGTCAAGCCGCCAGCCACACAACCTGTGGCGATGAGAAATTTACGACGTGAAAGCTTAGCCACTAGTCCATCCTCTGCATGACAAGCGCTGCTTTTTTGATGGATTTCCTGATGCGGTCATAGGTACCACAGCGGCAAAGGTTCCCGCTCATGGCACGGTCAATATCGTCGTCGTCAGGGCTTGGCGTTTCCTTTAGTAAAGCCAGCGCCTGCATGATCTGCCCAGACTGGCAGTAGCCACACTGAGGCACATTTTCGTCAATCCAGCATTGCTGGATTGGATGCAGGCTCCCGTCTTTGCCGGCGAGCCCCTCAATAGTCAAAATGTCTCGACCCGCAGCACTCGAGACGGGCATTACACAACTGTTCGCTGGCCGACCGTCAACGTGTACAACACAGGCCCCGCACTGGCCAATACCGCAGCTGAGTCGGGAACCCGTCAGGCCCAGATGTTCACGCAGAACACTGAGTAGTGTTTCCTCCTGCCACTCGCCAGCGACCTCGTGCACAGTGCCATTCACTTTCAGTTTCATTCGAGTCTCGTTTGATGGTCCCGGATAGATATTAGACGAGACGGTTCGTATTGTCTAAGTTTCGCGAAAGTAGAGAATCCACAGGCTGTGGTGGCATATTCACAGTCAGACTATGTTGCGGCAGATCATCAAGTTCATCGGTCTGCCTGCATTCATAATGCAGATGGCCTTTAATGGGGGCTTGCAGGTTTAAAGCCAGGCAGCGTCTCGAAGCCGTTCTTGTTCGGCATTTCGACGTCAGTCAAATTGTCAGCATTTAGGACCATGCCAACAGTCACAATACTGCTCAGGTAAAGCACGCAAGCCGTGACTGCGTAAACCTGATCGGGAGAGAGTGACTTTTCATCACCATAAGGCATTGCTCTATTAATGTAGTCGAAGACTGTCGTTGGCGGTGGCCAGTAGCTGCCGACGGTTTACTTTCTTTCTGTGCTGGTTGTGTCTATCTTCTTTACTAAAATCTGGCGTAGTTTGCTCGTAGCGACAATGGCTAAGTAGGTGACCAATCATCTGCTGATACAGCGCTGGCGACAGGGCTGACCAGCCAAGTCATTGCTGATCAACTTGAGCATAAATCGAATAAAAGGAAATCAAGATGACGGACAGGTCAGAGACAGTAAGAAAAATAGGTATGTTCAGTGGTGCGAGGCAATATGAGAACTTCGCAAACTTTAAGAACCTGCTGCCAGTATCAGAGATGCAGCAAAGTGCAAGGCCCCAACCGTTTCCTGATGCTGCTCATATCAAGCTTCCAGATACTTTCTCCTACCGTGATGTTGAGATCTCTTCGAAAGCGTTTTTGGAACGTACCGATACAGGAGGTTTGCTCGTCCTGCAGGAAGGAAATATCCGATACGAAAATTATTGGTTAAGTGGCGGCAAAGATGTGCAGTGGATTTCCTGGTCGGTAGCGAAAAGTTTCGTTTCTGCACTCGTCGGAATAGCGATCGAAGAGGGGCATATCGGAAGCATTGATGAATCAATCAGTCGATACATTGATGTTGAGCCGGGAACAGCCTACGACGGCACCAGTATCAAGCACGTACTGCAGATGTCTTCAGGGGCTCGCTGGAACGAAGACTACGGTGATCCTAAATCAGACATTAACCGCTTCGCAGCGGCACTGTCAGGTAGGGGGACTTTTGCAGCGTTCATCGCATCCCTGCCTCGCGAGAACGACCCCGGTGTCCTTTGTCGCTACAATTCGGCTGACACGCAGGCTCTGGGCAGTCTGCTGGTGAATGCCACAGGAAGGTCGATTACTTCCTATATGCAAGAGAAGCTTTGTGAGCCACTTGGGTTTGAGTCGCCTGGTTATTGGCTGCTGGATCCGGGCGACATGGAAATGGCTTTCGGCGGGTTAAACCTCGTTGCCAGGGACTATGCCAAGCTCGGTGAGTTGTATCGCTGCGCTGGTCAATGGAACGGCCAGCAGGTTGTGCCGGCTTCCTGGGTGCAGTCTTCTTTGCGAAACGATGAACCACATCTGCAGGCGGGTGCTGTCGAAGTCGCCGATATGAAGTTTGGCATTGGTTACGGCTATCAGTGGTGGATACCCCAGGGTGATCGTGGCGAGTTCACGGGAATAGGTGTTTACAACCAGTTTGTTTTCGTAGATCCATCGCGCGATGTGACGATCGTCAAGCTGACGGCAAACCCAGTATACGGTTCGCCCGATGACGACCATATGAGTGAGCTCGAGACGATTGCCTTTCTCCGGGCTATTGCGGCGGCTTGCGATAACTAAGCGGAGACATGTGACGGAAACTTTGCTAGCAAAGAGGCTGACAGATGACTTGTCTCCCGGCTCGCAATTGGGCTGAAAGAGTTCCCCGAATGAAAAGTGCTCTCCGGATTAGCGGCTGGGAGCCTTTACGCCTGAGTGTTTTTCTTTTTATATCTCTCGCCGCGCCTGGCGGCGAGCTCGTACGCTGCTGACGTTTCTGCTTCCACCTCTCTTTCCTGCTGTTCGCGCAGGGCAGCATATTCCTCGACCCACCAGCGCCGCGTGACCTGCGGGAATGTTCCCATGCGGTTGACGCAGGCATTCGCACCGCGGTCTCTGCCAGCCTGATAGCCAGCGGCACCGGCTTCTGCGGCCTCAGATTTGCCAAAGGGTACAAGGTCACCTTCCATCTTCGGCAGCAGGAAATACGGCATCGAAACCCGGGTGTCACCTTCTGGAATCAGGGTCGTGTTTACCCGATGAAGCGTTGCTGAGTATCGACCTTCGCTGAGGTGCATCAAGGTGCCGCCAGTATTGACGATGACGGATCCGGGAATCACAGGGACATGATAATTGCCCGGCTTGGTCCGGCAGGTGACGGGCGCGTCCATCCAGTTGCCTTCGCCTGCAACGACCTGCAATCCCGGTCGGTCATTGATGAGCAGCGCGATGAAGGGTGGGCCATCTATGTGTGCTCCCACATTCTTGCTGTCGAATTTCTCATAGGAAGAGATAACGTGATCGCGTGCATCCTCGGCAAATACGTCGAGACTGAAATTGTGATTGAGACTTGCGGCAAGATACGGTTCATCGAAATCGAAATACCGGCGGAACTCACAAGGGTCCTCGTCGAGTGATTCGACAATCAGTTCACCCAGTAGGTGGGTCAGTTGATGATATGTCTCAGTCAGTTCCTCTATCACCGGTTTAAAGGCGGGGAGTGAATCTGTTTCTGGCCAGGTATTGGGCCCGACGAACAAGCGCTTGTAGATGGGCTGGGATGTATCGTCGTGGGCACAGACAGGTGTTTGTTCGAAGCCGAACTGAAAATTTTCGATCACCTGGCCGTGGCCACGATCAGCCGGGGTGGGCAACGTGTAACCGCGGAAGTAAGGTGTATTCGAGATATGGGCAGTCTTTTTGATATCCATAGGCGCGTCAAAAAAGCTGCGGACTTCACGAAAGGCGCGTTGTTGGAATTCATCATCAAGGCCCGGCGCGTTAGCAAGCACCAGGAATCCGCATTCCGACAGGGCGTAGCGCAGATCTGCCATGAACTTGTCTCGGTTTTGCGCAAGATCAAGCCAGTCGACGGTCGGGATTTCTGCCATCAATGCGTGCCCTGTTGAGTCTTTTGTTGTCATTGCTGGTCCTCTGGAAAGGCTTTTGGCTGTAAAACAGGCGGAAACCAGTGACAGTTAATCACATCCGGTAAGCCTTCATAAACCCGCATGCCCAGCATGTAGGGCCCTTCAGGAACGGGTAGCCAGTTTGCGCTGTTCGGGGGGCGAGCTGCGCTCAGGGTCAGAGACAGGCTGCCGTCGCTTTCGTATCGCAGACCGGGGGTACGATCACTGATTGACCACCGATCGATTTCGTTATCGACAAGGAAAAGATCTGTGCCGTAGGCTGTCAGTGACCAGAAAGCATTGCAGGGAGGCATCGCAGCTGCGGCAAAATGCAGGACAAGCGGCGTCTCGCCATTGAGTTTTTTGCCCCCTGCGTCACTCAATGCGATATAGCTCCGGTTTTCGATGGCGTAGTGGCCACCGAGCCCGAACTTTGCGCCCGTCGCGCGCTTGAGAATATCATCGCCTGGACCGCCAGCAGCACGCCCCGTGCTCCAGCCGTTTTCAATCACCGTACCTGCTGCATTACCCCGGGTGATCAATTTCTCCGCTTCCTTAATTCCTGCCAGCAGTTCAGCTGCGGGGTAATCTTGCGGGATATCGATAATTGCTTGCGCTGCCGCTGATAGTTTGGGATGCCACGGCGCGGGAGGGTCGATGGCGGCGTAGCGCCTGATTTCATCGAAGATAGCAAGGCCGCTCCGGGCAATGTCGGTGGCGCGGCCGGCGCGTTCGGTGTGAGCCGCCGGGTGGTTAGCGGGAGCTTTCACCGTAATGGCGCGTTGGAGTTTCCTGGCGGTTTCGATGTCGTCTAAAGACTCCACCAGGACCCGGATGATCACCCAGGCCGTTGGCGTGCTGACGCTGACAACCTCGCTGGCATTATCAATGGGTGGTGCTGATGGATCAAAACGAGCGGTGACCCTTGTGCCTCCTGTACCGTGATGACGCCTGGCAATGTATGTCACATGGGTGTACGCATCGGCAATCATCACATTCCAGTAGCGATCGGGTTTGTCCATGGGTGGGATGTCTATGACCAGATCGCCATGGCGCAGGTCATACCATCCCGACGAATAGAGTGTGTCGTTGTTAGGTGCAACGATGGCTCTGTCGCTGGGCGTCGCCAGGTTATCAAGGTGGTTTAATGTTGCCGGTTTGTTTTTTGAGCAGAGCAACTGTCGGGTGCGGTGAATCGATACCAGGGGGAAGCCCCAGATATAGGCCTCGGCTGCAGGCGACAGTGGGTCGTGGTCAGATCCATTCTTCAACATGGATGCTGTCTAGTCCCAGCTGTCCCAGTGCATGATTGTTGAAGGCGCAGGGCGGGTTGCCCGCTTGAAGTCTGTACCCTTGGTGTAACCGACGGGTAACAATGCAACCTGCATGACGTGATCAGGTATGCCTAACAGTTCAGCTGCTTCCTGTTCGTGCGCCAGGTGCAGAGAAGTAAGACATGAACCCAGCCCTCTGGCCCGCAACGCCAGTTGAAAGCTCCAGATGGCGGGAAACACGGAACCCAGCATCGCAGATATGGCCATGATCGGCGTACCCTCTGGTGGACGCCCGTCCAGACAGGGAATGACATGTAGCGGCGCTTTTTCAAGATTGTCTGCGAGATACACCGCTGATTCGAACACCCGCATCGTTTGTTTGTCGCCGGCCTCCTGGGCTTTCCTGCCTTCCTCAGGTAAGTAGATGCTCGACATTTTTCGATAAATGTCTGCCAGTGCTGCCTTCTTATCCTTATCCGCAACAATCATCCAGCGCCAGCCCTGCGAGTTGCCTCCCGTGGGCGCCTGCTGTGAGAGTTCAATACATTCTTCAATGATTTCGCGTGGGACCGGCTTGTCAAAGTCCATTCTCTTGCGGACTGCACGCGTCGTAGCAAGCAACTCGTCTGTCTGAGTCAAATCAAATTGCATGGTTTTTCCTTTTGATATGGTTGTGTGGAAGTAAAGCCGATAGTGAAGCAGATTAGAAGGTCAGACGTCGGCATCTGGCATGACAGTGAACAAAGAAAATCCTCGCGCTGGGATTTACCCTTCTGCGGTTTGCCTCTAATCTTCTTCTATGTCGGAAGTAAATATACCGCAAGCAAAACGTACTCGCCTGTCACCAGAAGATCGTCGCATACAGCTGCTTGAAAGCGCCAAGGCTCTGATACTGTCCAAAGGCCTTTCCAGCTTTACGATGGAAGGGCTGGCGCGAGAGGCGGGTGTAAGTCAGCCGCTGGTATACAAGTATTTCGATACGCGGTTGACACTCCTGCGAGAGCTGCTGCAGCGGGAGTCAAGTCAGTTTGACTCCCAGTTGCGAGAACAGGTCAGCAAGGCCAAAAACTATGACGATCTGCTCAGGTTGTTTGTGTCTGCCAACTTTGTTCAGTTTTCCAGCAGCAATATTGTTTATGTGCTGCGAGAACAGCCGGATGTGTTTTCGGTGATTGCAGAAAATGACCGCAGGCAACACCGGGCAACGGCCAAATTTCTGGTCAAGACACTGGCAGACGAGTTTGCGTTAACCAGACAGCAGGCTGAACAATCCGTTGTGCTGGCTTCCGGGGCGTCACAAACTGCAGCCGCCCATTACAACCGCTACGGCGGAGACCGTGACGCGATGATTGCGAATACGGTGAAGTTTATCTCCAGCGGAATCAGAGCACTTTCAAACAGCGAGTAATTTGGCCGCAGTCATGTCATCGAGACAGGGGAATTGACCCTTATTATATAAATAATATAATAAGAGCGTTTACAATCACTGCCTACAGGAGCTTTTATGTCTCATCGCGACGGTCGCGTCATCCACGACGCAGATAGCCACATTATCGAAGGCAGGGGTTGGCTTGAAAGTTATGCCTCGGAGTACGTCTGCAATAACCTGGAAACCGGCATATTCGACCTTAATATGCCGGCTCTGGATCCCATCATTGCAGCTGCCGATAAACGACTTGCAGGCGAAGACCCAGATCTCACTGAGGCGATGAAAGCCGATATTTTTGCACACCCCGGCAAGTTCAATATGTGGAGTGCCTTCGGCGCTGTCGAGAAAAAAGAACGCAGTGAATCTCTCGCTATCATGGGGGTTAGCAGGCAGTTGATATTCCCATCCGTCGGTGCAGGTCGCTTCGCCCGATCCAAAGACCTGGACGTTGTCTATGGCGGTTGCGATGCACTGAATCGGGGCATGGCTGATTTTTGCAGCGACGATGACCACTTGCTTGCCGTTGGTTATCTCTCGCTGAAAGACCCTGAACGTGCGCAAACGTCGCTGAAGCTGGCTATCGAGCTGGGGATCAAATCCATTTGGATTGGCTCCGATGCTGTAGAAGGGCGAGCACCTTCACACATCGCCTACGATCCGTTGTGGCGAATGATGGAAGAAGCGGGTGTCCCGGTAACCCTGCACATCGGCAGTGGTCAAAACATGCCGTCTGTTTATATGAACACGGGTGTAGAGAGGGTTTTGGAAGGTAATCTCGGCAATATTGAAACCACCCGCCCGAAAGACCTGCCCGTCATTCACCATTCCATCGAGCGCTGGTTGACCTGCATGATCTATGATGGCGTGCTCGAACGTTTCCCGAAATTGAAAGTCGGCCTTGTAGAACTGGGCGCGAACTGGGTGCCTGCGTCTCTGATGAACCTCGATATGGGCGTCTCCCTGCTCGGCAAGTTTGACACGGGCTTGAAAAAGTTAAGCTTGAAACCGTCGGAGTATTTTCAGCGACAAGTCAGGGTGACGCCCCTTCACACAGAAGATACCGGATGGATATTGAGGAACGTTGGTAAGGACATTCTGATGTTCAATACGGACTACCCGCATCCTGAAGGTGGTCGAGACCCCTATGGTGATTTTGAACGAAGTCTGGATGCCGTTGAGGCAACGACAGAAGAACTCGATTGCTTCTACAGCAAGAACTTCGAGAGCTACCTGAACCTTTAACCTCGAATCGCTCATGCCATTTGCGTAGGTAATGCCTTACCTTCGGTGTTAAAAATAATGTTTTGCATTACAATTTGGGCATGGTATCTATAGGCTTTTCCCAGACAGTCTGTTGCTATGCCCTTGACTCAACCTTTGCGACTTAAAGGCGCTCCTGGCTCGCCCTACACCCGGAAAATGCTCGCCTACCTGCGCTACCGGCACATTGCCTATGAGCTGCTGATTGGTGATCACTCGATCGAGGCGCTCGGTCTGCCTAAGCCTAAAGTTGATTTGCTGCCGACGTTCTATCTGCCCAACGCTGAGGGCGAAATAGAGGCGGTGGTAGATTCAACGCCCCTGATACGACGATTTGAAGAAGCCTATGCTGGCCGCGAGACGCTGCCGGCAAGCCCTGTACTGGGCTTCATCAACTACCTGATCGAAGACTATGCGGACGAATGGCTGACCAAGTCGATGTTCCACTACCGCTGGTATTTCGATGCGGATATCAAAAAAGCAGGGAGTATTCTGCCGCTCTGGCGTGGCTTACAGATGAGCCGCGAACAGCATGAGAAAGCAGCAGCGTTTGTCTCTGATCGACAGATTAAACGTTTGTATGTCGTTGGTTCGAATGATGTTACCGCACCAGTCATTGAAGAGAGTTATCGGCGCTTCCTCGAGATTATGGACGCGATCATCGAACGCCAGACATTTGTCCTGGGTTCTCGACCATCAGCTGCTGACTTTGGCATCTATGCCCAACTCACCCAACTGGCCAAGTTTGACCCGACGCCCATGGCGATAAGCCTGCAGATGGCGCCTCGAGTATATGCCTGGACTGACGTGGTCGATGATTTAAGCGGTCAGGTTTGCGCAGAAGACGGGTGGATGTCAGTCAGTGATGTCAGTGAGGTGCTTGGTCCGCTGCTCACGGAAATCGGCAGGGTCTACGCGCCCGCGTTGCTCGCGAATGCGAAAGCACTGCAAGCCGGCGACCAGCGCATGGAAACCATGATTGACGGTAAACGCTGGGAACAACCGACGTTTCCATACCAGGGCAGATGCCTTGCCTGGATTAATGAGGAGTACCAGAAGCTTGGCGATCAGGACCGGGCACAGGTAGACGATATTCTGGCCGGCACCGGTTGTGAGCAGATGCTGCTATGAATTGGATGATCTGGATTTTCGTACCAGTGCTTTATGGCGTGTTTTCACTTTGGTACTTCAACTGGCAGGGGCCGCTTTCAAGCGAAGAAATTGACCGTATCATGGCGACCTTCACTGAACTTGAGGGCAGCAAACAGACTGACGCGGCAGTATTCCGAAAGTTCCTCGAAGCAGATGACGGCGGTGAATTCGTGATGCTGAACCAGGTGCATCTGCATGACGGTAAGGTTGCACACCCGCTGACGGGGAAACCAACGAATGCCTCTGACATCCTGCAGGGATATTTTGGACCTTTTGCGCTGGCACTCTTCAAGCGCGGTGGACACCCGGTATTCCAGGCCACCACCGTGGGTGGGAATGTCGACAGCTGGAATGCGGATGCGAATGTCGGCTTTGGCACAACCGCGATGATGCGTTACAAGAGCCGCAGGGACCTGGTTGAACTGGTGCTCGACCCGGCCTTCAGCGATGGACACATCTATAAACTTGCCGCAATCGAAAGAACAGTTTCATACCCGACGAAGGTCATGCTGAGCACTTCGCTCAGACCACCAATTGCCGTCCTGCTTGTACTGATTCTGTTGGCTTCGCTTGCCCAGAATCTCAGCTTTCTATTCAGACCATAATGTCCTTTTCTGCCAAGAGGCCTGATTAATGCTTGAGCCGGAAAACAATCCAAACCCTTCCTTTATGGTTGACCCGCCCCGTCTGTTGCGTGTTTTGATGGCGCGAAGACTCGGGCGTGTCGCTAATACCGAGCAGATCGCAAAGAGACGTGCAGCCGTTGAACGAAAACGCCAGGCACAGGGCCTGCCGCACATCGTTGAGTACTTCCATCAGGTGGATGATCCCTATTCCCACCTGATGGTTCAGGTGATTGCGCAATTTGCGGAACGTTATGACATCGAGGTGGTGCCCCACCTGATCCGCGCAACCGGCGGGCGAAATCAACCCGAGCAGGAAAAACTGGCCGTCTGGGCTCGACGGGACTGCGGGTTGATTGCGCCGCACTACGGCCTGCAATTTCCGGAAAATGCTGGCGTGGTGCCCGAAGCAGCGGCGCAGGAAGCTGCAAATCGCGCTCTGGCTAATCTCGATGCTGAGGTGTTTCTCGCCGAGGCTGCGAGTATCAGCAGCCGATTGTGGTCAGGCGAAACCATTGATGCGGATCGGGCGAGTTCAGCAGAAGCGGCATTGGATAAGGGCTCTGCCCGACTGGCAGAACTGAATCACTATTCGGGTGCGATGCTGTTCTATGGAGGTGAGTGGTACTGGGGTGTTGATCGACTGTTTCACCTGGAACAACGCCTGCGCGAGCTGGGGGCCTGTCGCGACCCGGCGCTGCCCTACATCGTGCCGAGACCCGAAATCGATGTGTCGGGCATCGATGCCAGTGGTCTTGACCTGCATTTCTTTCCATCGCTGAACAGTCCCTATACATCGATCATTTACGACAGGACCATCGAGCTCAGTAAAGCTTGCCGTATCAACTTCCACCACAAGCCGGTGCTGCCCATGATTATGCGCGGTGTCGCGGCTACGCCGGCGAAGGGCAACTATATTTTCTTTGATACCAAGCGCGAGGCAGATTTCTATGGTGTGCCATTTGGCAACCATGTCACGCCTATCGGCGAGCCGACTCGACGCTCGTATTCGCTGATGCCCTGGGCGAAGTCCCAGGGCAAAGATGTTGAACTCCTCAGTACGTTGCTGCGGTATGCCTTCGCCAATAGCAGGGGGCTGCACAAGGAAAAAAACATCAGGCTTGCCGTGGAAGAAGTGGGGCTGGATTGGTCTGAAGCCAAAAAGCATCTCGGCACCGTTAATTGGAAGCCCTGGGTAGAAAAGCACCAGGATGAAATGGTCGAAGGTATGGGTCTTTGGGGAGTACCTTCTTATCGGTTGACCGGTCCCGAGGGCCAGCCGGATCTTGAAGTCTGGGGGCAGGACAGGTTGTGGCTGGTTGCTGCGGAGATCTGCCGCAGAGCTGGGCTGAGCGCGAAAACTGCTTAGGGCGAGCGGATAGGACGGCTTAAGCCGTCAATAAAAGGCGCCGCGATTCAGGATGACTTACTGGCAAAAGTCTGTGGCTCAGCGGCGCTGCGTGCACAGGTGCCAGTCATTCCGTCAATCCAGGCGCTGATCAGCTCGACGCCTTCCGTATGCACCAGTGATCTGCCAAGCTCAGGCATCATGGCGCCGGGGTCGAGGCTCTGCATACGGAACACAAGAATGGATTCTGTGCTGTTGCCCGGATCAATACCGTAAAGATGACCGCCTGTGCCTTGTCCTGCAGCAATAGGTGGCTTACACCGGCCGAGCTTGACGGCCTCAGTTTCCTCAATATTCAGTAGCATGCCAGAGGTGTCTGCTGCCCCTGTTGGACTGTGGCAATGCCCACAGTTGATGTCGAGATAACCCCTTGCCCTCTGCTCCAGGTCGAGTGACTCATTGTCTGCGGCTGCAATTACCTCGTAGTCACCATCAGACACCAAAAGATCGTGACGTTCCGCCAGGTAAGTGAGCTGGTCTTGCGTCTGGTGCAGATGCGAATAAGGCTTGGCGACGTGTCGAGCTTTCAGGCCGATCGGCTGCATGGATTCGGCTTTCAGATCAGTGACATGACAGCCCTGGCACTGGTTGAAGTCCGGCACGACATAGTTGAACTCACCCAGCCCGCTCACAGCGACCGGCATCACCGCACCGGTAATCTCAAGCGTTGCCTCGGTCTGGTCTTCATTCCAGACATACGGCAAACCATGCCAGCCATCCTCCAGGTGAACCAAAAGACGCGTTTCCAGCAGATAGACGTGCTCTAGGTCGAGGCCATCCGGGTGAAAATGTGTGGCAGTATCAGCCGTGTGAACCAGTTCCGCACCGCGCCGCGGATAGTAAAAAGTTTTGGAGATGACGCTGCCTACAGGAAGATGAAAGATGCCCGCAGCATCGACCTCGCCCTGCGTTCCTGCCGGGGTCCAGAGGGTTCTAAGCTTGTGCGCATAGTCTGTGAAGAGGGGTGTGCTCAGGTCGTACGCTGTCGTTGATTCGTGCAGCGTCAGCTTGTCGCCATTCACGGTAACCAAGCCCCAGGCCGACAGCTCATCAGGGAAGCTGTCTGCAGTAAATACTCTGGGCTCCGGCGTACAGCCCGCCAGTAAGACCAGAAGACAGGCGGTTAAGCTGCGAATCATTCGGTCCGTGACAACGCAAGCTGAACTGCCGGCAGTTTCGGCAGAGAGCAGCGGTGGTTGCTCATGTCGTCAGTCACATTCGCGAAGTCTCGACCCATATCGACGTTTAAAAGCACAACAGACTCGCCTTCGATACAAATCGCTTTGTCTGCAGGTAGCGCACCATCAACAAGCAGGTCTTCGTTGGCAATGCCATCCCAGATGATGTCGGGGAAGCTGCCGTTCAGCCCGTACATTGCGAGTTTCAAAGCTTTGAGTTCCATGCCATCAGGTGAAGAACCGCCACCACTGAATTGATTGTCATAGATGTAAATCGCTTCGGGGTAAGGGTCGAAATCCGGCTGAGCCGACCTGTCGGTGTAGGTGGTCGCGAAGAAACTTGAAATGATGATATTCGCTGTATTGTTATCCCGGATGTCATTCTCGAAGATTTCCACCTGATCATTAGAGTTGATCAGCACGCCAGAACCGGCCGGCACACCGGCAACTGCTCCGCCTGCCGGGGCAAAGTTCTCTGTGTTGTTGGCAAAAATCTGGTTGTTGAAAACCCTGGTGCCAAAACCCGGCTTGGGTAAATTAGGCATGTTAAACACCAGGACACCGCCGGTGTTGTTGGTCGCGATGTTGTCGTAGACATCTGCATTAGTCGTGTTTTCTATCTCGATTCCAGCCACGTTGTGCTCGGCCCTGGAGCGCCTGACAATGACCTGGTCTGACTGCCCGACATAAATGCCGGCGTCTGATGCGGCTATCGCCACACTGTTTTCAATCAGCACATTCCTGCATTGAACGGGATAAAGGCCGTATGCACCGTTATCGGTGTCCGGTCCGTTCGTCCATTCTGTGCGCACGCCATCAATAATGAGATTCTCACATTCGTTAATCTTGATTGCGTCTCCGACGGTGTCTTCAACGGCAAAGTCAGCGAGGGTGATGTTACTGGCGGTGATCATCAGGCCCTCTGAGCCCTGTATCTGATCTTTGAAGCTGAGAATGCTCTTATCCATTCCCGCACCTTTTATGGTGACACCGTCGACTTTTAGACTCAGCCCTCGCGTAATAGCGTGAACTCCCTCAGGAATCGTGATGACATCTCCTGATTTCGCGGTGATCAGTTGCTCCTGCAACGTTTTTTGATAGTCGTTACCTGCTGCGTTGCCTGACTGGATCGGGTCCTCTGCACAACTCACCAGCAGCAGCAGGAATGTCAGCGTGATGCTTTTGATCATTGTTGTTACCACTGTCATTTCGAGTTTCAGAGAATAACGCAGTGGCAGATTGAATCCCATCAGAGTTGGCGCAACCAGTGTCCCGGATCGTCAGCTTTTGCCCAGTGAAAGGCGTTGCCGCAGAGCGCTGCTGCCTGTGCGCTTTTCCAGGAATTTTTTCAGCGTCGCCAGTTGGGCACTGATTTTGTAGGGGAGTGCGAGCATCGCTGGTGTCGCGACCAGCGTCAGCAACGCAGCGAAGGCCATGCCAGAGACGATTGCCTGTGACAATGGTACCCACATCGATGAAAGCTGGCTGCCGAACGTAATGTTGCGGTTAATCAGGTCGATACTGAAATTCAGCGCCAGCGGAAGCAAACCAAAAATCGTTGTCAGCGTCGTTAAGATGACAGGTCTTAGACGCTGTGCGCCCGTGCGCGTGATCAACGTGACATAGTCGAGATCGGGGTGTTTCCGCCGCACGTGATTAAAGGTGTCGATCAAGACGATGTTGTTATTGACGACAATACCGGCGAGCGCCACGATCCCGATGCCTGTTAACAGTGAGCTGAAGGGGCGATCTGTAAACAGCAGACCCATGAGCACGCCTGCGGTCGACATGACCACCGCGAACAGAATCAGAAGCGCCTGATAAAGGCTGTTGAACTGGGTGACCAGCAACACAAACATCAGGAGCAGAGACAGGCCGAAGGCGACCGCCGTGAATGCCTGTGATTCCTGTTGTTCTTCGTTCGCCCCGCGAAACGTGATTGCAACCCGTTGATCGAACTCCTGGGTTTCAAGCCATTTTTCTATCTCTTTGACCATATCGTCGGCCAGGAAACCCGGCGCTACGCCGGCACGGATATTTTTGATTGGAATGCCGTCGACACGCTGGATCGTGTCGACGTTGCGCACGGCTTCCCGCTGGACGAAGTTTGAAATTGGTACGAGCCCCTCCCGGGTCAGTATTTTCAGCTGATCGAGCGCTTCAATACCTCGGTCTTTCTCTGGATAACGCACCCGAATGTCGACTGCATCATCGGACCGATCGGGTCTGTATTCCCCGATTTTCACACCGTTCGTAATCAGCTGAACCGCCACGCCGACCGTGGTGACATCAGCGCCATATAATGCTGCCTGAGCCCGATCCACTGCCAGTTTCCATTCCAGGCCAGGCAGAGCTCTTGTATCGTCTACTTCGCGAATGCCTTCAAGTGACTCCATGTACTCACGGACACGCTTGACCGCCGGGTCCAATAGTTCCTTCGAATACGAAGCAAACTGAATCCTGATCGGTTTGCCCTGGTTGGGGCCGTTCTGAAACTCCTCAACTTCGACAGAAAACCCTGAGAGGCTTTTCGTTCGCTCCCGTATCTCTTCGAATACCTGCTTGCCAGAGACCTCCCGCAGATTTTCAGGAATCAGCTCAATAAACATGTAGCCGATGTTGTCAGACGAACCACGAGAGGGACCACCAGGCGTGACCGTAGTCAGGTTGATGTGCTTGATGCCGTCGATATCCACAATGATTTGTTCGACTTCCGCAACCAGATCGTTGATCTCGCTGGAAGAGATATTGCCGCGTGCCTTGACGCGCAAGATGCCGAAACTAGGATCGGAGTCAGAGAAAAAAATCACACCCCGGCCGAAATTACTGTAGGCGACGAAACTCGAAACCAGAATGGCAACCGTGGCGATAAACGTCAGCCAGGCATGGCGGCTGGTGAACGCCAGAAGCCTGGCATAGGCGCCAGTGAGACCACCCAGCGTGCGAGGATCCCCGTTCTCCATGATCTCGAGGTTGCGCTTGAAGTCCTGCTGACCCTTAACTGCCTTACCGAACACTGCACCGAGGGCCGGACCGAAAATAAGGGCATAAAGCAGGCTGCCTGTCAGCACAGTAAAGACCGTCACAGGCAAGTAGCGCATGAACTTCCCTACCATGCCCGGCCAGAACATCAAAGGCAGGAAGGCTGCGAGCGTCGTTGCAACAGATGCCACAACGGGCCAGAACATGCGTTTAGCAGCATCTGCGTACGCCTGCTGGCGGTGTGCGCCGTCGAGCATTCGGCGATCTGCATACTCTGTAACGACAATGGCACCATCGATGAGCATGCCCAAAGCCAGCAGCATTCCGAACATCACCATGAAGTTATAGGTAAACCCGATGGCATGGAGAATGGTTATGGCAAAAACCAGAGAAACCGGGATGCCGAGACCGACGATGATGCCCGACCGCAAACCCATCGCTGCCACGACAATGATCATGACTAGGGCCAGCGCTGTCAGAATGTTGCCTTGCAGTTCACGCACCTGCGTCTCCGCGAATGGGGCCTGGTCCTGCGTGTAGAACACGTTGACCTTGCCCGGCAGATTGCTGCGGTACGTCTCAACAACCGCTTTTGCTCTGCTGACGGTATCAATGATGTTGGCATTGCCACGCTTGATGACGTTAATTGAGATTGTACGCTGACCGTTAACCCGGGCGTAGCTGGTTCGGTCCTTGAAGGTACGCCGGATCGAGGCAATGTCTTTTACGGTCACAACGGCGTTATCGCTCGTCTTAACCGGGAGCTCGAACACATCTGCTTCGTTTTCAATAATGCTGGGGACCTTTACCGAGAAGCGTCCCTCTCCGGTGTCAATACTGCCGGCGGGAACCAGACGGTTGTTTCGAGACAGCGTAGAAATCAGCTCCTCTGCAGAGATCTGGTAGGCCTCCAGTGCCAGTGGATCGATGATGATCTCCATCACCTCCTCACGATGCCCCTGCAGCTCTGCATCAAGGACGTCGGGCAAGCTCTTTATCTCGTTTCGAATATCCAGCGCGAGGTTGTAGAGGGTCCGCTCCGGCACATCGTCGCCGACAAAATTAACCTGGAGAATAGGAAAGTCTGAGGTCGACTCTTCGCGGATGATCGGTTCCTCCGCTGACCGTGGCAGCTCGGCTTTGGCCCGGTCTACGGCCTCGCGAACGTCTATAAGTGCACTGTCGACATCAACATCAGCATCAAACTCGACCATGACGATGCCGAAGTTCTCTGTGGCATAGGACGTGATTTCTTCTACACCCTCGACGCTGCGCAGCTCGATTTCCAGCGGCAGGACCAACAATCGTTCAGCGTCTTCAGGCGAGATGCCCTCGTTAAAAACCTGGACCTGGAAGAACGGAACCTGAATATAAGGATCTCCTTCGACAGAGATGGCACGCAGTGACGCCACGCCAGCAATCACCACCATCAGCATCAGCAACAGGGTCGTTCTGGTTCTGCTGACTGCAGCGTCAATGAGGCTTTTCACAGCGCGCGCGTCTCCGAATCCACATCGCCCTTAACCAGATGCAAAGCTTCGTGGGTTGGCTCTACCTTTTCTCCGGCGACAACCAGTTGCTGCCCGACGGTGATGACCTGGGCGATATCAGGCAGGCCGGTAACCCACATCCCATCCTGGTCGTCATTCACGATCTGCACCTTGTTAAACTCGACAACGGCTTCTGAGTTCACTGTTCTCACGCCCATGGCACCTTCATCATCAAGCACCAGTAAGGCGGGCGAAATTTTCTGAGCCGTCACCGTTTCAACCGGCAGGATGATTTGTGCGGTAATGCCACTTGGCACGACTCTATCCCTGTTATCGAGTTTTACCTCGAGCTGATACGTCCGGGTGCCAGGTTCAGCCGTACTCGCAACAAATGTAACATCGCCGGCGACCCGTCATGTTGTCTTCGGTAGTGCGTTGGCAGGCTTCGTCGGCTACGGCATGGTTCTCTGGTTACCTGCCTTCTTTGCCCGCAGCCACGGGCTTAGCCAGACAGATGTGGGTTTAACGCTGGCCTTGATGTCCGGTGTGATCGGCGGCACTGGCACGTTCGTAGCTGGCAAGCTGGCTGACGTAATGGCAAGGCGCGGTGAACACTGGTATGCGCTGGTTGTGGCGATCGCCAAGATAGGCCTCGTCCCGTTCCTGGTCTGGTTCTTTCTGACCTTCGAGTTTGTGCCGGCATTAATGATCTACTTTATTCCTGCATTTTTCGGTGGTTTCTATCTCGCGCCAACGTTCGCCATGATCCAAAGTCTGGTACGCCCCGAAATGAGAGCCGTGGCCGCCTCCATCTGCCTCTTTGTATTGAACATTATTGGGCTGGGCATCGGCCCCCAGGGCGTCGGAATTCTGAGTGACCTTCTGGCAGAGGATTACGGCAATGAATCGCTGCGTTACTCACTGATGATTTTTTCACTCGTGAACATCTGGTGCGGTGTTCATTACTACCTGGCGTCGCGGTCGCTTAAAAGCGGCATTGCCCAGGCCAGGGGAGAGGAATTGCCTGGATGAGTCTGTGTTCGCGGGTGTGACGCTACAGTGTCTTACCCATATCTGCCTGCGGGCAGGATCGCCGGGCAATTTCAGCCAAGTCGAGCGTTCGCGGTAGGGTGCCAAGTTCTGTTCCCCAATCACGTGCCAGGCGAGATTGGATGTATGCATCTGCAATGGCCGGCTCGTGGCGCAAGCAAAGCGATGCGCCCCAGCACACGGCAAGTTGCTCAACAAGGCGGCGCGCTTCAGATTCATCCTGAGGACTTCCAACGGGTGCGGATAGTGCCTCCTTGAGGCGATCGAGCGATTGATCAAAGCTGCGGTCGGCACCTCGTGCTAATGCGAGCTCCGTGACAAAGGCTTCGCCCGCTTCGGGCGAGCGTTGCAGGGCTCTAATGACATCGAGGGCGATCACGTTTCCCGCCCCCTCCCAAATGGCGTTGAGCGGTGCCTCACGATACAGGCGCGGCAGGATCGAATCCTCGACATAACCATTTCCGCCGATGCTCTCAAGGGCTTCGCGAACAACCGGGCTCGATCTTTTCGTCAACCAGTATTTCGCCACAGCGGAAGACAGGCGAAGAAAAGATGCTTCGAAGTTGTCGGTGGGCGCCCGCTCAAAAGCACCTGCCAGACGCATGACCATCATGGTCCCTACCTCGGTCTCGAGTTCAAGATCAGCCAACACGTTCTGCATCAGCGGTTTGTCGACAAGGCGAGCGCCGAATGCTTCGCGCTGAGTGAGATACCAACTTGCCTGGCTTACGGCCTGGCGCATGAGCGACACCGACCAATTCGTCACATCAATACGGGTGGCATTGACCATTTTGATAATGACGTTAATTCCGCGCCCTTCCTCTCCGACCAGCCAGCCCGACGCATTGGTAAACTCCAGCTCTGCTGAAGCATTGGATCGATTGCCGAGCTTGTTCTTAAGCCGCATTAATCTCAGCGAATTACGCTCGCTGTCAGGTAGTATGCGCGGCACGAGGAAACAGGAGATCCCTGCGGGAGCCTGGGCAAGGAGAAGAAAGGCATCGCACATCGGGGCCGAGGTAAACCACTTATGGCCCGACAATCGGTATTCACCTGCCGGCCCACCACCGTTTACGGGAACGGCGGTCGACAGGTTAGCCCGTATATCGCTACCACCCTGTTTTTCAGTTAGCCCCATTCCCAGCAAATTACCTGTCTTGGCAGCCGGGTCAATAAGACGGAAATCATAGGAACGTGTTCGAATCCTTGGCTCCCAGACAGCTGCCAATTCATGCTGCTCGCGCAGGGCTGGTAAAACAGCACCAGTCATTGAGATCGGGCAGCCATGCCCGACTTCAACCTGGCTGACGATATGCATACGTGCGGTTCGGCTCACATAGGAGCCGTCCCCGGGTATGCCATCGTAATGCGAGGCATGGATACCCGCTCCAACGGACAGCTCCATCAATCGATGATAAGAGGGGTGATAGCGAACCTCGTCGATTCGCTCACCAAAAGGACTGTGCGTAATCAGCTCTGGGCTGTATCGATTTGCATCGAAACCCCATTGGTAGACCTCTTCTGAGCCGACTCGAGCACCAAAAGTGACGAGATCAGCATCTGCACTCCGAGCACCCTCGCGATCTACTGCTCGACGCAGCACAGCATCGGTTTCGTAAGGGTTGTAGGGCTCAAGTGGCAGTAGCGATGTCATTGGAAGACCTCAAACCATTATGCATTGCTTATTGAAATAGATGGCGGCATTGAAGTTGCTGCAAGCCATATCAACATCTCTCGCGCCATGTTCTAACCATTCTGACATCGGCGCGCGTGGATGGGAACGGCCTCGATTTGATCAAGAGAATCCTGCCAGCAAATCGTCTGGGGGTCTGGTGCCAGCTTCGACTTTCAGGTTGTCTTGATAAAATCGATTAAACGCCTTGCCATTTCTTCACCCTGACTCTCCTGGATAAAGTGACCCGCAGGAATGCGGTCATGGAGCATCCCTTTAGCCCCGGGGATGTTTTCTATCAAGGTGTTTTGTGTCTCCTCCGATCCGACCAGCATGTCGAACTGACCAAAAACCGTCAGGAATGGTTTGTCGAATTTTTTCAGCGCTTCCCAGGCGGCAAGACTTTTCTCTTCATCAATCAATGCGCCCATGCTTGGCAGCGTGCGAATACCCGTCATGAAGATCTCGTGCGGGAAGGGCGCGTCATAGGCTGCGGCCTCGGCGTCCGTCAGTTCGATGCCACCGAAATCCAGCCTGATATTGTCGCTCGCTTTGAGTTCAGGCCCGGTTAGCGCGTACTGCATCCAGGCGTAAAAGAAATCCGACATATCCTTTTTGATAAAGCCTCTCGCCTGGCAGTCTGCCGCAAAGTCGGCGAAGGTCCTGATCGTGGCGGCGGGGTCAACTGTAAAGTCCTCGCGTTTGATGCCCTGTGGTACATCAAGCACCGGATTGGGCATCAGGATCAGTGAGGTGTTAGAGCAGAGCACCCGTTTAAACCATTTTGGGTGGTGCGCGACGACCTCAAGTCCGGTGAATCCACCCCAGTCCTGGCAGAAGAGGGTGATATCTCCCAGGCCCAGCTTTTCGATCAGCTCAATCCACCAGTCTGCGTGGGCATAGATAGTATGGGTATGAATGCTGGTCGGTTTGTCTGAGCGCCCCATGCCGATCATGTCAGGCGCGATCACGCGGAAGCCTGCTGATACGAGGGGTGGAATCATCTTTCGATAGAGATATGACCAGTCGGGCTGGCCATGCAACAAAAGTACAACTGCACCCTCTGCGGGTCCTTCATCCACATAGTGCATGCGAAGGCCGTCGATTTCGATGTAGTGAGGCTCATAGGGAAAATCGGGCAGGTTGCGAAAACGCTCGTCGGGTGTGCGGACAAATTCACGACCATCAGTTGTTCGGTAGACAGGGTGGCTCATTGGCAGATACTAATCAGAAGCTAAAAAAACATAATGCAGATAATTAATAATATAAATCATTAAATAAGAGGCTTGTAGAGGCGAGGCAGATGGTTTGCTGGGGCCGGACGTTTGGCTTAATCAGCGCGTGACCTTTTCTTGACCTTCGCGCTCAACAGACCTTCGAGGGCATCCAGTAGATTGTCGATGAAGAGTTCAGCAGCAGCTCCTTTTAAAGGTTTCTTTTGCTGCATATGGTTGCCGACAGCGGCGCTGCACATGCGCACAGCCAGGTCCATGCGTGCCCTGTAGGTGGTCTCGTCGAGATGAGGAAGAGCCTCGCGCAGCAGATGGCCGAGCTTCACACCGCTTTCGCCTCCTCCGCCAGTTTGGCTGACCTTGATCAGTGCAGAATCTTCAGCGAGCACAATTTCATGACTGAATGCGGCAGCATATTTTCTGAACTGTGGATCCGACTTTGCCAGCAAAAACGTTGGGTAAACCATGAGTTCACAGAGATCACGAAGCGTGAGCTTTTGTGTCGCGCTGGCTTTCTCTGTCAGCAATTCGGCTCGCTTCTCCTGGGTTTGCTGACTTCGTCGTCTGTGAATCGCATGAACCAGACCCTGGAGGTTTTTGAAGTGATACTGCAGGGCTGATTCATTTTTCTGACGAGCTTCCCGCAAGATGTCTTTGGCAGAAACGTTATGAATGCCTTGATCGGAGAACAGATTTTCAGCCGCTTCCATCAATGCTGTTTGAGTAGCGAGGCTTCTGATTTTCTGGCCATTCGGTGCGCTGGTCATGTCAGTTCAGTGAAGCTATTTGTCGAAATTATAGTTGAAGCACAATTCTGTACATAGCGTGTGCCCGCGATTAAATAATGTAGTACATTATAATTAAGTAAACGAGAAGAATGACGTTGATGCAATTTATTAGAACCCCTGATGAACGCTTTGAGAATTTGAAAGATTATGCTTTTAAAGCGAATTACGTCGACGTGCCGGCGGGCGACGGTTCCGAGCTGCGCATGCATTACCTTGATGAAGGGGAGGGTGAGATCATCCTTTGTCTGCATGGCCAGCCGAGTTGGTCCTACCTTTATCGAAAAATGATTCCGGTCTTTGTGGAAGCGGGCTATCGCGTCATTGCGCCGGACCTGATTGGCTTTGGTAAATCAGACAAGCTGGTTGATCGCAGCGACTACACGTATGCCAGTCATGTGTTCTGGATGAAAGGTTTTGTGGAAGCGCTCGACCTTAATGCGATGACCATCATTGGGCAGGATTGGGGCAGTCTGATTGGCTTCCGCCTGTTCGCAGAAAACATTGAGCGTTTTGCCAGAGTCGTGGCGGCTAACGGGGTACTGCCTGACGCCGCCGGCATTCCTGACGAGATGGCGTCCACGCTTAACGAGATGCTGGCTTCTACACCTGCGCTGCCCGCTGAGGAGATGTTTGCCAAGCTGTCAGGTCCCATGGGAGACCGACCACAATTTATGTACTGGGTGCGTCACACAGATGCGCATCCCGAATTCCATCCTGCCGAGGTGATGCGACTGACCCTTAACCACTGCGATGACGAAGAGTATCGCGCCTGGGCTGCGCCTTTCCCTTCAGAAGAGTACATGGCCGGCGCCCGACAATTTCCGTCGCTCGTGCCGATCAGTCCGGATAATCCGGCGATCCAGGCCAACCGCGCAGCCTGGCAAGTGCTCGAGAACTGTGAAAAACCTTGGCTGACAGCTTATGGAGACTCAGACCCTGTCACCAGGGGTGCGGAGAAGAGATTTATCGAGTCTGTGCCCGGCGCTAAGGGTCAGGCGCACACTTTGATCAAGGGGGCCGGTCACTTTGTTCAGGATGATGCAGGATCAGAGCTGGCTCATATCGTTACTGAGTTTATCCGGGCTAATCCGATTTAGAGACTCAGGCGCCAGCTTTTTTCAACGGGAAGAGTGGCTTTAGAAGTCATTGCCGATTGAAGTGACCCGAGAATATGGCGACAATAAATAATGGTATGCATTATATTGTTTTGCCGAGGGTTGATAACGTCAATCCAGACAGGCATCAGATCAGAATAAAAGAATCGTCGAGGAAAATATGGGATTTCAGAAATCAGACAGAGTGATAGAGCTGGATGCGAGGCTGGAAGCCTTCATGCAGGAGCATGTTTACCCACGCGAGCTCGAGTACGAGGCGTTTACGCTTGAACCGGAAAACCTCTGGCAGACACCGCCCTGGTTTGATGGACTGCGTGATCTGGCCAAAGAAGCAGGGCTCTGGAACCTGTTCCTGCCAAAAGAATATGAGCCTTGGAGTCCTGGGCTGACAAATCTGGAAATTGCCACGCTGTTTGAAACAATGAGCAAAGTGGCCTGGGCACAGCCTGTCTTCAACTGCAGTGCACCGGATCGTGGCAACATGGAAGTGCTCGCCAAGTATGGCACACCAGAACAGCAGGAAACCTGGTTGAATCCATTGCTGGCCGGAGAGATCAGGTCCGCCTACGCGATGACTGAGCCCCAGGTTGCCTCAAGTGATGCCACTAACATGGAACTGCAGATCAAACGGGACGGTGATGAGTATGTGCTCAACGGCCGCAAGTGGTGGACAACGGGCGCTGTCGGTCCACGCTGCAAAGTGATGCTGGTCATGGGGCAGACTGACCCTGATGCACCCCGTCACCGGCAGCATTCAACCATCCTTGTACCTCGCGACACGCCGGGTGTTGAATTGGTTCGGCCATTGCGTGTCTTTGACAGCCTGCATTCGCCGGGTGGTGAAGCCGAACTGGTTTTTAAAGATGTTCGGGTACCGGTCAGCAATATGATCAAGGGCGAAGGCTGTGGCTTTGAGATTGCCCAGGGGCGCCTTGGCCCCGGCAGGTTTCAATATGCGATGGGTTTTGTTGGACTCGCCCAGCGCTGCCTTGAGCTGATGTGCGAGCGTGCCGAAGATCGTGTTGCCTTCGGCGAAAAGCTGAGTAAGAAAACCAGTGTGCAGCATGAAATCGCGCGCTGTGTCTGCGAGATTGAACAATGCCGTCTGTTGACGCTGCAGGCCGCCGAAGTCATGGACAATGAAGGCCTCGATGCTGCGCGACCCTATATCTCCATGGTGAAGATTGTGGCGCCGCAGATGGCACAAAATGTTGCTGATCGGGCGATGCAGGTATTTGGTGGTAAAGGCGTATGCCAGGATACATTGATACCCACGGTCTTCACACGCGCACGCTTCTGCCGGATTGCCGACGGTCCCGATGAGGTGCACATGTCGCAGCTTGGCAAAATGACGCTGCGCGAGTTGGCTGCAGGATGACTGTATGAAGAAGCTGTTGAGTATCGCCCTGGTGCTGCTTGTCGCTGCCGTTACGGGGTGGGTGAATCGCGTTGACCTGTTGTTGATGGCTGTGAAGTACCAGTCTGAGCGCGAGTTTGATGTGGCGCCGGCGAGGGAAGTGCCCTGGCAAACAGGTCCGGCGGAGGCTGCTTCAACAGCGGACGAGCGCCCCCCGAATATTGTCTTCATTCTTGCCGACGACCTCGGCTACAACGATATCTCGACCTTTGGTGGTGGCGTGGCCGGGGGGCAGGTGACGACGCCGAATATTGACCAGCTGGCTGCCGATGGTGTCGTCTTTGAGCAGTCTTATGCCGGCAATGCGACCTGCGCGCCTTCACGAGCCATGTTGATGACGGGCAGATATCCGACGAGAACAGGGTTTGAGTTCACGCCGACGCCATCCGGAATGGGGCCTGTCGTTGCGATGGTCAGCAAGAGCCTGGATAACGGTCTGCCGCCCAGTCGCTTCAACGATGACCTCGCCGAGGATGCACTGCCTTTTGAGCAGCAGGGCCTGCCTTCATCGGAAGTCACGATTGCCGAGATTCTCAAGCAGAAGGGCTACTACACAGCCCATATTGGCAAATGGCACCTCGGCCGGGCCGAGGGCCAGACGCCGAATGACCAGGGGTTCGACGACAGCCTGTTGATGGCGAGCGGGTTATACCTGCCGGAAGACGACCCAGATGTTGTGAATGCGAAGGTGGCTTTTGACCCCATCGATCAGTTTCTCTGGGCGAGGATGAACTTTGCGAGTGCGTTTAATAACCGTGGCGATGAACCCTTTAAGCCGGGTGGCTATTTGACCGACTACTGGACCGACGAAGCCGTCAAGGTGATCCGCGCCAATAAGAATCGACCTTTCTTTTTGTACCTGGCGCACTGGGGACCGCATACGCCCCTGCAGGCGACACGCGAAGACTTCGAGGCGGTTGGGGATATCAAACCGCACCGCCTCAGGGTTTATGCCGCAATGATGCGAGCGATCGACAGAAGCGTTGGGCGGATCAACGAAACCTTAAAAGAAGAAGGGCTGGCCGATAACACCATCGTTGTGTTTTCGAGCGATAACGGGGGTGCGGGCTACATTGGGCTGCCTGGCGTGAACAAACCCTTCCGCGGCTGGAAGCTGACGAACTTTGAAGGTGGCCTGCGCGTACCGATGTTCATCAAATGGCCGAAGCAATTACAACCTGGCACCCGTGTCAGAAACCCCGTTGCCCACATAGACCTCATGCCAACCCTGACCGCTGCGGCTGACGCTGAATTTCCCGAAGGCGTAGAGGTTGACGGTGTTGATATTCTGCCGCTGGCAACCGGGCGAGCTGGTGCTGCCTGGGGTCGAAAAACGCTGTTCTGGCAAAGCGGCTATTACCGTGGCGTGCGTCATGGAGATTGGAAGTTGCAGGTCTCGGAGGACCCGAAGAAAGACTGGCTTTTCAACCTGGCTGAAGATCCCACAGAGCAGAGCAATCTGGCCGATACTGAATTGGAAAAACTCGCAGAACTGAAAGCTTTGCTCGCAGAGCATAAAGCCTCGGCGCGAGAGCCGCTTCACCCCTTCGTCGCCGAAATGCCCGTCGCGGTTGATAAAACGCTGGCGCAGCCGCTGGTCGATGGCGACGAGTGGATATACTGGCCCAACTAGCTGAGCAGGATTCTGATCGAATGAAAAAGCTGATTCGATTCCTGGCCGGTGTTGCTATCGCACTGGGGTTGCTCGTATCGACGGGCTTCTGGCTGGCCTTTTTCTCGGAGCGCCCGCCACTTACGACTGATCCCGCGACACTGGCAGGTGATGGCAGCGTCATCAACTACTGCGAATTGCCGGTGCTCGATGGCACGGGCAAG
>JAYQAI010000017.1:0-25096 GCA_038136715.1 Gammaproteobacteria bacterium | reverse complement strand
GGCGGCCTGACGTCGAACGACACGGAAGGGGCGGTGCTGTTTACTATCGGCGATCGTGAGTATTGCCCACGAACATCTGCCAGCATGGTCTGGAATGAAGGGGTGCTGGATTTTCATGTGTTCGGCTGGGGGCCGGTCGTGGTTCGTCGTTACAGGGAAGATGATCAGCTCGTCTGGGAGTATGCCGACGGTTCAAAGACCCGGATGGATCGCCTCTGCCATTTGCCGGCAGCGCAAAAGTACCCAGCGCCGCGTGGTCCAAGATATCAACTGGGATGGAACTAGTATGAAAAGAAAACTGGTAATCACGATTGGGGCAGTCATCTCGATGCTGGCCATTACTGTTCTGGCGCTGCCGACGATTCTGCACAAGTCAGGGCTTCACCCTGAATTTCAGGGTGAATTGGTCGGAATGTTGCCTGGCAGGAAGGCGCTGATCATCACCACCAGCCATGGTGTCCTGGCTGAACCGGGTGAAACTAAGGGTGATCCAACGGGTGTCGCGGCATCGGAATTCACACACCCTTATTACAGCTTCCTTGCCTCGGGTCTTGAGGTAGATGTTGCCAGCATCAAGGGTGGGCAGATCCCCATCGACCCGCAGACTCTCAATTTCATTATCAGAACACCCGAGGATGTGCGATTTCTGGGCGATTCTGTATTGCAGGCCAAGGTCAATCACTCGATTCCCATAGCGGAGATTGATTTCACCGCCTACGACATTGTCTTTCTCTCGGGTGGTTGGGGCGCCGCATACGACCTGGGTCAGTCAGCGGTGCTTGGCCAGAAGATCAGTGATGCCTACTACAGCGACAAGGAGACTTTGATCGGTGGTGTGTGTCACGGTGTTCTCGGTTTCATCAACGCGCGGGATAAAGAAGGTAATTTGCTGATTGAAGGGAGAAGCATGACCGGTGTAACGGACAAACAGATTAGGGAACTGGGTATCGAGGTAACGCCACTTCACCCGGAAACAGAACTGCGCAAGGCTGGCGCACGTTTTGAAGCTAATACTGCCTTCCGTGACCTGTTTGCCACACACACGGTTGTTGATGCAGAGAAACGTTTTGTTACCGGTCAGAACCAGAACTCGGGTCAGGCAACGGCTCAGGCGATGCTGGCTTTGCTGGCTGACAGGAGGTGAGCATGAACGCGATCGGAAGGAAGCTGCTGAGTTTCATCGTCGCCTTGCCCGCGATTCTCTTTCTTGTCATAGGTGTGCGATGGCTTGTGAACCCAGGAGGCATTGCGCCAGATCTTGGCTTGACGCTTGAAACAGGTCTCGGACTCTCGTCGCAGATTGGCGATCTGTCAGCCTTTTTTATGGTGGCAGGTCTGTGTACCTTGATCGGTCTCGTCAGCCAGCAGCGAGTCTGGTTTTATCCGCCCATGATGCTGCTGCTCTTTGCTGCGGTCGGCAGAACGGTTGCCTGGATTGTCCACGGTGCTGATTTCGCGCCCCAGATCGTGTTTGAGATTGTTGTTGCGGGTTTGTTCTTCGCGGGTTCAAGATTCTGCACAAAGCCTGCATGATGGGACGCGCTCCAATTGGCGGTCTCAGTCTCGTCCTGTATCTCGTCGTTTTCGCCGCAGTAGCGAACGCTGCGGATGATCGACCCAACATCGTCTTTCTGCTGGCTGATGATCTGGGTTACACCGATATCGCGCCCTACGGCAGCGAGGTAAACACGCCGACACTCTCTGAACTGGCGAACAAAGGGGTCAAGTTTACGAACTACCACACGGCAGCGAACTGTGCGCCGGCGCGGGCCATGCTTCTGACCGGTGTCAGTAACCACCTGGCAGGCGTACCTAACATTCCCGAAATGATGTCGCCCACACAAAAGCTGCAGGACAACTATCAGGGTGTATTGGGTGACAATGTGGTCACCATTGCAACGTTGCTGGAAGATGCGGGTTATCACACCTATCTTGCCGGTAAATGGCACCTGGGGTCAGCGCCGGGCAAGTTGCCGAGCCAGCGCGGTTTCGAGCGTACGGTAGCTCTGATGGATTCAGGTGCAGACAACTGGGAACAGCGCCCGTACCTGCCCATTTACGATGAGGCCAACTGGTTCGCAGATGGTGAACGGATGCAGTTACCCGAGGATTTCTATTCTTCGAAGTTCCTGATTGATAAGACGATTGAGTTTATCGAAAGCAATCGGGACGATGGCCAACCGTTTTTTGCCTACGTGCCTTTCCAGGCTGTGCATATTCCCGTGCAGGCGCCCCAGGCTTACATAGACCGCTATATCGGAAGGTACGATGAAGGCTGGCATAAACTCCGAGAGGAGCGTCATGAGCGAGCCGCCGAGCTTGGCATTGTGCCACCAGATATCGATAAGTTAGAAATGGCCTCGACGGCAGACTGGGATGCCCTCCCAGCCGAACGTCAGCGTTACGAGTCGAAGCGCATGGCGGTTTACGCCGGCATGATTGAAGCCATGGATGCGCACATTGGCCGCCTCGTGACGTACCTGAAGCAAACAGGCCAGATTGAAAATACTGTCTTTATCTTTACCTCCGACAACGGCGCGGAGGGCAGCGGGGCGCAGGATCCTTTCACGTTTGCGACCCAGCGAACGGTTGCCAGCCTTGGATACAACACAGACTACGCCACGCTTGGACTCAAGGGCAGCTACAACACGATCAATCCAGGTTTCACCAGTGCGGCGGTCAGCCCACTGTCATTCTACAAGTTCTATGTCGGTGAAGGCGGTCTGCGAGTTCCCCTGGTGATTTCAGGGCTGCCCCTCGGCGAGGTGATCAAGCAGACACCAGCTTTTGCCTGGGCAACCGATATAGCGGCAACTGTCATCTCCCTGGCGGGGATTGAGTCACCCGCGGGTCGCTATGGCGGTCGACCGGTGTTGCCCATGACCGGGCGAGATTTGCTGCCTGTTGTCAGTGGAGAACAACCCAGGGTCTATGCAGATGAAGATTCAGTCGGCTACGAATTGACGGGTCATGGCGTGCTGTTTCAAGGTGACTACAAGCTGGCGCGAAACCTTGCGCCATTGGGTGATGGTGAGTGGCGACTCTTTGATATCGTCAGTGATCCGGGTGAAACCAGAGATTTGAAAGACAAAATGCCGGCACGCTTCCAGCAGATGCTGTCTGCTTATGAAAACTTTGAGCGGCAGAACAGGGTCCAGGCACTGCCCGCTGGCTACTCGCAGCGGCGTCAGCTTTTGTTGAATATGCTCAGAGACAGGCTGGGTGTTGGTGTCATTGTGAGCCTGCTGCTTGTGCTGATCCTGATACCTTTTGTGGCCTACGTGCGTATGCGGGCACCCAGCAGGTAGGGAAGAGCTGATAGAGGAAAACAAGACGGGAGGGTAACACTGATGTTTGATGGCCGTTATACACTCTGGGGCGGAGAGCACAGTCTCTTCACGCGTAAGTTGCAGGCAATGCTGAATTACCTGGGCCTCGACTATGACTTTAAGCTCAAGACCGAAGCGGCTGAAGCGACCGTAGAAGCGCGCCTGGGCACACACTTTATTCCCGGCCTGGAGACGCCGGAGGGTTGGTTCATCCATGACACCACGCCGATTGGCCTCATGCTCGACGCCAGGTACCCGGGCCGGTCAATTGTGCCATCCTCCCCCGTGCAGAAAATTGCGGCCCATCTGCTCGAAGACTGGGCCGATGAATGGTTTGGTCGTTATGCCATCAGCAGCCGCTGGTGTTACCCGCACAATGTCGAACATGTGGCTCAGGGCTTCTATGCCAACCGGATTGGCAAATACATGCATGAACCACTGACAGCGGAAGAAAAGGCTCAGGCCGCTGAATTAATCCCGATGGTGCGCGACAATTTTGGTCTGAGGGCGTGCGCCAATCGAGGCTGCGGACCTGACCAGGCGGATGCGGTACGCCAGGATTTTGAGACTTTGATGACAAGTGCGGCTCAGCATTATGGCCAGCACCGATTCCTGCTCGGTGATCGTGCCAGCCTGGGGGATTTTACTTTTGCAGGTCTGTTCAAGGCGCATGTCGAAGCAGACCCGGAGCCTCGCAGCTGGATTGATGGCTCCGCCCCGGAAATGATTGACTACATGAATCGGGTCTTTCATTCACGGACGGATGATGCTGATTACCTGGCTGATGATCAGCTGCCAGAAACGCTGCGACCTTTCTTTGATCATATGCGTGAAACTTATCATCAGTTCCTGCGAGTTTCGGGTGAAGCGCTGGCAGCCGGCGAAAAATGGTGTGAAGTGGATCTCGGCGAAGGCCCGGTCAAAATGAGATCGTTGAAGTACAGTGAAATTTCCCGGTGTCATATCAAGCACGAGATAGAGAACCTGTCGAAGCAAGAGCGTGCAGCCGTCGACAGCGTGCTTGGCCCCCTGGGTGTGCTGGAGACTTATCTTCTGCCGCGTTTCATACAGACACCCTAGAAACCGCTCAGTTCAGCCAGATCGGCGATGACCAGGCGCGCTCCTGTATTGTCGCGGGGATGTCGGATCTTGGCGTTTCCCCAGCGCTGACGGCATCCCAGGATGACCATCTGCACACGGGATTCTCCAGCACTCTTGCGTAGTAGAAGCTGGCCTGACCAGGGCGGAAATCCGGGTCCTGCCAGTGCACCTTTAGTTCTGTTGCGTTCTGATGGGCACTGATTGAGCAATCACTAAGGTCAACATGGGCACCATTGTCCGGGCACCGGTGGGTCTCCGGGTCAACGCTGAGGCCATCAGAGCAGGCGACGTCAAACACCTGTTCCCGATGTTCGCCGTCTTCCAGCCATCCCTTTATGAGTTGAAGTCTTTGCAATGGCGCCCCGTCAGGGTCAGCAATAGCCCACACCAGGAATGTCGGGACCCGGTTCTCTCTCGTCGTCAGGGTCCCACCCATGGGTGTGCCAGTTGCATAAGCGTTGGCAACAACATTGAGATCATCCAGGCTCTGATTTTCCAGACCATAACCCGCAAACAAGCGCACTTTGATCCTGGGGCCGCTGGTGGCAAATGTCTCTTTGCGCCGAAAGGCCGCATAAATCGCTTCGCGTGTATTCTCCTCCGCCCAGACACCTGCCAGCCCTGACGCAGAGAAACGTATCAAACGGGGGCTGACAGCAAGATAATGCTTCCCGTCCACCTCATTCAGGCTCTCGGGCCTGACGATTCTCGCAATCGTGCCGTAAAACCTGTTGAAAGGAACCGAGCCTCTCAGTTCTGCTGTGCCATCCAGCAGTCCGATTTTAGAGAAAAATGTCTTTTCGTTTTCTGAAGCGCCCGCCACATGCGTATCACTGGCACCGACGACGCCAAACTTGAAGGGGTTTGTCAGCCCCTGCTCAGCCAGAGACAAGCCGCGAAGGTATGCGTCTCTGACGTACCCGCCCTGTAAATTGCTTAGCAGGTTTTCGGCTTCTACATTGGTTTTGACTTCGAAGTCCGCCCATTCATCGTTGCTCGAAAGCAGGGGATGGGTTTCTGATGTGCCTTTTACCTGTGTGATTTCTGTCAATGGCTCATTCAGTGCACGTTTTCTGCTGTAAGCGTCATCAATGGGTTCATCGTCGTAATTGTTCAGCGAAAAAGCGGCGCCGCCCGAGATGTTGGAGTTGTGAGGTATGGCTAAACTCTCCACGCCGTCTGTGCGAAGTTCGTTCATCCAGTCCCAAAGTTTTTCAGGGTCGGGACTGTCCCGTCTTGAAAAAAGTCGGGCCGGCAGGTTGTCTGTGTCCCTGAAGATAACGTTGCGATGAAGATACTTTTCATACAGGTCGATGCTGGATGTGTATTCGTACGCGGCGAAAGTCGTGAATTGGCCCGGCGCATAGGCGTCATTGGCTGCCTGTATCGTTTCCTGCCAGGCGGAGTTACCGATACGTTCTACCAACAGCCCATCTATGGTGCCGTTCTCAAGGCCCTCATTCACAGCCCTGGCAAAAGGCCTGAAAAGATTGGCGCGTTTTATAATTGACAGGACACCCGTGCTGACCGGGTTGTTTAGATTGTGTAATGGCTCTGACAACTCATATCTGGAGAAGTCGGAAGTTGTATCGGCTGCTTCCCTGAGCAAACCCAGATACATAGCGTGATCTGTCACCGCGTAGAAGTCCAAGGGGCGGCTGAGCTGAATCTGATAGCCGCTGGGATGGGTGATCGCTTCCCCCTGAGCATATCGGTAGGCATCTGCGGGCGTGCTCATTGTGCCAAAGGTATAAGCATCAAAAGAATTGGTTGTATGGACATGCAGGTCGCCGAAATAAGCGTTCCTGTCCGGATTGGGAGAGGAGGCTGCCTGCTGATCCAGTTGAGCTGCAGAAATCGACGGCGGTTTTTCAACCGGCGGCTCCACATCAGAGCAGGCAGCCAGAAACAACAAGACAACGGTAGCGATGAATGGTTTAACTTTCATGGTCTGATCTCCTAGGAAGGTCCCAGTCGCTGGATTAAAGAGGCAGACTGGACGGAGTATTGACGCCCCAGCTAATGCCCCTGCGCAGCAACTCGTAGTAAACCGGGTTGTCCCAGGAACCCCTGACTACCGGTTGAATGTCCACAATCGGCTTCATGTCGTGCTTGCCGCTACAGTGCCCCAGGGACAGGTAAAGGACCTCGCCATCGCCGAAAGGGTGCAGGTACATTTGCGGTTGTGAGTCGCGATCTGTCCCATACTCGGATTGAACATAGCCGGTTGATGGCTGGTTGTAATTCGCCTCCAGCAGGACAACCTGCTCTCCCTTTGGCTCGCAGTAGTAGGGCTCTTCGTCGTGCACTTCGAAATCTTCGATGCCAGCGGTGAGGGGATGCGTGACTTCAGTCACCCTGACCCAGAATGACGTGTTGGCGGGATGCGCAACAAACCGGCTGCCGAGCATTTCCATGTACCTGGGAGCCAGGTCAGGGGTGTCGGCTTTGCCATCGACAAATTCAAGCAGGGCATTCGTCGCATGCAGGGCAAACCACTTGCCGCCTGCGCTCAAAAATTCCGCGAGACCCTGTTGCTCAGCCTCTGTTGGGCAGAGATCGCAGGTGTAGGTCACCAGCAGGGTTGAGGCTTTGATGGCCTCGATATCACTGAAGTTTTCGGCGACCCGGGTGTGAATGTCCTCATTCTCTGCCAGCAGCTTCAGCAGCTCCAGCCGGGCAAAATTCGTATCGTGGTACCTCGCATTGCAGACGAGGTAGACATCTATCTTTTGATTGTCAGACATAGATTTGTTCGCTCTGGGTTGTCTTAATCGTCAACGAGGTAACCATTGTCATCGCGGACCTCGGGGCCGAGGACTTTCGCTCGACTGTCACCAAAAGGCCTGTCCCTGGCATCGAGTGCGGCTTTTAATCCTTCGGTTTGAATCTGCTTGAAGACGTTTCTTGCTGCGCTTGTCGTGTGCGCTCTTGCGTCGTTTTCTGCGGCGAGGCGCTGGAGCACCTGAGCGCCCATTAATTCCATACCAATATTGATAATACGCTTGTTCGCTGACAGCATTTCTGCGTCGATCCAGGACAGGCGGTCGGCGAGGCCTTCCACTTCCTGTTCGAGATGTGCCGCGGGGACAGACTTGAGCACAAGGCCTATTCTTGCCGCGTCTTCGCCGGTCAGTGTATCCCCTGTCAGCAGTAGTCTCTTCGTCCACTGCGGTCCGATGTGGTAGAGCCACATCTGGTTGGGGGCTGCGCCCATGTTCCTGAGCGCGCTATAGCCGATGCTGGCATTGTCGGCACAGATCAGCATGTCGCAGTAAAGAGCCAGGTCCGTACCGCCGGCATAACAATGGCCATGGATCTGGGCGATGGAAGGTTTGTGCATGTCGGTCAGGGTTCGCAGGCAGCGCTGGAATCGCTCGATATGCCACGCATCATCATCAAAGCCGATACCTCGGCGACGTTCGATACCGTCGTTGTGTTTTTTCCGGGATGGGGTCAGGTCGTAGCCGGCGCAGAACGAATTACCGGCACCCCTCAGGATGACGCAGTGAACTGACTTGTCATCGTCCGCTTCCCAGAGCGCATTTCGTAACTCCTCGACCATTTCGATAGACAGGGCGTTGCGCTTCTCTGGTCTGTTCAATGTGATGCGGGCGCGGCCCTGGTCGACTTCGTATTTGATGAATTCAAATTGATGCTCGGTCATCTCGGTCCCTGCCGTGAATGGGATTTCTGCTATGCTAGCATTGATCCAAAGGAGAAGGTTGATGTCGGGTTCTAATCTGATGCGAGCGGTGACCGCTGCCGAAAAACACGACTTTCATCGCGATGGCGCTGTCCTGCTGAAAAGCATGCTGTATCAGGGCTGGACCGATGTTCTGGAAGCTGGGCTTGAGTATACGAGGACCAACCCTGACGGCATGTCCGCCGGGGTCGATATGCCGCTCAGGATTGATCAGTTCCCGGCTTCTCACTCACCAATGCTGGCGAAGCTGGTACATGAATCCCCGATTGCTGAAATCGTTGGCGCAGTATTAGATGCGCCGGTGCGATTCTATATGGATCAGATGTTCTACAAACCGGCAGGTAACATCTTTCCCAGTGCCTGGCATCAGGACACCAGCTATTACAATGTCGAAGGTCATCAGCTTATTCGCGCCTGGGTCTGTGCCGATCCCGCGCCTCGTGACGTCAGTATCGAGGTTGTGAGAGGTTCGCACCTCTGGAATATCACGTATCGACCGCCGGTTGGCCTGGATCCTGCGGCAGACCCAGAAGCTGCAGCAAAGCTGGAGAAGGACTTTGCCGACGGCAAGGTGCTGATCGGAAAGGAAGCCCACGAACAGTGGACGTACTTTGACTCCTTTATGGACCCATCTCTGCCGAGATTGCCCGACATCGAAGGTAACAGGGAATCATTCGATATTCTCGGCTGGGACTATGAGCCAGGTGATATCTTGCTTTTCCACGGTCACATTCTGCATTCAGCGCGAGGTGGTGTAGAGCTCAGTCACCCACGCCGTGCGCATGCCTCGCTCTGGGCAGGGCCGGACGTTACCTATCTGAGGCGTCGCAGTCAGGCAATCCCTGATCCGATCGGGTTATATGATTACGAACCGGCGGACGGCCAGCCGTTGTCAGCGTTCCCTGAGGTGTTCCCGGAGGCCTGGGCGCCAACAAAGACAGAACTTGCTCGAAGCCTGGATGCGTCAGTTGAAGGAGGTATGAAATGAACGAGAAGGGATGTCCCTACAGCGCTGCTTCAGAAATCGACTTGATGGACCCGGTGGTTCAGGAAAATTGGTTTGAGGCCTACGACATCATTCGCGAGGAGTCGCCCGCCTATTATATGGAGCAGCTTGGCATGTATGTCGTCACACGGTACGACGATATTGAGCAAGTCCTGCGTCAGCCCCTCTTGTTTACCGGCGGCAGTGATCTTGATGACAGCGCGCCATTAATCGTTTTTGAGTCATCGCGAAAACGCTATGAAGAAAAGGGTTGGGCGCGTTATACGCCGCTGGGCGAAAACCTGCCGAGGCACACACATTACCGTGCGCTGGTCGACCCCGCGCTGACGGCGGCAAAAGTACAGGAAAAAGAGCCTTTCATCCGCGCAGCTATCAATGAGCTTATCGACAACTGGATCGATGATGGGGAAGTACCATTTTACGATCAGTTTGCTGAGCCTCTGCCAATGATTGTCATTGCAGAACTTCTTGGCCTGCCCCGCATGGATCTGCCCCAACTGAAAACCTGGTCTGCGGCCTGGGTGTTGCCTTTTTCTCGTGGTTTGACAGAAGCAGAAGAAAATGAGGCAGTTGACCTGCACATCGAACTACAGCACTACATTTATGAAACGATCCAGGCGAAGCGTGCCAGACCCGCTAACGACATCATCACTCGACTGACGCAGATTGAATTCGAGGATGTAGATGCTGGACACAAACGCCCGCTGCTTGATAAGGAAATCATTGGCATTACTGATCATCTTCTGATCGGCGGCAATGAAACCACTGCTTTTGCTTTATCTAACGGCTTGTGGGTATTGTTTCAGCATCCGGAAACCTATCAGTCTCTGCAAAATGATCGGTCAGGAATCAAAAATTTCGTAGAGGAAGTGCTGCGCATCGAATCGCCAACACAAGGTTTGTTGCGTCACGTCAACGATGACACTGAAATAGGCGGTGTGCCCATACCGAAAGGTGCCACCCTCGCTATTCGCTATGGTGCCGGTAACAGGGATCCGCGCCGTTACCCGAACCCGGCAAAACCCGACCTGAGCAGAAAAAACGCGGGGCGCCACCTGGCATTTGGTATTGGTGAAAAGGTTTGCCCCGGTGCCACGCTCAGCCGGTTGGAACAGCGCTGGGCCTGGGAGATTCTCCTGGATCGACTTGCCAACATGCGACCGACACCAGGTAAAAACCAGTATTCACACAGGAAAGGCATGTGGCTCAGAGCGCTCGACGAGATCTACCTGAGTTTCGACAAGGCATCGTCTTAAGGTTATTGATCGCGCAGTTGCAACCACCATTGTTGCCGGGTGAGTGGATGGGTTGAGGCATATTCTTTCATCAGATCGCTCGCATCTGCCGGCAATTCCTGAGGGTTAGTCTCAGGGAGATCACATGCACCCTGAATCGGATCAAGCCATTCCAGTTCAATTTCTTCCAGCAGTGAACCGAAGTCGGGTTCCTCGTGATGTGGCGACACCTGGTGTGACATAAACCCGTTATAGTTCTGAAAAGACTCCATGCAGTAATAGGTTCGCGGCTCTGCGCCTCGCCAGTATTCGTAGCGCAGACAGGTGGGTTCATGCTCATGGGTCTCGCGGAACATCATTTTTGCGACTTCTTCGAATTCTGCTTCTTTGCCGGCAAAGATTTTTATTTTGGCGATGAAAGTTGCCATAAAGCGTCCTTGTGAATGGAGGAGTGAGTGTGACTTTCAAGATTACACTAACGAAACGATTAATGGCCAGATTCCGAAAACTGACCTTTTCCCGGTCGCTTTGTTCTTAAACACAGTGAAAGCGCACTCCACCAAAAGCAGAAGGCTGACAGCGTCGCGGGAAAAGGTTACTTTTAATCTGTCACCAGCCACCTTCACGCCAGCTGGGGTCGTTCCAAGTTGGGCCGGCGTGATGTTCAGCAGTAAGGGCTATTTGTGACAACAGCATCCACCCCCGAGGACAATGACGTATCTGATCAAGACATCGGCTTTGGTTCTCACCGTTACCGAACCTATGTGCTCTCGGCCCTGACGCTGATCTACATCCTGAACTTTGTCGATCGCGGTTTGCTGGCCGTCGTCGGGCCTGACCTGGTGCCTGAACTCGGGCTCTCCGATACGCAGTTTGGTCTTCTGACGGGTTTCGGGTTCGCGCTTCTCTACACCTTTGTGGGCATTCCGCTGGCACGATTTGCCGATGCGAGCCACCGCGTCTGGATCATGACAGTCTGTGTCGCCCTGTGGTCGCTCATGACGGTCCTATGTGGCCTTGCAACCGAGATCACAATCGGATCCATCACATTTGGTGCTTTCTGGGTGTTGCTGGCATGTCGTGTTGGGGTTGGTATTGGCGAGGCCGGTTGTACACCGCCGGCTAACTCTTTAATTGCAGACTATTATGCACCGCGTGACAGATCTCAGGCCCTTGGCGTCTACTCCATGGGGGTGACCCTCGGCAGTATGTTTGCCAACTTGATTGGGGGCTGGGTGACAGACACCTTTGACTGGCGAACAGCCTTCTTCGTCGTGGGGTTCCCTGGTTTGCTGATCGCCCTGATCTTTAAACTGACCGTGAAAGAGCCGCCTCGCGGCTTTACTGACCCGAAGGGCACGCAAGCCAGCGAACCCGTGCCTCTGCGAGAAGCTATACGCGAGCTGATGACAAAACCTGCCTTCTGGTGGATGACTGCGGGTGCGACCATCGCGGCATTCTGCGGCTATGGCATCTCATCGTTTCAGTCCATCTTCCTGGTTCGCACCCATGGCATCACGACGGGTGAAGCGGCCATTTGGATCAATACGCCAGTCGCATTGTCAGCCGCTATCGGGACATTTGCGACCGGATGGCTGGCAACCAGACTTTACAAAGTACATCCCGGTGCCATCGCCTGGGTGCCAGCCCTGGGTTTAGCCTTGTCGATTCCCTTCTATGTGTTTGCGTTCACGACAGACAGTCTGCTGTTCGCAGCAATTGGCCTGATCATTGGCGGTTTCGTTAAGTATGGCTATATTGCCGCCCAGTACACGATTGGGCAGGGCGTCGTCAGTATGCGTGTACGCGCGATGGCGATCGCTGTGTTGTTATTTATCGCTAATTTGATTGGCTACGGGTTTGGTCCGCTGTTTATTGGCTATACCTCTGATATCTTCTTTACCAGTGGCGCGGCTGAACTTGGGGTTGCCGCGGAGGAGCTGGTCCGAAACCAGTGCCACCCCCGTGCGATCGGCGAACTCAGTGAAAACCTGCAGAGTGTCTGTGGGGCGGTTTACGCGCAGAGTCTCCAATCGTCGATGATTATCATGGCCATCTTATATGGCACAGGCTCGGTGTTTTTCCTGCTGACATGGCGCCGGCTGGATAAGGACATGGTTGACAGGAACTGACCCCGACAGCAGCAGGGGAGCCCCGCGACCCGGCTACAGATAGCCTGGGTCCCGGCCATCACGATAGGGTTCTGTCCGGGTCATGATGTGACTGTCGCCGGGCTGCTGGTTTTCATGGGCTCTTTTCTGCATCGCAAAGCTGGCCAGAATGTGAGGCGGATCGCCATGAATCTCGGTGAAGCCACCGTTTACCTCCCGCGTGTCGAAATAGGCTGCATTGACGTCGTCAGCCCAGAGCTCGCAGGCATTAACAAAGCCAAGGTCGAGCAGGCGCTGGCGGGCAGCAGCGAAGTCATTCACCAGGCAGCCAACGTGGTGAAAGCCTTCTTCACCATCGGCATACATGTCCCGGTAGATCGACGGTGTGTCGTCGTGCTGCTGAATGAACTGAATGTGGGTGTCACCAAGGTAGCCAAACGCATAAGAGACGTCGGCCTCCTGCGGCGTGCCGCGGTACTGGAACTTGTCTGTCTTGTGGTGTGGTACCAGCACAAAGGGGCCGGCTCCGTAGAGGCGATGCCATTTCTGGGCAGCCTCCTCAATATCATTGACGAAATAGGCGTACTGAAAGATGGGATAGATCATGGCGCATAAATCCTTTGTTTTATTCTTTTCATTAAGTCGCTGCTACTCACCGGTAAACTTTGGTGGGCGTTTCTCGAGGAACGACTGTATTCCTTCCTCGCGATCTTTGGTATTGAAACTATAGTCCTGGCCAAAGAACTCAAGCCTGCTGTGCACATCGAGGCTCGTTTCCAGCGCCTGATAGACCATCATCTTCGAAATGCCAATCGCCACGGGTGGGCCATCGGCGATCTGACGCGCTGTCTCCTGGGTTACCTCCGCCAGTTGATCGGCAGGTACACGCTGATTGATAAGCCCGATCTTCTCAGCTTCTGTCGCGTCGATGATCTTGCCCATGAATATCAGCTCACAGGCCCTGGCGGGGCCAACGAGATGGGTGAGCAGGTAAGCGCCTGACGATTCTGGCGGAATACCGCGCCGGGTCCAGATTGCCCCGAACCCGGCCTCATCTGAAGCGATGCGAATGTCGCAGGCGAGTGCGATGCTGAGGCCCTGGCCAACGGCGTAGCCGTTGACTGCTGCAACCGTGGGTTTGGTCATGCGTCTCAGCGTATCCGCGAAGCGCATCATGCCCTCAGGGCCACGGGCGAGCTTCGACAGCGGGGTTTGCCGGGCCCGGGTTTCGCCCGAGTCGGCAGGTCTTTGCTTAACATCCTCGCCCGCACAGAAAGCCCGGCCGGCGCCGGTCAGCACCAGGACTCTTGAGTCATGATCTGATTTTACTGCCTCAATTGCCTCCTGCAGTTCACGTCCCATCTCGACAGTGAGGGCGTTCAGGCTGTCTGGGCGGTTCAGCGTAAGCGTGGCGACACCTTCCTGCCGCTCGAGTGTGATGGTCTTGTAGTCTGTCATGCTGATCTCCTGTGGCGGTGGACGAGAATGGGGCAAAAAATTTCAACTCAGGCAGCTTCAAGCATGCGGTCCAGTACCCGGCACTGTTGCTCGGTACGAATGACCTGCCAGAGGGCCTCGGCGTTGGGATGAGCCTTGCGAAGATGATTGACCCATTGCTTCAGGCGGCCAGCACAGTCTTTTTCCGGCATCACTCGGCGGATGTCGACCCAGAATTCGGTTAAGAGGTGTCGAACAATCTGCCATTCGGCGGCCGTCATCTCGTTTTGACGAATTTTGCTGGCAAGATCCGGTCGTCGCACTGCGCCCCGTCCCAGCATGACGTCCGCAGTGCCGGAAACGGCCATACAGGCGTGGTAATCCGTGACTGACCAGATATCCCCGTTGGCGATCAGGGGAATCCTGATCGTCTCCGCGATTCTTCCCAATTCATGCCAGTGAGCGGGGGGCGTGTATCCCTGTTGGCGAGTGCGGGCGTGAACCGTTAATTCATCGGCGCCGGCAGCTTCGATGGCCTGGGCGTTCTCAAGCATCAGTGACGCATCATCGTAGCCGAGGCGCATCTTCGCGGACACGGTGACTTCCTGCGGTAGCGCGCGTCGGACACTGGCAACGACACGGTAAAGGCTGTCAGGTTCTTTCAACATTGAGGCGCCACCGTTGCGGCGGTTGACGATCTTGCTTGGGCAGCCAAAGTTGATATCGATACCATGAGAGCCGAGGTCGACTGCAAGGCGAGCGTTTTCTGCCATGGCGTCTTGATCGCTGCCGAGCAGTTGCATACGAACAGGTGTGCCGCACTCCGTTTTGCCGCCGTTCTGCAGTTCCGGACAGATTTTGAAAAACACCCTGTCGGGGTAGGCGCGATCGACTACGCGCAGAAACTCAGACACGACCCAGTCATAACCACCCTGGGCTGTCAGGAGGCGCCGCAGATGGACATCCGCGAGGCCTTCCATTGGGGCTAAGACGATTCTCATGACTGGCCATTATGCATGACATCGAAACATCGTGCGCGAAGCACTATTATCGGGTTTTCAGATTCAGGGGGAAGAGAAATGGGCCGGTTAGACCAGAAAGTGACAGTGATTACAGGCGGCGCGTCCGGGCTTGGCAAGGGAATTGCCCAGCGATGCATGGAGGAGGGCGCAATCACGATCATCACTGACATCAGCGAGAGCGGAGAGGCTGTAGCAGAGGAACTCGGGGCCGAGTTCTTGCTGCAGGACACGAGTGATGAAACCACCTGGGCTTCAACCGTTGATGCGGTAGTGAGCCGGCATGGTCGACTCGACATGCTGGTGAACAACGCGGGTATCTTCTCCAGCTGCCCCGTTGATGAAACACCGCTGGCGGAGTGGCAGCGTGTGCTCGACGTCAATCTCACCGGTGTGTTCCTCGGGTGCAAATATGGTGTCAGGCAGATGAAGAACAACCCGGGTGGCGCTTCGGGCTCGATCATCAATCTGTCGTCTGTGGTCGGGCTGCGGGGCCAGCGCGGTGGCGCTTCCTACAGTGCCAGCAAGGGTGGTGTGAGGCTGCTGACGAAAACGGTAGCACTGGAGAATGCGCCACTCGGGATTCGGTGTAACTCAATTCACCCCGGCATTATCGATACGCCTATTATGGATCCCATGTTCAATGCCGCGCCGGATCGTGAGGCGCTGCGGGCACAGATCGAGCAGTCCCTGCCGATCGGCTACATGGGTGACCCGGCGCGTGATATTGGCAACATGGCTGTCTACCTGGGTTCGGATGAAAGCATCTATATCACCGGTGCCGAGATGGTGGTAGACGGTGGTATGACCATGGGGTTGAACTGAGTCATGGTCCGCACCTTCACATTGATCGCCTTTTGTCTGATGCTGTCAGCCTGCAATGACCCGCTTGTCGTACTGTCTGGTGGCGAGTTGAGTGGCACGGTTTCAGAAGTGCCTGAAACCTGGCAGCTTGATGAAATTTCAGCGCTCGCGCAGCTGGAAACCCGTCCGAGTGAGCCTTACTCGATTAACCTCGTTTACGTGCAGATGAATGGCCAACTCTACATCTATGCCGGTGACAATCGAACCAACTGGGTTCAGCATATTGAAGAGGACCCGAGAATCAGGCTTCGCATTAACGAGACGATTTATCCGGCGCGAGCTGTGCGCGTTACCAATGATGATGAAATTTCAGCCTTTGCCGCGATCTGGACGAGTCGCGGCCTGTTCCAGCGAGACCCTTTGGCTTTTGACGAGGTGTGGTTGTATCGCCTTGTGTCTCGCTGATTCAGGTACAGTCAGGAATGCGTCAGCACCTCCTCAAACAGGCTCAATGCAGCTTCAGTAAAGGCGAGCATGTTCTTCTGGCGATCGTCGGAATGTGTTTCTATTTTTATCGCCCTGCTCACAGGACCACTGATACCAATCACGCTGGTGCCGGGACCATAGCCATAGGGTGAACCGGCAGGCCCGGTGGCACCCAGTTCAGCGATACCCCATGCTGTTCCAAGCGTCTCTCTGGCCGCGCGGGCAAACTCCTGAACGAGCTCAGGGGTCATCGGCTCAAGGCCCTGCAGCCGGTCTGTTTCCAGCTCGAGAAAGGCGCGACGCGACTCGCGCGTGTAGACCACGCTGCCTCCCATGAAGTAGCTGGAGGCCCCCGGTACAGAGAGCAGGTTGGCTGAGATTAAGCCGCCGGTGGATGATTCGGCGACAGAGACTGTCGCATTGCTGTCTTTTAAGTGTTGGCCAATCCGATGGGCAGTTTCGGTGAACATAGGACATCCCTTTAATTATAGAAACGTACTTGGTCTGCCAGTGTAACTCGTCTCACTGCCTTTGCTTATGTCAGAATGCCCGACACTGTTCATTGGGTTGACTGCCATGCGAAATACCAGCGCCGCTATTCTCACTTTTGTCTGTCTTGGCCTTGGCCAGTTGGCTATCGCTGCGGATCCTGGTCCCGACCTGGTCATCAGCAATGTCACGACAATTGATGTGGTTACAGGGGAGACCGCCAGGCAATCGGTCGTCGTGCGTGGTGGCAGAATTGAGGCGGTGGTCAGCGCTGATGCCAGCATTGCCGATGCCCGTGAAACCATCGACGGCACTGCCCACTTCCTGATCCCCGGGCTTTGGGATATGCACGTGCATATCGTTTACGAAGCTCGCCTGACTGCGCAGATGCCTTCTTTGTTCCTGGACCACGGAATTACCAGCGTGCGTGACACGGGTGCGTTGCTGCACAAGATCCAACCGGAGATCACGCGCTGGCGGTCCATGGGCGCTGAAGCGCCGGACATCTTCTTCAGTGGTCCCCTGCTGGATGGCAACCTCGTGGTTTACGACGGTAACGGTCGCACTGAAATCGGTACGCGTAACGAATCCGTCGAGACGGCTGCAGAGCGAATTGATGCGTTGCTGCAGGCGGGTGTCGACTTCATCAAGATTTATGAGCTGGTGAGTCCTGAAGTATTCCAGACGATGGTCAGGGTTGCGCGTGAGGCAGGTATCCCGATTGCCGCCCATGTACCGCTGTCGATGCTCGCCGATGAGGCGGGGCCCTCGGTGAACTCCATGGAGCATCTGCGAAATATCGAGGTCGCCTGTGCTGATGATGCCGATACACTCTACGAAACGCGTACAGCGATGCTGGCATCGCCTGATGAGAAAACGGGTTATGAACTCCGCAGCCATCTGCACAGCAGCCAGCGCACGGTCGCGTTGGCGACCGCCGACCCTGATTCATCGCGCTGTCAGAGGGTCATCCGTGCGCTCGCTAATACGATCCAGGTACCGACGCTCAGGCTGAATACCATTACGCAATATTCCCCGCTGCAGCGGGCGGACTGGTCAACTGCGCTGCTGCAATTGCCGGATTCTGTGGCCAGTGACTGGCAGGAGACGGCCCGTTTCTACGCGGGTCAGACCAGTGAGTTGGGCGACAAAATGTCAGCCTGGAGTCTTGGGCTCGTTGCCGCCATGCAGCGCGAGGGTGTACCCATTGGTGCCGGTACAGACACACCCATCGGTCAGGCTATCCCCGGTTATAGTCTGCACACAGAGCTGGAACGCCTGGTTGATGCGGGTCTGACTCCGCTTCAAGCGCTGCATGCCGCCACAGTGACACCGGCGAAGTTCTTCAACAAAGACGACGAGATGGGGCAGATCAAGGCTGGTATGGAGGCAGATCTGGTGCTCCTCGAGAAGAACCCGTTGCTCGACATTGGCCATACCCGCAGCATAAGTGCCGTTATTTCTGACGGTACCCGAGTCAGGTAAGCCGTCGCCTGGATTTCGCTGTGCCGGCTTTCGTATTGAACTTGCTCTGATTGCCAGTCCAGCGATTCGCGACTGCGAAAGAGGTTAGCTACTGATATCACTCTGGACTAAACTTGTCTCTACCGGAATGACTGGAGGCTGGCATGAGCAAGCTTGATGATGAACGTCGCGAACACGACCGGCATGTCGGGGAATTCAGATTGTTTGTGCACATCCAGCAGTGCGAACCTCGTCCTGAAATCGTTGGTAAAGCCGTACCCTGCGAGACGGCTGATGTATCGACAGGTGGGTTGCAGATCAAGAGTGGCATGCACATCCCGACAGGTACGCTGTTGAATATCACTGTGGCGATAGGTCGACCCTTCATGATGTACCTGCTCGAGGGTGAAGTCCGCTGGGATGTCATTTCGGGGGAAACCCACAGGTTAGGTATCAAGCTGGTGGACAGGGAAGGCACTGACTATGCCGAATGGCTCGATACCTTCGATGCAGTGACCGCCTGGATCGAATTTATGTTGGATGGCGATATCTGACGACGACTTTCTGCAGGTCGAAGAAAAAAGGGGCCGTCAGGGCCCCTTTTTACTTCGACTGGTTCAAGCCGTGGCGGGTTACATCTTTTCGATAATGATTGCTGGTGCCATGCCGCCTGCCGCGCACATGGTGATGAGTCCGTAGCGGCCACCGGAGCGTTCCAGTTCATCGAGTGCCGTGCCGATCAGAATTGAACCGGTGGCACCGATCGGATGGCCAAGCGCCATAGCGCCACCATTGATGTTGACCTTTTCACGGTCGAGATCCATATCCCGAATGAACCTCTCGGCCACGACGGAAAAAGCCTCATTGATCTCGTAGACATCAATGTCATCTTTGCTGAGGCCGGCCTTCTCCAACACTTTTTTCGCTGCCGGCACGGGTGCATTCAGCATTAATGTCGGACAGTCGCCCATATTGGCTGTGGCGACGATGCGGGCACGGGGCATCATGTCATGCTTGTCAGCATAGGCCGGTGAGGCCAGCAGCAGGGCTGCCGCCCCATCGACAACGCCGGATGAGTTACCTGCGTGATGCACGTGATTGATTTTCCCTTCCAATTCCGGGTACTTGCGGGTGACGAGATTGCCATAGGTATTGCCCTGGCCGTCGACCGGGATATCCATGAAGAGGTTAAACACCGTCTTCAGTTCTGCCAGCGTATCCATGGTGGTGCCGGGGCGCGGGAATTCCTCGCGATCGAGCGCCAGCGAGCCGTCGAGGTTGTAGACCGGGATCAGTGACTTCGCAAAACGGTCCTCTGCAATTGCGCGTGCGGCGCGTTCCTGGCTAACGCAGGCGAGTTGATCCACTGCCTCACGATCGATGCCCTCAAGTGTTGCGATAGCGTCGGCACAGACCCCCTGCTGTGATTGCGGGTGCAGTTCGCGCAGGTGCAGGTTGCCGGAATCGAGCACAGGTGGTTCATCCGGGTTGGCCGAAGCCGAGGTATAGCTCATCATCTCGGTGCCGCCGGCAATCACGAGATCTTCCATGCCGGACATCACCTGTGCCGCAGCGAGGCTGACCGAAGTGATACCCGAGCCGCAGAAGCGGTCGAGCGTCACGCCCGAAGCCTTGATATCAAAGCCAGCATCCAGGGCAGCCATTCTGCCCATGTCGCCGCCCTGGGAGCCACGTTGGGAACTGGTGCCCCAGATGATGTCGTCGATTTCGTCGGTCTTGAGATTATTTCGCTCGGCCAGTGCTTTCAGCACGGTTGAGGCCAGGTGTTGCGGGTGCAGGTGCGCGAGTGCGCCCTTGCCCTGTTTGCCGATCCCCCTTGGGGTGCGGCATGCGTCGATGATGTAGGCTTCTGCCATGTTAGATCTCCAAAAGGATCAAATGTGAAATTTGTGGTGCGGGCAGTTTAGTTGCCCTTAAGCGGTATTGCACAATTTCTTTTTGCCCTATGGACTGCGATTCAGTCCATCAACTGCTGCATCAGGTAGACCAGTTCGAGGGCGGTCGTATGGGCGAGCGCGACCGGGTCAGCGCCACCACCGTGGCCGCCTTCGGTGTTCTCGAAGTAAATCACGTCATGCCCCTGTGACAGCATCTTCGCTACCATGCGCCGGGCGTGACTGGGGTGTACCCGATCGTCTTTCATGTTCGTCCAGAAGAACGCATGGGGGTATTCCACGTCGGCCAGGACATTCTGGTAAGGCGAGTAGCGGCGGATATATTCCGCCTGTTCCGGAATGTCGGGATTACCGTATTCCGCCATCCAGCTGGCGCCGGCAGAGAGCCGGTGGTAGCGCATCATATCGATCAGCGGCACAGCACAGATAACAGCCTGGTACAGGTCCGGGCGCTGCACCATAACCGCAGTGACGAGCAACCCACCATTGCTGCCACCGCGAATGGCGAGTTTGTTCGGTGAGGTAATGCCTTGCGAAATCAGGTCCTCGGCCACGGCGATATAGTCATCGTAGGCATTCTGACGATTCTCCAACAGGGCGGCGTTATGCCAGTCCGGACCATACTCGCCGCCGCCGCGCAGGTTGGCCTGTACCCAGACTCCCCCGGCTTCCAGCCAGGCGCTTGATAAGGCGCTCATGTAGGCCGGGGTGAGTGCAACCTCGAATCCGCCATAAGCGTAAAGTACGGTTGGATTGGTGCCATCCAGAGGCGTATCCCGGTGACAAATTACGTAGTAGGGCACACTGGTGCCGTCCCTGCTCTTGGCAAAATACTGCCGGGTTATAAGGCCATCGGCATCGAAACGCCCAGGCTCTGATCTCACCGGTTCGGGGTCCGCGCCCTGGTTCAACAGGTACAGGCTCTGCGGTGTCGTGAATGACTCGTAGCTCACCATCATCACATCATCAACCGGATCACAGGTCACGAATTCAAGACTGCCCTGATCAGGCAGATCCACGGTCTTGTTTGACCAGCCGTCGATGCCGGGTCGGATTTCGAGCAGCCTGCCGTCAACGTCGTCCAGCGTCGATAGATAGATGGAATCCCTGCCTATAACAGTGGATTTAATCGCCATGCTGGCCGGCGGTGAAAACACCCGCTCAATGCCAACGGGCTCCCGCGCGTCCAAAGATTTCTGCAGGTGGAGGCTCAAGAGTTCGCCGGCAGCATAGGTCTGGTCGCCATGCGTCCAGGGCTCACGCAGTTCGAACAGAAAACTATCACCCAGGACACCCTGGAAATTGACGGTCAGCGGAATCGGTACACGATTGACGGTGCCAGCCGAATAGAAATGGATTTCTTCCTCAAAAAAAGACGGCACCTGCAGGATGAATGTGTAGTCTCCCTCTGGCCGGTGCAGAGTACTGGCAGTCACTACCATGTCGGTCACTTCGGCTTCGAAGATAGTCCTTGCTTCGGTCAGCGCTGTGCCGCGCTGCCAGAGTTTCAGCATCCGGGCGTAACCGGAGGTTGTGAGCGAGCCAGGACCGAAATCGGTACCCACCAGTATCTGGTCCTCGTTCAGCCATTCAACCTGGGTTTTGGCTTCCGGCAGGAAGAAGCCATTGGTCACAAAGGATTGATCAGCACAGTCGAACTCACGAATCTCCACGGCATCAGTACCGCCGCGCGAGAGGTGAATCAGGCAGCGGTCGGGATCGCTGCCAAGGCTGGTCCGCCCCTTGTAGACCCAGTCCTCATCCTCTTCCTCGGCCAGGGCATCGATGTCCAGCAGGACGGTCCATTCAGGGTCGTCTGTCACGTACTGCGCGAGGGTTGTCTCACGCAGGATGCCCTTGATGTGATTATCGTCCTGCCAGAAATTGCGCACCTTACCGTTGCTATACTGCCCAAGCGGCAGGCGACGATTGTCGGTGAGAAATTCAACGGCCCGCTGCTTCAGCGCAGCGTAGCGTTCATCCCCCTGCAGCCGGGCCAGTGATACATCGTTCTGCGCGCTGACCCACGCGCGAGCGTCGTCGGCTTCAATGTCTTCGAGCCAGAGGAAATCCTCTTCCTGCATGGGTGTCTCCGGGTATTGCGGTGAAGGTTGAGCAGTATAGAAAGCAGCAGTTTGAATTTCACTGCGTTTCAAGTTGGCAACCTTTCGAGTAGATTGGACACTCATTTAATAACCCGGACCTGGAGAAAGCCCCAGTGCGAATACTGCTCTATCTGCTCGTGACTCTGGCGATGCCCGTGCTTGGTGAAGAAGAAATTGTATTGAGTGATGACGGCCGTGAAGTCAGGCTCAATGCCGATGGTTCGTGGGCATTTGTGTCGGAAGACCGTTACGCGACGACGAAAGCGGGTGACCGCATTCGGCTGCGATCTGACGGTCAGTGGGAAGCCGTTAAAGATCCATCCTGGCAAACGGCAACGGCCATCAGCCGGAATCCAGCCACGGCTGAAGGGCTCAGCGTCAGCGATTTTGTCATTGAGTCCGTGCGGTCGACGAAACACAAGAATTCCCGCGTTCGAAACCAGATGGTGATCGATATTCCAATGGCTGGGCGTGAAGATTTGGTACGCGCACCTGAGGCCAGTCGTGTTGGTGTGAAAGACAGCAAAGGTCGGTCCTACGAGATTTCATCTATCAACATGAGAGAGAGCGGGCTCAGGATCATCGCCGATGATGCGCCTACCTGGTGGGGGGTAAAGTATTTTGAGATCACCTTGCCCGGGGCAGCGCTGGGCACGGGCAAGGATATTGTCCTGCGCAAGCCCATGGCAGATGTGATCCGCCGCAACGTGGCTGAGCTCACGCAGTAAGCAGCGCCGTACCAGCTTGCTTTATTTCCAGAGAAACCCCTTGCCACTGGTGAGGTAGGTGAGGGCGAACTGCCGCTCTCGGGGAATTTCGGCCAGTAAAGGTTGCAGCGCGATGTGACGGGGATCCTCGCTGTGCTTCGAGGCGGCCGCCTGGTCGCGAAAAGCCGCAATGAAGATGAGATCACCGGCCTTGATGTCCGGACCTCGGTCTGAATCCCTGAGAGCGAGGCAGCCGTTGTAGATCAGCGTGTCAGGCTCGGCTTCGCGGCAGTAATCTGCATGCGCCCGGGTCACGTCGATGTAAGCTTGCTTTGCGCTTTCATCGGCAAAGCGTGTACCGATGATTGTCATTATGACGTTCTCAGTCTGCATCGGGCCGCCGCCATTGTCCCGGCTCCACCAGCCGTAGTGATCGATATCGCTGAAGACATTGCTCATGACCCGGCGCCGGGTCATGTTGCGTTCACTCATCGTCTGCATCAACCTGGTGTGGGCGGCGCGTGAGGTGTGGGCGTCAACGCTGGCCTGGCCGCCGCTGTAGCGTTCGAACACCATGACCTGCTCAGGGTGCTCTGGCGAGACTGCGGCTTCGTAAGTGCAGGTTTCAGGTTCACCCTCGAGCGCATCTGCGGCCCTTTCGTGCCAGACGTCGAGCCATTCATTCATGCTGCAGCTGTCTTTGCGGATCTCGTAGGCAATGAGAGCGTTGAGTGCCGATGGCGTTGTCATTGGTTACCCCTTGGCATGGCGTCCCGAACTTCATCTGAAAAACCGGAAGCAACCCATTCGCCCTGGGCGGTATTCCAGTGGGAAAACAGGCGCCGGATCTTCGGGTCCTCATGGAAGACCAGGCGCTCCGGGAACAGGTTCCAGTCGGTGAGGGCAGGTGAGGGCGCCCGGACGTAGCGGTTGGTGGTGGGCAGCGTACTGCGCAGCCAGCCACCCCGGGCAAAATACTGGTGCCAGGTGCGACGGGGCTGGTAGCCGTCGCCATCCAGCCTGGTATGGAAGAGAGCTGAATCGTAGATGATGCAGGTGCCGGCCGGGCCGTAAATGGGGACTTCCCGGTAAGCATCGCCCTGCTCCTCAAAGGCCTCGCGGAGGGTTTCAAACCGATTGCTGGCAGGCACAACGCAGAATGCGGGCGTGCCTGGTTGGGTATCGGTCAGGTAATGAATACGGCACAGGTAATCGACAGGGTGGTAAGGCTCACGTTCGAGCCGGTCTTCAATGACGCGATCATGATGGAAGTTCATACTGCCCGGGCCTGCATCAGACGGCGCTTCCCGCAGGTTGAATTCGGCAAAGCGGACATGCTCCTCTCCGCCCAGCAGGCGGCAGACGACGCCGTAAGACGCGGCGTGGCAGACATAGTCGTCCAGCTCCGGGTAGTCCAGCAGAGGCTGCGACAGGATCAGGCCCTGTTCACGGTGATGCGGCTTGCGCGCATCAAAACCCCATTTTTCGGGCACCTCCTGCTGGGTCCGGTCATAAAAGGCGTTCAGTTCGGCAATTTCGCCTGGGTTGAGACAGCCCCGCAAGGCAACGAAACCGTTGGCCTCAAAGTAGCTGCAGGCCTGTTCGAGCTCGGCTTCGGGGTCGAACTGTGGTGGCGCGCTGTCTGATACTCGACCGAAACCCTGCTTCGCGGCGCTGGCATCGCCGCTGCGATTGTCCTGAGGTTTGTATTTCACCTGGTTCACTGTTTGTTCCTTCTACCTGAATGCGGCCTGAAAGCTGCAAAAAGCCGAAAAAAGCCGCATTTCCTCTGGCCTGGGGCACCATCAACACTGTGGCTTATGACTCATCCTGCCGCTTTTTAACATAGGGTACACTAAGCGCGACATCCGTTTTATCATTAGGCCCTGAAGGTCTGAACAGACAACATTAACGAGAGAGAGCCATGCTTAACGATACCCACAAGCAGCGACTGCACAAAATCGAAGAAATGCGCGAGGAGATCCTCAAGGGCGGAGACGAAGCCCAGGAAATCCGCCGCCTGCCTGACGACATTGTCGCCAGACTGGTGGACGAGGGCTTCTTCCGATTCGCTCTGCCAACCGAACTCGGCGGTGATAATGCCAGTTCTATGGAAACCATAGAGATTCTTGAGCACCTTGCGGCGATTGATGCTTCTGTGTCATGGAACGTAATGCTGGG